>CAYUMU010000183.1:0-1635 GCA_964445985.1 uncultured Pirellulales bacterium | reverse complement strand
ACACCCTCCAGCAGCCCATCGTTCAGGAAACTCAAAAGCTGTTGCGCGACGGGTTCGCCGGTCGCGACGAGCCGGAATTGCTTCGGCTTCTGGCCCATCCGAACTACCGCGTCCGGCAGAATGCGCAGTTCGAACTCGCCTCCCGCGGCCGCAACGTAGTGCCCGCGCTGGCGAGCTTGGCGCAGTCGGGCGAATCCCTGCACGCGCGGCTGCATGCGGTGTGGGCCTTGGGGAATATCCAAAGCTTTACCCACCGGCCCGGCCGCGCCTCCAAGTCGGAAGAATTGGACCCGCTGATTCCCCTGCTCGGCGACCCGGAGCAACCGGTGCGAGCGAATGTGGCGCGGGTTCTGGGTGATGCCGCCTACGGACCCGCCTTCGAGGGATTGCTCAAGCTCACCACCGACCCCGACGCGCAGGTTCGCTCCCTCGCCACGATCGCCCTGGGAAAGCTGGGGCGTCGCGAGGCGATTCCCGCCGTGTTCGCCCTATTGGAGGCCAATGCGGATGAAGATCCCTTCCTACGCCATGCCGGCGTGCAAGCGTTGGTTCGCATCAACGACTTCGATGCCTTGCAAGCAGCGGTTCGCCATCCCCAAGCCGCGGTGCGGATGGGGGTGCTGTTGGCGATGCGGCAGATGGGCCGCAGCGAGATCGCCGCTTTCGTGCAGGACTCGGATCCGCGCTTGGTGACCGAGGCGGCGCGGGCGATCAATGATCTCCCGATTCCCGGGGCGCTGGTGCAACTGGCGGCGTTGGTGTCCCACTCGCTTCCCGAGAACAACCCGGCGCTGAGCCGGCGCGTGTTGAATGCGAATTATCGGTTTGGAACGGCCGACACCGCGGCGGCCCTGGCGACGTTTGCCGCCCAAGAAAGCGCTTCGGAACGCTTGCGCGCCGAAGCCCTCGAGGCCCTGGCGGCCTGGCCCAAGAACTCCGGCCGCGACCGCATCACGGGCTTGTGGCGTCCGACCGCGTTTACCCGTGACGCCCAGGTTCCGGCGGCGGCGTTGAAGCCGCACCTGGCACCGTTGCTGGCCGCCACCCCCAACCGGGTACGCGCCGCGGCGGCCACGGCGGCGGGCGAGCTGGGGTTGACCGAAGCCTCGGGCACGTTGGCGGCATTGATTACCGAGAAGCAGGGCGATGCGGCCACGCGGGTGGCGGCCTTGCGCGCCTTGTCCCAGTTGCAGACGCCAGAGTATGCCGCCGCCTTGGAGGCGGCGCAGAACGATCCAGAGGAATCGGTCCGGAAATTGGCCCTAAAACTCAGTGTCGAAGTGCCGCCCACGGCCGCCACGACGATTCTTTCACCGACGGGCGTGGCGGATCCCACGGCCCGGCTCGCCGGCGTCCTGGCCCAGGGTTCATTGGCCGAAAAACAGAACGCGCTGGCCGCGCTGGGAAAACTCCAAAGCCCGGCGGCCGTCACCCTGCTGACGTCCTGGGTGGATGATCTCCTGGCCGGCAAGGTGACTCCGGAGTTGCAACTCGACGTTCTCGATGCGGCCGCCCAACAGCCGGCTCTGAAGTCGGCGGTGGAAAAATGGGGAGCGCAGCACACCGCTCAAGGTGAATTTGGAATCGAGCCGTGGAAGGTCGCGCTCCAAGGCGGCAATGCGGAAGAGGGACGCA
>CAYUMU010000182.1:0-1715 GCA_964445985.1 uncultured Pirellulales bacterium | reverse complement strand
GCCTAAAGCCATCGACAGTCGGTTGTAAGGGGCCTCAATCCCTCGACAGGAACCCGGGAAAGCGCGGAATAATGCCAAGCAGGATAAGAATGGGGCGTGGGAGCATTGGGGCAATCGAGCCGGGGTTGTTTTGCTGGGCCCTGTAAAATTTTTTGTGTCATGCCCCGCGGGGCACGTGATTTGCTTATAGGGTTGTCTTACAGTTTTGGCATGCGTTCCTCGAACAAGATGGCGAAGTGGTTCAGGGCCGCTTTCCAGTGGCGGACGGGCATCGTCCATTTCTTCGAGGCTTCGCGGATGGCCATGAAGACCAGCTTCAAGGCCGACTCCTCGCTCGGATACTGCTTGCGGTTGCGCGTGAACTTGCGAATCACGCTGTTGACCGACTCGATGGCGTTGGTCGTGTAAATCGCCTTGCGAATGGCCGGCGGGAAGTCGAACAGCGTGATGATGTCGGGCCACTTGGTCCGCCACGACCTAACTATCGTCGGATACTTCTCCTCCCAGGCTTGAGCGAATGATTCCAGAGCCTGCTCGGCCTCCAGCAGCGTGGCCGCTTGATAAATGTTTTTTAGATCCTGGGCCACCGCCTTGCCGTCTTCATTGCTCGCATAGCGCAGCGCCGCCCGCACCAAGTGAACGATGCACAGTTGGACCTTCGCCTCGGGATACGCGGCGTGAACCGCCTCGGCGAAACCGGCCAGCCCGTCGATGCAAACGACAAAAATATCCTGCAAGCCGCGGCTCTTCAAATCGGTCAGGCAGCCGAGCCAGTATTTGGCTCCTTCGGTTCCATTGAGCCAAAGACCCAAGAGTTCCTTTTTGCCCTCCAAATTCACGCCCAAAGCCACGTACATCGTGTGTTTCGAGACGTGGCCGTTGGCGCCGCGCACCTGCATTACGATGCCGTCGAAGTAGACGATCGGCCACGTTGATTCCAAGGGCCGCGCGCGCCAGGCCGACACTTCGGCGTCGAGATCGGCCGTGATTTCCGAGACGAGCGCGGGCGAGACCTCCACGCCGTAGAGTTCGCGAACGATCTCTTGAATGTCGCGCGTCGTCATCCCCTTGGCGTAGAGGGCGAGAATTTTTTCGTCGAAGCCGGCCAGGCGGCGCTGGTGCTTGCCGATCAGTTGCGGCTCGAACGTTCCCGCGCGGTCGCGCGGCGTGTCGAGCTTCAGTTCGCCCAGATCGCCTTGCACCCGCTTGGAGCTGTGTCCGTTGCGGCGGTTGGCGGGACGCTTGCCGGCTGGGGAATCAGGACCCGCGACGGTTTCCGGCGACGGTTCCGCTTCGCATCCCACGGGCAGGGCCTTGCGGCCCAAGTGAACGTCCATTTCGGTGTCGAGCATCCGCTCGAGCGCCGATTTCATCATCAGCCGCATCAAGCCGTTGAGGTCTTCCACCGTGCTCGCCCCCGCGGCAAACTCGGCTGCTAGCTGCTCCGCCCGATCCTTCAATCTTGCATCCATGCGTCAGTCTCCTAAATATGGGAAAGGTCAGGTAAAATTACCCGTTCCCGCTAGCTGACACAAGATTTCTTACAGGCCCCTTGGAGAGGGAATCATTCATAGTTTACTCCTAATGGCTTGCTCAAAGACTGCTACCCGTAAGGCCGTGGCGTAACGGCTCTTTTTCGTTTCAGTTTCTTTTTTGTGAACACGGTTGGCCGTAGCTTGCGCTGATTGCAGGTTTTACCGTTGATCTGTCACTTA
>CAYUMU010000181.1:0-1899 GCA_964445985.1 uncultured Pirellulales bacterium | reverse complement strand
CGAAGACACTGGCAACAAGTTGCCAGTTTCCCCCCGCCGTTCCCATCCGCTAGCCCGGATTATTCGTGAATCGTGGAATTTGGTCTGTGAGTTGACGATTAGGAACGGCTTGTCGAAGTGGGGTGGGATCGGTTCGCACCGGCCCCCTCCCCATGAGTGTGTGTGCGTGGCGGACGGGGTCTGGCAGCGGGACGGAGCGCGACGTCAACTTGGCGCGGCCGCGAGCACGGCTTGGCACACGCGCTGGTAGTGACTCAGGTGAGCCCAGGTTTCCGAAATGCGGATGCGGATGTGGCGGGCCCGGATCACAATCTCTGCCGCGACTTTGATCACGCGGGTCCGCCAAGTCTCCGCATGGCCTTCGCCCAACGGATCGCAGCGGCGACGCGCGTTGGCGTAACGCCTTCGCTCCGCCTCCGGCAAGGCTTGGCGTTCCAACTCCCCGGCGACCTCCGGCGGGTCGGCCACCAATTGCCGCATCCGCACCAACAGGTTGTAGGCCAAGGCGTGCAACTGCAAGCGAAACGCGTTGGCCAACACGCGGTGGTCGCTCAGGCGGTCGGCCTCCAACGAGACTTTCAACTCTTTGTTGCGGTTCTCGCTTTCCCCGCGCCGCACGTATTCGTCATAAGCGCCCTGCGGCAGTATCGGAGCGCCGGGCCGGTTCGTGACCACCGCCCGACGGTTCGTGCCTTTGAGATGCGCTTCCACCTTGACCACCACCCACCGCGCGCGATCCCACGTCCCGGCTTGATACCAAAACCCCGTAAACAGCCGCTGCTTGGTGTTCTCGTGCGTCACCAATTCGCCGCGATCTTCTAACGCTTTCACCGCCGCTTCGTGCTTTGAAATCGCTTGCTCCAAGAGATCCGCCGTGCGTTCCTTGATGACCGAATTCATTTGATATCCGAAGCTGTAGATCAATCCCAACTCTTCGCAGTCTTGATACATCTCCGGCACGCCGAACCCGCTGTCGCCTCGAAGTTCAATGACCACATCCGGCCAAACCGCCCGCAAGCGATGCACCAAATACTTGAGGTCGTCCCCCGCGCCCAGCGAGGCTTTCGCCGTGCCATGCCTGAGACAAATCGCGACGACCAGGTCCGTGTCCGCCGAGGTGATCACCAACGGCAAATACTGGTACTGCCCATAGAATCCATGAAACAGCCTGAGCTGCTGCTGCCCGTGCGCCGGGTCGTCGAAGGCGTCCACATCGAACAGCAACCGGCTCGGCGGTTCCTCGAACGAAGCGATGAACTGATCGACCAACTCGGCCCGCAGGCGGAACAAATCGCCCGGCGTGATCGCGTTCTCAAAGCGGGACAGCGTGGGCTGGCTCGCCAACGCCTCGCCGGGCACGCGGTCGGCGATCAACTGAAACACGGCATCAAACCGTAACGTGTCATGATCGTTCTGATCGGGATAGCCCGCCAGGATGCCGAACACCCGCGAACGCACCATTTCCAACGTGGAGTGCGTGACGGACGCCGCCCGCCGTGAATCGCGGAGAGCCTGGGCAAACCCCGCCGTGAACCCCAATTGCTGATCGAGTTCGCGAAAGGGCAACAGCCCGGCATCGCTGGTCAATCGCAGTTCCGTGGTTTCCACCACCACAGGTTTTTTCGAGAAAAACGAGAAGCCATTCGTGGGAACAGTTTGTAAACTCATAGCGAGCCTCCGCGTCACGTCCAAAGTTCAAAGTCACACAACCTTTAGACGAACAACGAGGCTCAACTTATCAAACTTTCGCGAATAATCCGGGCTAGGGTTTTTCTCGTCCTCGGGTTCCCAGGGCGTTGCCCTGGGCTATATTGTGGTTGCCCCTTCGGGGCGGAAAACCAAGACGAGACCGTTCGGACTCATCAACCCGGAACCGGATAAGAGCCACTCAAGTTTGGG
>CAYUMU010000180.1:0-1911 GCA_964445985.1 uncultured Pirellulales bacterium | reverse complement strand
GCGATCCGCTCCGGCTTCTCCAAAAACATCGGCGCCACCGCCAACGGACCCTTCAAGTTGCCGATCCGCTTTTCCACATGGATTTGTTCGCGATACTTCGCCAACGCGTCCCCCAACGGCAATTTTCGCGTCGACGTGTTCGTCTTCAACACGAACACGCCTTCGAGCTTCTGCCACTCCGCGAGGGCCTTGGCGTTTTGGCCCCACTGGAGTTTGTAGTGGCCTTCCTTGCCCGTCAGCGTGTAGTCGAACAGGCTGCCTTCCCCGTACATGCCTTTGGCCTTTTCCAGACGACGCACGATCGTTTTCTCATCCTTGAGCGTGTAGCGATTCAGGTTCCGCTCGATGGCTTCGAACTCCGCGCGGATCTTGGCCATGTGGCGTTCGCGGGTTTGGACTTCCCGACGCTCCTTCGATTCACTCCACACGAAGATCGTGCGGTACTCGTGTTTCTGCTTTTTGCCGTCCCGGGTTCTTTCCAGGTGATCGGGCAACTCGAACGCCTGGTATTGATCGCGTTCTTCGGGCGCCAGCTTCTCTTGGCTCTTGGGCCAATACTTCACGGGCGTCAGGTCCTTGCGGCTTTTCAGAAAACGCTGTTGCAAGCCGACGTGAAAGGCGGCGCTGCACAGAAACTTTCCCTTCGCGTCGACGACCTCCCACAAGTTCTCCTCGGTATCGAGCTTGCTGTCGGCGATGTAGAGCAGTTCGCTCTTGGGCAGAATCTCCTTCAGCCGACGCAGGTTTTCCGGGTGCGTGGTCGACTCGGCGGTGTTGCCGTCGTGGGCCGCGAACGCCACGGGGACGGCGCCGTCGCCCGTGACATTGATGCCGGCCTGGATTTGCTTGACGTGCTTGCGGCCACTCTTGCTGCGGCCATAGGTCGGCTGCGGCGCCCGTTGTCCTCCCGCGGGAGTCTGCTCGGGGGATTGTTCGGAAACCGGCTCGGGAGCTTGCCCGGGAGTTTGCTCGGCTTGTTGGTAAGCGCCAAAGAATTCGACGCTGGTGAGATCGTAATGAATCTGCGCGACCTGCAAATCGAAGACGCTGACCGCGCGCAACACCAGGGCCGTCTGGACCGCGTCGCGCTCGGCCGACAATCGTTCCAAGGCTCGGCCGAGGCGGTCGTCGTTGAGTTGGCCGGGCTTCAGACCGTAGTAGTCGGCGACGCCGGACTTCTGAGCCCAGACATCGACGCGAAACAGGGCGCTGGGATCCAACAAGCGATTGACCACCAAGATCTCCACCAAGGTGCCGAGCGGAACGTCGCCTTCCCAGGGCACCGCCTTGTTGATGATGTCGGCCAGCTTCAAGCGTTGCAAGAATTCGACGACCACGGGCAGAGCACCGACCACTTGAGAATCGAACCGTGTCGCGGCATTCATGATTGGCCCTCCTTGGCGAATTGCCTGAAGGACCAAGAATGCCACAACGTCGGCATTTTGTCACCGCCAACCCGGTTTCAGGGGTGCGGAATGTGAGTAAATATCCAGAATAAAGTCACGGCGGCATGGACAGGGGCGTTTAATGCGTAATTCAATAACCAAGGGCGAGCGAGTGACGATCGAGTTGGAGAATCAGAAAGCCTATATCGAACCGTGGGTGCGGCTCCCATCGAGCATCCCAACGGAAAAGGAATCCGAGCCCGAAGTTGGGATCGGGAGCAACGATCAAGGATGGATAACGGTGTGCGCGTCAATACTCCCGCGCGTCTGCGCATATTTACGCTCTGAGGGCTATGACATTCGGTTCAGCGGGGGGCAGAGCCCGAAAATAGATCGCGCCGTGCAAAACGCCGCCGAATTCTCGGAAGCCGCGTTTCTCAGCGAGGTCGCGAAAAACCCGTTCGGCCGGATCGGCGTGCGCTCCCGTCAATCCGCGATCAATTTGACCGTACTCCTTTGCGAGGCC
>CAYUMU010000179.1:0-1932 GCA_964445985.1 uncultured Pirellulales bacterium | reverse complement strand
ACCAAGACGGCAACTGGGCGGCGTACCTCAGCACCGACCCTTCGATGAGTGTCGATCCGCCGGTCGCGGTTTGAAACACCACTTGCAGCCGCACCTCGCGAGACTCGAACGAAATTTCCTGGCCTCGCTGGGGACCGCTCGTGGCCCGCATCCGGATCATCTCACCCGTGCCCCGCTCCGATACGCTGGCGCTCACGGTGGTCGTGGCCTGGGGGTCGACCACATAACCGGCGGCCTGCAGCTTCCCCGGCTTCCACATAGCGCGTCGCCAGACGCAGGGTTTTGGTTGCCGCGGGGCAATCGATGCCGGCGATCAACAGCTTGCCGGAATCGCGGGCTTGATCCACGGTGCGAATGATGTCGAGCCGTTCCTGTTCGGAAAGGAAGGTCTCTTTGCCATTCTCCGAATTGGGCATGAATCCCGAAAGCGGCGTGGCCAGCCAGCGGCCTACGTTCTGCTCGATGGCCGCGTGATCGACGGAATCGTCGTCCGGAACGGCGTGGGGCTGGGGGCGACCACGACAATTTTCTCCGCGGCTGAGGGCATAAGCCGATGGCAGGTGACGGCAAGGCCGAAGGTGTTCAATCGTCGAACGTCGCCACGCCCAAAAGTCGGGGTGGGTAAGCGCAGACGATGCGCGGTTCGTTCAGTTTAACCCAATCCGCAGGGCGACGCGCGCGAAGCAGTCAGGCTGGTGGGCCAGGCGTTTATGTCTGGCATTTATGGCTGGCATTTATGGCTGGCATTTATGGCTGGCATTTATGGCTGGCGTTTGCCGTGGGTCAATTTGGCCTTGCCGCCGCTGGCCGTGGTAAGCGAATCGCTCCGCAGGTAGTCGGTCGCGGCCGCATGATTCTTGAGCCAGGCATCCCAAAAGGCCAGGCTGGCCGTTTGCACATAACGAACCTGGGTCTGGTCGGCCTCGCCCGAACCGGGGAAACGAATGGGTCCGGCGATGCCACCGAAACCGTGATGAGCCCCATCGATGAATAGCAGGTACTTGTCGGCAGCGGGGATGGAGTCATACACTTCCAGCCGCCAACGATAGTCCTTGTTGTTGTGCGGCGAGTCGTCGTTGGTGCCGGTGATCACCATCGCAGGCCGCGTGATGTCTTGAAAGCTATCGGCGTTGGCCGCCACGCCAGGCCCCGGAGGGCTGATCATCAGCAAGCACTTCGGCCGGGCGTCGGCAAAGCTCAACTTTCGCAGCAACAACTTGAGCGACAGGCCGCCAATCATTTGCGTGGTGTGGGCCCCAAAAGAATGGCCACCGACGCCGATCCGCTCGCGATCGAGCTTGCCGGCCAGACCGGGAATGTCTTTCTCCAGCGTGGGCAAAGCATCAATAATCTGCGTGATTTCCGCCGGCCGCGCCCGCCACTGGCCCATCGTTTCCCGCGACACCAACCGCTCGCGCAGCGACTCAATCTTGCGGCGTTCTTCGGCCGAAAGCAGCGACAGCGAATCGCCATGCGTCGGCTGGATGCACACATAACCGCGAGCAGCCCAATACTCGATCAGCGGCTGGTAGTTATCCTTGGAGCCCATCGCCCCGTGGCTGTAAATAATCACGGGATACTTTCCCGTGGGCTTGGGGAAGGTCACCCGCAGCAACAACGGATCCTCGCGACCAGCCACGGCCAGGCGGTACTCAGCAACGGCCTCAACGGGAAGGGGCGCAACCGATGATGTGTAATAGCCAGCGGGGGCGGCTTCTTGGGCGCGGAGGGGAGAACCGAGCAGCGCTAGCAGGCTGAGCAGCAGCAGAGCGAAGCGGGGCAGGCGTTGCATGGGTGGGTTCTCGCAGATGCTGGGACTTTGCAGAATGGCCGGTCGAAATGGCGACTTGGCGCTTGTGGAAGACCCAGGGGATGAACCCTCTTTATCCCCCACATCTCTGTTCGAATCATGGCGGGGTTTTGCTAGCTTGG
>CAYUMU010000178.1:0-2086 GCA_964445985.1 uncultured Pirellulales bacterium | reverse complement strand
GATATTTCCCGGAGTTCATCGTCAAGCCCTTTCCACGGTTTTTCGTGGAAAAGTTTATGGAACTCCGAGCGACGAACTCGAAATCGATACAGCCGCCAATGAATCGTAAGGCAAGGAAAATCAAGAAGTTGCAGCTGGCGGGCTAAACCTTAACGGGGCTCTGTCTCGAAACGGTTCTATTGAGGAGGTCGGGTAGTTGACAAATGAAGGGTGAACAGCTGCAATACGCGTATCTGGCTTAAGGATTCGCGGTGCAGGAGTTCACCCATGGGCATGGTAGCCCCCGACCGAAGGATCGGCAGCGCCTTTTTTGTGTTCTGTGGTCGGCACGGCGAGGTGAGCGCGTTCGCCCAGCAGCAGGGCATCAGCCGGCAGTGGGTGTATCGCGAAGCCAAGCAGGTCAGCGATGCCCTGGAAGGCACGCAAACGCGGGTGGAAACCGAGCGTTTGCGGCAGGAGAACGAAGCCTTACGCGTCACGGTCGCCCACCTGCAACAACGCTTGGCGAAGGCCGTGGTCCTCGATGAGGAGAAGCAGGCGGAATTCGCCGGTGTCGGTCAAAGCTGTGGGGTGACGTTGACGCAGTGCGAAGTCCTCCTGGATGTGCTGATTCCTGGCGCGGCGTTGAGCCGGGCGACTTTGGGTCGGCGCACGCAAGCCCTGGGCGAGAAGGCGGGGGCGTTGCTGGCCGTTCTGGACGAGTATGCGCGGCCCAAGGTGCGTGAGGCGGCGGCGGATGAGATCTATGTTCGTGCTCCGGTGCTGATGGTGGTGGAGCAGGAAAGCCTGTGCTGGGTGAGTGGCCGGCTGACGGACGAAGTCAGCGGCGCGGCTTGGTCGAAGGAGTTCGGTCAGTTGCCGAACTTGGAGCAAGTGGCCCGCGACGGCGGTTCGGGTCTGGCGAAGGGCGTGGCGTTGCAGAACGAGCAACGGCAGAAGCAGGGCCAAGAGGCGGGGCCAGAGGCGGGGCCAGAGCCACGTCCCGAACCACGTCGCGAGCCGCTGTGGGACCAAGGGGACCATTTTCACGCGTTGTGGACGGGCGGCGTGGGTCTGCGTCGCGCCCAAAAGCGGGCCTGCAAGGCGTTGGCCCAGGCCGAAGAGGCTCAACACGACCTGGAGAAATGTGCTCGGCAAGGCGCGAAGCAGACGGGGCCAGCGGTTCGCGCCCGTCTGGCGTGGCGGAAAGCGGAACAGGCGATGGACGCTTGGGGCCAGTTGGAAAAGGCCTGGCAGCAAACCAAGGCGGCGTTGCTGCTGATCACGCCCGAAGGCGAACTGAACACACGGGCCCAGGCGGAGGCCAAGTTGGCCCAGACGTTGCCGCAGTTGCCCGACGACGACTTCGCCAAGACGAAACGGCAACTGCAACAACCGGAGATGCTCAACTCTCTGGATCGGGTGCAAGAGCAACTGCGGAAACTGCCGTTCCCTGAGGAAGTGAAGCAAGCCGCCGTGCAGCAAGAAGCCCTGCGTCGCCGGCCGGAGTTGCTCCAGGGCGAGAACGCGAAGGCCGCCGCCATGCGGGGCGTGATGCTCGTGTGTGCGGTCGTGCTGGGCAAGGCGGGCCAGGCGGGAGAGATCGGCCAACAGGCCGTCGTGGCGGTGCGGGACATCTTCCGCCGAGCCTACCGGGCCAGCAGCCTCGTGGAGTGCATCAACAGCGTGCTGCGCATGCAACAAGCCCAGCATCGCCAGATGACCCAAGGCCTGCTCGACCTCAAGCGCCTGTACTGGAACTGCCACACCTTCCGCACCGGCCGCCGCCGTGGCACCACCCCCTACGGACGCTTGGGTGTCCCATGGCCACCGGGGTTGCACTGGTGGGACCTGTTCAAAATGACACCTGAACAACTGCGGGACAAACTGTCAACCGCCGCAAAGGCGGCGTGAGACAGAGCCGTTTTCGGAGAGTGGAGGGGAGCAGCAATTCAGCAGGGAGGCCGGCGGAAGCTCGGGGTGGAGCGAGGAGATACAGAAAGCCATGCGGCCGGAACAGATCTTAACCCTCCCATCCGACATCGCAATTACGTTCGTTCAGGGCCTTCCGCCCATCATGACGAAGCTGATTCGGTACCACTATCGC
>CAYUMU010000177.1:0-2101 GCA_964445985.1 uncultured Pirellulales bacterium | reverse complement strand
GCTTGCTTTGCAGATCGCGGTTGATGCCAAGCAGCATGCCGGCGCCGGCCGCCGCACCAAGACGCATGGCGATTTCTGCGAATTCCAAGGTCATCGGTGGCGTTCAAACGATTGGAACAACAGGGGCGCGCGCGGACCCAGTTCAACGCATCGGCAGCCGATCCGTTCCCCCGCCGTGGCATGCACTTGGCATTTCAGTCATTTCGCCGAGGTGCGACGTGCCATCCTGTCGCGCGTCTTGTCGTGTGCGAACAATCGGCGGCACCGGTCGAACGATCGTTGCCAAAGGCTTCATTGCGATCTCATCGATGCTACCAGGCGAACACGCCTTTCCAAACGAGTTGCGCTCCAGACAAAATCACTGTGAGGGCAACCAGCTTCTTGAAGGCGTCGGCTGGAATGGTGTCGCGGACCTTTTGACCGATGAGCATTCCAACCACGACGGGAGCTGTGGCAAGGGTTGAGATCAAAACATCGTGCCAGTCAAACTGGCGGCTCAATGTCAGCGCCGATGCCAGAAAGGCGGATGAAACCACCAGGAACATGGAGGCTTCTTTTGTAAACGCTCGGCCGCTCAAACCCTTCGCCAATAGAAAAATGAAAACCAGCGGACCCGCAAGCGCCGCGATCCCGCCGAGCAATCCTCCGCAGAAACCTGCACCTAGACCGACTGGGCTGATCAGGTGTTGTCTGATCTGCAGCTTCGGTGCAAGCAGGGTGAGCGTCGCAACAAGGATGACGCTGACTCCTGCGACGATCTTCGCGACGGCCGGGTCGGCGCTTAACAGAACGGCCACTCCAATCCACACGCCTGGGATTATGCCGAGGAGTACGGGGGTCAGGCTCCAGAGAGTTTGCGTGACGAAGCCGCCCTCCAAGGCCTGCGGGATGTTGCTCAAGACCAGCGGCACGCTGAGCAGCATGACCGCAGTTTGCACGTCGACGAGCATTGATAGCAACGGAAACGCTGCAGTGGGCATGCCAACGCCGATCGCGCCCTTTACAAAGCCGGCGATCACGAGACTGGCCGCCAGAAGTATGATCAAGCCTGGTGCTGCAGTCTCGACGACATAGGCAAGCATGCGAGCGGCCTTTCGTTGCGGCTTAGGCGATAAGCGCGGCTTTCCGGGTTGTCGCGCCTCAACGGTTCGGCGCAGGCCAAACCGTTGTCGCTTGCCGGGCTGATCACGGCGGCGCTAGAATTGAGCCATGGTTGCTGCCGCCAATCTGGTCGAGGTCGCAGCGCTCGTTGGCGACACAGCGCGCGCCACGATGCTGGCCGCGTTGATGGGCGGCCAGTCGCTCACCGGCACCGAACTCGCTTTCCTCGCCCGCGTGTCGCGGTCGACCGCAAGCGAGCATCTCGCGAAGCTCGTCGAGGCGCGGCTCCTCGCCATCTCGCGAAAGCGCCGTTTCGCCTATTATCGGATCGCCTCGCCACTGGTCGCGCAGATGTTGGAAAGCCTCATGGCGGTGGCTGCGATTGAGGTGCCGCCGCGGCATCGGCCGCGCTCGGCGGCGGACGAGGCGCTGCGCTTTGCCCGCACATGCTACGATCACCTCGCGGGCACGGTAGGTGTCGCGATTGCCGACGCGCTGCAGTCTTCCGGCCATGTGATGCTCAGCGACGACGGCGGCGAACTCACCGACAGCGGTGCGCGTCTTTTGATGCGGTTCGGCGTAACCCTCCAGCCTAAATCCGGAAACCGACGCATCTATTGCTGGCCCTGCCTCGACTGGAGCGAGCGGCGCTACCACATCGCCGGCTTCGTAGGTGCCGAGATCTGCCGCTGCTGCCTCGATCGCGGTTGGCTCATGCGCATGCGCGACACCCGCGCGCTGCGGCTCACGCCGGAAGGGCGGACTGGTTTGGCCGGGGCGTTCGGCGTTCAGTGGACGGATGACATGCGATCACGGGCGTTTCGTCGCGCGTAGCCTTCGCCGTGTTTCATAGCTAACGTGCCGCCCCCGATACGAAGAAACCACGCCCAGAAAAGGAACCCCATGGCCGCCACCAACCGGATCTATCGCATCGCTGTCATTCCGGGCGATGGCATCGGCAAGGAGGTCGTGCCCGAGGGCATCCGCGTGCTGGAGGCGG
>CAYUMU010000176.1:0-2121 GCA_964445985.1 uncultured Pirellulales bacterium | reverse complement strand
TGGACCGTGATCCGCGTTTATGCCCATCAGGCGCGTCCTGACCGGCAGCCGGGGGATCGGTCGGATTTTACCGAGACGGTGTTTTGGAACGCCGGCATTCGTACCGACGAGCAGAGCGGCGAGGCCATTTTGGAGTTTGGGCTTTCCGACTCCGTCACCAGCTTCCGCGTGGCGGCCGATGCGTTCAGCAACAGCGGCGCCCTAGGCATGGCCACCCGCGCCATCGAAGCGGTGGAGCCGTTCTACCTGGAGCCCAAGCTGCCGCTGGAGGTGACTTCGGGCGACGTGATTCAACTCCCCATCGGCATTGTGAACGCCAGTTCCGAAGAACTCAAAACGCGAGTCACCGTCACGGCCGCCAATGGTCAATCGGGCGGCTATCCGCAGTTCACCATGACGCCCGGCGAGCGCAAGCGGGAGCTGTTCACGATCGACGTGGCCAACTTCACCGGACCCACGCAGTTCACGTTTGAAGGCCGGGCCGGCAACTATGGCGACAAGGTCACGCGTCCGCTGAACATCAAGCCGCTCGGCTTTCCCATCGAGGTGGCTTACGGCGGCATGCTCAACGGCGGCAGCGTGGCCAGCCATAAGTTGACCATTCCTGAAGGCGTGATTCCTTACAGCCTGGAAACCAAGGTGCTTGTGCTCCCCACGCCGCTGGCCAGCATGACCAGCGCCTTGGAACGGTTGATCCAGGAACCGTACGGTTGCTTCGAGCAGACCAGCTCCAGCACCTATCCGCTGATCATGGCCCAGCAGTATTTCCAATCGCATACCGGCGTGGATCCCGCGCTGATCGAGCGGAGCAACGAAATGCTGACCAAGGGCTACGCCCGCCTGACCGGCTACGAGTGCAAGCAGCACGGTTACGAGTGGTTCGGCGAAGACCCCGGCCACGAAGCCCTCACGGCTTATGGCCTGCTCGAGTTCTCCGATATGTCCAAGGTGTATCCGGTCGATCAGAAGATGCTCGAACGGACGCGCACTTGGCTGTTGAGCCAGCGCGACGGCCAGGGCGGCTTCAAACGGGGCCGCCGCACGCTGCATACCTGGCTCACCGATACCGATGTTTCCAACGCCTACATCACTTGGGCCTTGCTCGAGGCGGGCGAGAAGAACCCCACGCTCAGCGAGGAAGTGGCTTCGCTGAACGAGGCAGCCAGCAAGAGCGCCAATATGTACGTGGTGGCCCTGGCCGCCAACGTGCAGTCGCTGGCGGGCGAAAGCAAGGAAGCCCAGAGCCTGATGGATCGACTGGCGAAAGCCCAAGGCTCGGATGGCGCGGTGGAAGGCAAGCAGTCGATCGTCGGCAGCGGCGGCAACGCCTTGAAGATTGAAACCACGGCCCTGGCCACCCTGGCCTGGCTCCGCGACAAGGCCTACACCGTGAACGTCGAGAAATCGATCCAGTGGCTGGCCGAGCAATGCGAAGGGGGCCGTTACGGTTCCACGCAGTCCACCGTGTTGGCGCTGCGAGCCATTGTGGAGTACGACAAGTCGAGGGCCAATCCCAAGGCCGACGGCAGCGTGGTTCTCGTGGTCGATGGCGAAGCGATTGGCGCGCCGATTGCCTTCACCAAAGAGACGCAAGGCGTGATCGAACTGCCCGACATTCGCCACTTGCTCGCGCCAGGCGATCACACGCTGGAACTGAAGATGGCCGACGGCTCCGAGATGCCGTACTTGATTGCGGTGAACTATCACAGCGTGAAGCCCAACACATCGGATGAATGCCAACTGAGCATGAACGTGAAGCTGAGCGAAGTGAAAATGGCCGAGGGCGACATCACCGAAGCCCGCGTAACGGTGGCCAACAAGACCGACAAGGCCGTGCCCACCCCGGTGGCGATCATCGGCCTGCCGGGCGGACTGGAACCGCGCCACGACCAGCTCAAGGAGTTGGTCAAGTCGGGCCAGATCGCCGCTTATGAAGTGCTCGGCCGCGACGTGGTGCTGTACTGGCGCGAATTCGCTCCCAGCGAACACAAGGAGCTTTCGCTGAGCCTGGTGGCCGGCGTGCCCGGCAGCTACACCGGCCCCGCCAGCCGCGCGTACCTGTACTACACCGACGAGCACAAGATCTGGCAAGACGGCCTGAAAGTGGAAATCACGCCGGCC
>CAYUMU010000175.1:0-2388 GCA_964445985.1 uncultured Pirellulales bacterium | reverse complement strand
AAGCCCAACCCTTGCAGCGCAAGAACTTACAACAACAACTGGGGAAGTTGGGTTAACCCTTTTTCTAACCGCAAATTACGCAATATTACGATGTACCATCGCTTCCACCCCCTGGAGCAGATCAACGGTTGTGGGTAGCTTGCCCGGCGGGCGGCAGGCGCCGCGCCTGCGCGCGGCGACCAAACATGGGGGGTGGAATGGCTGCCACGCGCCCCCCATGCCAGCGGGGCTGACGTTGTTTGACGTTGTTTGACGTTGTTTGACGTGGGGGGGCGGGGCGTTAGCTGGCCGACTTTTCTTGGTGCCCACCAAACCCGTACCGCATGGCCGAGAGCAAGCGGTCGGCGTACTCGGCTTCGCCGCGCGACGAAAAGCGTTCGTACAGGGCCGAGCTGAGCACGGGCACCGGCACGCCTTCGTCGATGGCGGCCGCCAGGGTCCAGCGTCCTTCGCCGGAGTCGGAAACCCGCCCGGCAAACTTGGAGAGCTGGGGGTCCTCGCCCAAGGCTTGGGCCGTGAGGTCGAGCAGCCACGAAGCAATCACGCTGCCTCGCCGCCAGACTTCGGCGACTTCGCCCAGCGGCAATTGGTACTGGTAGAACTCCGGATGCCGCAGCGGCGTGGTTTCGGCATCCACTTCCGCCGTTTTGAGGCCCACGCCGGCGTTTTGCAGCACGTTCATCCCCTCCGCGTACGAGGCCATGATGCCGTACTCGATACCGTTATGAACCATCTTCACAAAGTGCCCTGCCCCCGAGGGTCCGCAGTGCAGATAGCCTTGCTCCGCGGGGCTGGGGGTTCCGGTTTTGCCAGGCGTGCGCGGGGCGGAATCGACCCCGGGGGCCAGCGTGGCGAACACCGGCTCGCAGTGGGCCACCGCGGCATCGTCTCCGCCGATCATCAGGCAGTAGCCGCGTTCGAGCCCCCACACGCCTCCGCTGGTGCCGACATCGAGGTAGTGAAGCCCGGCCTTCTTGAGCTCGCCGGAGCGGCGAATATCGTCCTGGTAATACGAGTTGCCGCCATCGATGAGGATATCGCCTGCTTTGAGGAGCGGGGCCACGCTGGCAATGGTGGAATCGACCACGGCCGCGGGGACCATCATCCACACGGCCCGAGGGCCTTCGAGCTGTCGCGCCATTTGTTCCAGGTTGCGCGCTCCCACGGCGCCTTCCTTCACCAGTTCTTCGACGGCGGCGGGGTTCATATCGAACACCACGCAGCGATGGCCGGCCTTGATCAACCGCCGCACCATGTTGGCCCCCATCCGTCCCAGACCGATCATTCCCAATTCCATGGCATTGCTCTCCGTGTAAAGAACGGTGTTTTTTGAGGAAGGGGGGGCATCGCGCCGCCACGCCCGCGTTAATACTATACGAATTTCCCTTCCGATGTCCCTTCCCGAGCGATGGAATTCAGACAATAGACAGCGAACAACACGGCTCATTTGCCGATGCAAAAGCGGTTACTTGCCGATGCAGAACCGGCCTCGCTGATGCACAGCGTGCAAAACATGCACGAAAACAAGGGGTTTTTGCGGTTGCCGGCTCAACCAGCGAGTGCCAGAATCGCCGATTTTGCACTCCGAGCAGGCATTTCCCTTCCAATTCCCTTCCGGCCGGGAATCGCGTTCGGGAGCGTCATTACCTCACAGCAAATCGGCGAATTGCCGGAGTCGGGCGACTGCCTGCACCAACCCCTGGCTCTCAAGTGTGGCGAGTAGTTCCTCGGCCGTCTTTGGCGGGTTCCGCAGCCCCTCCCGCTGCCGCTTGACCGCGCCGCAGACTGGCCCGGGTACGGCGTCGAACAGAGACACCAGGAATTCGTCAGGGTGCATCGCCTCGATGCCGTGACCGGCCAGCGCGCTGGTCGGGAAGTCTTTCAGGTTGAAGGTGACGATGACTTCGGCATCGGCGCGTATTGCCGCCGCGACGACGTGGCGATCATCAGGATCGGGAAGGGCGAGCGTTCCAATCAGTCCCTCGTATCCGGTCACAAGGCAATCGCGGACGGCCTCGTTCATCAGCGTTCGCGTTCGCGCCAGTCGCTCGGCTGACAGTGCCGGGTTATCCTTGAGGACGTTTCGTAGCCATTCATCGTGGATGGCTTCCGTCCACCGCGCTCGGACCAGCCCTGCCTGTGCCAGTCGGACGAACAGGTCGCGCAGCGGGGCCGGGTACAGGATGTTGGCGTCGTAGACGGCGGTGACGGAATGCTCCATCAATAGCCCATCCCGAGTTCCTGGGCTTCCGCCGTGAGCTGGTCGAGAACCTTGGCCCGCGCTTCGTCGTCCTTTCGTTTGTAGGTCATCAGATCGTCGAAGCGGACGCGACGGTACTTGCCAACGGCGCGGGACGGGATTTTGCCCTCGTCGAGCAGTTTGACCAC
>CAYUMU010000174.1:250-2454 GCA_964445985.1 uncultured Pirellulales bacterium | reverse complement strand
GCGCCTTCTTGCCCGGCTTGGGATTGACGATGCGCAATCGCTGGCCACAGCAGCAGCGTACGACGTTCGAAGAAGTCATTTCGTGGAACTCCTCGCGTCATGAAACTCCTCGCGCGCTGGCGGCGCGACAAGACCGAGCCGCCACGACCCGTTCGCTACGTCGCGCCTTGGGAATGACGCCACGCTCGGCGCGCAAACGTCCGGCCAGGCCGAATATCCTTCGACGCTTGCTTCGATGCAGGCTTGCGGTTGCAAGCACCGTCCCCCCTTGGGTGACATAGTATGTTTTAAGGGGGATTCTGGGCAATGACCCAAGTGGAAATTCCACGTAGGACAGGTTTGCCACCTTAGGTTTTACCGGATTGTCGTGGGAAGTTTTTTCAAAATGTTTTGCTGGCGCCTGGTTGCTAGCGTATCGAAGTTGGTTGCTTTAAGGCCGTGGGTCGGCGAGGGCGTTTTTGTCGTTTTTACAAAGGATCTGGCAGGTGCGCCGCTGGGTAGGCAGATGCGTACGATTCGTTGGGAGCGTACTACACTTCTGCCTTAAAAGGATGTCCTGGCCATGGCGGCAGCTTGCGAAACGGAAGTCGGTTTGGGTCGACAGATCTTCGGCCATGCGGAGCTGGGAGATGTTCGCCGCGCCGCGCGGTTGGCGCACACCTTCGACTTGATGCGAATGCATCCAAGCGGCACGCTGCCCGACAAGCTCCCCTCGCCGCCCGACTTGCGCGCGTTCTACCGCCTCTGCGATCGCGACGAAGTGACGCACCAGGCGATCATCGCCGCTGCCCGGCAGCATACGCTGAAGCGGATTGCCGCCTGCCCGGGCCCGGTGTTGATCGTGCATGACGCCACCGAACTGGATTACACGTCCCTGACTTCGTTGGCGGGCGACCTGGGGCAAATCGGCAAAGGCCGCGGCCGCGGCTATATCTGCCAGAACGTGTTGGCGATCGAGGCGGAAACCGGCGAGGTGCTGGGCCTGGTGGATCAAATCCTGCATCACCGCGACGACGTTCCCAAGAACGAAACGCTGGCCGCACATCGCCAACGTGCGACGCGCGAGAGTTTGTTGTGGGTGCGCGGCGGCGGGCATCTGCCGGCCGACGCCAAGCTGATCGACGTTTCCGACCAAGGCTCCGACACGTTCGAGTTTCTGGAGCATGAACTGCGCAGCGGCCGGCGGTTCGTGATTCGGGCCCACAAGGTCCGCAAGGTGTACGCTGGACACGCCGCGATCGGCCCCCGACCTTACTTGAAGGACTATGCCAACCGCTTGCCGGAACTCGGCCGCTTTACGATGGATGTGCAGCCTCAGCCGGGGCGCAAGGCGCGGAAGAATGCGGAGTTCGCCGTGCGCGGCGGCCCGCTGTTGGTCTGTCCGCCGCACGCCAAGCACGGCCATCACGGCAACCAGCCGCTGCCGATGTACGTCGTGCTGGTGACGGAACTCAATCCTCCCGCGGGCCAGAAGGCCATCGAATGGATGCTGCTGACCAACGAGCCGGTGCGGACGTTCGACGATGCCTGGCGCGTGACCAGTTGGTACGAGAAGCGGTGGGTCGTGGAGGAATTTCACAAAGCGAAAAAGACGGGCTGCCAGATCGAAGACCTGCAATTCACGACCATCGGGCGGCTGGAGCCGGCGATCGCGTTGTTGTCGGTGGTCGCCACCACGTTGTTGAACCTTCGCGACGCCAGCCGCCGGCCCGATGCGACCACGCGCCGCGCCACGACCCTCCTGGCGCCTGCGTACATCGAAGTGCTCAGCCTGTGGCGATACAAGGAAATCAAAGACTTGAGCGTTCATGACTTCTTTTACGCCCTGGCGCGCCTGGGCGGCCATCAAAACCGCAAGTCGGACCACAAACCCGGCTGGATCGTGTTGTGGCGCGGCTGGACAAAACTCCAATCCATGCTCGACGGCTATACCGCCGCAAAGCGGAAAAGATGTGGTTAAACCTAAGGTGCTCGCACCCACCCTACGAGCCTTGTTCTATTGCTACTGTCTTGCCGATCGCTTGAACCGCCGCCACAGCAGTTTGCCGGCAGAATCGAGTTCCGGATTGCCATCTCGCATTGTTTCCCAAAGGTGGTCAACTTCCTCGAATTCGCAGTCCGCCGGCAACTCGCGATATGTACCGCGCAGTTTTGGGAGGGACGCGATTTCATCGTTCAATGACAATATGCTTATCGGCACTGGT
>CAYUMU010000174.1:0-240 GCA_964445985.1 uncultured Pirellulales bacterium | reverse complement strand
CCGCAAAGCGGAAAAGATGTGGTTAAACCTAAGGTTGCAAACCTGTCCTAATATTGCTGGTCGCGGTTCCGCCCGGCGCGTCACCATGGTCGCTGGGCGCAAACGCGCCCAGCGGGACATGGCGATGCCTGGCAAATGGGAAATCAGAGATCCGCGGCAAGCGCGATGATCTAACGAGGGCGTGCAATGCTCTATTCGCACGCCAGGCCCATTGATTCGCGATTCTACGTGAATTAGTCG
>CAYUMU010000173.1:0-2502 GCA_964445985.1 uncultured Pirellulales bacterium | reverse complement strand
GCCAGGGCGGGCGCTTCCTCCACCTCGCGCTCGTTGCCGACGATCGACTCGCCGGTGCAACCCAAAAGCTGCTCGGTCCCCAGCCGTTGGCACAGCCCGTCGGCAATGCAAGCAAAGTCCGGCCCATGGTGCTGCGAGACAAACACCAGCACCAGGTCGGGCGCGCCGCGCAGGGCCGCACCGATCGCGGCGGCGGCCTCATCGAGCGCCGCGATGGCATCGGTCCGAGTCGAAAGCGCGGCGGTGAAGGCGGCATTGGCAGGGCTGGCAGTCATGCGTTGGTCCCGGTCTGTCGTGCGCGCGGTGACACATGGTCCACCGCCGGTCAGACCAGTCATAACAGATCGCCGCGCGAGGCTCCAGTTGCCCGATCTTACAGTAGTTCGACTGTTTGATTTCTACTGACGCATTGTAAGGAATTTGGTATCAAGACCTTTCGCAGTTCACGGAGGAGCCTCGATTTGCGGAAGGAGTATACGCATGGGCGCGGATATTGGGGAACGGGAGTTTCAGAAACGCAAGGCGGCCGTGTTGGAGGAATGCAAGCTGGCGCCGCAGGTCTTTGAGGGCGTGGCGCCGCGATTGGAGCAGTTCATGCAGCCGTTCGTCGCGCAACTGGCGCGTCGCGAGCAGGTCGATCATGCGTTGACGTTGGTCCGCGGCCTGCTGTCGGACCTGGAGGATAAAAACGTCGAGTCGATCGCGTACCGCTTTAACCAGGCCCGGATGCCGTTGCAATGGTTCGTTGGCGTGTCGCAATGGGATGATCAACCGTTGCGCGCGGAGCTGGCGCGACAGATCGGGCGCGAGCTGGGCGACCCCGACGGCGTGTTGGTGTTCGATCCCTCGGCCTTTCCCAAATCGGGCCGCGAATCGGTGGGCGTCGCGCGGCAATGGTGTGGGCGGCTGGGCAAGGTCGAGAACTGCCAGGTGGCTGTGTACTTGGGTTATGTCTCGCGTCACGAACACGCGCTCGTGGACACGCGATTGTACTTGCCCAAGGAGTGGACCACGGACAAATCGCGGATGAAAAAAGCCGGCGTCCCCCGAGGCACGAAGCACCGCACGCGGCATAAGTTGGCGTTGGAAATGCTCGACCAACACGGCGCCTTGTTGCCGCATCGCTGGATTGCCGGCGACGACGAAATGGGCCGTCCGTACTGGTTTCGCCGGGATTTGCAGCAGCGCGGCGAACAATATCTGCTGGCCGTTCCCTGCAACACGTTGATCCGCGATCTGGAAGTGGAACCGCCGCGGGGCAGCGGACAGGGACGCCCGCCCGCGCGTCCTTGGACGCGCGTTGACAAGTGGCTCGCGGCGCAGCCCGCCTCGGCCTGGACTCCGCTCGACGCGCGCGACGGCGCGAAGGGACCGTTGATCGTCGAGTGTCTGAAACGACGCGTGGCTGCGCGGACCGACAAGCATCAACAGGCGCCGGACGAAGTCCTGGTGGCGATGCGCTACAAGGACCGCGACAACGAGCGCGTGGTCAAGACGGATTACTACTTGTCCAACGGCAGCGTCGAGACGCCGCTCGTGGAATTCGCGCGGGTTGCCAAGGCCGAACACCGCATTGAAGAATGCCTCCAGCGCGGCAAGAGCGAAGCCGGACTGGGCGACTACGAGGTGCGCAACTGGACGGGCTGGCATCATCATCAAACGCTCTCGTTGATTGCCGCGTGGTTCTTGGTGAGCGAAACGCGACGGGGAAAAAAAATACACCCCTGCGATTACGCTCCAGCAGATCCGGCAGGGCATCGCGCAAATCCTCCGCCACGCGTCCCAATGCGATTTGCAATCGCGGATCGAGCACGAACGGCAAGTCCGACTCGAACGCAACGAACTGGCGCGCCTCTTTCACTGGAAACGGCGCAAACGCTTAGCACCACTTAACATCCATAAACGTCAAATCTAAAACAGTCGAACTAGCCCATTCTCGGCAACGGAGGCGTCCCTCCCATGGCCAATCGCGGCAACCACTACGAAGCGGCGCTGGAGCAATGCCTGCGGGATCGCCGCCTGGCTTACGTGGCGGTGGATGAGGCAAAGCGCAGCCAGATGGCGGACGCTTCGCTCAAGAGCCTGGACTTCATCGTCTCCTCGCCGCTGGGGGGCACGTGGCTGATCGACGTCAAGGGGCGGCGGTTTCCCTCGGGAACGCAAAAACAATACTGGCGCAACTGGACGACGCAGGACGATTTGCAGAGCCTGGCCGCCTGGCAGGAATTGTTCGGCGCGCGGTCCCAGGCGCTGCTGCTGTTCGCCTTCCAGGTGGTGGGACGCCGCGCCCCGCTGCCCGCCCCGGAGTTGTACTGGCATCGCGACGCCGTGTACGGCTTCGTCGGCATCCGGCTGGAGGATTACCTGCCGCATGCGCGCGTGATCTCGCCCAAGTGGAACACGCTGGCCATTCCCACGAAGCAGTTTTGCCGTCTGGCCGAACCGCTGGCGTCGCTCTTGGCGCAGCCGCCCCGCGCCGTCGCGGCCAGCGCGCACGCCATC
>CAYUMU010000172.1:0-2637 GCA_964445985.1 uncultured Pirellulales bacterium | reverse complement strand
AACCGCCCGAGCGACGGCGCAAACCGGGTTGACAGTTCAAACTCTTTCAGGGATGTGGCCTAGGCAAAAGTGAAGATATAGGAAGCCGGGGCGGCATGCTTACGCCCGTGGCGTAAGCATGCCGCCAGCGGAGCAACAACCATCACGCCAACAGCCCGCCCCGCACGCAACCTGCCCCGCACCTCCGCCAGCCCCTAGCCACCAGCCACCAGCCACCAGCCCCCAGGCGGCCGCTTGCTGTTCCGGGGGCTCGCACGCCGGGCCACGGTGTGCGAGACTAAAGGCGAATATATGAGGGCGGAAGAATCCAGGGCTCCGAGTCCAGTCTCCCGTTCCGCCCAGTTCAACTTCCCAGGAGCACACCATGAGCCCACGCCACGTTTTGACCGGCATGGCGATCGCGATCGCCTTTAGCCAATCGCTCGCGGCCGAAGATTGGCCCCAGTGGCGCGGCCCCCAGCGCGATGGCGTTTGGAATGAAACCGGCGTTGTGCAAGAATTCGCCAAAGAGCGGCTCGAACCCAAGTGGCGAGTCCCCATCGGCCCCGGCTATAGCGGTCCCACCGTTGCCGATGGCCGCGTGTTTGTCACCGATCGGCTCACCGAGCCCGAACAAGTGGAGCGGGTCCACTGCTTCAACGGGGCCAACGGCCAAACCCTCTGGACCTATACCTACCCCTGCGTTTATCGCAATGTGAGCTATACCGCTGGCCCCAGGGCGTCGGTCACCGTGGAAAATGGCAAGGCCTACGCCCTCGGCACCATGGGCCACCTGCACTGCCTGAACGCGGCCAGCGGCGAAGTCATCTGGAAGAAAGACCTCGATGCCGACTACCAGATTCGCATGCCCAACTGGGGAATCGCGGCCGCCCCGCTGATTTACGACGACCTGTTGATCGTGCAAATCGGCGGCGAACAGGCCTGCCTGGTCGCGCTCGATAAGAACAGCGGCGCCGAAAAATGGAAATCGCTCGACGATCGCACCAGCTACGCCGCCCCCATCATGGTCCGTCAGGCAGACCGCGACGTCCTCGTCTGCTGGACAGGCGACAACGTCGTCGGCCTCGACCCCCACAACGGCCGCCCCCACTGGCAACATCCGTTCCGCCCCACGCGAATGGTCATTTCGATCGTCACGCCGGTGATCGCCGACTCGCGGCTGTTTGTCACGTCGTTTTACGACGGCTCGCTCATGCTGCGCTTGAAGTCCGACGAATTGGCCGTGGAAGAAGTCTGGCGCCGCCTCGGCCCCGACGAACAAAAAACCGATTCGCTCCACTCGATCATGTCCACGCCGCTCCTCCAGGGCGACTACGTGTACGGCGTCGATAGCTACGGCGAACTGCGCTGCCTCGAGGCCGACACCGGCGATCGCGTTTGGGAAGACCGCACGGCCACGCCCCGCAATCGCTGGAGCAACATTCACATGGTCAAAAACGGCGACCGCGTCTTCATGTTCAACGAAGCCGGCGAACTGGTCATCGGCAAACTCTCCCCCGCCGGCTTCACCGAGATCGATCGGGCCAGGCTCATCGATCCCACCAAAGAACAACTTCGCCGCCGCGAAGGCGTCTGCTGGGCCCATCCAGCCTACGCCAACCGTTGCGTCTTCGCTCGTAACGACGAAGAACTAATCTGCGTCAGCTTAGCCGCCGAATAGACATCACGTCGGGCTACGACATGGCATCGACTTGGCATCGACTTGGCAACCGGCGAGTCGCGAAGCAACCGACATCTCCCTCCCGACCTGAACCAGCGCGGACACGAGCTATCCATCAAAAAGGGATACGTTGCCGAGCCGCCAGCCCCGCGGCAGCAGCCACAAAGCGGCTAGCCCCCCGCGGCGCGAAACGGTACGATACCAATCCAATCGAATGGGAGAGGCCGGGTGGCGGAATGGCAGACGCTGGGGACTTAAAATCCCCTGGGGAGTAATCCCCGTGCGGGTTCGAGTCCCGCTCCGGCTACTCGGGCTCACCGTTGCCAACTCTTGCCATTCGCTGCCTAAGATATTCTCTCTTAGGGACTTATGCATGCCTCCTTCGCGACTGCTTAATACCGTCGGTGTCGGGTCCAAGTACAGTCCGCCGCGGGTCAACGACCGAAGTTCACTAGCTCGCAATCCTGTCTGAATAGCGACCGCGTACAGTAAGATGCGTTCGGCGGCTGGCATCCCGAAGCATTTCTTTGACTTCGAGAGGATCGTTGATCGCAACCAGTCCCATTCTGCGGGCAACATCATCCTCCGTTCGTGCCTTCGGTCGGCCTTAGGGTTCGGCTTTTGAACCGATGTCAGTGGATCAGCGATTAGCTTTCCTTCCCGCACGAGCCATTTGCTAAAACTTTTGATGGCAGTCAGGTGAGCCTGCACAGTTCTGGCAGCCCTTCCGCTATCTCGTAGCCCCGCCGCGTAATGGTTGACCCCTGCGGCAGCGATTTCGCCAATGGCGTTCCAACCTACTTCGGCCACGATCTTGCGACAAAATTTAACTGTTCGCCGACCATGTTCTTCGCTGCAACCGCTGGCCGCCATTTTGTCTTCAAAGTCGGCCAGCAGGGATTGAATCGTGCGTCGGCCTTCTGTAGCTAGTGAGCGTCGGGAAATGGCTTTGAGCGGGCGTTTTGCGGGGTGGCCGG
>CAYUMU010000171.1:0-2663 GCA_964445985.1 uncultured Pirellulales bacterium | reverse complement strand
GGCCACCCCGCAAAACGCCCGCTCAAAGCCATTTCCCGACGCTCACTAGCTAGCCAGAACACGGTCGATCCGCACCGTTCGTCAATGTTTCTTGGGCCGTTTCTTCCCTCGATCAGGCTCCTTCTGGAGTAACCTCGCCAGAATATTCAGGATGGCCAGCCACATCACCACTCCGATGATGGCTCCGCCCATGGCCGCATATCCCCAGGTGGGAATATTCTGAAGCACGGTGGATTCAAAGGTGCCTGAGCTGACGCCCCGTTGATGACGTTCCATGAACGCAGACCCCGCCGCCATCACCGCGATGTGAACGGATATCGCCAGCATGACAGCGAACCAGAACAGCCAATGTCATGGTTCTAACTCCAATAAATCTTCATCGCCAAATAGCTCAGGCCGCCACAGCTTGTCGATAATGGTATCTGCCACGAACTTGGCTCTTTCTACCACAAACGCGACCACAGCACGCGAAACATTGCTGCTTACTTCCCATTCGCGGGGTATCAGTCGCAGCAGCTCCAACGATTGGACAACGACCGATCGCGTTGATGGGCAGGCTCACCAAATTTCTCTCGACACCCAACCGCCCCTTCCGCTAAAATCCATCCACTTCTGCTTATAAGTGAATGACCCCTGTAAGTGGAGACTGCACGGCGCCGCTGCTACCTTGCCGGCCGTCGGTGGTTTCGCTTCCCGCCCCGTTTGCCTCCACCCCTCCGTCACACCTTGGAGCCGCCCCAGCCATGTTTAGCATTTACCAGCAAGTGCAGGGCAGCGATGGCAAAGTCAATCGCCGGCAAGTGCTCGCCGCCGGAGCCATGGGCATCGGAGGGCTCACCCTCGCTCAGCTTCTCAGGGCAGAAGCCGCCACCGGCCGACCCAGCCGCGAGAAGGCCGTCATCAATATCCACCTCGACGGCGGCCCGCCGCACATGGATATGTTCGATCTCAAACCCCAGGCCCCCATCGAAATCCGTGGCGAATACAACCCCATCGCCACCAACGTGCCCGACATCCAAATCTGCGAACTGATGCCCCGCCTGGCCGCCATGGCCGATCGCTTCACGTTCATTCGCAGTCTGGTTGGTTCGGCCGGCCGGCACGACGGTTTCCAATGCCAGTCCGGCTTCCCCATGCAAGACCTGCAATCGATCGGCGGCCGGCCGGCGATGGGCTCCATCGTGTCCAAACTCCGCGGCTCGGCCGCCGACGTCGCGCCGTCGTTCGTGGACTTGATGCAGGGCCGGCCGCTGGTGCGCGATAGTGCCCGGCCAGGCTTTCTAGGACCCGCCTTCCGCCCCTTCCGGCCCGACATGAACTCCATGTTTGCCCGCGAGTTGGAACAAGGCATGGTCGGCGAGTTGGCCCGCAAGGGCGAGCACCATACCACCGAGCTCAAACTCATCGCCGAGTTGAGCGAGCGGCGGCTTTCGAGCCGCGTCGATCTGCTCGCGCGGCTCGATGGCATCCGCCGCGACGTCGATAACTCCGGCATGATGGACGCCATGGACCAGTTCACCCGCCAGGCGGTGGGCATCCTCACCTCCGGCCGCTTCGCCGACGCCCTCGATCTCAGCCAAGAAGACCCCAGGGCCTTGGAACGCTTCACCGTGCCCGAAGGAGCCATCACCGAGCGGCACACCACCAGCGACGAGCCGCGCTCGGTGCAGAAACTACTGATGGCCCGGCGGCTGATCGAGGCGGGCGTGCGGTGCGTGAGCGTGTCGTTCAGCGATTTCGACACCCACTCGGCCAACTTCCCCCGGCTCAAACTGCTGCTGCCGATGCTCGACTTCGGCCTCACCGCGCTCGTCACCGACTTGGAAGAGCGCGGCATGCTTGATGACGTGGCGATCGTGGTGTGGGGTGAATTCGGCCGCACGCCCAAGATCGATACGCGAACCGGCGGACGCCACCACTGGCCCGGCGTCGGACCGGCACTACTGGCCGGCGGCGGCCTGCGCACCGGCCAGGTCATCGGCAGCACCGACCGCACGGCTTCGGAGGTCCGCAGTCGCCCGGTGCATTATAAAGACGTGTTCGCCACGCTCTACCGCACGCTCGGCATCGACGCCAGCCAAACCACCCTGATCGACCCCTCGGGCAGACCGCAGTACCTGCTGGATGAAGGCAAGCCGATCAGCGAAGTGTTCTAAACGCGGAATGGTCAACCTGGCCAATGTAAGAAGTGTGCCACTGCTTGCGGTCGAATGCGTTTTCCCTGCAGGGCACACTTGCCACGACCACAAGCAGTGCGGCAGCGGAGGTGGTCGTTCTACTTGGTTGGCCAAATCGTGGGCGGTTCGGCACTGCTCCCAAGGAACTGGCAGTTCCTTGGGAGCAGTGGCACGCTTCCGTTGCATACGTACATATGCAACACGAGCATGGGCACCCGTGCGGAGTTGAAGAGTAACCGCCAAAGTTTGACAACATCGCCACGACCGTGGGCGAGTGAATGGCTGGCGTTTGAGCCTCGCCTTGTGCAATCTGCCATTTATTGGCGACTCAACCCGCATTGTGGCAGGCAGAATGCCTGCCCTACATTGGCTTGGTCTAAGGAGTTTGAGATGGCAGCAATCCATGATGCAATAGAAGAAGGTGACATAGATGTGACTGCTCAATAACCCGTCGGGATTGATCTTTACTCGGAGGTCGGTTTTGGC
>CAYUMU010000170.1:0-2810 GCA_964445985.1 uncultured Pirellulales bacterium | reverse complement strand
TTACCGCTTCCAAACGAGTATGGCTTTCTTCATCACGCGCGCGAAAAAGAACTTGCAATTCCGCACTCAAGAAAGCCGTCCAGTCGACAAAGCCATCGGGCTTCGTTGCGATCAAACCATCGTACTCACAGGCGCCAAGACTGCGCTGGAGTATCCTCAATCTCTCCGACGCATCAAGTATGTGGACCCCGACACCGGCAAGCGTCTCGTCTTCCTGACGAACAACTTTGCACTCGACGCCTTAACCATTGCCAAACTTTACAAATGTCGTTGGCAAGTGGAATTATTTTTCAAATGGATCAAGCAACACCTACGGATCAAAACCTTCTTCGGCACGTCGGACAACGCCGTCAAGACGCAGGTTTGGATCGCAATCAGCGTCTACGTTCTGGTGGCCATTGTCAAAAAAGAACACCAGCTCGACCGTAGCCTCAACGAAATTTTGCAAATCTTGAGCCTTAACCTTTTCGAAAAAACCCAGCTTTTTTCGACATTATCGCTCAAAATGGACCCGAACGCGACGCCCCCATGCCATAACCCGTTGCTGTTATTCGACTTTTAACGGGACAGTTGTGGGGTAATTGATTAGACCGGAATAAGCGGATTATCGTATTCGTTCAGCGGAAGCGGAAGTCCAGCTTGAAATCGTACAGCCACGGCACGCGCGGGTCGATGTTTTCCGCGGCCAGGCGCGCGGGCAGGCCGGCGTAGGCCGCCTTCAGGCGCTCGGCGTCGGGGGCGTTGTAGTAGGTGACGACGATGGTGTCGTCGACCACGCGCACGTCGCCTTCCAGGCCGGTGAAGAACTTGTCGGCCAAGCTGCGGCAGTTCCAGGTCGAGGCCGGTTCGCCGAGACGCTGCCGGAGTTGGTGGATGACCGTTTGGGCGATCAGGCTCATGGTCATGTGGCCCGTGCGGATGTTGAGGTTGAGCGTGCCGGCCCGGTTCCAGCCCAGGTCTTGGTCGGTGTTGAAGAATTCTTCGACGTGCCAGCGTTTGGGATATTCCGCGCTCAAGGCTTGCACGAGGTCGCCGGCGCGGGTCGAGAGAAAGGCGTTGAATTGGTACTCTTCGGGACGTTCGCCCTGTCGTTGGACGAATTGATAAAAGGGCCCCTGCCGCGCATTTTTGAGCCGATACGGCAGTTGCACGGTGGCGTATCCCGCCCAGTGCGGCGTGAACTGTTCGGCGGGGATGGCTCGCAACTGGCGTTGGAGGTGGGCCGTCATGGGCATGGGGACGAGCAGGTCGAAGCGCGTGTCTTGATGGATGCGATCCAGGAGCGTGGCGCTGAAGTGCTCGGCATCGGCCAGAACCAAGGTGCTCTGTTCGCTGGGCGCGTCGTTGGGCGCCTTGTTGGGCGTGAGGATATCGGCGGCCAATTGCAGCAATTCCGGCGTGGCCTGCGAGACGGTGCGGGCCGAGGTGCCGGTCACGAAAGCGACGGGTTGGCCGGTGTCGGCGTCGAGAGCGAAGAAGGTTTGGGCCACGTTGACGGCCCGTGATTGGGAGTCTTTTTTGTGCCGGCGCATTTGGCGTTTGCTAGAGCTGTGCAGGCGGTG
Source organism: uncultured Pirellulales bacterium (assembly GCA_964445985.1). GTDB lineage: Bacteria > Planctomycetota > Planctomycetia > Pirellulales > S012-138 > CAYUMU01. The sequence goes on along the minus strand of CAYUMU010000170.1, from coordinate 1,248 downwards.
GGGGGTCGACGACGAGGACGCGTCCGCGAAAGTGGTTGCTGGCGTGACGGAGTTTGCCGAGGGCGATTTGCAGTTGGTGGGCGTCGGCGACGGAATGACCGTTGAGGAGAAGGTGGATGGCGACATCGGAAGCGACAAAGGGAAGTCCATTGGCCAGCTCGAAGCCGCGTTGCCGCAAGCTGCGGCGTTCGCGGATGCCGGTGATGCCGAGGGCGGCTTCGTGGACCAATTGCAAAGCGAGTCGCGGTTCGACGCCGGCGCCGGGGCGCCCGGTCCAGCCGCAGAGCAGGTCCCAAGTGCCGAGGCGGAGATGTTCGGGGATGAGCAACCACAAGCCGACGAGATTGCCGCTGAGGCCGTCGGCGAGGGTTTGGCGAACGCCGGCTTCGATGGCGGCGGGGTCGCACGGGCGGCGCCGGCGGATATTTTTGGTGGCATGGGTTTCGATGGTTGGGATCGGAGCGTCAGGCCGGAACCTAAAGAGTTTTTTTTTGAAGGCCGAAGTCGGCGATGACGCGTTCGACGCTGCGCGTGCTGATGGCGAAGCCTGCTTGGCGGAGCTTTTGGGCGACGACGTCGGCGGAGACGTCGGGATCGAGAAAGCGTTGGCGGATGACTTGGCGAACGGCTTGATCGGTGCGTTTGGAGGGGGCTTTGGGCCCGCGTTTTTGGCTGAGGAGAGCTTGGCTGCCGTGGGATTTGAAGGCGTTGCGGAGTTGGAAGTAGCGTTGCTTGGAGAAGCCGAATTTGCGCGCGGCCTCAAGTGGCCCGCCCTCGCATTCGCCTTCGAAGATCATGAGGAGCTTGCGGGACACTTCGTCGTCGGGCGCGATGGGCAGCGAGCCGGCGGCACCGACGAGGCGCTGGGCGGCGGGATCGAATTGCATGGGAGTCTCCGGGGGTGAGGAAGGGCGAAGTCTAATTAATTATGGCGGACGAAAAGCGCGAAATCAAGGAGATTTACGGATATAATAGCGGATAATTAGGTATAGTTATGCAGGCAATGCCGCCAGAATTAATTAGACTATTTAGGGAGATTAGTGAGGCCAGAGAAGTGGTCCATGCGGAAAAGGTCGAATCAACCTGCGGAAAAAAATCGCTGGCTTGCCGGGGTGGAGCGAAGGTTCGGAGCGAGGTTCGCGTCGGGCGGGTCGATGGTGCGGACGGGAGCGCCGATCGAGACATGCGCTTCGGGTTGCGAACCTTTGCTCCACCTCGACAAGCGAGGTGGGGGCACGGAACCTGGGT
>CAYUMU010000169.1:0-2857 GCA_964445985.1 uncultured Pirellulales bacterium | reverse complement strand
AAAACCGCCGATTTTTTACGAGCCGAACGCGTTTCCGGACGCGCACTAGCTAGCAGTGGTGGCCGCGACGTGCTAGCGGCGGTTTTTTCGAGGATTTCAAGGACAGCGTTTTCAACCGTTCCCAGCAGATGCGTCTAAAATGCGCGTTTTTCTCGGCAAAGCCGTGCTAGCTACAAAGGGCTGGACTTAAACCCAATACCGTTCAATTAGTCATAACCACTGATTCTTCAAAGTGTTTGAGCAATGGCTTGGGACGGCGGTGGTGGGGGCGTTTCTTGAGCCATTTGGACATCTTCCGCTTGATGACTCGCGGATTGATCCGGTTTCGCCGAGGTTCAATACGTTCCTGGCTCATCTCTGCCAGCAAGGCCTGGAACCACTGGTCGAGCGAGGCCGCGGTCTCGCTGCGGCATTCCGGCAACCTGCTTCGACTCCGCTGTCGTGAGCCGTTTGATGTCCGTGGTGGCGAATAACGCGTGCTGATCCTCACCTTTTATTCCAGGCATCAGGGCAAACGCCTGCCAATAGGCGAGCGCGGCATTCTTTCCAAGGTCGGTCGCCTTGCCCGCATCGGGCGGCTGGGCGGCGGCCTGCGCAACCAGGCTCAGCAACAGCGCCAACCCCAACAACCGCTGAGGATAAACGCCTCCTGCACCACGTCTTCGGCATCGGCCAGCGAAGCCAGGTACTGCCGGGCTGCCAGCAACAGCCGCGGTCCTTGCTCGGCCAGCCAGGCACTCCAGTCGCCGTCGCGCGGTAGAGATGACGTTGGCTGTGACACGATCCGCCGCTGGCTGGAAAAACTCGTGGGCTCCGCTGCCTGCTTACCTATAGGTAGACGAAGCTGGGGCGTGGATTTATTTGCCCCGTCCGCCATTTTGCGAAAAGAAACTGGGGCGCGGGGGGATTCCTAGGCCACGGCGGCTGCCGCCAGGGCCAGGGCTCCGTGCAACACCACTTCTTCGCCTAGCTGGGCAGCCCGAATGTGGTAGCTGTTTTTCAGCGGCGGAAACACATACGTGGCCACCGCTTCGCGCAGCGGCACGAAGAACAGCGACTCGCCCATCAGCGACACGCCTCCCCCAACAACCACCAATTCGGGCGCCAGCAGCGTGATGGCCTGAGCGATTCCCCAACCCAGGGCCGTGGTGGCGCGACGGAGCACGTCGAGGGCGATTTCGTTGCCATCGACCGCGGCCTGGGCCACCATCCGGGCGTTGAGCCGATCGACCTGCCCTTCGCAACGCTGGAGCAGATCAGCCGCGTGTTCTTCGGCGGCCTCTTCGGCTTCGATCAGCCGCTGGCGAAGCACTTCGGGATCGTTCGAGCGATTGCTGGCCATCCACGGCGTGAGCCGATGGGCAATCGGTTCCGATAGGTGCTCTTGCGCGGCCACGGCGATTCCCCAGCCGCTGGCCAGCGATTCCACCGTATGGTCTGGCATGTCGGCCGTGAGGCCCGGCCGCAGGTGCCCAATTTCCGCCGTGGCGTGCCCATGCCCACTGTAAATATGGCGGTCCACAATCAACCCGCCCCCCACGCCCGACCCCACGGTCACGTAGAGCACCGGGTTGGCTTCGCGGCCAGCCCCGCACACGGCTTCAGCCAATCCGGCGGCTTCGGCATCGTTGGCAATCGCCACCGGCAGGGCGAACAGCCGCCGGAACCAGTTCCCGAGTTGGAAGTTGTCCCAACCTTCGATCTGGTGGCTGCGAACCACCGTGCCCGAGGCGCGATCGACCGGCCCGCCGAACCCCACCCCGATGGCCCGAACGTCGTGCCGCTGGCAAAGCAGCGAGGCCGTGCTTTCAATTTGACGGAGAATGCCGGGGGCGGCCTGTTCCACATCGACTTCAAAGCGTTCGAGTGCGACGAAGGCCGAACCTGGCTGTTCTCCCACCGCAAGCTGCAGCTTGGTTCCGCCGATTTCGATGGCCAGGAACATGAGCGGCAACGCCTGTGGAGGGAAAAGGATGTGAATGGAGAACGAGCGACCAAAGCGTGTCGGCGGCGGCTAACGGTTTTGCGTGGTGAAGGCGGCCGCGTGAGGGCCGGCGGCCTGGTAGCGGCCTTCCCCATTAATGCGGGCAAACACGTCGTTCAGCACCCAGTGAAACAGCGCCAAATGGATGCTTTCCACCATGCCCATGTCGTGCAGGGGTACGTGCAAGCCCGCGCCGGCCAGGCTACGGAGTTTACCGCCGCTGTAGCCGGTCAGGCCAAACGTTTTGAGGCCGTGGCGGTTGCTCCAATCGATGGCCGCCAGCACGTTAGGGCTGTTGCCCGAGCCGCTAATGCCAATGGCCAGATCGCCTTCGCGACCGTAGTTCATAAGCTGCTGCACAAAAATCTGGTCGTAGCCGCAGTCGTTGCCCACGGCGAGAATCCAGCCGAGGTTGTCGGTCAGGCTCATCACCTTGAGGCGGCGGCGGTTCTCGTCCCCCAGGTGTTCCTGCCGAAGCGAGCTCTTGCCCAGGTCTTCGCTCATGTGGGTGGCAGTCGTCGCCGAGCCGCCGTTGCCAAAGATGTATACGAAGCGGTCCTGCTCCCAGGCTGCAAAGAGCAGATCGGCTAGGCTTTGAATTTCGGCCTGATCTACCCGGTTGAGCTCTTCCTGAAACCGGTGAATATAGGCATCGACGGTGAGACTCGCGCCAAGCATCGTGCTTTCCTACGTTGAAACAACCCACTTTACCGCCGGATAGTTTACCGCTCGCCAGGGCGAGTGGCTAGGCGAGACAACACGAGGCAGCCAACACGAGGCGAGACAACGCGGGTCGGGTGGCACGCCGGGCCGCCCGGCGAAGGAGTATTGGGAAAAGATGATGGAGTAGCCGCGAAGCGGCGAAATGCTGTA
>CAYUMU010000168.1:0-2971 GCA_964445985.1 uncultured Pirellulales bacterium | reverse complement strand
ACGCCTTTCAAGCGTTCCAAAAGGTACAACGGAGATGTGGGGGATAAAGAGGGGAGATGCCCAGTTCTTCGGCCACGGCCGGGGCCGAGAGGCGATCCACCGTGGTTTGCCAGAAGGCCTGCCAGGTTGGGGCCGAGAACTCGGCACGGACCAGTTCCAACGCCCGGCGCAGAAGCAGTTGGGCGTCAGACGCCCCGTAGGAATGCGTCTCCGCTGCAAAATACTCGGGCAGTTCCTGCAGGGCCTGGTGAGCTTGCGAGCCCCCGGCCGGCAGAGCTTGCCCTGCACGGCGGCGGAAATACATCCGCACCTCGTTGCGGGCAATCGTCCACAGCCAGCCGCGAAAGCTATCCTGAGCAGAGTCCCGGCGGAACCGGCTCACGTTTTGATGAACCGCCGCGAAAACGTCTTGCACGATATCCGCCCGATCGGCCTCCTGCAGGCCCGCCTGACGACACCAGCCATAGACCAGCGGTGCATAAAGCCGCGAAAGCTGCCGCCACGCCTCCGGATCGTTCTGCTGAACCAGACGGATCAGGCTGGACGAAGTGGAATCGGTCGTCTGCTGCCCCATGGCGTTGCCCTTGCGTTAATAAATGTGGGCAAGCCTCGCCGAGGCCGCCCTTGAACCGGAAGGTGAAGCGCTTCGCCGGCTATTTTCGCGCGAAGACGTCGCGCCGCGATCCCCACCGGCCGCGCTGCTTCAACCGCGGCGCGCCAGCGCTGCCACGTCCAACGGCCGATGATGGCGCGGGTTTGCCGCGAACTGCCGCTCATCAGGCCGGGCTTGGCGAGCCTCGACCTTTTCTGCCATTGTCGGTTGAACCGGCCCCCGGTTCAAGGCACACCTGCCCCGCCTTCCGCCCGCCCAGCTCAGGCCGCCGCGGCCATGCCATCTGCCACCCGAGCCGTTGACAACCCCCATGGTTTTGAGTATTCAAAACATTAAATTTGATGTTGAGAAAGTTTTGTTTCGCAAAGACAAATACAAGGATCCGCCATGCATTCGCCAGGTTTCTGTGTTCGCCGAGCTTTCACGCTTGTCGAACTGCTGGTGGTCATTGCCATCATTGGCATGCTCATCAGCCTGATGCTGCCCGCCGTTCAGGCGGCCCGTTCGGCCGCGCATCGTACCCGCAGCCAGAGCAACCTTCGCCAACTCGGCATCGCCATCGCCCTGCACCACGACAACCAGGGCAACTATCCGCCCGGCTATACCGCCGCGGTGGGTAGCTCGGGCACCGACCCCGCCACGCTCGACGCGCCGCCTGGCTGGGCCTGGGGCTCGTACCTGCTGCCTTACATGGATCAGATTCCGCTGGCCGACCAGCTCGACCGCGGCCTGCCTTGCTGGCACCCGACCAATGCCGCGCTGGTCCGCACGGAGATTCCGGTCTTCATCAATCCGGCGGCCCCCAACCAGGGAACCATTCTGGTTAAGAATGGCTCCGGCCAGATCCTCGCCACGTTTGGACGCTCGCACTACGTGGCCAACTCGGGGCATGATGAAGGCTGGGCCTACGATCCTCCGTTGGCCAGTTGGGCTGGCGTTGCCAACGGTCCCTTCTACCGCAACTCCCGCGTTTCGTCAGGCATGGTTACCGATGGGTTAAGCAACACCGTCTTCTTGGGCGAGCACACCACCATTAGCGATAAGACTTGGGTCGGCGTGGTGCCAACCGCCGAGGTCTGCCCCATCGACCCCGAGCGGTTCCCCTTCAGCGCGTGCGACGGGGCCGCGACCTTGGTGCTATGCCACAGCGGCCCGGCGGCGACCGAGCCTGGCATCATTCACCCGCCCAGTTTTCCCACCTGCCACGTGTGCCAGATGTACTCGCCTTGGGAAGGTGGCAACGTGCTCCTTGGCGATGGCAGCGTGCGGTTTGTTTCGGTGAAGGTGGACCTCGACACTTGGGCGGCCATCAATAGCATGAACGCGGGGGACTTGCCCGGTGGCTTCTAAGCAAGCTGTTGAAACATCGCCCACGCTGCGATTGGGTTTTGGCCTGATGGTCATTCTGACGGTATGCCTGACGGTGTTATACTGGCCGGGCTGCCGACAATATCCTGAAGCGACCAACCCTCAGACTCCGCGGCTAATCAAGCTGCTCTATACGGCCTGCAACACGAAGAGCGAGCCGCGGCTGACGGAGTTTGAGCAGCAGTTCAACGCCGTGCGGCAAACATCGGCGCTGTCGCCTGCCGAAGAACAGGCATTCACGGCAATTATCGATCTGGCCCGGCAAGGCAACTGGGGTCAGGCCCAGGACCAGTGCTATGCGTTTGCGCGGGATCAGGTGCGGTGAGGATGATTCACGGCCTGATACACGCGACCCTTGCTGCTCGTCGCTGCTATCACCAAGATCCTTCTGGCTTGTGTGTGCTCGACGAGTAAGCTATTGGCTGGAATGCCAAGTGCCGACGACGATTGACGGAGGGGCCTGGCAATGCGAGCCGCATTTGGCAGGCAGAATGCCTGCCCTACCTCTACTGTTGTTGTGGTTCCTGTCGCTCGGATCGTCCCAACGAGCAACCGCGTCGGATCGCCGCTCTTGACCGTCACACCATCTTGAGTCGCTAACGCCTGGGATCGCGTGATATCATTGGTCCAGGCTGTGGATAACTCTAGAGCGGCCGTTCCCGCGTTTGAATATACGAACACGTCGTAATTCTTCCCTGAAGTTAGTCCGCTAAGCGACAAACTAATTTCAGACAGCGAATGCGGAATCCAAATTGACGCATAGTAAAGGTCGACCGTGTTTCCTTCAAAAGGTGTGTAGTAAATCGTGCTAGCGCTGGAAACGTCGGAAGACGGCACCGGTGTGCCGCTCGTAAGCGTGAGGCGCGCATTAGGAGGCTTGAAACAAACGACTGCTGGGGACTCGCGATGTGTAACCCCTAACCATATCCCAGCACCGCCAAGGCCAGCGCGCATAGATGGGTAACTTGCACAGGCTGGCGCGATGTTGCG
>CAYUMU010000167.1:0-3045 GCA_964445985.1 uncultured Pirellulales bacterium | reverse complement strand
CTCGGGAGCATTCGCCTGGGCCAAGTGCAAATTCATCACGGGCCAGTGCTTTGTGGATGGCACGCTCGTGTGGAAAACGGCTGACGAGCAACTTGTGTTTGCCAACTACCGCACCGGAATGGTCGTGGCAACCGCCGTGGGAGCCGGTATCCTGGGAGAAGCGGTTCGGCGGCGCAAAAAGCGCCGCACCGGTGACCTTTCGCAAGCAGATTTCGACGCGGCTTGGGCCATGTACGCTTCCGGAACAGAAAAGCCTTCCAGTAACGATCCTGAACCCCAATTCGCCTCTCGCTGGGGCGTGACCCTTTCCGATTTCCCCGGCAACGGTACCGCCGCGTTACCGCTAGCTCAGCCCGTTTCGTCAGGCTGGAGCAGTCCTCTGGATGCTATAGGGTTCTCGGAGCAAGTCAGCCCGGCGGGGACGGCCACCATGCTTTTCGATGAGCCAACGCCGCTCAATAGCCCCGCGATTCCTAAGCGGCGAACGCATTCCAAAGCCGCCTCTAGCGTCCCTTCTCCCCAGCGTTCGGCCTCCTACAGACGCACCGTCGGTCCCTGGCTTGGCCGGCTGTGGCTGCCGCTCTGTTTGGTGTTCGCCCTCTTCTACGCCGCAGGGGCAACGTGGTTCTTCCCCGGCACACAGTCGCCGCCCGAAGCCGCGTTTGAGCAGGCGGCGATCGAAGACATTCAGCTTCACGACCGGTTGGCGGGCTACAACCCACTGCCAGGCGATGCCGATCGCGATATTCCCGAGCCCCGGCCCGACACGCATCGCACGGTCCAACTCCAAATCGTCAAAGAAGACAGCAGCCTGCTCCGGATTCGGCTGATCCGCTCGCTCGATTGGATCGAGGCCGAAGAGGCCCAGCCGGGAAGCACCGTCTTCCTCGACCTGCCCGAGATGGGGGCCTTCGGCGAGGCCGAAGTGCTCTCGATCAGCGAGTGCCCGCCTGTGCCACCTGGCACCGGCAACCTCGTCACCGGCATCTTCGAGCACCAGGCCGACAACGTCATCGATCTCTACCTGGATGGCGCTCAAGAACCGATCGGCTGCACGGAAGGCCACCGCTTCTGGAGCCAAGACCGGGAAGATTACATCGAGGCCGGCCAGCTACGACAGGGCGAAAACGTCTGGACGAGAAAACTCGGCCCCACCACGGTCAGCGCCACCATCAAGCGCCCCGGTACCCACCGTGTGTGGAACCTGGAAGTCCACGGTGAGCACGTCTACGAGGTGGGCGAACTTGGCGTGCTGGTACACAATAGTTATGTAGACCTTTATAAAGCAGTGGGAGTTCGCGAGTATCAAAGTATCATGAAGAATCAAAAGTTTCTCGCTGGTGCCAACAGCCTTGAAGGGCGGCAATTCGCAACAACTTTGGATGAGGCATTGGCGTATGCTAAGACTGACCTGTCCAAAATTGCGATCATTAAGGTTAGAGTGGACAGTAAAGTCTTAAAACAGCTTGACTTTAGCAAGAACATAGATCCCTTTATATTTAAGAACGGTGTTTATACTGTTCAACCTGGTGAGCAGAGCGATTTGTTTCACAAAGCCATCGAGAGTATCTCGCACATTTTCTAGCCCACGAGGTCTTGGTGATGAGATTGCGCGCCGATGTGGTCTTCGTCCCGGCTGAGAGTGGTGGGCGAATCAATCCACCTTTAAGTGGTTACGGACCTCAATTCAAGATAGGGGAGTTTCTTACATCGTGTAAGATTTATCCGCGTCAAGGTGACATTATGAAAGCCGGCATCCTTCACGACGTTGACATTGAGCTCCCTTTCGCGACCAAGTACGATACTACCAAGGTAGTGGCGGGCTATATAGTTGAGCTATTTGAAGGTCAGCGGCTCGTCGGCTTCGGAAGAATTCGATCAATCTGCTGAATCCATATACTCTTCATCCGCCTTGTGGTTTGGAGTCTGCCTGCCGCAATACGGGTCGAACGCATGGCATGGTCGCTCCCATAGGCATCCACAGTGTGGCGTTGGGCAACCTCCCAAGGACGAAACCTCGGGCTACTACCTGGGCGGTCACATCGCCGGTTCGGTGGCGCTGCTCGCCCTGCACTTCGTGCCGGGCCTCGGCGGGGTGGCGCTGTACTTGGACGCCTATTCTGCATATTCGGCCGGCATGAAAATCATGGAAGGCAAAGGCGGCTGGGCCGAATACCTGGAAGTCGGCGTGGCCGCTCTCGGAGCCGTTGGAAAACTCTCCGGAGCATTCGCCTGGGCCAAGTGCAAATTCATTGACGGAGGCTGTTTCGTTGAGGGCACGGAAGTTTGGACGATCGTCACCGCTCAGCAAGCCTCGGCCCAGGCCGATCTGCACGAAGGCTGGGCGCTGGCAATCGCCGTGGGCGTTGGTGTCGTGGGGGGTGAAGTGGTTCGGCGACGGCGCAAACGCCAGCCCGACGAGCTTTCGCAGGCCGAGTTTGACGAAGCCCTGGCCTTATATGCTGCGAAGAACGCCAGTCCTGGTGTAAACTGCCCAGAGTTTGACTGGAACAGCCTCAGCGCTGAGGACCGCAACATGCTGCTCTCGCTGGCCTATTTTGACGACGAACAACAACTCTCGGCAAGCGCATCCCAGCCGGATCATGGCGCGGTGGACGTGCTCCATCTTGAAGCCAAGCTGCCGCAAGCTTCCGCGGCCACGATGGTGATCGACGAACCTTGGCCCGCCACGGCGCGGATGAATGGCGTGAAGGTCATGAAACGGACTCGCGTGAATCAAAACCGCGGTGCTCCTGCTGCCAGCCCCGGTTCGGCGCTGGCGTGGCTAATCGCCCCCGTCTGCATCATTTTGGGCCTGCTCTATTGGGTCGGCGCACAGTGGTACTACGCGACCAACGAAGGTTCCGCCCAACAAACCCGGCACGAGCAAAAAGCCATTGAAGACCTCGTGCTGAACGATCGGTTGAGCGGCTACAACCCGCTGCCGTTCGACACCGACCGCGACGTGCCCGAGCCGACGCCGGAAACACACCGCAAGGTCGTGCTGGAGTTGGTTAAGCAGAACGGCCTGCTGCTGGAAATGGA
>CAYUMU010000166.1:0-3248 GCA_964445985.1 uncultured Pirellulales bacterium | reverse complement strand
CGTGCCGTTCTTCTCGATCAACGGGTCCGAATTCATCCAAATGTTTGTCGGCGTGGGCGCCAGCCGCGTCCGCGACATGTTCCAAACCGCCCGCGAAAACAGCCCCTGCATTCTCTTCATCGATGAAATCGACGCCGTGGGCCGCGTCCGCGGCGCCGGCCTGGGCGGCGGTCACGACGAGCGCGAACAAACGCTCAACCAAATCCTCAGCGAGATGGACGGCTTCACCCCCGACGAAGCCGTCATCGTCGTTGCCGCCACCAACCGCCCCGACGTGCTCGACCCCGCCTTGCTGCGGCCGGGCCGCTTCGATCGCCACGTGGTGGTCGATAAACCCAATCTCAAAGCCCGCGCCGCCCTGTTCAAAGTGCACAGCCGAGAGGTTCCCCTCGCCGATGACGTCGATGTGGACCGCCTCGCCCGCGGCACCGTCGGCCTCACCGGCGCCGATATTCGCAACCTGGTCAACGAAGCGGCCCTCGGCGCCACCCGCGAAGGCAAAGACAAGGTCGAAATGATCGACTTCGAAGAAGCTCGCGACAAGGTCCTCATGGGCGCCAAGCGCGAAGAAATTCTCGAAGGCAAAGAAAAGCGCATGACCGCCTACCACGAATCGGGCCACGCCCTGCTGGCCTGGATCGTCCCCGGCGCCGACCGCGTGCACAAGGTCACCGTCGTCCCCCGCGGCCGCGCCCTCGGCGTAACCCAACTGCTGCCCGAAGAAGACCGCATTAGCATCGGCGAACGCCGCATCAAGGCCGCCCTGGTCTTCATTCTGGGTGGACGAGCGGCCGAAAAACTGGTGTTCGACGAATACTCCGCCGGCGCCGAAGACGATCTCAAAAAAGCCACCCAGCTCGCCCGCCGCATGGTTACCGCCTGGGGCATGAGCGAACGCCTAGGGCCAGTCAACTATGTTACTTCCGAAGAACACCCCTTCCTCGGCAAAGAATTCCACGATCACCGCCAGTTTAGCGAGCACACCGCCCAGGTGATCGACGAAGAAGTCGCCCGCATCCTCCACGAAGCGGCCGATCGAGCCTACCACCTGCTTGACGAAAATCGCGACAAGCTCGATCAATTGACCGACGCCCTCGAGGAAAAAGAAATCCTCAACGAAGACGAGATCGAGCGCATTATCGGCCCTTCGATCAACCGCCGAGCCGACCGCAACGGCCAGGCCTTGCTGGTCGAAAGCGACTCGCCCACCCAACCCCTCTCCGAAGAGTAACCCGCCACCCCGCTGGCTTGGCCGTCTTGGCCAACAGTCCCCCAAACCTCGGCCCCACCCACCACACCAAACCCCGCCAGTGTGCCATGCTTACGCCCGCGGCGCAAGCATGCCGCCCTCTCACGCACTCAACCATCTCATCCAGCGCGCCGAAAATCCCAATCCCCAATCCCCAATCCCCAATTTGCAATCCAATCCGGCCCAGCCTGCCACTCAACCACCTGATCCTCGCATAATCGCCGAACTCCCCACTCCGAACTCCCAAACTCCGCCCCGCCCGCACTCGTCTTGCATCCTCTTCAGCCTCGCGATAACATCCCCCCGCATTTCATAACCCGAGAGGAGACTTCGCGCGCTGCATGTTCTGCTGGCGCTACAAGGGAGATGGTGATGGGCTGGTTCCGGGATCGATGCCTCTGGCTGCTGGCAATGCTGCTATTCACGGCGGCAGGTTGTCAGAACCCGGCCGCGCGCCAGGCGCAGGTTTTTCAAGAGCAACGCGTCGCGATGGAAAACAAGAACCGCGACTTGCAAGCCCGCGTGAACGAACTCGACCAAGAAAACCAACGGCAGAACGCCCTCCTGGCCCAGGCTCAGCAACAATCGCAGCTCTATCAGGAACAAGCCACGGCGCTTCGCGACCAAATGCAATCCGCCCTCGCCCAAAACGAGCGACTGCGGCAACTTTCCGAAACCAATCGCAAAGAAGTCGAAGCCATGGTGGCCTCCACCCGTCGCTATGGCGGCGCCATCATCACCCCCAACAACAGCCTCAAGAACAACCTGCCCGAACTCAACCTGCCCGGCGTTCAGGTCCGCCGCGAAGAAGACATCATTCGCGTGGAAATCGTCTCGGCACAGCTCTTTCAACCCGGCGATTCTCGGCTCACCCCGGCGGCCGAACGATTGCTCGAACAACTCGGCGGCGAACTGCTCCGCGCCTATCCCCAACAACGGATCGGCGTGGAAGGGCACACCAGCGACCAACCGCCGCGAGGCAACTTCCGCAACAACCACGAACTCTCGACGGCTCAGGCCACCAGCGTGTTCGACTTCCTGCTCAACCGCGTGCAGTTCTCCCAGGCACAAATGGTGGTGATCGGCTACGGCTCCAACCGCCCCCTCTTCTCCAACGCCACCACGGCCGGCCAGCAACGCAACGAACGCATCGAAATTGTCGTCTTCCCCGAAACCGTCCCAGCCCGCCGAAACTAGCAGTCCCTCGAACCTCCACTTCGCAGCCTGCCACGCTCGTTTTCGTCGCACGCAACATGCGCGACCAGGGATTGACATCGGGTTGTTCAGGAACGCTGTCCATGGTGTCGCAAGAATCGGTAATGCCAGAACATCTGTAATCTGCTACCGTCAGTTGCCAAATTGGCGCGAGGGGGGACTCGCATTCGCGGTTCACCCAAGTTGCGAAGGCAAAACGGATCGCCCACACTTCACGATTCACTGACACCTCCATGGCACAACCGAGTCAAACAAGCCTGCGCTGCGACACTCCCGCCGCGCCAGTCGGCGTTGCGGAAAGCGTGGGCACGCGCCGCTCTCATGCGGCGGCACACCTGAAAAAAGCCGCTTATCTGTTTCGGAAGCTTGGGTGGCGGGAATTTATGGGCCGGGCGTCTAAGACAATCACGGCTCGCGTCGCAAGCAACGCCAACCGCTGGATTCACGGACTTACCGATCGCATGCCCGCCAGGGTGTTTCAGCACGAATCCACCGCACTGAGCGCGGCGCCGCGGATCGCGAATCATGAACGCCTGCCTTCGGTGGAGGTGGTGATTGTTTCCTATAATTCGGCGCATTTGATCGAAGCCTGCGTTACTTCCGTGCTGGCGTCGAACTATCCACGGGATCGTGTTAGCCTGGTATTGGTTGATAATCACTCGCCCGATGGGAGCGTGAGTCAACTACAACGATTGGCGGAAAAGCATCCTCAAGTGCGCGTCATTGCGAACTTAGTATCACACGAAAAATAACTTCCGGTTTTGGCGTTAATGTTTTACCCTGG
>CAYUMU010000165.1:0-4699 GCA_964445985.1 uncultured Pirellulales bacterium | reverse complement strand
CAAGCTAGCAAAACCCCGCCATGATTCGAACAGAGATGTGGGGGATAAAGAGGGCATCTCCCCCGGGGCCGTCCGGCAGGCCAAATATGCCGTGCTGCAACGCCTTCGCAACGTCCTAGCCGACAACTGAGCCCCCGCACAAAATTAAATTTCTTAACATTCGATCAATAAACGAGTTACGAGATTTCGGCCGGCAGTTTTCCCAGAAAAGTCTGACACTCCCGCATTGTACTTATGAGAGGGCGCTCCGTTGCCGGAGCCCGCTCCGACCGCTTTCCGCTCATACGACCCGATCCCAGGGGCTGCTGATGTCTGCCAACGATCCGTTCCATTTCGGCGCCGCCAACGACGAGGCCACGCCAGCCAATCTCGAAGCAGGCACCGAACCTCGCGACGAGGCCGAATTCCAAACCCTGGAAAACATGCTGCAAAACCTGGGGGCGTTCCCGGTCGTTGAGATCGACGAGGAATGCCAGCGGATCGTGGCACGGGTGGAGGCGATCGGTGCCCGGCCTCGCCAGGGAACATCGGCGGGCGCAGTCTCGGCCAGTCAGGCCAGTCTCGATCTGGAACACCTGGGGCAGTACCAGTTGCTCGCCAAGCTGGGCCAGGGAGGCATGGGGGCCGTTTACAAAGCTCTGCACACCAAGCTCAACCGCCTGGTCGCCCTCAAGGTGCTATCCACGGCTCGCATGCAAGACGCCGCCGCCGTGGCTCGCTTCGAGCGGGAGATGCGGGCCGTGGGAGCCCTGGCCCACGAGAACATCGTGGCCGCGCACGACGCCGGCGAAATCGACGGCACCCATTACCTGGTGATGGAGCTCGTGCAAGGCGTGGACCTCTCGGGCCTGATCAAGCACTCGGGCACGCTCGCCGCGCCCGAGGCCTGTGAACTGATCCGCCAGGCAGCCTTGGGCTTGCAGCATGCCTACGAGAACAACCTGGTTCACCGCGACATCAAGCCCGGCAACCTGATGCTGAGCGCCACCCCCAAGGGGCCACAGGTCAAGATTTTGGACATGGGCCTGGCCCTGCTCAACGAGCAGCAGGTGGAGAACGATGAACTGACCGCCGCGGGCCAGATCATGGGCACCCTCGACTACATGGCCCCCGAGCAAGGTGGCAATACCCACTCGGTGGACATCCGGGCCGACATCTACAGCTTGGGGGCCACGCTCTACAAGCTGCTGACCGGCCGCGTGCCGTTCCACGGCGCCCAATACAACAGCACCATCAAGAAGCTCACCGCTCTGGCCACGCAAGACCCGCCGCGAGTGGATTCGTTCCGCGGGGATCTGCCAGGGGAACTGGTGGAAGTCATTCACCGCATGCTGGCCCGGCAGCCCGAGGACCGCTACGCCACGCCAGCCGAGGTTGCTACGGCTCTGGAACGGTTCGCATTAGGCGCCGATTTGGAGACGCTGCTGCAAACGGCGATGGCTGCCCAGGTGAAACAGGAAGAAGAACAAACGGCCCTACTGCGGACTGCCTCGGCGCAAGGTGAAAGCGTTAGCCTCCGCAGCAGCCTGGTCGATACGCAGTCGCAGGTGGTAGCCCGTCGGTCGAGTCAGTCCTCGGCAACTGCCGCCACGGTGGCGAACGCCGAACCGCCCTTACAGGAGTCCCCACCGCATCGCCGAAAGCGAAGCGTATGGCTGGCCTGTGCCGCCGTACCAATGGTAGTAGCTTTGGCCGCGATCGTGTTTTCGCTCCGCACGCCGCATGGGGAAGTCGTGGTAGAACTGGCCGACGACATCCCCGCCGCGGCGGCCCAGAACCTCAAGATCGAGGTCACGGGAGCAGGCGAAGTGAAGGTCGCCGACGCCGCGGCCGGCTGGACAATCGACATCGCCGAGGGCAAGTACCAGGCCAAACTGTCGGGCGGCAGCGATCAATTCCAATTGGAGCAGAACCAGGTAACCGTTACCCGTGGCGAGAAGGCTTTTTTGAAGGTGACGCTCAAGCCAGTTGGGAAGGCGTCGGCACCGCAACAGCAGGTCGGCAGTAGCCAGCCGCCAGCCCCGACGAAACCATCGGGACCGTGGCAAGCGAACGCCGAGCAACAGGCATTCTTTGACGAGGTGGCCAAACTCCCGGCGGAGGAGCAGGCCGCTGCCGTGGCGAAGAAACTGCAAGAGGTGAACCCGGGATTCGATGGGAAGATCAAACGAAAAGTTGAAGACGGCCGCGTGACGGAACTCGAATTTGTGGTCGATGAAGTCACGGAAATCTGGCCTGCTCGGGCGCTGGTTGGCTTGAAACTACTGGGATGTAGAGGGAGCACTCGAGGGAAAGGAAAGTTGGCGGACCTCGCGCCTCTACGGGGGATGCAGTTGACGTACTTCAGTTGCGCATACACCAGGGTGTCGGATCTTTCGCCCCTACGGGGCATGCCGTTGACCACCCTTGCTTGTCCCAGGACAACGATTTCAGACCTTTCGCCGCTGGGGGGCATGCCGCTGGAATATCTTGACTGTGAATTCACTTCCGTCACCGACTTGTCACCGCTCAAGGGCATGCCTCTGACCTTTCTCGATTGCACCTCCCCATTGGTTTCAGATCTTAGCCCGTTAAAGGGGATGCAGCTTGCCACCCTGAAATGTGGAGGAGTTGGGGATACGCCCAATCGGGGGAAGATCTCGGACCTATCGCCATTGAAGGGAATGCCTCTGACGAAGCTTGCATGTGCTTTCACCCCCATCTTGGACCTTTCGCCGCTGCAAGGGATGCAACTCACCTACCTTCGATGCGACTACACGCTCGTCTCGGACCTCACGCCACTTAAGGGCATGCCGCTTGCTGAGTTGATCTGCAACAATGTTGGTGGGGCAGACTTGTCACCGCTCGAAGGCATGCCGTTACAGCGTCTGCGTTGTGACGTTCGCGTCTTCGACTTTTCGCCATTGAAGGGGATGCCACTCCAGCAATTGACGGTCCATCAACCTAGCTTTCCGCTATACGACGAGGTGACTGAGTCCGTTCTAAGAACACTCCCTCTCCGGTCCATCGGAGACTCATATAATAATGGAAAAACGCAGCCGGCGACCGACTTCTGGCAGAAACTAAGGCAGCGACGTCAGACTGCCGAATCCTTTGCCGCTGAAACGAACAAGCTCCCCGTGGAGGACCAGGTCGCCGCAATTCAGGCCCAGCTTAAGGATCTCAACACGTCAGGCATCCTGGGCTTGGGACATACTATCACGGATAATGTCGTCGCCGTGGCGTCTCTGACACTCACAACTTTCTCGAATGACCTCACGCCAATCATGGCATTCTCCCATGTCAAGAAGCTCACGCTCATAGGAGGCTCCCCGGCACAGGACATCACTTGCGTCAAATTCCTGCCGTTGGAAGAACTGAACTGCACCGAGCAGATTGCCTTGAAGAACTCCCCCGTCCTCAAGACCATGAAAACGCTCAAGACCATCAACGGCGAACCTGCCCAGGAGTACCTGGAGCGACTGCGCGACAAGCCGCCGGCAGCAACGCCAGGAAACGATGAGCCCGCCACGGACGACGCATCTGGCGACGACGCGTTGACGGGGGACTTGATCATTGACGAGTAAAGGACCACGTCCAGAGCAGCAGTAACTGCCGGGCGGCGGCCCGCTACCGGACTGCCCCGTCGACCCGGAGCAGCCTCCTCGGCTTGCGAGTTGTCCGAGTTCCGTCGAGTCAGCAAGACAGCCCGTAGCGAAACCGGGCAAAGGTTGCGATCCGCGGCGTCGGGTAGCCGCGAAGCGGCGAAATGCTGTAGCCCTGGGCGCTAGCCCAGGGTCGGCGTTCCCATCCATTCGTCAGTCCCGAAGGGACGGCAGGAGATGACGCATTCGTTCCTATCGTCCCTTCGGGACTTGGGGATTACGGCGTTTCCGTTTCCACGGGCTCGCGCCCGTGGCTACAACCTGCCGTCCCTGCGGGACTAGAGCGGCTACAATCTGCCGTCCCTGCGGGACTAGAGTGGCTACAACCTATCGTCCCTTCGGGACTAGAGTTTCCACCGTCCCTGCGGGACTAAAACTATGGACGAAACACAATGAGCACGTTTACCAACTTGTTGTTTCACGTCGTGTACAGCACGAAATATCGGCAGCCGTCGATAGCCGCGGCATGGAAAGAAGACCTGTACGGTTATATCGGAGGCATCATTCGCGAAGAAAAGGGAACGCTGCTGAAAATCGGCGGCGTTGCCGACCATTGCCATCTGCTGGCGAAATTCAGTCCGACGATCGCCATCTCGGACATGTTGCGATTGATCAAAACGAATTCGTCCAAGTGAGTAAACGAACGGGCAGACGTCCAGGAGCGATTTCAGTGGCAATCGGGATACGCGGCGTTTTCCGTCAGCGAATCTCAGGCGCCCGCCGTCGGTCGATACATTGCGAACCAGGAGGAACACCACCGCACGAAAACGTTCGAGGAGGAGTTTCTCGCCCTGCTCGACCGGCACGGGATCGAGTATGACCCTCGTTATGTTTTTGAACGTGAAATTATCGAATGATCCCTGGCGGGCATGTTTCCAGGGGTGAAGCGCCGGTGTTTTCGCATCCGGCAGCCGCGAAGCGGCTACAACCTATCGTCCCTTCGGGACTAGAGTTTCCACGGGCAGCCGCGAAGCGGCGAAATGTTGTAGCCCTGGGCGCCAGCCCTCTTTATCCCCCACATCTCCGTTGTACCTTTTGGAACGCTTGAAAGGCGT
>CAYUMU010000164.1:0-4765 GCA_964445985.1 uncultured Pirellulales bacterium | reverse complement strand
CAAAAAATGCTTAAAACCAAACGAAAACCGCTGCTGCCAAGCCGACTGCACCCTTTGGATAGGCTCTTAACGTGCCGGTCCACGCCACTGGCGGGGGCGATCTGGCCGCAAAAAGTAGCGTTGATGGTGCCCGAGAATCCTGCTGCCACCCATCAAACCAACGGCAGGGTCTTGCATCCCGACAAGCACTTTCGCCATGATGACGTCGTTAGTCGTCGCGTGCGAAGCAGTGGACTCCCCTCGGAAGTGGTTGAAGAATGTCCATGGCCAATTCATATACTGACCCCGCGGGACAACCATGCATTTTGGAGTCGGTCGTGGCGTTTCTCGACCTGTTGGGCTTTTCCCAGGCGTCGACCGCGACCGCAAACAGCGAGGAGTCGCAGCAGACACTGAATCGCATCGCGGCGGCTATCCAGGATTCGCGGGAGTTTACGCGGCAATCCGTCGGCGATGACTCTCACGCCTCGGCTTGGGGTCTGAAGTTCTTCAGCGACAATCTGGTTCTGGCGCTTCCGCTAGGGCAGGTCACCAGGCCGGCCGTCGTTCAATTCGTCATTCGCTGCGTGCAGCATTATCAACTGCGGATGGCCCTCAATGGGCTCTTCTTGCGCGGCGCGCTGACAATGGGGGCAATCTGTTTGACGGATGAGATCATTTTCGGGCCAGCGCTGGTGGAAGGCTATCGACTGGAATCCAAGGTTTCTATCGTACCACGCGTTTTGATCACGGAGCCGCTGCTGGACGTATTCAGAGAATCGCGCTCAGATACAGATTCCGCCGCAAATGACACCAGCGACATGATCTGCCGCGATGTCGACGGATGGTGGTTTGTCAACTATCTCAACGCGACGCAACACAGCGGAAGGATCAATTGGGGTTTTATCGAGCGACACAAGCAGAGTATTCTGCAATCGCTTTCCAGCACCACGAGGCATGATGTGCTGCCCAAGTTCGGCTGGGCGTGCCGTTACCATAACGTCTTCTGCCATTGGCACCGCAACGACGTCGATTATGCGGATCGCTACCGGATTGATCGTGTCGATGAACAGTCAACAATCTACCGGCCTGGTGACACCACGCCATTCTCCCAGCGTGACTAGACGCTCGGGTCTGGAATGAAGAAAGTAGGCGCCAGGCCTGAGCGTGGCTTGCTTCTCATGGCCAAATAGGGCGGTTGTCCCTTGATTATTCTCGGGCGCAACGTCCGGAATCGTTGCTTGGCGGTCGCTGGGCCTGCTGGTAGGCCGCTGGTTCAAAATGGCCCGTAGATCATGGTTCAGGATGCCTGCCTCCATCACTTCTGGCGTTTACCCCACTGCTTTGGCCGGATGACGAGGAAGTTGGAATCGTCGGTCGCGGCGCCGAGGAAGATCGCGCCGATCAGCCGGTGGACGCTGGCCCGATAGTACTTGGCGCCGTGCAGCGGGTTGTCGAGCAGCGGATCCGCAATGCTCACCGTCCGTTCTTGGCTATGGTATCCGCATAACACCACAAAGTGGCCAAACGGTTCGCCGCAAACGTCGTCGGGGCCTTCCGCGGTCTCGCGAGCGCACTGATAGAGAAACGTGCCGTTGGTGCCGGTGAGGATCGGCATGTCGCGCTGGAGGATGTTTCCGATCAAGCGGGGGGTCAGATCTTGCCAATGGATCTTCCCGCCGCGCTGAAAGTATTCTTCCAGCGAAGCGAAGGCCGAACGATAGCGGGCGTCGTCGGCCATGCCCTTGGCGGCCAGTCGGGCTTTGATCTTGGCCACGTAGTCGGTGGGCTGCAAGAACCAGGTGGGATCAAAATGTCTCACGCTGAATGCCCAAACATCTACCTTGTAACCTCGTCGCAAGGCGTGCACTGCCAGGTGCAAACTCATCGTGCCGCCTTGCTCCAGCTTGGGCACTTCTTCAATCACCTGCGAGAGGGAAATCGGATCTTTGTAGTACGAGTAGACCGCATGCAAGCTCGTGGGGCCGCAGGTGGTATAGTCCGGCTGCCGCTTGATGGTAATGGGCAATTCAATATCCATGGGTGCTCCGAAGAATGATGCTCGATAGAAGGCATTCCACGACGAACGGCGGCGACAGCCGGCCTGGGTTATTTAAGCCGAGGCTTAAAAGGGCGCAATTCGTCGTCGCCGGGCTGGACGATGCCGCAGGTGGATTCTGGAACTTCATTCCACGCGCCTGGCAAATCGCCCAGCGGCTCCGAAACGACCAGGCGCGCTTCGTCAGATAGTTTTTGCAATACAGAATGATCGGGATGCCGCGCGCGCAAGCGGTTCACGGCCGTACTGAAAAACAGCGACCTGGATTTGCCTTCGCTGGAATAGCGAAACGTCCAGATGCTTGAGCCGTTGGTGGTGGCCACGGTCATCTGGATCGGGTGCTCGACTCCGTGCTTGCGGCCGGTCTGTTCGATCAGCCCCACGGCTTTTTCGACAGCAGTCACGGGTTCTTCTTCCAAACCCAACGTGAGCGCCAGGTAAAAGAAAAGCTCTGAATCGGTCGAACCCTCGATCAGCGGGTACAAGGACGGATCGACAACGAAAGCCAGGTCGCGCTTAACTTTGGCAAACTCGGCAATCATGCCATTGTGCATCCACAGCCACGATCCATGGCGAAAAGGGTGGCAATTGGTCTGCTGAATCGCGCCCCCGGTGGAAGCGCGAATATGAGCGAACACAAGCGGCGAGACGATGTGCCGCGAGAGATCCTGCAAGTTCCGGTCGTTCCAGGCAGGCTCGACGCCGTGGAAGACGCCGGGGGTATCTCCCGCCCCATACCAACCGATGCCAAACCCGTCGCCATTGGTGGTCGTCGCTCCCAGCCTGGAGTTGAGACTTTGATCGATCAAGGAATGCTTGGGCTGGAACAGCAACTCGTCCAACAACACGGGTGCACCCGAGTAGGCGAGCCAGCGGCACATAAGTTTGTTCCTTCGAAGAGCAGATCCAACACAATCAAGCACCACCTCGAGAATATTGCCTGTCAGGATTTTACCGATTATCGACCAGGTGAGTGAAGCCCGCAAGCAGCGTTTGGATCAGCGGCTCGGCAAGCACAACTTTCCCGACGACCCTTCGCAGCCGATGCTTCGCGGCGGCAACCTGCACATCGAATTGGCCGAACGGAGCGTCGGCACCGCCCACGGTGGGCTAGCGCTGGTGCAACGGTTGGTCCGCGAGTTGGGCTTGGCCCAGTCGATCGACGAGCGGCCGCGCCGCGGGCGGAGATCGCATGCTTGCGCCAGTTGTTCAGGCGGAGCGGCGGTAGTGATTTGAAAGGAGCGACGGCGCCGACGAATTGAGTTCCACCACGCGCTGGTAGGCCAGGGCAAACTGCGCCGAGCGCGTTGCCGCCACTCGCCGGTCGGCCGGTACGCGATACAGAGTGGTCGTTTTGGGCACGAACAAAAAATCGCTGCGCCGCGCATATCGAACCCACAGGTTCCAGTCTTCCAGCATGTCCAATGATTCGTCAAAACCGCCTTCCTCCTCAAATAGCCATTGCGAGAACAGCACGCAATGAATGGGGATGTAAGTGCGTGACTGCAAAAGCTCGCGGTCGAACTTCTGGCGATAAATGGTTTGGTGCCGGAATTCAGTGTATCCAAATGGCGAGGTGCTTTGAACGGCGGTGGCGACTTCCAGACCCAGGCTGTACGCGACCGCGCATTCCGACTGCCTGCTCAACTCGCCGACAAGAACTTCCAAATGGTCGCTGTAAAAGAGATCATCATCATCCAGGAAATTCAAATACTTCCCCGTGGCATGAGACATGGCCAGGTTCCCCGCTCCGCAGCGTCCCACTCGCTCCCCGGTGGCAACGTACTTAATATTCAGGTGTGAGAATTCGTCTATGACTACCTGAGCTCGAGGGGCGCCATCCTCGACAACAATCACCTCGATATTCTGATAGGTTTGATTCTGAATGGAAGCCAGGGCTTCTCGGAGGAAATGCGGGCGATTCATGGTCCGCACCATGACCGAGACCAAGGGGCCTTCTGGATGGGACCGCGTGCTGAAATAGCCGCCATGCCTGGCAATCTCGAAACCGAAGCGAGTGAATCTCGCAATTCCGCAGTTGCGCGCGTCGCGATGCCGCAGACGCCAAGCGTAAGCTCGCAGGAACCGCGGAACCGCTTTGAGGGTGGCGCTGATCAAATTCAGGCGGGGACGACTTAATTTCGGTGGCAGAACAAGGAACCAGCACAAGAGTGGGACGAACACGAGCATGTCTCGCAGATTTCCAAACTTGATGCGCACAATTCCATTGGACACGACTGAGTTATAGAATTGCGTTGGCTTTATCCGGCCTGGCTCGGCGTAACTATCGTGATCGACCACCGCCGATGGAACATAGGCCAGCCGATAACCTGCCGCGCGTAGCCGCCAGGAAAGATCAACATCTTCGCAATAAAGGAAGATGTTGTCGTCGAAACCGCCCTGTTCCAGAAACACGGCCCGATCCACCATGAAACAGGCGCCCGACGCCCAAGGTGTTTCAAGCGTCACGGCGTCGTAGAGCTTGGGGTGCTCAAAAGGCAGTTGCCGCGCCTCCCAAAGACAAAAACCTCGGTCGCGCGTGGCGAGTGCCCGACTGACCAGTTCAAGCAGGGTTTGGGGCCGAACATGAGCGTCTGGATTGACGCATAATAGATATTCGCTCGAACATTGGCGGGCGGCGATATTGACAGCGGCGCCGAAGCCGAGGTTGGTTAAGTAACTGACGAAAAATAACTTCGGATGTTTTCTAACACTAGTATTCATGTG
>CAYUMU010000163.1:0-4793 GCA_964445985.1 uncultured Pirellulales bacterium | reverse complement strand
ACATGAATACTAGTGTTAGAAAACATCCGAAGTTATTTTTCGTCAGTTACTTAATAGGTATTGTATCCGGTGATGGGCCACCGACGCGATATGCAGGGCATCGATCTGTGCCTTGGGTGGCAGGACACCCAAGGACATGATTTCAGCCGCAATCTGAGGAATCTCAGGAACGCCCGGCAACAGCGGAATACCGTCAAGTGATTCAAGCCGTTCCGCCGCAAGTGTTGGATCACCTCCCGCTGCCTCATCGATCACGTATTGCGAAATAACCAGTTCATAGTTTGCTCGCTCGTCGTTCCACCACTGGTGGGTCAGCAGTTGGCGCGCCGCAGACACGACTTGCGTGCTTGGTTTCTGGCGCAAGTAGCTGATGATCGACATTTCAATGTAAAGTGTGTCCATCGCGGCCATTGTATCACGACGAACGACATTGCTCACCCGGCCCGCGCTCGCCAAGGGAACTGCCACGCTCATTCATGGCCGGGGCGGCCAAGCCACGGGGGCAGCACGTTCGCTGGCGCAAACCGCCCGCCCAGCACGGCTTCGCTGGGGCATGCCAGCCAGTTCTCCAGCACGGCCGCGTACACCTGGCGGAAGTCGGTGTGGTGCTTGAGGTCGCCCTGGTCCAAGTCGGTCAGGCTGGGGTGTGCGCCTACGCAGCCGGCCTTGACTTTGGTTCCCAGCAAGAACATGGGGGCCGCGGCGCCGTGATCGGTGCCCAGGCTGGCGTTTTCCTTGACCCGGCGGCCGAATTCGCTGAAGGTCATCACCAGCACGCGATCGGCATGCCCTCGGGCTTTTAGATCGGTGGTGAACGCTCCCAAGGCCGCGGAAAGCTCGTTCAGCAGGCTGGCATGCGCGGCCCCCTGGCTGGCGTGGGTATCGAAGCCATCCAGCGAAACATAGTAAATGGGGCAGGCCAAGCCGGCGTCGATCAACTGCGAGATGGTCTTGAGCTTGGCCGCCAAGCCCGACGCAGGATAAGGCGTGGCGGCTGCTTCCGCGGCCAGCGATTCCTTTACCTTGTCGCTGGCATCGAGCGCGGTGAGCGTGGTTTGCCGCAGGAACGAGGCCAGCGAATCTTCGGCCGTGTTTCCGATCACTGCTTCTTGGGGAACCGCGGTTGCCGCCAGTTCTCGTAGCGCGTCGCTGCCCAGCGCTCCGCTGGTGGTGCGCAGTTGAAACGCGTCGAGCGAAGGCGCCGAGGGCACCGCCGTATGGCGGGCCGCCAACGCCAGCGGCAGTTCGCCGCGCCCCAGGTGCAAGGCCGCTAGGTCCGAGCGCCGCTCGGCCGGAAGTTCGTCCAGCGTTCGCCCCAGCCAGCCGGTGCGTCGCGGTTCCGCGCCGCGGTGGCAGCTTTGCCAGATGTCCATGCTTTCGAAGTGCGAACGGTTGGGGTTGGGGTAGCCGACGCCCTGCACGATCGCCAGCCGCTGCTGTTCCCACAGGGCGGCGAGCGGAGCCAGTTGCGGATGCAGGCCGACGTCGCCATCGACCTTGAGCACCTGGTTGGCGTTGATTCGCAAGGCCACCCGATTGCGGGCGTACTCGGGATCGCGATAGGGAATCACGGTGTTCAGGCCGTCGTTGCCGCCGGCCAGTTGCACAACCACGAGCACGCGGCCGGCGGGGTTGGCCGCTGGCGACGCCAACGCCCCAGCCGAGTGTTGCAAGAACCGGGGCGCCGCCAGGCCCAGCGATAACATCGTGGAACCGCCCAGGCTGCTTTGGAGGAACCGTCTGCGTGAAAGATTCATGACCATGTTCCCGAGATTGGATGTAATGGATTGGTGAAAACCTGCATGGCCAAGTCGCTTTTCGCTCCGCGAAAAGAATGCTTTCGCGGAGCGAAAGCCGACTCTGTGCTACGCCAACTGAAACTGCGGCAAGGCGGCGATGGCTTGCACCACGCGGGCGTATCCCAAGTTGGTGGTGTCTCCTTGGGCAGAACTCTGCGCGGAACGCTGGGCCGCGGCCAACAGCTTGATTTTAATTTCGGGCGTCGGCAACTCACCGAGCAACAATAGCGCCAAGCGATCGACGGCCGCGTTCACACCCGTTACGCCCTGCCGCTGGAGCAACGCCGCCAGATCGATCTTGTTGCCGTATTCGCCGTGGCTGCCGTTCACGAGCGCCCAAACCAGTTGCATGCGGCCTAGCATGGTGGCCGAGGTAATCCATTCGCGTCCGCCGTCCCAGCCTTTGACGGTAGGCGGCTCAAACAAGGCCTGGCCGAGCGATCCCAAATCTTTCGCCAATTGGTAGGCGTTGGTCGTGCCTTCCAAGCCGCGGATCAGGCCGATAGCCAATTCCACAGGCCCCTTGATCTTTTGCCGCCGGGCCAAGGGCGAGAAAAACAGGTTGGAGCCCAACATGGCGCCCAGGAGCCAAGAGAGATCGTAAGACCGCTGGCGCAGCTCCACGGCCAACGGGGCAATTAATTCGCTGGAGGGCGTTTCCACTTCGGAAATGAAATAGCGGAACATCCGCCTCACCAGGTATTCGGCGGCGGCGTTCTGCTCCAGCAAAATCCGCAATACGTCGTCGCCATTCCAGGCGCCGGTGGCGCCGAGCACCGTTTTTGCGCCGCGGTCGTGCTGGTAAGGATTGAAGAAGAACCGATCCTGCCGCAGTTCCCAGCCGGTAAAAGCCCGGGCGGCTTCTTGAATATCTTGCTCGGTGTAGTTTCCCAGGCCGAGCGAAAACAACTCCATTACCTCGCGGGCAAAGTTTTCGTTGGGGTGCGATTTTTTGTTGGTGGCCGCGTCGAGCCAGATCAGCATCGCCGGATCGCGCGACATTTCGCTCAACAGAGCGCCGAACTGCCCCAGGGCGTGCGCACGAATTTTTTGGTGCTGGCGATACATCAGCCGAGGGCTGTTCACCTTGGCCTGGCTGGTGGCGAAATGGCCATGCCAGTACAGGGTCATGCGTTCTTGCAAGGGATGGCCGGTGGACTGCATGGCATACAGCCACCAGGCGGCCAGACCATCAATATCGTCGCTGCCCAACAGGGGCGCCGCGGCGACGGCCATTTGGTTCTCGAACTCGGCCGCGTGTTCGTCGCCGGCAATCAAGCGGGCAACCACCTCCGCCGGTTGCCGCGCCAAGTCTTGCTGCAACTGTTCCCAACTTGCGCCCAAGCCGGCGCGGCGATGCAGGTGGGCCACTTGCCCCAAGTCCCACGGATTGCCAGGGCCGGGTTCGTAGGCCGCCCAAGCCCAAGCCGGGCTTGCTTGGGCCAGGCGGCGAGGTTGTTCAGAAGACATGGTTCCACCTTTCCCCACAAGTTGCCGCTGGCGGCCTCTAGGTCGGTTGCTGAAGAACCATACCGGCGACAGACGGCGGCAGTTTCACGGCCGCCGCGGAAAGTTGGCGCCGCTCTGCCGTGAACCCACGGGGCCGCAACACGATTCATTTGATTCGGACGTTCTGGCATTCTCGCGGTCTTTAACTGCATTCGCCCACGGCGGCATTTACAATCGGGGGAGCTTGAAGGCTGGCCGGTGGATAGTCGGTGCGGTTCCCAGTTATCGAGCTTGTGCCCCCCCCTTGGGATTCTGCGGAGAAGGAAGAATATGAAACGCGTTAGCGCCTCGATCGACTCGCCCAAGATGGTTTCCGCCGCGGCGGATGTCTTCAGTCGCAGGGCCTTGTTGCAAGCCGGTGCCGCGGCGGGGCTGGGGTCGTTAGCGGCCGCGCTGCCTGCCGCATTGCCTGGGGAACTTACCGCCGCGGAGCCTGCGGCTGGCCAGGCTGATCTCAAAGCCGGCGCCATCGACGCTCACGTTCACGTGTGGACTCCCAATGTCAAAGCCTATCCGCTGGCCGAGGGTTTTGCGGTGGCCGACATGAAGCCGCCCAGCTTTACGCCCGAGGAACTGCTGGCCCTGGCCCGCCCCTGTGGCGTATCGCGGATCGTGCTCATTCAAATGAGTTTTTACGGCTTCGATAACCGTTACATGCTGGAGACGATCGAGCGGTTCCCGGGCGTGTTTTCGGGCGTGGCCGTGATCGACGAAACCGACAAGCCGGCCAAGACCATGCGGTTGCTGCTGGAGCAAGGCGTGCGCGGCTTCCGCATTCGGCCCGGCAAGCAGTCGCCGCAAACCTGGCTCGATAGCCCTGGCATGGCCACCATGTGGAAGACCGGCGCCGAGACGGGCCAGGCCATGTGCCACCTGATCAACCCCGACTCGCTGCCGGCCGTGGATAAAATGTGTCAGAAATTCCCTCGCACGCCGGTGGTGATTGATCATTTTGCCCGAATTGGCGTCTCAGGCGCGGTGGACGAGGCCGAGCTCAAGCTGCTGTGCGACCTGGCGCGTCACAAGCAGGTGAAAGTTAAGACATCGGCCTTTTATGCCTTGGGCAAGAAGCAACAGCCTTATACGGATTTGCTGCCGATGATTGGCCGCCTGCTCGACGCCTACGGACCCGAGCGGTTGATGTGGGCCACCGATTGCCCCTACCAGGTGCAAGACGAGCACACCTACACGGCCTCCATCGAGTTGGTGCGCGATCACTTGAAAGCATCGGAGAGCGATCGCGATTGGCTGCTGCGGAAGACGGCGGAGGCAACTTTCTTTGCTTGAGAGCCTAACAGATACTCTCCCCGGTATTTCCGGGGAGAGGGGTCGGGGGTGGCCTGATAAAAACGTCGTCATTTGCGGCGAGTTGGAGAAATTGGGCCGCGTCGAAGTCGTTGCGCGTTGATCGTCACTTGCGCTCAACCCTCCCCGGCAAATCCAATGCGTATGGCCTACACGCCGCATTGGATTGCAAATTGCAAA
>CAYUMU010000162.1:0-5028 GCA_964445985.1 uncultured Pirellulales bacterium | reverse complement strand
GGGCTGCCATCATGGCGGCAAGCTAACCCCAACCAGCTAAAATCACCAAGACCAGCTTGAAAAGCGTGAACGGTTACGGCAAGGATTTGCTTTCGCGGAGCGAAAGCCGACTGACTCGCTCGGGGCGGAGCCCTACAATGACGACCTGTCAGCAAGTCGCGTTGCCAAAGCTCCCTTACTTTTTCGAATGGATGCCATCGTGAAACGAATCCTGTTGCTGGCGTTTTTCGGTTGCGGTTGGTGTTGTTCAGCCACAATCGCCGACGATTATCTCCTCCGCCTGGATGCGATCGGATACGTTGACAAACCAGCGTCAGAAAAGGCGCCCAAGGCCACACCTTTACGCGGTATGGAAGTCGTCGCGCGCCCAGGATCGGCGTTTCATAGCCGAGTCGATACCGGGTCGCAAACATTTACTATGTCTGGCACTCTCCGCCGGTCCGATAGCGGCGGATTCCATGTTGAGATACGATATATACATTCGATCGACACGGGAATCACCGTGGCAACCGCAGACGGCGGACGCAAACCCCTGCCCAGCCAGGAAAAGATTCAAACGACCGTCACGCTCCCCCTCGGCGAGTCTGTTACCTTCGCCGGCTTTGAGACCAAGGAAAGCGAGCGAGACAAACCAGAACGCCATTCGAAAACTCGATACTTTTTACGCCTCACCAAGTTCACGCCGGCGGATGATTGACAGACACCCATCACGAACCGGTGCGCGATGTGAGGGTCGCACGCTTTGCACAGGTTTGCGGGAACTTTGAGCTGTGCTTCCTGACGGTTTGGCCGGATTCGACTGGGGGCTGGTTGTCGGCGACGCTGCTGGAAGTAGGCTGCTCTATCTTCGACAACCAGACCCCAGCCACCCGTCGCAAGCGTGGCCCGCGCACTTCCTACAAAATAAACCGGCTCAGGTCTTCATCCTCGGCCACGTCGGCCAGGCGTTGCTGCACGTAGGCGGCGTTGATGGTTACTTTGCCGCTGCCCATGTCGGCCGCTTCGAACGAGAGCTCTTCGAGCAGGCGTTCCATGATCGTGGCCAGGCGGCGGGCGCCGATGTTCTGCGTGGTTTGGTTCACGCGGAACGCCAGGTCGGCCATGGCCTCCACCGCGTCGTTGGTGAATTCAATCTCCACGCCTTCGGTCTTCAGCAGGGCCGTGTATTGCCGCGTGAGCGCGTTGCGCGGTTCGCGAAGGATGCGCACGAAGTCTTCCCGCGTGAGGTCGGTCAGCTCCACGCGAATCGGAAACCGGCCTTGTAGCTCCGGCATCAGGTCGCTGGGCTTGGCGCGGTGGAAGGCCCCGGCGGCCACGAACAAAATGTGGTCGGTGGAAACATGGCCGTACTTGGTTTGCACGGTGGTGCCTTCCACGATGGGGAGCAGGTCGCGCTGCACGCCTTGGCGCGAAACATCGGCGCCTTTGCCTTCGCTGGCGGTGATCTTATCGATTTCGTCAAGGAAGATGATGCCCAGGTTCGCGGCCAGGTCGATCGCCGCCGCGTGCACCTTTTCTTGATTGATCAGGGCGTCGCACTCTTGTTCGAACAGAATTTTGCGGGCTTCGGCCACCGTGGTTTCGCGGCGCTTGGTGTTCTTGGGCATGATCTTTTCGAACATGCCTTGGATGTCAAAGTCCATCTGTTCCAGGCCGGCCCCGGTGAACATCATCGGCACGGCCTTTTGCTCGATGCTGACTTCCACCTTGCGCTGTTCCAGCTCGCCAGCAGCCAGCATGGTCCGCATTTTTTCGCGAGTGCGTTCATGCCGGGCCACGGCGTCTTTGTTTTGCTCGTTGTCAAAATCGAGCGGCGGGGCGGGGGCCAGCATGTCCACTAGGCGTTCTTCCACGCGGATCGTGGCCTGGGCCTCCACGTTCTTGCGCTCTTGCTCGCGGACCAGCGAGATGGCGTTTTCCACCAGCTCGCGAATCATGCTTTCCACATCGCGGCCGTAGTATCCTACCTCGGTGAACTTGGTGGCTTCGATCTTGATGAACGGCGCGCCGGTGAGCTTGGCCAGGCGGCGGGCGATTTCGGTCTTGCCCACCCCGGTGGGGCCGATCATGAGGATGTTCTTGGGGGCGATCTCGGCTTGCAATTCTTCGGGCAGGCGCTGACGCCGCCAGCGATTGCGGACGGCGATGGCCACGGCCCGCTTGGCGTCTTTCTGGCCCACGATGTGACGATCGAGCTCGGCGACAATTTGGCGCGGTGTCAGGTCTTGCACGGCATGTCCTCCACCACAATGTGGGTGTTGGTGTAGATATCGATCCCGGCGGCGATTTCGAGCGAAGCCTTGACAATCTCAGCGGCGCTCAACTGAGAATGGGCCACCAGAGCGCGGGCCGCGGCCACCGCGTAATTGCCGCCGGAGCCAATGCCCAGGATGCCGTCGGTGGGTTGGATCACGTCGCCATTGCCGGTGACGAGCAGCGTATGTTGGGCATGGATCACGGCCAGCAGGGCTTCCAGCCGGCGGAGTGCCCGATCGGTGCGCCACTCCTTGGCCAGCTCGGTGGCCGCGCGGGGCACATTGCCGGGGTGCTCTTTGAGCTTGGCCTCGAACCGCTCCAGCAGGGCGAAGGCATCGGCGCTGCCTCCGGCAAAACCGGTGATCACCTGGCCATCGAGCAGGCGGCGAATCTTAACGGCGTCGGCCTTCATCACCGAATTGCCCATCGTCACCTGGCCGTCGCCGCCAATGGCCACGCGCCCCTGGTGGCGAACGGTAAGGATCGTGGTGCTGCGAGTTTTCATGGCAATTGCCGCGGAAGGTGGCAGGGAGCGGCCGGCGCTGGGCCGGGCAAAATACGGAAGCCAACGTGTGCCCCTCCCTCAAGGAAAAGACGCACCGCTAGCGGAGCCTGCGGAACCGTGCCCCGGAGCGCGCACCGTTTGGCTTGCCGTTAGTATACGCGCGCGGTCTCTCCGCGGGCAGCGGTGAAGCTTGCCGGCAGCGATTAACTTTGTGGCGGGGGTGATTAACCTTCGTCGCCAGCGCGTAGCCAGGGGGTGACCGTAGGCTGGTACGCGCAGAGCTCGCTGCCTTTAAAGTACAGCTCAATTTCGCGTTTAGCGGCGTCGGGTCCGTCGGAAGCGTGGACCAGGTTCATTTGGCGGCTGGAGCTGAAATCGCCGCGAATCGTGCCGGGGGCGGCTTCCAGGCCGTTGGTTTTGCCCAGCATGTCGCGAATCACGCGAATGGCGTCGAGCCCCTCCACCACGGCGGCCACAATCGGCGAGGCGGTGATGAACTGCTCCAAATTGGGGTAGAACGGCTTGCTCACGTGTTCGGCATAATGCTGCTTGGAAAGCTCGGGGGTGACTTGCAGCATTTTCATGGCGACCAAGTTCAGGCCTTTGTCTTCGAAGCGAGACAGTACCCGGCCGACCAGTCGCCGTTGAACGCAGTCGGGCTTCAACAAGATCAAAGTTCGCTCGATCGCCGCCATAGTGGTCCTTCCCAATGCATTGGTGAGTTCGGGGAACCGCGGGGGGGTTCCACGCCGTGGGGTCGCGTTTACCTATTGCCTGCGATTATCCGAGCAGAGTCGGATTTGACAAGGGTGGCAATGGGCGTGGAAGGATGCCCGTTCGAACCCAATTCAATGCCGAGCGGCACAAGTACACCCCGCCGCGCAACAAGACCTGAGCACGCCAGCAACCGTTTTTTATCAGGCTGGGGTCGGGGGAGAGGGGAGCGGAGTTGGGTACGCAATCTCAAGCCTCCCGCAAGGTCCGCTCATCCCCAGCCCTTCTCCCCCCGGGAGTGCGGGGGGAGAAGAAAGGTCGTTAGAAACTTTTCATCAGGCACAGGCGCCACCTGGGCTGCTGAAATGTGATCCCAGTCATTCTTCCTTGAAGATTGGCAAGAAAATTTGTTGGATTTCTTCCGATAGACCTATTATCCTATGCGCAGTTTGCTTGAAGGATCGGCTCGCCGTTCGTGCGGAGCCAACACTTCGAGAGATCCATTTTCTTATCGCATTTCTTTTTTTTCTTGGAGATGGTCCATGAACTCGTGTCGCTCCGTGCGCAGACGAGGTTTTACCCTCGTCGAGTTGCTGGTGGTCATCGCGATCATCGGCATCCTTATCGCAATGCTGCTGCCGGCAATTCAGGCAGCGCGGGAAGCCGCCCGCCGCGCCAACTGCGCCAACAATCTCAAACAGATTGGATCGGGTATTTTGCTGTATGCCGACCGCAATTCCGAACAGATCCCGCCCTCGGGCTGGGACAGCTACTCATGGCTGGCTTTCATGTATCCCGTCATGGAGTTCAACACGGCGTTCACCGCGTATAACCTGGCTGTAAACGGCCGCGAAAACACGGCGGCGAACGCGGGCAGCAACGGCAAGACCAATTTGGTGAACAGCCGTGACTTTCGTGCCGCGCTTTATTACTGTCCCACGCGTGGATATCGCCAAGGCCAGGATGGCAATGGCCAAGCCGTGGATTATGTCGGCGTCGGCGTTACCTATCGTCCTGGGAGCGACTACCCGGCGACTGCCCCTAATAACGTCCACTATACCAGCACCGGCGTGGCGGCTTGGTTGAACGGACCCATTGTTGGCCCCAGCGGGGTGACCCGCATTACCCCAGCAGGCGCCACTGCGGGACCCGGAACCACGCAACTCCAAATCCGTTCGAAGGTTACCATCGGTGGCGTTACCGATGGCATGAGCTACACGGCTTTCTCGGGAGAAAAGCACGTAACACCCAACATTCTCGGCGCCGCTGGTGACTTCCCCCACACCGTGAGTTATGTCGGCGGCGGTTACGACGGTGGCAAAATTATCGGCCTGGGTCTCGCGCAACGCCCGGATAACCCGCCCTTGCCAGCGCCGCCTCCGGCCTCGCCGCAACCCGACGAATGGTTTTTGTTCGGCAGTTGGCACCCCGGCATTACCCAGTTTGTTTATGGCGATACTCGGGTTCAAGCGGTGAAGAATTACGCTTCTATCCCCGCGCTAACCCAACTTCCCCAGTTGTTGTTGTAAGTTCTTGCGCTGCAAGGGTTGGGC
>CAYUMU010000161.1:0-5220 GCA_964445985.1 uncultured Pirellulales bacterium | reverse complement strand
GGCCACCCCGCAAAACGCCCGCTCAAAGCCATTTCCCGACGCTCACTAGCTAGCCGCCAGCAACCAGCGGCTAGCCGCTCCGGTATCAGCCTTGCCCCAGTCCGCGTTGCACCAGAGCGACCAGCGCGGCCGAGAAGGAGAGCCCCTGCGATTTCGCCCAGGCATCGACCTGGGCGTGCAAGCTTTGCGGCACCGCGGCGGCAATGCGTACCGTGGGCTCCGCGTACAGCAGCTTCCGCCCGGCCCGGACCCGAGCCCCACCCCAGGCTTGCTTGGCCGGCTGTTTTTTTGCCATGCGCATTTCCTTTTCGCCGCTTGAATTATTTTGTAGAATTGAAGTTGGCGGGCTTGGTTTCTTCTGTGTAATTCAAGCATCCAAGCCAGTCAAGCAGCAGGGGAAACAGCCGTGGCCAATAACGATCACCCCAACAAGGAAATCCGGGCCGCGGTCGATTATGCTTTAGGGCGTGGCTGGCGGTTGCGAAAATCGAATGGCCATATCTGGGGCGTGCTGTACTGCCCTCATGCGGATCGCGATGGTTGCCGGTTTTCGGTGTACTCCACGCCGCGAAACACGCACAAACACGCCCTCCGGATCCGAAGCGAAGTTGACGATTGCCCCCATGCCTGAGAGGAGACATTATGCAATCCTACACGTTTGACGTCTTGCTAGGCGCGGACGTTGAGTTGACCGACGATTTGGCCAACCGCCTATTCGAGGCGGGATGCGATGACGGGATGCCCGTCACCCGTTGCGGCGTTACCTACGTGGCGTTCGACCGCGACGCGGATTCGTTGGAAGCGGCCATTCGCTCGGCCGTGGCCGACGTGGCCAAGGCTGGCTGCCAGGTCAAGGGGGTGACGATCAAGCCCGAAGCGCTGGCAGCGCTGGCCACGTCGGCCTAAGATCCAAAATCTATGCACGCCAGGGCTAAGGTGACGGCGAGACGTCGCGCTTCAGCGATTTCGACCGAGCCTGCGGTTTCGACGGACTTGCGATACAGCGACTTCGGCTGGGATTGATCGAAGCCGTGGAGCCGGCTGGCCAACCAGCGGTAGCAGCCGTTGGCCAGAACCGTGAGAATCGTGTCCAGATCCACATTGAGACGGACTTCGCCGGAGAGGCAGTCCACCGCATTAGCGGTTTTCGGTTACAAGCCTTTTCTGTTAAAAGGCTTAGGCGAGTGCCGAAGGTGGGAATCGAACCCACACTCTCTTGCGAGAACTGGATTTTGAGTCCAGCGCGTCTGCCAATTCCGCCACTTCGGCTGAAGTTGTCTATTCTGGGAACGACAGCGGGGCTGTCAATCCCTTGTCGGGCGAATACGGTCGGTTCCGGCCAGAACTGCCTTGCTTGCGGTGCATGGGCCTGCTGCTGACGATTTTCTGGATTCTAGGGGTTTGTCCGTCGATACAGAAATTAGCAGGCGTGACGACTGCGATGCCAGAGGCTCCTGATCCGCATTTAGGAGAGAGGGGGATTCGTCCCCGCAGGTTCGCGGTTGGTTACGTGGCAAACGGCCTTCCATCCTCCCAAAGACTCGCCTTGGCGGTCCAGCGGGGGATCACACGCCGCAAGAAATGTGAGATTAGCAAAAGCTGCCCATCCCGCCGGCGGTCAATCCCGTCTTTGGGCAACTTTGCAGCGTGCCAAGCAGTCTGGCTTCCGCAATTCAGACTGCCGATGGCGAACCCATTCCGTCCAGGAGGGACGCAGGAGTCCGCAACTCCCGCGCGAGAAGGAAATCCGACCCATGAATCGTCTCTTCGTTGCCTCGCTGGCGGCGCTGTTGTGCTGCGCCGCGGGAACGGGCTGCAAAATGTGTCCGCATTGCCCGGATCCCAGTTTCGGAAAGCCAAACTTTACTGGCCCGTTTATCGGCGGCTTTCCGCAAAACGGTTCGCACTGGGGCCGTTGTTTTCATGCACACGGTGGTTGTGCCCGTTGCAATTGCCCTGACGATGCGTTTGGCAATGGCAATGGAAACGGAAACGGTTTTGGCAATGGCGGCCCACCCATGGAAGCTGCTCCCGGCATGTCGGCCGGCGCCGTGGCTTACCCTTACTACACGACCCGCGGCCCCCGCGACTACTTCCAGAACAACCCGCCCAGCATCGGACCGTAATCGAGCGGATTTGATCTGAGCAAGGGCCAGCGGATTGGCCAAGGCTGATTGCGCGTTCGTCTGCGAACGAATCGTTTGCCAACGCAAATACCAATAAGCAAAGCCGGGCTCTCCGACTGGAGGGCCCGGCTCTATTGGGTTAGCAATTGCCTGGCGTACAGGGCTGTGCCACGCAACTGCCATTTGGTCAACAAGTGACCAGGCTTCGAGCGAGCTTAGCGCTGGAAGCTGACGGTACGGAAGCCGAACTGGCTGCGTTGGGCAACCGGGTCGGCCGGAGCAACAACAGCAGCAGTGCCGTGGCAACCGCAAGCGGGAGCCGGAGCACATTCAACGGGAGCGCAGCACGTCGGGGCGGGAGCGCAGCACGAGGGAGCGCAGCAATCATTTTGGCTGCACTTGCATTTGCACTTGTGGCCAGCGACGACGCTGTTGTCCATCGAGATCATGGCCACGCCAACAACCGCCACGAACAGGGCGATACCGAAAATCAAAGCACGATTCATTCTGGAGCCTCCACTAAATCAAAATCGAAACAAAAACCAAAAAGTTTGCCGCCCTTCCATCTCATCATCCCCGTCACTGGCGGCAGCGATCTGGGGAAGTCAAGCACTGCGTGCCGGGTCGGCATATCTGCCGCAAATGCCCTGTGGCGGCAGATTATGCAGAACAAACAGCAATGGCTAACTGCGTAAACTAGGTTGCAGATTATCAACACCCCCCACGATGTCAAGAAAGTGTTGTAAAAATAACCAGCTTGGGGTGAATTGTTAAACCCAGGTGAGTGGCTGGAGATACCCGCCTGGCAGGCCATTTTTTCGCGCCCCACCACCTTACCCCCCTAAATTCAGACCTCGATTAATCAGGTATTCTGAGACAAATCCGTGGGAAAACTGCCAATCGCAGTCTGCGGGCTTCAGGTAGAAAATGCCCACCTGGCTTGGCGAACGCGCAGGATTGGCAAAATAAAAAACCCTGCGTGAATGGGAGTTTCACGCAGGGTCGTGTTGTTGATTGGTTCAAGGTGCCAGGGGAGCCGGCTTGAGCCAGCGAACCCCGGCGGTTCTCGGCTAGTCCCACCACCAGTTCAAGCGAGGCAGGTCCTGGGCGGCGGCTTGCTCGCGACGGCTGCCCAACACGCCCCGCGAGTCGGTTTGCAAGGCCTCGGCCTTGACCAGCGATGCTGGGTCAACGCGAACGCCGCCACTCGCGGCGGCCAGAATCTGCACGCGATTCACCACCCGGTGATTCATCACGGTTTCCACCTTCTGCGGAGCGTAGCTGAAGCTGGGCTGATAGCTGCCGCCTTCGCCAAAGCAGGTCATGTTCCAACCCGCTTGCTCCGGCAGTCGCTGAGCTTGAATCAGGGCCGAGGCCAACGCCAGGTCGAAAATATTCTGCAATTCGGCGTATACCGGATACTTGGCCGCCAACTCGCCAAAGTGCTCGGTAAAGTTCTGGGCAAACCCAGCGGTCAGCGGATCCGATTGCCCGGTATGAACGCGGTCACCTTGAGCGGTGATCATTTCGTTCTCGCTCAGCACTTTCACGCCTTGCCCACGCAGTTCAAAGGCGTCGTGCTCCGGCGAAGCCAGAATGGAGTCGTAGTTCAGCGTGAACCACCACCGCAGCACGCCCATTGGCGGGGCCGCTTCCCCGGGCGCCACTTTCACCGACGACAAATAGCTGGGAACATTGACCGAACCCGGTTCCAGCCCAATGCCGACCAATTTCATGCGGTAATCGGCCTCGAACAGCACGCGGGCCACGTGCGATTGGGGATCGATCCCGTAGTACTCCACCGTTTGCTGGCCCATCTGGTCGCGCAAGTTTGCCAGCCAGCGATCGCGCTCACCCGGCTTGAGGGCTCGTTGCGACGACTCTTCGAGAAAGGCCTTGGTTTTGGCCAGGTTTTCCTTGATCGGCACAATCGAGCAGCCAAACGGTTCGTTGGGGCGAGCCGTCATATGGCGAAGCACCACCACCAGGTCGTCCAGGTGCAGCACGGGCCGCGAGGTGCGGGCGTTGAGCACCCGCCCTTCGCGATCGCTCTGCCAATCGCCAGCCGGACCCGCCAGCACAATCTCGCCCGTTTCGGGGTAGAGCAGCACGTACGAAATCTTGTGCAAGCCGGCCAGGTAGCGAATGTCGTCGGTCAGCGGCTCGCCGGCAGCCTGCTTCAGTTGAACCAGCTTCTCCAGCCGGGTCAGCGATACCTTCCGCAAGCCACTATCGCGACGAACATCGGCGTTGGCGGCCACCGACGATCGGGCCTGGCCGCGGAGGGCTCGCAATTGATCGAGCGAGTCGCCCTGGAGCAGCGAGTGAACCAGCCCGCTGGCATCCACGCGCACCCCGCCTTCGAACTCCGCGATGGCGCCGGGACCGCCCTGGGCATCCCAGGATTCGGGGCTCACGGTGGTTTCAATCAGCTCAATCAGGGCGTCAAAATCCGGTTCTCCCATGCCGCCGGGGTTGCCAAAGTTGCCGACAGGTCGCCCGGAAATACCCGATAGGCCCGCGGCCCGGGCGGTGTCGCTCGACACATCGGCCATGGAATCGACCGCGCCGCGGAGATTGCCCGTTTGTGCCTGC
This sequence comes from uncultured Pirellulales bacterium, assembly GCA_964445985.1. GTDB lineage: Bacteria > Planctomycetota > Planctomycetia > Pirellulales > S012-138 > CAYUMU01. Next base: position 499 of record CAYUMU010000161.1, on the reverse strand, counting down.
ACGGCCGCAATCCGTTGCAGCAGGCGATCTTTTTGGGCTGGAGCCGCCTGCCTCGCAACATTCAGGGCTGGAGCAAACTCGCCATTTTGCAGGTGGGCTTCCACTCGTTCCGTGGGCTCCTGAGCCATCGCCAATGGCTGCCCGGCGAAAAATAAAAGGCCCGCGCAGGCCAAGGGAGCTCCCAGGCGGAGCCTCCATCGAAAGCGTGTGTTGCGTACAGACATGTTCGAGTTCTGTGCCGAATCGGGTGACGTTGATGGCTGGCTGTGAGTGAGCCACGACATGGGGGACATGCTTATCTCCTCCGTTCCAAGGAAAGATCTCCGCGCCAATCACTTTGGTCTACCGAACCGCTAGAAGTCAAGAAAAATGCCGAAAAATAGGGGGAGTGGAGCGTTTTGAGCCCGCTTCGCGCTCCGGCTTCCCGGTTCAAGGCGGAGAGTCAAATCGGGATAGGGGGGAGCCTTTCGGCTCCGCCCCTCCCACACCACCGTACGTA
>CAYUMU010000160.1:0-5387 GCA_964445985.1 uncultured Pirellulales bacterium | reverse complement strand
CTAAATTATTTCCAAAAATCGCCAATTTTCAGCCCTACTGGGGAACTTGGGTTAGGGGAGGGCAACTCTGCCGCAGGCGGCGCCTTGTCCCCAAGCGGCAGTTTCTTCGAGAAATCGAGCCGGTCGACGGGCTGCACCACGCTGGTGAGCACATTGAAAACGTGCGACGTCACCCGTTTGAAGTAGCGGTAAGCCAAGGCTTTGGTCGCCGCCAGCGGCGGCTCCTCGCGAATCACGCGATCGGTCTGGGTATCGCAGTGATCTTCCAACACGGTGGCCCGTTCGATCAATTCCAGGGCCATTTGGCGGTCGCTCTTGTCGAATGCGTCGCGGCAATCGGCCAGCAGCTTGGAAATGCGGTCTTTGAGCCGCGTCATGTCTTCCCGCCATTCGCCATCGATGCGGCCCGGCGTAATCTTGGCCAAATCGAACAGGTTCTTGGCATAATCGCCGATCCGCTCGGCGTCTTTGACAATGCTCATCAGCACCAGGCACGGCGGGAACGTGGCGGCGCCATGCACGGCCGAATGCACCACGATCTCACGGCGAAGATGCCGGACTGATTTGTTGATTCGCTTCTCGGTTTTGAACAGATCGCCGCGTATCGTTTCCAGATCGGTGCCCCCGAGGAGCGCGTTGGAAGCCGCGTCGAACACGTGCCGGCCGGCATCGAGCATCTGGCAGAATTCTCCCCGCATGCGGTCGAGCCCGGCCGCTCCGGAAGACACATTGGAAACCCATTCGAACATAACAGCCGCTCCGTGGTAAATCCGCGATCGATCCATTCCGCTTGCCGGAAATCAATCTCCCCAAATCAAAATGCCCAGGATTGGCAGCAGTACGAATACCGTTCCCAGGTAAACCAACACCCATAACCGATTCTTTGCGGCCGCATTGGCCAGTCCCCGCGCGCAGTTCAACGGAATTTGGCGGATCGGCCCAAACGGCACTAAAATGACGGTGGCGCTGGCATTGAACAAGAAATGCACCAGTGCAATCGCCATGCCAGCCTGATTGGTAATCGAAGCCGCCAGCAAGGCCGTGATCGTGGTTCCCAGGTTGGCCCCCACCACGATCGGAAAGCCTGCTTCCAGCGTTAGCACGCCTGCCCCGAACATAGGCACCAGCAGCGACGTGGTGATGCTCGACGACTGCACCGCCGCCGTGGTCAGCATTCCAATCGAGATCCCGATCAACGGCCCGAGCATGCCTTTGCGGGCCAGGATCTGATTCATCCATTGCTCAATCCGATCGGCCAGCAGCGACTTCATCACCTTGGTGATGAACATCAGCGCGAAAATGATCATCGCCAGCGCCAGGGCCAACAGCACCACGACCAGCCACCCCCCCGCGAGGCCGGGGATGCTCGCCACGGCCTGGTGGATTGCTTCCGCGGCGGCCTTGATCGCGTTGGTAACCGGGTTCTGAAACGACGTGCTGGTGCCCCGAAACCCCACGGACGCCAGCCACTGGGCGGTGTGCTGCAAAAAGCCCGTGGCCATTTCCAAGGGAAGCAGGATGGCCACGGCGATCAAATTGAAAAAGTCGTGAACCGTGGCCCCGGCGAAGGCGCGGCGGAATTCATCGGAGCGCGTGACGTGCCCCAGCGAAACGAGCGTGCTGGTAATCGACGTGCCAATGTTGGCGCCCATCACCACCGGCACGGCGTCTCCCAGCGAAAGCTTGCCGGTCGCGACCAAGGCCACCACGGCGGACGTGGTTACCGATGAGCTTTGCACCAGGACCGTGGCCAATACGCCCACCGCCAGTCCAGCAAAGGGGTTATCGAGACTTTGCAGCAGCGATTTGGCCGCATCGGCCCCGGCCGATTCCATCGATACGGCCATCAATTCAATGGCCACCAGGAAGACGAACAGCAACCCGAGGAAAAACAGCAATCTTCCGGCGACCGGCAGCTTGGATTTGAAGGCCGCGGAAGGCATGCCGGTAATCAGGTAAGGGAAGATGGATGCAGGCAAAGTCGAACCAACCGCTGGAACGCATCCGCAATCACCGATGCGTTTCCGTGATATCTACCCCCAATTGCTGGGGGAGGCCGTCTGGCTTGAGCCAATTGGAGGCACCAACGTCGCGGTCGTGAAGAAATGATGAAGGCGGGGGTCGAGACTGTCAACCCAGTGGGTCGGTTGGTTGGTCGAAAAGGGTTGTATCACCTGGACTAAAGGTGCCGACGTCACTGCTTACCAGGTGCATCAAATTGATGACAACCAGCGTCCCCACCGCCCCGGCGAGCGCAGTCAAACTGACTGCAATAAAAATTCTTTCGGTAGTCACATCTGCAACAGCCCAGCCCAGGGCGGCGCTGACCGCCGTCAACAACGCGGCCGCGAAAAGCACGGCAACCAGACCGCATGCCGGACGAATCCATTCTTTTAAGTTCATTATAATTATTGCCTTATGAATTAATTTTCGCGGTTAACCAGCCAGATCGCTTGCTAGCCGGAGGCAAAGAAACAGGCGTGGTCAAAACGAATACACTTGCAGGGTTGTTCCATGTCCTGCCAGGGCACGTTTTTTTGACCCGCTCGTAATCCCAGCGGCCCTGGCGACTTGCGCTGTTCACTTGAAATTGGCTTTTCGCCGCGTCTAGGATGGCATTACACGCCTTCCACCGCGGCCTCAACTCCATGGGGCCGATGGTACTCCCCGATGGAACGACCTGGAAGGGCGGCCCTGCGGTGTCCGCTCCCCAAGGAAGGGCATTACCTTGCGCCTTTAACCGATTCCAACCGGCATGAGCAATCAGCGAAAACGGATCAACGGCTTCCGCGCCACTTCCGCCCACCAGGCGGGCGTGGTCTCCGTCTCGAATAAAATCAATCACGGAATCCCTCGCAGCAAACGCTCCCGAGGTGGGCGCAACGTGCAGTTGCCCTTTTTGCCGCCCGAAGACTGGCACGAACCCACCGGCGAAGCAGGCGGTAATTACCGCTTCGTCATCCAACCGCCCGGCCAAGGGTATCGCCATGTGGTAACCGCTGAAGAAATCCGTCAACGCCTGAGCGTGTTCCCGGCTTCTTTTACGGCCCCACTCGAAGTGGTGCAACTGAGCCAGGTGACCCGCAAAAAACAAAGCTTTCCGTGCTACGGCATGCAGTGGGGAGCCGCGATCTACCTGTACCCCATCGAAGAAGGGCTGGTGGAGTACTTCACGCGCTCGCCGCACCCCAGCCAGTGGAACGAAGCCCGCATGTACGGCGGCCGCTGGGAAGCCGATGGCCCCACGTCCTGGCGTTTGATCTGGACCGAAGCCGCCATCAAGGACTTTTACCTCAACAACATTTTGATCCACGAGTTGGGCCATCTGCTCGATCTTCGCAATAACAGCTACGTGGATCGCGAGCGGTACGCGGAGTGGTTTGCCATTCGCTATGGCTACCAGCCGACCCAAAAAGAACGGCAGCAACAGTTGCCGCCCAAGAAGGTCGTGCGGCGACATCACGCTAAGAGTTGAGACGCCAAGAGATGAGACGCCAAGAGTTGAGCCGGCCAGCAATGGCGCCACGCCCGAGTTGGCGGCGTAAAAAATGCACACGCGCCACCTCGTGCCGCCGAAGGATGCCCCGGGAAGCGAGGGACGCGTGTGCCATGCTGTCGGCCCCACGCTCAGGATTCTAGCGACAGGTATGACAGAGCCTGTCGCACCACCCCCAGGTCGGTTCCATTTCCCATCGAGCGGTCCCCTCCGGCGCAGCTTTGGCGCCCCGGTTCGTTCTGGCCTTTCGCTGGCGAATCGCCCACAGGTTGACTACCATACGCGGGATGAATACCACAGCTCCCACCGTGAATACGTTGTCCGCCGGCATGGTCGGCCTGGGCATGATCTTCGACGAAACCTACCGTCCCTTCTTCGAGGCGGTACAAAAGCAGCCGCTTTACGATCCCGCGTTTGGCGTCTGCCGCGTCGACCTGACCGCCGTGGCCAGCCGCACCGGCAGTCGCGCCGAGGCTTACCGCCAGAGTGGCAAACTCAAAGACTTCCAAAGCTTTCAAGAACCCGACGCCATCGGCGGTTTGCTCTCCGGCAGCGACCCGAGCTTCGTCTGCGTGGCCACGCCCGACGATCGCCACTTTGCGGCCGCCGAGGCGGTGCTCAAGGCCGGCAAGCATTTACTGGTAGAGAAGCCCTCGGTCCTCACCCTCCGCGAGCTCGATGCCTTGGACCGTTTGGCCCGCGAAAATGGGGTGCTGGCCAAGGTGGTTTACCACAAACTGCTCGATCCCGATCACAAGAAGCTGCGCACCCTCGTCCACGATGGCCTGTTTCAGCACGTGAATAATGGCTATTGCACGCTGCTCGAGCCCAAGCTGATTTCCGGCGCCCAGTTTTCCGAATGGATTCGCGGCCGCAACCCAGGCACGTATGTGGCCGTGCATTACATCAAGCTCATTGACTTTACCTTCGGCGGCAAGCTGATCAGCGTGAGTTGCACCGGCCAGCGAGGATTGGTCGGCCCGGCCGAAGGCAATACCTGGGATTCCACGCAACTCCGCCTGATCTATCGTTACGATTCCGGCCGCGAGGCGGCATTCGATATTCACACTTCCTGGGTCAACCCCAACAACTTCCCCGGCTATGTCGAGCAGGAAGTGCAGTTCCGCTTCGACAACGGTTCGTGGAACTGCCATAGCCGCAAGCGGGGGATCGAATGCACCATCGAGGACCAAACGCCGTTCAACATCAAGACCTCGATGAACAACCACTACAACGGCAGCTTTGTCGAGCCCTGGGGTGAACGCTCGCAACGAGGCTACGGCATCGAGGTAATCGACCGTTTTGCCCGCGAGGTAGCCACGGTGGAATTCGGCGGACCCGCGAGCGAGCGGCCGCAACGGTTAGCAGCAGCCCGGCAACTGGCCTACAACGACATCTCGGCCGATCGCCAGGTAGTCGCGGCGGTGGAAGCCATGGAAGCCATCCTCGCCAGCCACGCCGCCGGCAAGCCCAACGCGGTGGTCGATATCGACGCCGCCGAAGGAGGCTTGGTGCTGCGACTGCCCGGCGTGAAAGAACTGCGGGTGCTGTATGAAGGACGAGTGGGGTAGAGTGAGTTCGGAGTGCGGAGTTTTAAGAAATAGCAGGGGATCTGTGAACGCCGATGCTATTTTCAACCCGACGCGTTAGCGAGGGACGTTCTTGGGACTCCCTCGCTAACCAGCATTATGCAAGTGCTAGCATATCGTCCGATTCGTAAGGATTTAAGTGTGCTAGCAGTGGCCGACATTGGCCGTGCTAGCATCCTTAACTTCTTACACCATGGTGAGCCGTGCTAGCACTTGCATAACATTCGTTAGCGAGGGACGTTCGGGGGGGACTCCCTCGCTAACCAACATTATGCAAGTGCTAGCACGGTGGGGACTGGAAA
>CAYUMU010000159.1:0-5447 GCA_964445985.1 uncultured Pirellulales bacterium | reverse complement strand
CCTTACGAATCGGACGATATGCTAGCACTTGCATAATGCTGTAACGCGTCGGGTTGCAAAGAATCAGGCATTCACAACACCGGGGGGCCAGCCGCGAAAAGCCAGGAAAACTGCACCGCACCTGGAAAACGGTAGGATGAGGCAATTTGCAATCCAAACCGGCCAAGCCCCACCCAAAACCACCCGATCCGCCCACCAACTCCCCACTTCCTAAAACCTTCCATGCACGTGAAAGTGCGAACGGGGCCGGTAATAGCACGGCGGAGGAGGAGGAGCGTAGTAAATCTCTTCCACAATCATGCCTGGCGGCGGAGGGGGTGGGCCGTAGGCCACGGGTGTTGCGGCCATCGCGGGCGGTTGCTGCGCCACCTGGATCACCCGGCTCGAAACGCCCGACTGTTGCAGCCGAATCAGGTCGCCTGTCGCCAGCGGTCGGGCCATCCCGTGGTATTGAATGTGCGTGGCGATCACATCTTCCGTCACGCCTGCCTGCGTCATCATGATCAGGTCGTCCACCGTGACCCCGCCCGGTGGCAAAGGTCGGCCAAGTGTTTGCTGTATGTGGGCCTGGTTGCGAGCATCCACTTCATCAATGGCGTTCCCCACCGCGGCGCCCGTCAATGCGCCCACGCCAGCGCCAATTATGGCGCCGCCCGCGGTGCTCCCCAGTTGATTCCCGATAATCGCCCCCGAAACCGCGCCGACGCCGCCCCCAAAGAGCGCGCCCCGGTCGGCCGCGTAAGGCGATCGACAGCCCAGCAGTAACACAACCGCCAACCAGCCGCGCCGCCTCCAGCCATGGCGGCTAGCGCGCGCTCCCGCGTGGCTTGTCCCGTGCGTGGAATCAGCCGCAACGCGTTTGCAGGCAAAGCCCGCTAACATTCGGACGATCATTGGGTGTATCCCTCAAACATTTCGCGGCGCTTGCGACCGGGAGCGCCGCGAAATTGCTTCCCATGCCTTCGAACAAAAATTAACGAAGTACCGCTTGTTCAATTCCCCAACTGCCGCCACCGCAAATCCCGGTTGATCACCGGAGCCTCATTCGCGGAAGGCACCGGAGCCAACCGCGATCCACCCCGCCAGGGCGGAATCGGTTGGTGATCCGCGGTTGTCTGGCCAGGCCAGGTGCCCGCGGGCTGAGCCGGCGGTTGAATTTCCTTTTGCGTGGTGAAACTCGGCGGTTGCTGGCCTTCTTTCCAGGCGGCCAACCGCCGCAGGAACTCGGGCGAAGCATTGCTGAGCGTCAACCCTCGGCGGCCGTCGGCCTGATCCGAAGCCGTTTGCACGTGCAGTAGGATCTCCGCCGAATGATTTTGAATCGCCAACAACGCGGCCGCTTCATCACTGTTCAAGTTCGTCGCCAGGCTGTCGTAAATCGTGCTGCGCGGCGCCGTGGCCCGCGGCATCGAGTCCGCCATCGAGGGAGGAGTAACCGTCTCGGCCAGCCGCTCATGGAGTGGCGGCGAGATCCGCTGATACACCGTTTGCATTTGATGCCGATCCAGCTCCGCATGCACCGAAGCCAGCGCCGCGTACAAGCCCTCGTTGTATTCGGGGTCTTTCGCATTGCACACGCCGATCACTTCGCCCTGCAGGTTGAACAGCCCACCGCCGCTGCGGCCCACTTCTGGCTGTCCCGCCACTTGCAGGTTGGGCGGTCCCACGTACTTGTCAATACTGGTCACGCGGCTCACCTTGGCGGTGGGATCGTTCCCGTGATCGCAGCCAATGCTGATCACGGTTTCGGTCACCTGGGCGTTCACGCCCACGGTTGCCACGGGAATGGGTACGATCGCCCGCGACGGACGGGCACAGATCAAGCCCACGTCGCGGCGAAGGTCGTAGCCAATCATCTGAGCCGGCACGCCCCGTTCCGGCTGGGCGCCGAAGAAGTCCACGGTCATTTGCCCCCTGCCGGCCGTGTCGCGGAACACGTGCCCACAGGTCAAAATCAGGGCCTCTCCGGCCCGATAGGCGATCACCGTGCCCGACCCGGTGTCAAACGACTGGCCATCGCCCGTCACGCGAATCCGCACGCTGGCTTGCATCAACCGATCAATCAGCGGCTGCAATTGCTCGGCGTTGGCGGGAGCCGCCGCGCCAGCAGGGTTGACTTGCGATTCGCGGCCCAAGGGGGCAACCGCGCTCTTGCTCGGCAGCGGGGTCGAAGCCAGGTGAGCCGGAGTTCCGCGGCGCGGGTCGCCGCTTTCGTTTCCACCCTGATCCGCCTTGGCCAGCATCTGCCGCAAACGCTCCACCGAGGTGGCGCCCACCACGCGGTCCACTTCCTGCCCATTCACTACCATCACAAAGCAAGGAATGCCGCTGACACGGTATTGCGCGGCCAGGTGCGGGTTTTGCCCCGTATCAACAACGCGAACGGGATAACCATTCGCCGCCAATTGATGAACGATGGGAGCCATCTGCCGGCAAGGTCCGCAGTTGGCCGACGTGAAATCCAACAGCGCGGTCTCGCCGCCGGCGGCGCTGTTGGCCCCGGCTAGAACCGCTACCGTAACTACCAATGCGTGCAACGAAGCCATCGTTCCCTCCTTGGAATCGCTATTTGGCTTCTACCCGACAAGCGGGGAGAAAATGCAAAAACTACGCGGGGTTTTCCAACTTTTACAATTCCGCGGCCTTGCTAGCGAATCCTTCGCAGGCAGGCTGGTCGGCTCTAACTAAAAATCCGTTCTAGGTTTAAGCTGACCAGCTGGGGCCGACCGCAAGTTGGCGAAGTCACCACATAGCACGGTGCATGCCATAACTTGAGAAGTTTTTCCGCGCCCCCCATGGCAGCACGCCCCGCCAGCGGCCAACGGCGCTGGTTGCGTAAGCTGCGCCGGTCGCGCCTTTTCTCCAGCGAACGACGCGCGGCGAGCGTCGATAGAGAATGCTGAGTGCTCCGCGGCGAAGTATCGCGCGCGAGCCTCCCCTCCATCGAAACCCATCCGCTGGCAACACGGAAGTTGAAACATGGCCGACGGAGAATGGATGACCCTCATCAACGAGGCCCTGCACGACCTGCTGGTGTGGGTCGGCTTCGGCACCCTCGTCGGCCTCACCGCCAAAGCCATCATGCCGGGCCGCGATCCCGGCGGCGCCATTGTCACGCTCATCATGGGCATTGGCGGGAGCGTCATCGGCTGCGGCCTCATGATGTACTTCCTCGATACCTACCGCGTTACGCCCGTCAGCCCCCTCGGCTTTGTGGTGGCCACCGGCGGCGCCTTCCTGCTGCTGGCCTTCTACCGCCTGTTCTCAGGCTCTTATATCGTCGAGGCCGAAGACGGCGCCATCGGTCCCCGCCGCAAGGTCTGGTCGTTCCGCAAGAAACGCCGCCGATAGACCTGGGCCGCATCCCATCACTTCACTTTCTTCGCCCACGCGTGGTAAGCTGTGCGCTAACGCTCAGCCACACGCGCGGCATCCGCGAAGGGAGACAAAGCCATGGACTCGTTCCTAGCCGCTGCCATTGCCGAAGCAGAAGCCGGCCTGGCCGAAGGTGGAATCCCCATCGGCTCGGTTCTGGTGCATGGCGGTAAAATCATCGGCCGGGGCCACAATCGCCGCATGCAGCGCGGCAGCGCCATTTTGCATGGCGAGATGGACGCCCTCGAAAACGCCGGCCGCCTGCCCGCAGCCATCTATGCGCAAAGCGTGCTCTACACCACGCTGTCGCCCTGCCCCATGTGCTCGGGCGCCATCCTGCTGTACCAAATTCCCACCGTCGTGGTCGGCGAAAATCTCACCTTCCTGGGCGATGAAGACCTGCTCCGCGGCCGCGGCGTGACGGTCAACGTGCTTCAAAACGAGCGCTGCGTGCAACTGATGAAAGAATTCATCGCCGCCAACCCCCAGCTATGGAACGAAGACATCGGCGTGTGAACCATAGTCGCCTTTCGCTCCGCGAAAGGAACCGCAATTCGCAACCCGACGCGTCAGCGAGGGAGTTCCAAAACGAGCGCTATATACAATTGAACAGTCCACTGCAATCATGCACAATAGCCGCTGAAGCTACCGCAAACGGTTGAACTGCCTATTCTCGCAAATTGCCCGGAGATTTTAACCATGCCCACCTTGCAACTCCCCGTTCGCCTGTTTTGCGGATTCGCCGCGGGACTGCTCGTACTGAATTCGCTGGCTTCCGTCTCCTTCACGCAAGAAAAGAAGCCCGCCCCCCAAGACGTTACCATCACCGACCCGGCCCAAGCCGGCCCCGATTTCACCATTCAGGGTGAATACGCCGGCCAGGGCACCGACGGCAAGCAACACGGCGTGCAAATCGTGGCCCTGGGCGATGGCAAGTTCGATGTCGTTCACCTGGTGGGCGGCCTGCCCGGCGATGGCTGGAAAAAAGGCGATCATCGTGAAGTCGCCACGGTCACCCTTCAAGATGATGGAACCACGCTCCAGGGTGAAAATGCTTTCAAGCTGTCGCTCAAAGATGGGCAACTCACGGTTCACGACATCTCCGGCAAGAGCGCCGGCGCCTTCAAAAAGGTAGAACGCAAAAGTCCCACCCTCGGCGCCAAGCCCCCTCAGGGCGCCATCGTGCTGTTCGACGGCAAATCGGCCGACAACTTTGAAGGTGGCAAGCTCAGCGAAGACGACTACCTGCAAGCGAGCTGCACCACCACAGAAAAATTCGGCGACTGCAAATTCCACATCGAATTTCGCACTCCTTTCAAACCGTTCGCCCGCGGCCAGGCTCGCGGCAATAGCGGCGTTTACGCCCAAAGCCGCTACGAAATTCAAGTGCTCGACTCGTTCGGCCTCGAAGGCAAGAACAACGAGTGCGGCGGCATCTACTCCATTGGCGAGCCGGCCGTGAACATGTGCTTTCCTCCGCTGTCGTGGCAAACCTACGACATCGACTTCACCGCCGCCAAATATGAGAATGGCAAAAAGGTCGCCAACGGACGCATCACCGTCAAGCACAACGGCGTGGTCATTCACGACGATGTCGAACTCACCAAGGGCACCCCCGGCAAATCGGCCGAAGGCCCCGAAGACCTCGGCTGGTATCTGCAAGGTCACGGCAACCCCGTGGTCTTTCGCAATATTTGGGCCGTCAAATAAACCAGGCTTCGCCTCGCGGTTATTGACGGTTGCGCCGCCAATGACCGGAAAGCGACCACCGGGAGCCTGGATTCGTGGGCTATTAGCTCGCGGCGGAGGACGTTGGGAGCGCAGCGTTCAAGAATTCCTGCCATGCCAGTTCAAAAATTGAGTTGGCATTGCAGGCGGAGCACTTGCCCTTCAAATTGGCGGTACGATTCGCCCGTGCTCATGGCGTTGAGATTGGTGCGATCGGTGATCACATATTCGCAAACCAATTCCAGCTCTTTGCGAATTTGCCATTCCACGCCTAAGTCCAACTCATTGATATAGCTAGTGCGCGTCCGGAAACGCGTTCGGCTCGTAAAAAATCGGCGGTTTTT
>CAYUMU010000158.1:0-5776 GCA_964445985.1 uncultured Pirellulales bacterium | reverse complement strand
CGATTCCCAGATACAACATGATGGGAGTTCCTCACTGGTGGAATGGATTAGGTTCTTGCTCGTTAACATCTCTGCAAGCCGCGGAGAACTTTAATGCCCCAGCGTCCGTTTGCGGTTTACCCGCGTTAAGTTCAGAACTAAACCATTAAACCAGGAGGACTCCTCTTTCATAGAATCAGCTTGCGGTCGACTGCGTTTTCTATTCACAATACGTTCTCCACGACCGGAAGCAGTGTGCAGCGGAGTTGGTGTTGCCTTTCGATGAACGATCGGCGGCGGTTCGGCACTGCTTGAGTGCGTGGGAAGTTGTTGATGGTGGCAAGCCGGATTCGCACTCAAACAGTGGCACGCTTCTGTTGCAGCCGCGCCCCGGCAAAGGCCAGGCCCAATAGGCTGCCGAGCACCGAGAACAGGAAGCTGGTGGAAACCACCGCCACGCCGAAAATCACGACCGCCGAAATCAGCAAGGTCTTTCGTGAAGCACAAAGGACGAGCGTAGCCACGGCCAACTCCGCCAGGATCACCGTCCAAGAGAAGACCATCGCCAGGCCGCGGAGGCTGGCTTCGTCGCAGTTGGCTCGCAGCCAGGGGTAAATGAAGTTCTGCTTCTGCACCAGGTAAATGTGGTACAGGGCCGTGCCGTCCCAGTAGTCGGGCGTGAGCTTGCCGATCGCGCCGCCCAGAAACATCAGCGAGATCACCGCTTGGGCCAAACGGGGGCCGTGGGCCGCGACGACTTCAGGGCGGCTGGGGTCGCGCGTGGTCAACCACAGCAGCCACAGGCCGGCCCAAAATGAGGTGACAAACGTGGCGTCGTTGTAAGCGTTGAGATGCACGGCCAGCGCGGCTGCGCCGGCGGTGAGACAGACGGCCGCCAGTTGCCAAACGCGTTGGTTGGCAGAGATCATCGCCGCCGTGCCCACTGCCAGCGGCGCCAGGTAGGCCAAGAGCGACACCCAAGGATCCGCGGCGGCGGCGGGGAAGAAGTCGAACCGGAGCGGATACTCGCGGCACACCCAGGCAAAGTAGGGCAAGAAGAAATGAATCTTCACCACCCAGGCCAGCAGCCAGAAACCGAGCGCGATCTTCACGGCGCCAGCCCAGGGGATGGCCGTTAGAAGAGGGGCATCGCGGAGCGGCGCGAGGGCTACCGTGGGTTGCACCGGTTGCGGGGCGGTGAGCACGGCCATTAGCGGGCCTCCTCGATCGAGACGGCGGCGGCCGGTTCCATGTCGTTCACGAGTTGAACGGCGACCACGCCAGCGTGCGGTTCCAGCGTGTAGTGCGAGCGAACCTGAGTGCCGCCAAAGCGGCTGTCGAAGTAGAAGTGCATGGTTCGCGGGTGGTGCAGCAGGGCGGCCCTTTGCGCGCCGAAGGTCATCGTGCGGGTGGGGTAGTGATTAACCCACTGGGTCGACGCCGCGGCCGGCAAGGGGCTGTCGCCGGCCAGTTGCGCGGGCGTGAGCGGCTGCTCGCTGATCCAGACCCGATGGGCGTAGTTGTACATGCTGGGCACCAACTGCAACGCGGCCCAAGTGGGGAAGCTTTCGCTACGCAGCTGATGGGCCTCGACCAGGGTTTGGCGTCCGCGGCCGCTGAGCGGCAGCACGAGCACCACGCCGGCCGCGACGGCCAGCAGGGCGTAAAACAGGCTGGTTCCTCGATCGAGTGAGTGTTGCCGTGCCATGGATGGACGGGCTCTCGTGGGATGGGCGAACAAAGATCACGGAGGGAAGCCGACACGCCTGGATGGGGGGCTGATGCCGTGTGGCCCCTAGACAAAGATAGGTTGCGATTGCAGGGAGTGGATGGGGGTTGGCGAAGGCGTATCTTGCGTGCGGCGCAACGCTGCCCTTGGCGTGGAACATGGCCGAAGACAGGCTTACGCCACGGGCGTAAGCCTGGCACCCGGCGGATTCTTGGGCAGGGACGCCCAAGCCTCGGGGGGCTATCGCCAGAGCAGCAGGCCAAAGTTTTGCGGATCGGGCGAGGGCTGCGATGAGGGCGTCCAGCTTTGGAAGCCTACGCCCGGCACAATCCGTTTAATCCCCAAACCCCACACCACGTCCGTGGTGGGGGCCACGGGGGTGAGGTCCTTGAGCGGAATGGCCGCTTCCAACGACCAGCTGGCCTCGTTGTGGTCCACGGCCATGTACCAGGCAGGATCCCAACCGAGATCGCCCCAGCAGTCGTCTTGCGGCCAGCCGCGATGATCGACGGCCAGGCGGTAGCTCACGCCGCCATCGCGGTCGATGTCGATCAAGAACTCCACCCGATCGTGGGCGGCCAGGTTGCCATCGCGGGGGCGGGGTTGATTGCTGGTTGCGTACTTGTGGCCGGCCGCCTTGCGACAGGTGGCGGCCAGGTAAAGGAACTCGTCGTCGTGCGCCACGTAGGCCACGGCGCCCCATTCACCATCGTCGCGGCGGTTGCTGGTTAGCTCCAGCGGCCTGGCCGTGAGCCAAATGGGGTCGTCGAGCTTGCCATCCAGATAGGGCTTTTCGGGCGCCGCAACGCAGGCGGCCAACGGTTTGGGAGGCTGGTTCGCCGTTTGATCGGCGGCCAACCGTTCGACCAACCACCGCTCGGCCGCGGCGCCGTGCCACCAGGCATCGTGAGGTCGCGTGTTGCGAACCATGAGGAAGTACCGGTCGGCCTGATTCGTTACGCCCCGTTGCACCGACGACATCGAAAGCGGAAACCGCAAGGCCGGCTCGGCATAGAGCTGCGGGTAACGCTTTTCGAGTAGCTGCTCGATCTCGGCGGCCTTCTTGAGCTGCGTCTGTTCGGCCGTGGGGTTGGCCTGGGTCGTTGGCAACTCGGTTCCGCCGGCGCGAACCACGTTGCGGGCTTCGCCTTCATCCACCACCAGCACGCCCGAAACGGCGCGGACCTCGGTCACGCGTTCGTCGCGGCGGTTGCGATGCAGGGCTTCGCCGCTCGACCAATACTGGGCCAGCCAGGTGAGCGCGGCCGGCGTGGCGGCATGGTCGGGATAGTTGCGGGCCAAGGCTTCGAGGACTTCGGCCGCTTCGTCCCAGCGGCCGTGCGCGCGGTGCTGCTCGCCGAGCGCGAAGAGGATTTGCCCTTGCGTTCGCGGGGGCAACTCGCGGGTGAGCTGGCTCCATTGCGAGAGGATGGCGGCGCGCTGCTGGGGGTTTTGCTCGGCGCGGCGCATGATGTTGCGGACGTTCTGGCTTTGCTGCACCAGGCGCATGGCTTCGAGGCCGCCGGTCGCGTCGTTGAGGGTTCGGCGGGCTTCGCCGCCGGGCGTGAGCGAAAGGCCCGACATGGCGTCGTGCCCTGCCACGCCTGGCGGCAGGTTGCTTTGCGAAAGCCGGAAGCTCCACGAAACGGGGGGCTCGACCAGCGAGGTTTGGGTGAGGCCGCGGGCTTGCTCGGCCATTTCGGCCAGCGATTGGGCGAGCCGCGGAATGACTTGCGAGCCGGTCACGCTGAAGTCGCCCGACTGGCCAGGGGGCAGAGAGCCGAGCAACTTCTTCGCCTGCCAGACGGAGAGGCCGCAGCCGGAAAGGTGCTCGGGGAATTGGGCCGGGTCGGCCGCGCGTTCCACGGCGCGCATCAGCACCTGGCTCATCACGTGGGCCAGCGGGGCTCCGCCCGAGGGCGTGGCGCCGTGGGTCACAATCACCTCGGGCCGCCACAACCGAATTTGCCGGACGATGTATTCTTCGAGGCGTTGCAAGCCGCGGTTGTCGTGAACGCGATCCCACTCGGCCACGATCTGAGCGCCGTCGGTAATGATCTCGGCGGGGCGGAGCGGGAACTGCCAGGCCAGGCTGGCGCCGCTCGCGCCCACGGCCAGGGCGGCGTGATGCAGCCGTTCTTCTTGCGATGAATAATGGGGCCGGGCGTCGGCCGATTCGGGTCGCCCGATCACTTGCACGTGGGCCAGGTAGCCTTCGCCGGCGGCCGATTGGGCGAGCAGTTCCCAGCTCACCGAGGCGTCGTCGCCGAAGATGGCGAGCAGGCCCAAGCGGGTTCCGCCTGAGTTTGCGCGGGTCCAAGACCGGCCGCCGTCGCGGGTGACCAGCATGGCGCCCAAGGCGCCCACGGCCACGCCGTGTTGGGTGTCGATGAATTTGATGGAGTGGAGCGGCAGCGTTTGGCCGGTATCGAGCCAGGTCCAAGAGCGGCCGGCGTCGGGCGTGTGGAGGATGCGGCTGCCGGGACTGCCGACGATCCAGGCTTGAGGGCCTTGGACTTCGACGGCGTGAAAGTCAAAGTTTTCGTAAGCGGAAAGCGGCAGCGGCGCGGGCGGAAGTTGCCACGAGTTGCCCAAATCGGCCGAGGTGAGGACCAGTCCGCCAGCGCCCACTAGCCAGGCGGGACCTGCCGTCTGCAATCGCAGGGCGTTCAGATCGCGGGGGCCGATGGAGGGCGTTTGCGAAGCCTGGACGTTGCGGCGGCGGATGGCGCCCATCGCTCCGCGCGGGCCGGCCACGGCGCCGGAGAGGGGATCGACAAAGTCGGCCGCCGCCCAAGGGAGCGAGGCAAAGCCAGGCACGGGGCTCCAACTGCGTCCGGCGTCTTCCGTGGCGAACAAGCCGGAGGGGTACATGCCGGAGGGCTGTCCCCAGGCAAAGCCGAACAGTTTGCCGGCATGGGCGGCGCCGGGTTGCGGCGGCAAGATTTTGATGCCGCGGAGGGCGGGCAGCACCACCTGGGGTTCTTGCCGCCAGGAGTTGCCGCCATCGCTGGTTGTGAGCACCACACCCCGCGAGGTGGGCGAGTAGAGGTCGAACAGTTCGCCCACGGCCCAACCGTGCGCGGCGTCGAGAAAATCGACCGCTCGCAGCGAGCAATTCACGGGGCAGGCTTGTAGCGTCCAACTCCGTCCGCCGTTGGTGGTATGCCAGATCGCGCCGGCATCGCCCACGGCCCAACCAAGTTCGGCGCTCACAAAGTCCACGCTCCACAACGTGGAGTCGAGACGCGGAGCCGCGGGGGCTGGTTGGGCGTTGGCCCGATGACCCAGGGCGGCAAGCAACAACGCGGCCCAAACAGCGGTGCGGAGAAACGCCGCATTTTGCCCATCGCCGGCCGGGGGCCGAAACGCGCGGGGCAAAGGCAGCGATAAAATGTGACGGCAAGCAAACATCCTGGGTTCCTTCCCCTGATGCAACGACATGCGGGTGGACGCGCTCAGCCAGCCGCGCGCGGCAGCAGAGCGGCCGGCGATTGTACGCCAGATGCCGGTATCTACCTAGGTCGATGCGGATGAAGAGATTGCGAAGCGCGATCGTCGCTGTTCGCTCCGCGAAAAGTCTTCCTGGGTGGCGATTTAACCGTGGGGGGCAGCATGGCTTGGGTTTTTCCTGCTTAAGGCGGTGCCGATGGTTGTGCTAGCTGAGGCGCTTGTTTTCTTTCGCGGAGCGAAAGACGACTTTGCTTTCGGCCCGGCAGCGTTGTTCGTGATCGGGGTCGAGGCCATGCCGGGCCGCCATGGTTTGCACGCTCATGGCGCCGCTGCGGACCAGGATCTCGTCCACCTGGGCTTCTTGCAGCGCGTTGCGGACGGCCACGCTGGGGGGCTCGATCTGAATGGTCACGCGCGATAGCAGGTCGGTGGACAGCCGGCCGGCATCGATGGCCGTTTGCAGGGCGCGGAACAGCACCTCGCGGTCTTCTTCCATCAGCTCGTGTTGCAGGCGCTCGAACATTTTGACGGCCGGGCCTTCCGCCACCAGGCTGCTAGCGTAGTGCGCGTCCGGAAACGCGTTCGGCTCGTAAAAAATCGGCGGTTTTTTAGCGT
>CAYUMU010000157.1:1951-6442 GCA_964445985.1 uncultured Pirellulales bacterium | reverse complement strand
GGCCACCCCGCAAAACGCCCGCTCAAAGCCATTTCCCGACGCTCACTAGCTACAATCGCTTTAGGGGTGCAAAGTTATCAACTACAAGATAAAATACCTTCCCCAGGGACGGGGGGTAAGCACATCCATGTTGGAAGCATCCTGCCTTGCAGGTAATTCGCGAAACCAACGCATGCTCCCTGTTCGAGTTTCCGCTTGTGTCGCGGATAAATGCGTTTGCACAGTCGCCGATGCTCTCCTCGCCGGAGTGAAACATTGGCATGAGCGTCGCCGTAGCTTCGTTTGACCAGCGCAGAACAAAAGTTGATTCGCATCGAAAGAGGGCGCCGCAAGTAAAATGACCATTTCAACTTCAACTCCTTTGCCCAACGACCAGCGTTATCCCGTGGGCATTGACCTCGGAACCACTTATTCCGTAGCCGCATTCTTGGAAGATACCGGAAGGCCGCGAACAATTACCAATGATGTGGGCGACCTTCTCACGCCTAGCGCGGTGTTGGTGGAAGATGGCGAGATTATTGTGGGAAAGGAAACTCTGAAGAGTTCAACGATCACCCCCGATTCTTTCGCGGACTGCTTCAAACGAGACATGGGAGAACCCGCTTTCCGAAGGGGATTTTGCGGAATCACGATCCCGCCGGCAGTGCTCAGTGCGTTCGTCTTGGAAAAGCTAAAGCGGGATGCGGAAACGCGGCTAGGACCAGTTCGAGATGTCGTGGTCACGGTGCCTGCCTTCTTTGATGAAAATCGCCGAAGGTCAACTCAAGAAGCTGCCCGCTTAGCGGGATTGAATGTGCTCGACATTATCAACGAACCAACGGCAGCGGCAGTTGCTTACGCATTTGAGAAAGGAGTGATGGGCGGTAAAGTTGACGCTACGAGAAAGACTCCAGAACGGATCCTCGTTTATGACCTGGGTGGTGGTACGTTCGACGTGAGTATTCTGGAGATCGAAGGCAACCGGTTCCGAACACTAGCAACCGATGGTGATGTGCAGCTAGGCGGCAAAGATTTCGATCTCCGGATCGTAAATCATGTGGCCGAGTACTTTCTCAACAAGCACGGCTTGGACCCCCGGAGCGACCTGCGGGATGCTGCCCAGTTGTGGCTAGACGCCCGAGAGGCCAAGCACGTGCTATCGCAACGGCAGAGGATTCCCCTGGTATGTTTTCACGGAGGAATTCGCGAGAAGATTGAACTGACGCGTGAGTTGTTCGATGAATTAACACAAGATCTCATCGATCGCACCATCACCACCACATCCTTGACTGTCCGGAGCGCTGGCCTGAAGTGGGAAGATATCGACCGGATCCTGCTGGTCGGAGGTTCGAGCAGGATGCCCATGGTTGTTGCGGCCCTGCGTGCGGCGACTGGTAAAGAGCCGGATCGCTCCCAGTCGCCTGATGAAGCCATTGCCCATGGAGCTGCCATCTACGCGGGAATGCTGTCGGCGGACAAAACAAAAGCCCCCGTGGCTCAATTTGAGTTGGTGAACGTGAACTCCCATAGTTTAGGGGTTGTGGGCATGCACGCCAAAACGCGGCAGAAATCAAATGTCATTTTAATTCCCAAGAACACTCCACTCCCCGCAAAGGCTGTCAGGACGTTTCGAACAGCGAAAGCAGATCAGCGGGATGTCAAAGTGCAAGTCGTGGAAGGCGAAAGCCATCGTCCAGAGCATTGCATACCACTAGGCCATTGCGTCGTGCGCAACCTCCCGCCGGGCCTGCCACAGGGGACTCGCATCGACGTCGAGTATCGATATGCATCCAATGGGCGAATTTCGGTCGCTGCCCGCGTGCCTGCTTCTCGTCAGTCGGCGGTCGTGGAGATCCAGCGAAATACAGGCGTGGAACTGGGGGATCTGCAAACCTGGAAAGCGAGATTGCAGGGCGTCGAATCCGCGACGGAACCTACTCCGGGCGAGCCCTCCACAATGGGCGAGACCCGAGTGCCTCGCAAGCTTGCCCAGTTATTTCAAAAGATTGGCTCCGCCGCCGTGCAACAGGAGGTGCCGCGCAAAGTGCGTGGAAGTCGCGATGCTGCCCGTGGGGCTTTAGAGCGCCTATTTGCCGCTCAAGCTCGCCTCCTATCGTTGCAAGAGAACACCGGCGGTGCCGTGAGCAGCACCGAATCGCTGCAACATGGCGCCGAGTTGGCAAATGCCAAGATGGATACCGTGGAGACCCGCAAACAGGTTGATTTGTTGCTGTTGGCTCTCGGCCGCGATTGTCTCACCGCCCGCTATCACCCGCTTGGTGTCGAAAGCGAGATTGCGGAAGCGCAACAACTGCAGTCCTCAGCGACAGCGTAGCCGAACCTGACCACGACGACCTCAAATGCCCTCCTTAACATAACGCACCGATCGAGTTAGAGTGCTGAGCAACTTCGAGAGGCAATCAATCATGGCGCAGGCGCTCGACCCTTATCATCGTTGGCTGGGCATTGCACCAAAGCATCAGCCGCCGAACCATTATCGGCTACTTGGCCTAGAAGAGTTCGAATCTGACGTCGAGGTGATTACCGATGCCGCGGAACGGCAAATGGCGCATGTGCGGCGATACGAGCTCGGTGAACATGCGGAGCTGTCGCAGCACATCTTGAACGAACTCTCTCGGGCAAAGGGAGAATTGCTCGACCAGAAGCGCAAGGCGGCGTATGACGCACGACTCAGGGTATCGCGGCAGCCTCCAACGACAATAACATCGTCCCCGACGCCGCCACCTGTAGGTCCGCCCTCGCCGCAAATTCCTACTTTGCCGTATGGCTCATACACTGGCGCAACTCCGCAAGAACACTTCCCGTGGGCGAACCAAATCGTCCCGCCACGAACGGCCGAGCCCCAATCCCTCATGGAGGGGCAATGGGCGCCCCCACCGGCGCATTCGGGATTTGAACAGCCGAATTACGCCTCGCAGGCCAAACGCCGCAAGAAGCCGTGGGCACTGTCAATGGCGATGCATGTCGGCGCTCCGCTTTTGGGCCTGACGGTGGGCTACATCATCCTTTGCTATCTGGGGCCACAGTATGATTTCCTGGGTCTGATGAGCCGAGAGCCAGAGCAGCAACAGGAAGTGGTCGAAACGGCGGTTTCATCTTCCTCGACCCCAACGAAGACTCAAACGATTGCCCCAACCCCGGAACGTGTTGGCGATTCATTCTCCAATTCCGTCGGGATGGAGCTTGCGCTCATTCGTCCAGGCACATTTCAAATGGGACCGCCCCCACAAGAGGCAGGGCAAACTCCAGCAAAGGCTCAGGTCTCTGTAATTCTTACTCATGCATTTTACATCGGCAAAACCGAGGTAACTCAAGGCCAGTGGCGGCAGGTCATGGGCACTTCGCCCTGGACAGGGAAAGAATTCGTTCAAGAGAATGCAGCATGCCCTGCAACGTACGTGAGTTGGCACGATGCTCAGGAATTCTGCAAACGGCTTAGCGCCCGAGAAGGCAAAACCTATCGCTTGCCGACCGAGGCAGAATGGGAGTATGCATGCCGGGCAGGAACTGCGAGCAGCTATCACTTTGGCAACACGGAAGGCAACCTCTCGCAGTATGCCTGGTTCGCCTCCAATGCCTGGGAGCGAGGTGAACAGTATCCTCACTTGGTGGCTGCCAAGTTGCCCAATGCTCTTGGCTTGTTCGATATGCATGGCAATGTGTGGGAGTGGTGCCTGGATCATTATTCAGGGCGACTGCCTGGCGGGACGAACCCGTTATTCTTGGGTGAAGATGCCGCGAGGATAACCCGCGGCGGTAGCTGGGACGACTCCGCGAGCTATTGCCGTTCGGCATCGCGCTTTAGTGACAGCCCTACATACCGAGATAGCGACTTAGGATTCCGAATTGTCCTTCAGTTAGCTGGCGCGCCTGGACCGACGATTGTCAGCAAGACTGACCTGCCACAGTTACATGCATCCGCCCCGGCAACCACGCTGCCTCGCCCTGCTGCCCCTCTCATAGGCTCGGGGAGACGGCCGACAGATTCTTCGCCACGACCGCTGGCGCTCGCCGGCGGGCCCAGCCCTTTGGACGCCCTGCGGCGCGAGTCGATCGACCCGCACGAGTTGGCGGCTGCCGGCGGGGGCGACCCGGCGAAAGCGCCGGCGGAACTGGTGGCCATCCTGGGAACTAGTCGGTTGAAGCATTGGAGCGATGTTTATTCCGTGGTGTTCAGTCCCGACGGTAAAACCGTTGTCTCGGGCAGCGGTGACAAGACCATCATGCTCTGGGACGCCGAGACCGGCGAGCTACGGCGCACACTCTCTGGCCACACGCAAGGCGTCTCTTCCGTGGCGTTCAGCCCTGACGGCAAAACCATCTCCTCGGGGAGTTACGACAAGACGATCAAGCTGTGGGACGCCGCCACGGGAAGAGAGCGGCGCACGCTCTCCGGGCACACGGGCGGGGTCCGTTGCGTGGCGTTCAGTCCCGACGGCAAAACCATCGCCTCGGGGAGTTACGACAAGACGATCAAGCTGTGGGACGCCG
>CAYUMU010000157.1:0-1851 GCA_964445985.1 uncultured Pirellulales bacterium | reverse complement strand
GGCAAAACCATCGCCTCGGGGAGTTACGACAAGACGATCAAGCTGTGGGACGCCGGCACGGGAAGCGAGCGGCGCATGCTCACCGGGCACACGGGCGGTGTTTCTTCCGTGGCGTTCAGCCCCGATGGCGGAGTCTTGGCGTCGTCCGGTTTGGACGGTACGGTTCGGCTATGGAACGTGGCGGATGGGCAGGAGCGAGCCGTCTGGCAACTTGGCCCCCCCGGACGCAGGATCAGCCAGACCGCCTTCGACACAACCGGCCGCTACCTGGCCACCGCCAACGGCAACGGCATGGTCTACATTCTGCGGCTCGCCAACCCCGCGGGCCAGGAGCAAGTCAGCGGTTCCTTGCAACCCCCGCCGGCAGTCGCGTCTGCTCAGCCCATTGAGCTTGCGCAGCCCCTGATTCCGGCTGACGCGAACCGTCTCGGCCAGGTGCGCACCGACAACGGCTTGAGTTGCAAGCTCGTTTGGTGCCCCGGGGGCCAATTTATGATGGGCAGCGGCCCGATAAACGAACCCAGCCGAGAGAACGACGAAGATCAGGTTTCGGTGACGCTCACGCGCGGGTTCTGGCTGGGCCAAACGGAAGTTGCCCAGGGCCAGTGGAAAGCCGTGATGGGAACTGAACCGTGGAAGGGCCAGAGGAACATGCGGGAAGGCGCGAATTACGCGGCCAGTTATCTGAGTTGGACCGACGCGATGGCGTTCTGCAAGAAACTAACGGAGAGCGAGCGCAGGGCGGTCCGGTTGCCGGCCGATTGGGAGTACACGCTGCCAACCGAGGCGCAGTGGGAATACGCCTGCCGGGTCGGCACGACCACGCCGTATCACTTTGGGACCAACGACGCGGCGCTCACGCAGTATGGCTGGTACGACAAGAACGCTGACTTTGCGAATGAAAAGTACGCACATGAAGTCGGTTTGAAGCGCGCCAACCCGTGGAATCTGCATGACATGCACGGGAATGTTTGGGAATGGTGCCGCGATTGGTACGCCGATCAACTGCCGGGTGGAACCGACCCCGAGGCGACGCAGACAGCGACGTACCGGGTACTCCGAGGCGGTAGCTGGAGTCGTGCCGCCGGGGGCTGCCGATCCGCGCGACGCGGCAGGCTCACGCCGGACTACCGGTACGACGACCTGGGTTTCCGCATCGCTTTAGTTCCCGTTTTGAAGTGAATGTGCGACCCAGCCCCGATCGATCCGTCTATACCGAAGGCGGGAATCCAGAATGCAGCCGATAAAACTGGACTTTTCAAACCGGCAATCAAAGCATCACCGTCACAGACATGGTCGGTCAACTGAGCGGTATCGCATCGTTCCTCACGTTTTCGTTGCCATCTTGCTCTTCAGCGCCTGGGCTGGCTGCAAACCCAGCAATCTCGCCGATCCTGCCCATCCCGATGGGCAACAACCATCGAGCACGCTGACCCTCGAGTTGGAAAACATCGCGAAGCAATATCTCCGCGATCACCACCCAGACTGGGCCAACACGCACGATCGACCATGCGAAATCAACGACGGCCTTGATTATTGGGAGGTCACGTGGCAACTGCCGCCGAAAACACTGGGAGGCGCGCCCTGCGTGCATATCGACAAGCACAGCAACCACGTCCTTCGCGCATTTCACACCCAATAGCGCTGGGTGCGACCGATCACGCCGGACAAGGCGTGGGAATGGAATAACGAACAGCGCGAGCGTCGAACAGGCTGCAATAACGGGTGCCCTGGGAAGCCGATCAAGTATAGCTGGCCTGAAGAGCACTCATACCACGCCCTTCGCTTAGGCTCATGGCGTGCCATTGCGTCCAGGTAAGCCTGGGAGAGGAGGATTGAGATGTAACGATT
>CAYUMU010000156.1:0-6683 GCA_964445985.1 uncultured Pirellulales bacterium | reverse complement strand
CCAAGCTAGCAAAACCCCGCCATGATTCGAACAGAGATGTGGGGGATAAAGAGGGGTGAACCCCCAGGCTCGCTGGGATCCGAAGACGTCGCTAGTGATTCCTGCTATCGCAATCGAGTAGCGACGGCACTCGCGGGCGTTTGCGCATCGCGTTCAACATTCTTGATGTACTGCGAGATGAAGGTCACCGTTTCATCGATTTCGTCGGCCTGAATCAGGAGCAACTCTCCTGTCTGAGCCCAAACCAGAGCGGTTTCCACCGCCTTGATCGCGCCTTGAACTTCGTGCGTTTCCCGGCAGCGTTTGCCCCCGGCCATGCCTTGCCGGAACAGGCCAATGATTTCGCCTTTGGCCCGGCCGCGGCGGTAGTGGTCTTCGTACAGCACCACCCGATCGAACGACGCGGCCAATAATTGTCCTTGGGCGATCATATCGCCATCGCGGCGGTCACCCGCCGTGGAGTAAACCACCGTGCGCGAGGCGTGCGTGAACTGATCGAGGGTGGAGATGAGCGCGGTCAGGGCCGCCGTGTTGTGGCCGTAGTCGAGAATGACCGTGGCGCCGTTCAACTGGAACACATTGAACCGCCCCGGCACCAGGTGCAAGTTGGAGGCAAATTGCGAGAGCCGCTGCGCGATGGTTTCCACCGGCACGCCCACCGCCCAAGCCGCGGCCGCCGCGGCCAGGGTGTTTTCCACCTGGAAAGCAATGCGGCCGTTGTGGGTGAGGGGAACCTGATCGAGCGAGCAGAGCGTGAGCTCGGTTTCGCCCGTGGCCAGGATGAGCGTGTTGTTGCGAACGAAGGCCGTCCGCCCGCCGGTTTGGCGGTGTTCTACCATCACCGGGTGCAGGCCATCCAAGGCAAAGTACAGCACGGAGCCGGGGCACTTGGCGGCCATGCCGGCCACGAGCGGATCGGCCGCGTTGAGCACGGCGGTCCCGCTGGGCAGCACGGCTTCGACCACCACCCGTTTGACCTTGGCCAGGTCTTCCACCGTGTGGATATCGCTGAGGCCCAGGTGATCGCCATCGCCAATGTTCGTCACCACGGCCACATCGCAGTGGTCGAATCCCAGACCTTCCCGCACAATACCGCCGCGGGCCGTTTCCAGCACGGCCGCTTCCACCAGCGGGTTGGCCAGCACGCCGCGAGCGCTCTTGGGGCCGCTGCAATCGTCGGCATCCAGGCGGCGTTCGCCCACGTAAATGCCGTCGCTGCATGTCATGCCCACGTGGCGGCCGGTTCCTTTCAAAATGTGCGCGATGAACCGCGTGGTGGTGGTTTTGCCGTTCACGCCGGTAACCGCCACCACGGGGATGCGGCCCTGCTCGCTGGCGGGGAACATCATCTCGATGATCGCCTGGCCCACGGCCCGCGGCTTGCCGTCGGAGGGGAACAGGTGCATGCGCAAGCCCGGCGCGGCGTTGACTTCCAAAATAGCGGCCCGTTGTTCTTCGAGCGGAATCCGAATATCGCTGGCGACCACGTCGATCCCGGCAATATCGAGTCCGATCACCCGGGCCGCTTCAATCGCCCGGGCCGCCACGTGTGGATGCACCTGGTCGGTGACATCGGTGGCGGTTCCGCCGGTGCTCAAGTTGGCATTGCGGCGCATTAGCACCACGTGGCCAGAGTCAGGAATGGAATCTGCCTGGTAGCCCTGCTCGGCAAGCACCCCTTGGGCAATTTCATCGAGCGGAATTTTGCTGAGCGCCGTGGCGTGATGGTCGCCGCGGCGCGGGTCGGTGTTGATTTCGGCCACCAATTGGCGGATGGAATGGATACCATCGCCCACAACCTTGGGGGGTTCGCGACGGGCGGCGGCCACGAGCTTATTGCCCACGACGAGCAACCGGTGATCGTAGCCGGGAATGAAACGCTCCACCAACACCCGCGAGCTTTCTTCGAGAGCGGCCTGATAAGCGGCCACAACCTGCTCGCGGGTGGTCAACCGCGTGGCGACCCCGCGGCCCTGGTTGCCGTCTTGTGGTTTCACCACGACTGGCACGCCGAGCGCTTCGGCGGCGGCCCAAGCGTCGTCGGGCGAGTCGACGGGCCGACCGGCCGGGACGGGCACGCCCACTTCTTGCAGCAGTTGGCGGGTGAGCTCCTTATCCTGGGCAATGGATTCGCCAATGGCGCTGGTGCCGTCGGTTTCCGCGGCCAAAATCCGGCGAATCTGCCTGCCATACCCAAACTGCACCAGGCTGGCATTATTCAGCCGGCGGATCGGAATTCCCCGTGCCGCGGCGGCTTCCACAATGGAGCGCGTGCTGGGGCCCAGCAGCACCCGCTCGGCCAGATCGCGGAGCCGCTGAACTTCGGCTTCGATAGCGAACGGCCGGTTGTGGTACGCGGCCAAGTATAACTCGCGAGCCGTGGTCAGGCACTCGCGCGCCAAATCTTCATGCTCGTATTCCACCACCACGCGGTAAATCGGTTCTTGTGAACTGACCCGCGCCCGGCCATAACCAACATCGCTGCCCGCCAGCGATTGCAGTTCGAGCGTAATATGCTCCAGAATATGGGCCGGGTAGGTGCCGCGTCGCAGCCGTTCAAAGAATCCGCCGCGCACGCCCTCGCTGCAACGATGCTCAATCATGGTGGGGAGCCACGCCATGAGCCGTTCGTTCAGACCGGGAATTTCGTCCGACGAAGAATCGTTATACTCGCCGAGGTCCACCCAGGCTTCAAGCACCGGGAACTGGGACCACACGCTCGGACCACGAAGGGCCAGAACTTTCAGGATTTGCATATACAGGCTCTGATGGGTTGGGCAGCGCGACATCCCCAAGGGGAATTGACGGAATTATACATCCCAGACAAGTGCATGCTTTGAAGCCGCGATGTGCTTTGCGCTCAGGAACCATGCTCAATACAACGAGTTTGCCGACGGAACCAAAGGTTACATAGTTTCTTGCCCGTTATCATCTCTGCAAACTGCGGGGAACTTTAATGCCTCCCGCGTCCGTTGGCGGTTTACCCGCGTTAAGAGTTGGTGAATTCATGGTTTTGGGGTCGATGGTCTTCCTTATTCAGATTTCGCCTCGCCGCGGTTCTTCGGCAGTATAATTCGGCGCATTGCGGCGGAGATTCGCGAACAAAATTGATTGCCCCGAACTTTAGAGTTTGGCAGAGGAGCGGATGTCGGTATGTCTCACCTGGAAGGTTCCCCATCTCTGCCTGAGGATTTTCGTCAGCGGCTCGGTGCCACCATCGCCTCCGGCGAAAGCGTCTTGGCGTGGTGCGCTCCCAACCTCAACCCAAGCTTGCAGTTCCATGGCGGGCTCTTGGTCCTCACCAACCAGCGATTGCTGCACTGGGATCACCTTGACGAGGGGTTGCCGCCGCGCGAGCCTTCACAATCCTGGCCGCTATCTTCGGACCTGTCGCTCACGGTTTCAGATGACACCGGAGCCGGCCGAATTCAATTAACAGGCTCCGAAGGACTCTTAGCCGAATGGCACTTTACGGCCCATCAAAAATCACCAGCGCATCGTTTGGCCCTGGCGTTTGATCAATGGCTTCGCGGCGACCAGGTTCAGCCTTTGGGCTGGCTAGCCGAAGCGGCTTCCCCGGAAGGGGGGAACTCCGCAAGCGAAGTCTCCCCCGCGCCGGTCAAAATTGATAAATCACTCTTTCGCCTGGCGCGGTATGCCAAGCCGTGGACTGGCATGATCGTCCTGGGGCTTTGCCTGGCCTTGGCCAGCACGGCGGCCGGTTTGGTCCCCCCCTACCTCACGATGCCACTCTTGGACGACGTGCTGATTCCCTTTCAGAACGGGCAACGGCATGATCTTTACCTGGTGCCCTGGTACATCGCCGGGCTGGCGGCCGCGGCCGTGCTGGCCTGGTTGCTCAGTTGGGCACGCACGGCCGTACTGGCCAAAGTCAGCGAACGCTTATCGGCCGAGCTGCGCGATCAAACCTATGCCCACTTGCAGCGACTGTCGCTCGATTACTTTGGCGGCCGGCGGACAGGCGACCTGATTGCCCGCGTGAGCAACGATACCGAACGCATTTGCTATTTTCTCTCGGTCCACGTGGTGGACTTTGCTGGCGACGTGCTGTTGATCGTGATGACGGCCATTATTCTCGTCAGCATCGATCCCTTCTTGGCCCTGGCCACGCTCGGCCCGCTGCCGCTGATTGCCTGGCTGGTGCATCGCGTGCGTCAAAAGCTGCGCGGCAGTTTTGCCGTCAGCAGCCGGGCCTGGGGCGAAATGAACAGCGTGCTGGCCGATACCATCCCTGGCATTCGCGTGGTCAAAGCCTTCGCCCAAGAACAGCGCGAAATCGATCGCTTCCATACGGCCAACGATCACGTGCTCCGGGCCAACGATCGCGTGAATCGCACCTGGTCGTTCTTCGGACCGATGGTGGTGCTGCTCACCGATGTGGGTTTGCTGGTGGTTTGGGCCTGCGGAGCGTACGGCATTTTCACCTACCGCATTACGGTGGGCGTACTCACCGCGTTTGTGGCCTACATCAGCCGGTTCTATAGTCGGCTCGACTCCATGAGCCGGATGATGGCCGCCGTGCAAAGGGCCGCGGCCAGCAGCCACCGGCTGTTCGAAATCCTAGATCAGGCGCCGCGGGTTTCCGAGCCCGAGCGGCCCATCCAACCCTCCAATTTGCAGGGGGCCATCGAATTTCGCGACGTGCGCTTTCGCTATGGGCATCGCCCGGTGGTGCAGGGCGTGAATCTCTCCATCCAGCCGGGCGAAATGATCGGGCTCGTCGGACCCAGCGGCGGCGGCAAGAGCACCCTGGTGAACCTGGTTTGCCGGTTCTACGACGTTACCGATGGCGCGATCCTGATCGATGGCGTCGATGTGCGACGCTTCCCGGTGGAAGCTTATCGCCGCAACATCGGGCTGGTGCTCCAAGAACCATTCCTGTTCTTTGGCACCATTGCCGAAAACATTGCCTACGGACGCCCCGACGCCAGCCGGGCCGAAATCGTCGCCGCTGCCCGCGCGGCTCGGGCGCATGAATTCATTGTGCGGCTGACCGACGGCTACGATTCGCTCGTCGGCGAGCGGGGCCATTTGCTCTCGGGGGGCGAACGGCAGCGCATTAGCATTGCCAGGGCGCTGTTGATCGACCCCAAGATTTTGATCCTCGACGAAGCGACCTCGTCGGTCGATACCGAGACCGAACGCGAAATCCAGTTGGCTCTGGAGAACCTCACCCGCGGACGAACCACGATCGCCATCGCCCACCGGCTCAGCACCCTGCGCAGGGCCGATCGGTTGGTGGTCTTCCAGCAGGGCGAGATCGTGGACATTGGCTCGCACGACGAACTGCTGCAGTCGAGCGAGTTGTACACCCGGCTGCATCGCGCTCAGCAAGAAATGTCCGAAGCGCAGCCAGTGTAGGGCGCGACGAACAATAACTTCCAGATTTAGAACGGTCATTCAAGCCGGTTCAAATTGGAAAATCAACTCCACCACTTACTGGATTCCCACCCCCCGTCTTCACGAGGGCAGGCTTCGCGGGAATGACGGGCTCGTAAGCTGCCATTCCGTCCCATCCTCCGATGTTTCTCGCCCTGCCCTCCAAGCACTTCGAAAACGGACACCCCTCAACCATGGCCGCCGCGACCGACTTTAGCCTGATTCGAGACGACTGGGGCCGGCTGGTGCTGACCACTGCCGACGGCGTTCGCGCCGAAGACGTCAAACCTGTGCGGCTATTTCCGTTCAGTGACCCGGAGCACTGGATCAGTTTGGTAGGCGCCGGCTCGCGGGAGTTGCTCTGCTTCGAGAACCCGCGCGAACTTCCCGAAGAGGTCCAGGAACTAATTTTTGGCGAATTGGCCCGGCGGGAATTCGTGCCCATCATCCAAAAGATTCACGGCATTTCGGCCGGTTCGGCGCCATCGGAGTGGGATGTGGAAACCGACCGAGGGCGGGTGCGGTTTCTGCTTTCCAGCGACGACGACATTCGCAGCCTGGACGAAGATCGAGCGTTGATCCAGGATTCGCATGGCACGCGATACCTGCTGGCGAGCTTGCGGGGCTTGGATGGCGCCAGCCAGCGGCGGTTAAGCCGCTACTTGTAACGGGGTGGTTCGCTTATGAGGCGATCGGCCGGCAGATTTGTTGTAGCATTCTTAGCTGTGAAGCAGACATTTGTAGATGTAGATAATGCATTGTCAGCAGGCATGGACCGTAGGCCAGCTTTCGCCGAAAGCGGCCTCATCAGCGGATCGGGCGGCACCTGAGCTCCAGCGAAGGGCGTGGTAGCAGCGGGGTTGGGCCAGAACCCACGCGTGAAGGGTGGCTGGGGGCAGGCCGCCAACATAAAGCAGCGCAGCGCGATGATTGCCCAAGGCGGCCTGCCCCCAGGGACTTTGAGCCGGCGCCGTGCTTCCAATCGGGTCGGGTGCCACTGGTTTGCGAGTCGATGGTGAGTGTGCCACTGTTTGAGTGCGAATCCAGTTTCTATTTGAATTGACTTGCCACGCACTCAAGCCGCCTTTAGCCCATGGCTGGGCAGATGGTAGCGAGGAACTGGCAGTTCCTTGGGAGCAGTGCCGAACCGCCCACGGCTTGGCCAACGAAGTAGAACGCCCGTCTCCGCCGCACACTGCTTGCGGTCGTGGCAAGCGTGCCCTGCAGGGAAAACGCAGTCGACCGCAAGCTGATTCTATGAAAGAGGAGTCCTCCTGGTTTAA
>CAYUMU010000155.1:0-6866 GCA_964445985.1 uncultured Pirellulales bacterium | reverse complement strand
CCCCCAGCCCATGAACCTCCACCCACCCCGCCACCGCTAACCACTTCCCCCGAAGCGTCACCCAGGGCCACGTTTCAATTCGGAACCAGCCAGAAAAACGACCGGATCGCGTTCCCCCTTGTAGGCGTGGATGGCGGTTCCATTTCCATGTTGACCGTGCAGGTTGGTTAGCCGACGAGCGACGCAACTGAATTGATGGCTCGCCAGGACCATCGCCTCGGGCGTTGTCATGAGTCGCGTCACCGATCTCGCAAAGAACTCAAGTAAAAGAACTTGCTCAGCCAGATGACTGCCACCGACGTTCGGCCGACATTCACTTCGCGGCGGCGTCACCTGCTGGCCGTTTGCGCCAACGGACAACTCCCTCGGACTCGACTTGGGGGGAGTTATCCAATCCTCGATTCTTGGGTCGCCAAACGCTCAGCCCTTTTTCACTTCGTAGTTGGCTCGTCCGGAATTTTTTGGCCAACTCCCGTGCAAGTCACGCCGCGGGGGTATTCCGAGGCGGTATTGAAGTGCTCAATCAGCAACTGGCCGTCGCTCAATTGCAATCGTTCCAGTTTGGAATCGTCGCTGAAGGATAGCAGGATTTGGTCGTTGGCATGCAGCAGCGCGCCCTGGCGCCCCTCAAATTGCACGATTCCCTCGGCATTGACGGCATAGGTTCGTTCGGCATTGTTGGTGTAGGCCACATTCCAGGTTCCAGCAAAGGGGGCAAAGTCCTCGCGCTGATCGAAGTCGGACTGCCGAGCGTCGCCCAAGCGCGTCCCCGTTCCGCTGGGAGGACGTTGCGACGGCGAAGCGCCCGCGACAACATCGTCGAGGTGCATCGTGTCGCCATCCAACCGCAGCCGAGCGGTTTCTCCGGTGGTGAACACGATAAACCCCGACTCATCGCGCGGACCTCGCTGCGACCGCCCCAGCTTGTTGCCCCAGCGAACGCGGCCGTCGGGCAGAATCGCGTAAACTCGCCGTTGTTTGTTGTCCAGCTTGAACGTCCAGACCCCTGTCCACTTGGGCCACACGCCGGTCAGCAGTTCGATCGTTGGCAAGGTGGTTCGCAGCGTATCCAGATCACCGGGCCGAACGTGGGCGGCGGTAAGGTTGATCTGCTTCAGGTTCTCCATGCCGGCCGGCATCTTCAGGCCTTGCGAAATATCGATGCCCGTCAGGTTCAGGCTCCGCAACTTCGGCAGCGACTGCAACTGGCTCAGGCAATCGTGGCCCAATTTCGTGTGGCCGAGCGATAACACCTGGATCGCCGGAAGCCTCTTCAACGCCGCCGCGTCCTCATCGGTAAACGGAGTCCAGTCCAGCCGTATGTGAGACAGGAAGCGCAACCCCTCCAGCGAAGCGAGCGCCGCGCCGGTCACCTTGGTGCCCGCGGCGTTGAGCGCGTTCAAGGAGCGCAGCGAGGCCAGGTGCTTGAAACCATCGTTGGTAATGTCGCAGCCATTGATCGAGAGCACTTGGATCCCCGTGCAAGGGCTCAATATTTTTAGGCTCTCGTCGGTGATATGAACTCCGCCCAGATAAACTTTGCGAACCACAAAACTGCCCTGCGGAAGCTGATCCTCGGTTTCAATCGTCACGCGCTTCCGCGGCGTGGGCGTTTCAATTTCCAGTCCGCCTGCCGTGGCGAGCACCCAGTTCGCCAAATTCCGCTCGGGGTCTGCATCGGCTACTAGGGCGGGCGGCCGCAATTGCTGCTCCGTGAGCCGCGTGATGATCAACGGCGGCGGTGAGCCCGCGGTCAACCGCAACTGCTCGCCCGCCTTGCAGTAGCGATAGCAAACCTGTCGGATCAGATAAGAATCGTGCCAGAAGGCCAGCCAATGCCAGCCGTCAACGGCCAGGGCCACGGGGAGCGTGGGTAAAGGGCTTCCGATGATTCCCGGCGCGGTGCCAGAAATCGCCAGCAGCACCCAGCCGTCGGACTCGACTTTGAATGCGGCCTCGGTGTTCTTTTCATTGCTCTGATAAAACTGCATGCCTTGGAGCATGCTCGGGGGATTCGCCACGAACATCGATTCCAGGCTGGCGTCGTACGGCATGGCGCCGCGCCGCAGATTGCTGAATCGGCCCTTGAGCAGCGGTTGGATCGTGGCGAACGCCGAGGGCTCCAGTTGGAGCACTTCGCTGGGGGTTAAGCGTCTCAAATCGCCTTTCGCTTGCACCGGAACCACGGCCGGCAGCAAGCTCTGAATTTCTGCTTTGTAGTCCTCGGGTTTCACGCCCAAATCCAGCAGCATGACGGCCGCGTGCGAGCGCTGCACATTGCTCAGCAAGGGCGCGGTGACGGCCCTCCGCAAATATTTGATCGCCGCGTCTCGCTCGCCGGCGAGATACAAAAATCGCCCCACATAACCGTCGATGTACATCCGATGCACGGTCTGCAACTCGGTTCGGCTCCGCAAAACTTCGATGGCATCGAGGTTGAGCGGTTGCCCCGTGCCCCAAGCCGCTTGAAACAGCGAGGCAAGTTCAATGAATTCGGGAACCGCGAGAATATTGTTTCCCCAGTTCGCCTTCGGGGCCGCAATCATCTTGGCCAGCGTGGCGTCGCGTTCCGATTTCTTATCCAGTTCGTGTGCCACGAACACGTAGGTCAGCGCGCCATCCAGGCTCTGGTCCTTGTCGTCTCTCCACATCACTTCCGCCTCGGTCTTTTGACCCTGGAAGTATAGAACCCAGGGCACGCTGGGCGCAAAATCGTCCGGCGTCGATTCGCTGGCAAGCTGCCGTGCCAGGCGCAAAGCCGAGGCCGCGTCTCCTTGGCCCGTGCGTTTGCAGAAAAAGTACCACTCCGCGCGGGCGTCGTCATAGCGTTGAGCCGTGGCGGCGTAATATTCCTCCGCGGCTTCCCAGTCCTGCTCCGCCTCGGCGCAAACGCCTGCGCCCATCAGTCCCCAGCCAGAACCCGTGGCCGCGGCCATATCGGCGTAAGGTTTTGCAGCGGTCCAATCGCGCCGCGAGCAATATCGCTCCGCGATCATCGCGGCCGCCCGCATACTTTTAAGGCTCCGCTCGCAACGGCGCAAGCTTTCCTCGAGCGTTGCGATGTATTGTGGCTCGTCCTGGCGTTTGTCGTAGATTTCGGCCAGCTTCACATAGGCTTCGGGAGTCGGATAGTCGCGCACGTGGTCTTTCAAGACCTCGATTGCCTGAGCATTCTTCTGATGGGTTATATAAACATCGGCAATCGCCAATCGCAGTTCTGGCACCAGCGCGGCCAGCTTCTCTGCTTTCGGCACATACTCCAGGCTGTGTTCCTTGTCGTGCTTTAGAATTGTTTCAATCATCGCCAAGGCATTGGGACAGACCCGGCGAAACTCATCCAGGTAGCCCTCCGGCAGGCTTGCGGGCGACACCGCGAAATGGTTGATCGCGATCTTGTACCGTCGGGCGAAGTTCCGCAGCGTGGGGTCTTGATGTTGCACGTAGCGTTGAAACACTTCGTGCGCGGGACGGTGATTCATCCGCGCCGCGTAGTCCGACAAGATACTTGGTCCGCTGGGCAGATCATCGCCTCGAAGCATCTCGGCGAACGCATAACCCAGTTTGTTGAACTCTGGATTGGAGGCGGCGGCGTAGCGGAGATACTGCCGATAATTGGGATCCTCCAAGGCGTCCAAGTATCTCAATCCATAGTCATTGCCCGAAACGCCCAACTGACGAATGTACTGATATTGCTCGAGCCAGCTTTGCAAGAACGTCACTTCCTCCCACAATCCGGCGAGCGCGCTCCACGATGGCTCTCCCCGCGGGTCGGCTTCCTGCCGCAGCGCGCGCATCAGCTGGACTCGCACCGCGGCTTCGTCCTCCGCGAGATTGCCCACGATTTGTTTGAGTGCCGGGGGCGCATCGGTCAGTTCGGCGCAGCGGCGGGCCAAGGCCCGCAAGACTTCTGGGAACTGCTCCTGGGCGCCGCTGCGAAACGAATTGCTTCCCATCGCAACGTAAGCCCGATCGTTCAGCGGCTCCGACTTAAGCAGGGCTTCGGCCGCGGCGCGGATGAGATCCTTGGAGTCCGCTGTGTTGACCTGTTCCAACCAGAACAGCCTCGCCATGGCGCCCCACGAGGCATCGGCGGCCAACTTCTCGATCGTTTCGATGTCTGACAGGCAGGCCGCCTGGGCAATCCGCGCCCAGATGCCCAGCTCGGCCCCGCGCGATGCCTTTTCCGCCGCTTCCAGGTCGGCAAGTGCCCGGTGGTGCCGGCCGGTTGCCGCCAGCACGTATCCCCGGGTGGCCAGCGCCAGCGGCGTGTTTCCCGCCTGTTGCAGCAGCCTTTGGGCATAGAGCAACGACCGGGCGCGAAGCACGGCCGTTTGCGGTCCAACCACGTTCCCCGCCAGCAACCCCAATGTTGCGTACGATCGGGCCAGGTAGCTTAGTCGCTCCGGCGATTCGCCATCGGTGCGAATATATTCGTGCAACCTGCGCAAGGCCGAAAACTGAGCGGGAAAGGTCATCTGTGGAGACATTTCGACCACGTCGTCCGGCGGCTCGGCCTGTTTCAGAGGAGGATTTTGCTGGCCTGCAAATCCCAATCGCTTGAGAACCGTCAGGAATTCGTTCCGAGAGAGTTGCTCCACCACCTCGGTCACCTCTTCGACCGTGTCGATCCCTGCCAACGGCAGCGTGACGCTCCAGACAGGCCGGTTGCCGCGGAAAATCTCGGCCGTGTAGGTGTTCTTCACCACGTCTACCTGGCCCCGGCAATTCAACGGAACATTTATTCCACCTTCGGTTAATGCCGGATTTTGCCGCAGCTGGATGTCATACGTCGTCAGACCCAGGCCGTCGCGAGCCGCAATGAGCAGGCCCTGCCGGGTCAGCTCTTGCAAGAGCGAGCTATGATCCAGGCCGGGCTTGAGCCAGTCGGTATACCGCCGCCGCAGCACAATCGAATTCGGATCGGTCAATCCCCGATCCGTTCCCGCGATCTTCGCGGCCATCGCCGCCATGCTTTCCGCGCGGGGAACAATCAGGTAAGGGCAATTTCTCATTTGCGAGTAAATCGCAAACTTGTCCTTCTGTTCAATCTGCTTGCAGTACAAAACGTGCTTGACCAGTTTCTCGGCGCCGTCTTTCGCTTTCTCAACGCGGTTCAGGGTTCCAATCGCCGCCCAACCCTCGTTCTCAAGTCGCTCCACCGAATATCGGTTGGCATAGGCCTCGGCATTGCCTTCGCCGTCGTAGTCAAACGAACAAGCGAGCACCACGACGCCCGGCGCCGTTACCTCAAATTCTGCCTTGTTGGTCTTCTTGTGCATGGGCAGCAGATTCTCGAACACCACCGCTCCCTGCAAAAAGCCCGGCACTTCCTTCCAGTTGGGCGAGGAATTCAAATCCACCGCCTCATACGCAGCGCTCTCGACTTCCGCAAAACGGGAGTGTTCTTGAGCCGGGGTATCGTCGGCATTCGCGACGCCAGCCGCCATCGTTGCCAGCGACCATGCCAGCCCCGCGCAATACAAGCGGAAACCGCGTCGAACGATCGGATCGGTCATGTCGTGCTCCCTTGGATATGTTTCGACTGGATGTGTGCCCGCGGTCAGCACCAGAGACCTGGCTATCCGGCTTCAACGGAAACGATGGAAGGATACGCCATCGAATCCTGCTGTCCGCCAATGCCTCATGCCCGTGGACCGCCAGGGCAGTTGCTATCCAGATATGCTTGGAGCCGAGCTACCCTGGCCACCCATTGTAATCATCGCATGGAATCAAACGCGATCCGAGGTGGTTCACAGCCCGCGACGATACCAAGCGGCTTCGATCGGCTCGCCAAGTCTATTCCAACGAGCGATCCTCTGTCAAAACTTTGATGTTGTAGCGCCAGGGAAATGTCCCCTTTTTATTAAAAAAGGGGGTGGTAGTGCCTGTTCTGAGCTTGGCCTGCCCAGGGGAGCAGCGGCATCCGCAGTTTCGTGCCTGGCAACGTGTCGTACCAGCAATCGGTCGGCTTCCGATGCCAGGCTGAAGCATGGGGGCTTGGCTTACCGGTTCCAGGGCATCTTCGCCAGCAGCATGCCCATGCCGCAGGTGTCGGTGATGCCGGCGAACATCAATCCCGCTCCGACGAAGGCCGCCAGCCCAATCCAGTAAGGGCTCACAAACGCCCCCAGCACCGAGCCCGTAAGCACCAGTGTTCCGGCGGCGATGCGCACCTGGCGTTCGAGCGACATCGACTTTTTGCCTCGGGCCACCGGCAGGCCGGCCTGATCCCAGGCTTGCGTGCCCCCTTCCACGTTGACCACGTTGGTGAACCCCGCGGAACTCAACTTTTCGCAGGCTTGCTTGCCCCGCGAACCCGAATGGCAAACCACATACAGCGGCTGCTCGGCGCCGTTGTGCCCGGCGGCGATCTCGGCTGCGTTGAGCCGATCGAGCGGCACGTTGCGGGCAAAGGGGATATGAACTTCGCGAAACTCCACGGGAGTCCGCACGTCAATCAACTCCAATTTGCGTCCGGCTTGCTGCAGTTCCGAGAGTTGCTGGGGGGCGATGGTGCTGACGGCCATGGCAATTCCTCACTCTGCAAAGGCGACTTTATTATCGAACTGTCGCAACAATACGATCTGTTTGGGGAAAATGGGAGAGCCTGAGGGTCGTCTGGCGAGCTCGCCGCTGGCGATGCTGCCTGACCGTCAGAACCTTCACCACCTAAATATATCGTAATATCCCGACTTGGCAATTAGTGAATTCGAGCCGCGAAAAAACAGCCAGCCGAAGAACGCCGCCCGCGAGCCAGCGGCAGTTGCCAGCAATGCCTGCGTGGGTGAGGAAGGGGTAACGCGGCTGGCCGAATCGGGATAGGGGGGAGCCTTTCGGCTCCGCCCCTCCCACACCACCGTACGTAC
>CAYUMU010000154.1:0-7065 GCA_964445985.1 uncultured Pirellulales bacterium | reverse complement strand
GGTTGCAAAGAATCAGGCATTCACAACACCGGGGGGCCAGCCGCGAAAAGCCAGGGAAACTGCGCCGCATCTGGAAAACGGTAGGGTGAGGCAATTTGCAATCCAATGCGGCGCGTAGGCCATGTGCATTGGATTTTCCGGGTAGGGTTGAGCGCAAGTGACGATCAACGCGCAATCATTTCCGCGAGGTTCAAATTCTTCAACCCGCTGCAAACGAGGACGTTTTTTATCAGGCCACCCCCGCCCTCAACCACCCGATCCGCCCTCTTCAACTCCGAACTCCACACTCCGAATTCCCCACTCCCTCACCGTCCCCTACTTCGCCGCCGTCTCCGTCGGAAACTCAATCTTCCGGTATAGCGGCAAGTGCCGGTAATACACCTGCAGTGTCAGCAATGACATGCTCGTCGCGTACAGGCGGCCGCCGCGGGGGCCGTAGTCGCACCCTTGAGGGCTCCAACTGCCGGCTTTGTGCCCTGACTGTTCTTGCTGCTTGATCAGGTGCTCGCGGATGCGGTGGTTCCACAGGTCCCAGTTCTTGCCTTCCATATGGTGCAGCACTTGCGTGGCGTAGTAGTAATAATAGCTGGGGCCCAGGGCGGCGCCGCTTTCCGGCGGGAGGCTGGTCATCAGGTAATTGCAGCCTTCGGCCAGCTCGGCACGCGTGTGCTGCCAGCCCAGGTATTGCCGGCTGAGCAGCCCGGCGGCCGTCAGGGCCAGGGTTCCCTTGCCCTCGGGCTTGTAGGCATATCGCGACAGCAAATGCGGCTCGGGCCCCGCCGCGGTGGAATTCAGAAACCGACCGGCCCGATCGAGCACCGCTTGCTCGAAGGGGATGCCAGCCAGCTGGCCAGAGCGAATGGCCAGAAACACCCAGCCCAGCACCGAGGTATCCCCCTCGCGCCGCGGCCCATACCCCCACCCGCCCGTTTGCACATGCTGGGCTTGCATCAGGTACCGCACCGCTTTCTGAGCCGGAACCTTCAGGTGGTCGTGCTTGGTAAGGCCGTAGGCTTCGCACAACGCGATCGTTCCCAAGGCGTGGGCGTACATGCCGCCCCCCAGGTCGCCGTTGGTGTAGGTATTGGTGGTCTTCTGGTTGGCGACCAGGTAATGCAAGCCTTTGCGCACGGTCTCTTTGAACGTGGCCAGCTCTTCCGGCTTGTCGGGCGCGCGCTGGGGTGTAATGCCGGCGCCGAGGAAGGGGAGCAGGCCAAACGCGGTGGCCGCCGTATTGTTGGTAGGCACTTCGGCCTCGGCTTCAATCTTGCAATCGCAATCCGACTCCCCTTTGTAGGCTTCCATCGACCAATGCCCATCTTCGGCCTGATGAGCGGCGAGCCAGCGCAGCCCTGCCAGCACGGCCGCCTCCGACTCCGGCGTGCCGCCGTAAATCTCCATCAGGGCCTGTTTGCTTTCCGAGGTGAGCCGGCCGCCGAACGAACCTCGCTTCAGCAAGCTGGCCAGCTCCGGGCGAATATTCACCTCGGGCAGCAACGACCCGGCCCCCTGCTTCACGCGCACAATCAGCGCTTGCGGCGGAGCGGTCGGATCGGTAGGCGTGACCAGTTTGGCCGAACGCACCCGATCCACGGCATCGTCCGCCGTGGTCAGCACCAGGGTGCCCGTGGTTTGCCCGGCAGGGATGGTCAGCGGCGCGGCGGTTACCAACGCGGGCAGGCCCGCCACCTGCACTTCAATGGGGCCTTGATGACTGCGACGCTGCACTTTGACTTCCACGCTGGCGGTCTGTTTGCCGTCGGTCCATACCACGGGGCTGGCCAGGGGAAGAATGCGGAAGGGGTATTTTTCGATGCTGAGTTGCAGCGATGTTTCGCCCGTGCGGTCGGCAACCGTCGCCACCAGCTTGGCCGTGGCCTTGCCTTCGACGGCGTCGGCCGCGGCCAACAACTCCAGCTTGCCGGCGTTCTGATCGGCGGCAATGGTGAGCGGCGTGGCGGTAATCTTGGCTGGCAGACCCGTTACTTGAACTTGGATTGGCCCCTCGTGTCCGTTGCGCTCAAGCACCACGTCGGCCACGGCGCGATCGCCCGGCGGAAGCGAAACCAAAGCCAGCGGCAACACACTGGGCGGCGGCACTTTGCGGATGGTCAGTGGCACGCTTTGCGTCACCGGTTGCTCGCCCAATCGGGCCACCACCTTCACCGTAAACTGGCCCTCGGCGGCGTCGGCGGCAGCAGTAAACACCAACTCCACCGACTTCTTTCCCGCCGGCAGGTCGACAGGCGTCACCGTGACCTTGCCAGGCAGATCCTCCACAAAAACATGAATCGTCTCGCCCGGTACGGAAGGCTCGTTCGTTCCACTGGGCACAGCGGTTTCGCTAGCTTCGGGGGACTCGCTGGGGTCTGTCGTTTCGCCCGACTGAGTGATTTCACCCCGATCGATCTCCACCACGGCGATCGCGGTGCGACCCGGTTCGAGTTCGTTCAGGTCTGCCCGCACAATGCGGAAGGGCGGAACAACGACCGCCGGCTTTTCGGGGGCCGCGGGAGCCACGGGCGCCGAAGGCGTGGCCACGGCCGGCGGATCTTCGCGGAAGAAGAGAAACAAGCTGGCCACCACCAACAGCACGATCACGCACAGACCAATCGCCAGCACGTGCAGCCGCAGAAAGAATGGCTTTTCGGGCGAAGATGCCTGGCCCCCCGCCGGCGGCCGACCCGCCAGTTGAGGCCCACCCAGGGGCGCGCCCCCGAAGGCCGATCCGCCGAATGCGCCGCCCGTGGCGGCAGGCCCGCCAAAGGCCGATCCGAAACCCGCGCCGCCAAACGCGCCGCCCGGCGTTGAGCCCGCGGGGGAACCCAGGCCAAACGGGTCGTCGCCCCCAGCCGGGGAAGCGTCGCTCGCGGTTCCGTCCGCCTGACCGATCTCCACCACCTGACCGCAGGCGGGGCACTTGCCGCGGCGTCCGGCCATGTCGTCCTTAACTTGCAAAACCTTACCGCACGCGCATACAACCGAAATGGCCATTGCCAACCGCCTTTGCCGATGGAGAATCTGCCTAGGGAAATCTGCCTGGGAGGATTCCGCCGAGTCAAAAATCGCGAATACAGCCCCAGCACGCAAAGCCCTGGCCAGAACGCCACAACTGCCGGAGAACCCGGCCGTGGTTGATTATCACCTTCGCCCGCTGGGAATTCAAGCGCGCGGCCGCGAATCGACGGGCTTGGAAGATCGGATGGCAGGGCAGCGGGGCCGGCGCCGCCATTCCCCGCTGGCGGCAGGAATTCTCGATATTTTCGTGGTAGGAGGT
This sequence comes from uncultured Pirellulales bacterium, assembly GCA_964445985.1. Taxonomy (GTDB): domain Bacteria; phylum Planctomycetota; class Planctomycetia; order Pirellulales; family S012-138; genus CAYUMU01. The sequence continues at coordinate 3,788 of CAYUMU010000154.1, read as the reverse complement.
ATGCGATATGGTAGTGAGGGTCCCCGGTCACGGAATGCCTGGGGGCTTTGGGCCGCCACTCGCGCACCAGGAGGATCAGGCACCGTGGCGATGCAACAGGTTTCAACAGCGGGCAAGAACGAAGACCACCGGGGAACGGGGCACGTTCGCAATGGGCGAGTCGCGGCCATGTGGGCGGCCGTGGTTCTATTGCTCGCCTTCTGCCCTGGGGCGCCGCCGGCGTTGGCTCAGGCGCCCAATTCAGGCGGCCCCAGTTTGGAGGCTCCCAAACGTTTGACCTTGCCTGCCGTGCAAACGCGGCTCAAGGCGTTGGACGAACAAAAGGACCTGGGCGAAGAGGCACTCACCAAGATTCGCGGCCTGTACGACGAATCGATCCAGTACCTGGAACGCGAAAACAAGAGTCTGGCGGAGGGGGCCGAGTTCGAAAAGTCGGCGCGCAACGCCTCGGCCGAGTTGGCGGCGGCCAAAGCCCGCAGCGAGGCGCCGCCCGCTGCCCCGGAACCCCTGCCGGCGAATGCCTCCCTTTCCGACCTCCGGCAGTTGCTGCCCGAAAGAATGGCGGCGCGCGACGCCGCCCGGGCCGAGGTCAAGCGGCTGGACGGCGAACCCAGCCGGCGGCAGAAGCGGCGAACCGAAATACCAGAAGAGTTGCAACAAGCCAAGGAGTTGCTGGCTGGCGTGGAAGCGCAGTTGGCGGCGCCGGCTCCGGCGGAAGAAGCGGCCCCGGTTACCGCGGCTCGGCGGGCGCGGTTTCAGGCGGAGCGGCAGTTCCTTGCGCAGCGTTTGGCCACGTTGCAGTCCGAGCAGGCGGCGTATGCGGCCACCGCCGATTTGCTTCCCACGTTGCGCGATTTGGCGGCCCGCGACGCGGCTCGGGCCGAAGAAGCCGTGGCGGCGGTGGAACGCCAGCTTGAGCAACAGCGGCAGCAAGAGGCGAAAAACAATGCCCGTCAGGCACGGATGGACGCTGCTCGAGCGATGCCCGAGTTGCAGACCTTGGCGACGCGCAATCAGGCGTATGCCGAGCGCAACGCGATGTTGCCCAGTCGGATTGAGGATGTCACTCGCGAGCTCACATCGGCCGAAGAGCGGCTGCGCGACCTCCGCTCCGAAGTGCAACGCACGGAGGAGAAGGTCGAACGGGTGGGGTTAACCGACGCCATCGGGCTGATGTTGCGCAAGCAGCGATCTTCGCTCCCCAATGTAGGCCAGTTGGAACGACGGATTGACGAACGCCAGGAGGAAGACCAGGCACTGCGTCTGGAGTTGATGGACCTGGACGACGCGCGGTTGGAATTGGCCGACTTGCAAGCGGCGGTCGATCGGGCCATGGAGAATATCAACCTGGCCAATTCGGAACATTCGGCCGCAGAACTGGAGCACGCGGTGCGCGAGGTGCTTCAAAAACAGAAGGACCAACTCGACGCGCTGATCCGCAATCTCAATTCCTATTTTGAACGGCGAGTGGAATTGGATTCGGTCGAGCAGGCATTGATGGAAGTGTCGTCGGCCTATAGCGACTATGTGGACGAGCATGTGCTCTGGATTCGCAGTGCGCCGCGGCTCAGCTTGAACGATGTTTGGATGACCGGCGAAGTGGCCGTGCAATTATTCAGCCCCGCGCTGTGGTCGAGCGCCGTCGCCGCGATTGCGAAGGACTTCCAGCAGTATCCGCTGTTGTGGGTGGCGTTTCTGGGCGTGTGGGGGCTGGTGCTGGTTCGTCAGCGGCGGTGGCACAAAGAAATTTCTTTGATCGCCGAAACGGCCATCAAGCGATCCTGCTGCCGCATGACACCCACCTGGAGGGCTCTGTGGCTAACCATGCTGGGCGCCTTGCCCGCGCCGGGGTTGATGTTGTTCGTGGGCGCGCGATTGCTGGCCGCGACCGATGGCGAGATTTTTCCCTACGCCCTGGGCTGGGGATTCATTTCGGGGGCCGCGTTGCTGCTGCCGGCCGAGTGTTTGCGGCAGGTGTGCGTGCGCGGAGGTTTGGCGGCCGCGCACTTTGACTGGCCCGACTCCACGCGGCGATACCTGCGCCGCCAGTTGCGGTGGTTGGTGCTGAGCGTGCCGCTGTTGCTGCTGGTGGCCGCCACCGTGGGTCGGATGGGGAACGAGGCTTACTCCAACAGCATGGCCCGGCTGACTTTCATTGCGGCGGTGGCTTTGATTGCCTGGTTCGCGCATCGCGTGTTGCTCCCCTCGGGGCCCATTTTTCGCAACCTGGCCGCCATCCAACACGAAGGTTGGACCTACCGCTTGCGCTACGTGTGGTACGTGGCTGGCGTGGCGGGCCTGCTGTTGTTGGCCGCCCTGCCAGCTTTTGGCTACTACTACACGGCCTACCAGCTTTCGGTTCGGCTGATGCTAACGCTGTGGTTCTTGCTAGGGTTGCTGTTTTTGACGTCGCTGCTCTTGCGGTGGCTGCTGCTGCATCGCAGGGCGATGGCGATGGAAGAAGCCCGCGAACGACGGGCGGCGATGGCCGCGGCGGCTTCGGCGGCGCTCGAAGAAACCACGATGACCAAGCCGGCCCTGGTGGAAGACGTGGGGCCCAACCTGGCCACCATCAGCGAACAGACCAAGCAGTTGCTCAATGTGCTGCTGTTTGTGATCGGAGTGGTAGGCATTTGGCTGATTTGGGTGGATGTGCTGCCGGCCCTGGGCGTGCTCAACAAGATTGAGTTGTGGCGAATCACCCAAGACGAAAAGTCGGTGGCGGTCACGCTGGGCCACATTGTGCTGTCGGCGCTGATCTTTTCCATGACCTTCCTGGCCGTGAAGAACATTCCCGGCTTGCTGGAACTGTTGATCTTGCAGCGACTGCCGCTCGATGCGGGAGCCCGCTTTGCGGTGACCACGATCTTTCGATACGTGCTGACGATCGTGGGCGTGATCTGGGCGTTCAATATGATTGGGATTGAATGGGCCAAGTACCAATGGCTGGTGGCCGCGGCCACGGTGGGGCTCGGCTTTGGGTTGCAGGAAATCTTCGCCAACTTCGTGGCCGGTTTGATCGTGCTGTTCGAACGCCCCGCGCGGGTGGGCGATGTTATCACCGTGCAGGGCGTGACCGGCGTGGTGTCGCGCATCCGCACCCGCGCCACCACGGTGACCAATTGGGACCGGCAGGAATTCATTGTGCCCAACAAGGAGTTCGTTACCGGGAATGTCACCAACTGGACCCTCTCCAACCGGATCAATCGCGTGGAAACCCGCGTGGGCGTGGCGTATGGCGCCGATGCCGACGTGGTGACCGAGCTGCTCAAGAAGATCGTCAACTCGCTGCCGCAAGTCCTCAAAGATCCTCCCCCGCAGGTGATCTTCGATAACTTTGGCGACACCCGACTCAATTTTGTCGTGCGGTGTTACCTGCCCGATCTCGACGTGCGCCTCCTCACGATTCACGAACTCAACTCGGCCGTGCATCGCGAGTTCAACAAGGCGGGCATCGAGATTGCCTTCCCGCAGCGCGACATCCGGTTGCGGAGTGTCGACGCGGCCATTCCCGTGGAGCTTCGCTCTGCCTTTCCCAGCGGCGACAAAGAGAAAGGAGCGCGGGCGACCCGCGAGAGTTGAGCGGCGCCAGGCTCGCATGGGCAAACCGCTGACAGTGGTGAGTTAAGATTCGCCGCGCGAGTTCCACCACCACGACAAAGACCACAACCCACTTCCAGGGGAACTTCCACGCGATCCAAAATCCGGCCATTGCGGCGTTTTCCTTTCCACGGGCAGCCGCGAAGCGGCGAAATGTTGTAGCCCTGGGCGCTAGCCCTCTTTATCCC
>CAYUMU010000153.1:0-7170 GCA_964445985.1 uncultured Pirellulales bacterium | reverse complement strand
CGCGGACCATTCAGGATCGATCCGCTCGAACCCGACCCAATGCCGAGCGGCGCAAATACCCGCCGCCGCGCAACAGAACCCGAGCACGCCAGCAACCGTTTTTTATCAGGCCAGGTCGGGGTGGGGGTGCTGCGGTGGTATGGATTCCACTATCTCTATCGGCGCCGATCGGGATTCATGAATCGGGAAGTTATTTTCGCCGGCCCTTAAGGTTCTCCACAGCTTGCAGAGATGTTAACGAGCAAGAAACTACTGGCATAAAGATTGGAGTACATTACTTACCCCTGCCAGTTCCACCGGTCGCGCACTTTGGGGTTCACCACGCAGACCTCGGGCCAGGTTCCCTGGTACAGATCGGCGATGCACTGGGCCGCCATGCGGCCCATGGCTTCTTCGGAGTCGTCGTCGAGCCCGGCGAGATGCGGCATGAACAGCACGTTATCGAGTTGGAGCAAGGGGCTGTCGGTGGGGAGCGGTTCCACTTTGAACACATCCAGGCCGGCGGCCATGAGGTGACCGCTTTGCAGAGCCTCGGCCAGGGCTGCTTCGTCCACCAGCGCGCCGCGCGAGGTGTTGATCAGCACCGATTTCGGCTTCATTTTCGCCAGGGTTTGGCGATTGATCAGGTCGAATGTTTCGGCCGTGGCTGGCAAGTGCAGGCTCACGATATCGGACTCGGCCAACAGTTCATCGAGTGAACACAACCGCACGTTTTGCGAGGCGGCCCAAGCTTGGTCGGCGTAAGGATCGTAGCCGATCACGTTCAACCCCAGCCCCTGGCAGCGCCACGCGGTGGCGCGGCCAATCCGGCCCAGCCCCAGCAGTCCAATAGTCTTGCCAGCCAGGCGCGGAAGCTTTTGCTTCGACCACTTTCCTTGGATCACTTCGTAGTGTCGGCGGGGCAAACCGCGATACACGCCCGTGATCAGGGCAATCGCCGTCTCGGCAACGGAATGCTCGTTGGTGCCTGGAGTGGTGGTCACGGCCACGCCCAGCTCGGTGGCGGTCGGCACATCGACCGCGTCGTAGCCCACGCCCATGCGGGCAATCACTTTGAGCGAAGCGCTTTGCAACACCTCGGCGTTGTATGGCTCCACGCTGGCCAGCACGGCGTCGATGCCTTGCAGCGATTGCTTGAGGTTGGCGAGATCGAACATCGACTGCCCGCCGGGCGGATAGATCACTTCCAGCCCTGCTTGTTCGAGCACATCGCGATAGGTTCCGGAACGCTGATACAAATGCGGTGGGGTAACAAGAACTCGAGGCATGGCAGGCCAGGGGTTGGGAGGGGCCGGATGAAGCAAGGGGGGTGGGGAGGAAAGCGGTTCGCCGGGTTGCGGAGAAACGCCGCGGGGAAGAAGTTTATTGTGAGCGCCGGTTACCGCGGAGGCGATATCCAATTTTCCGGCCAACACAATAAAAAAACCCCGCCGTTTCGAAATCCTCGAAGCGGCGGGGCCGGAACAGAGAAGAGGCCGTAAAATAAAAACTTCGACCCGCGGGGCAACCCGCTAAATGATTCTTGGATGATAGCAATTCCCCACATCTTGTCCAGCAAATTTTGGAAATGTCTTCGCACAATTTTCACCCGGCCATTTTCGCCACCGTTTGCGGGGGCGGGAAAAGCGCGGTTCGAACGCCGCCGGCGGGGCGTGCGCCCAGGTTGTGAGAGCGCAGGCGACCCCTATAATCGGGAGTGTTTCCCAAAAAGGTTTGCGGAAAATTGCCCGCCACGGGAATTCCTTCCCCCCCGGCTTTGCTCCACCCGATTACTTTTCCTACCGCGAAAGCATCCGCATGATTAGCAGCAGCAAGTCCGAATACCTGCAGGCCGCCGAAGAGGCAGCCAGGGCTGGGGGCGCGGTGCTCATGGATTGGGTTGGCAAGTTCCAAGCCCGCGAGAAGGGTCCTTCGGACCTGGTGAGCGAAGCCGATCTGGCCTCGCAAGATTGCATCCAGGACTTGCTGCTGAAGCGGTTTCCCGCGCATGGGTTTTTGGCGGAAGAAGATGCCCTGATCGAGCCGCCCGACGGGCGGCACCGCTGGATTGTGGACCCGCTCGATGGCACCATGAACTATGTGCATGGCGTGCCTCAGTTTGCGGTTTCCATCGCGCTGGAATGCGACGGCGAAATGCTGGCGGGGGTAATCTACGACCCTTGCCTGGATGAATGCTTTGCGGCGGAAGCGGGCCGCGGCGCCACGCTCAACGGCAAACCCATTCGGTGCAGCAAAACGCAAACCCTTAAACAGGCGTTGGTTGTGGCGAGCTTCCCCGCCGGCATCCAGGCTGGGCACCCCGAAATCGAGCGGTTCGCGCGGATCCTGGTCACCAGCCAGTCGCTCCGGCGGACAGGTTCGGCGGCCATCAACCTCAGTTATATAGCCGCAGGGCGTTTCGACGGTTATTGGGCTACCAGCACGAAAATCTGGGATGTCGCCGCCGGTTTCCTGATTCTGCGCGAGGCGGGTGGCGTTGTGAGCGATCTCGAAGGGGGACCCGTTCAACTGGCCCGGCCTCGGTTCGTGGCGGCCGCAACAGGGCCGCTGCGAGAGGAGTTATGCGAAATGCTAGCAGGGATCTAGCCAGACGGGAGGCGCGGGCGCTGGGTAGACCACGAAATGAGAGTCGCGCCGGGCTGCCCCCCCTAATCGGAGTGTGCGGCAAAATCCATCGGCATTTATCATAATTTCACAAAAAGTAGCTGGAAATCCTTCGCCCAGTCGGCGATAATCCATCCGGGTCACATCGGGGAAAAGTTCTCGCACACAGCTTTGTTGAACCAAATTCACGAGGGGAATGCGGTTCGGTAGAGGAGTCATATCTAATGAAATTTGGAAGTCGCAAGAATTTGGCAGTTCGCGCCGGTTTTACGCTGGTCGAATTGCTGGTGGTGATCAGCATCATTGGGATGTTGATGGCGCTATTGTTCCCGGCAATCAATGCGGCCCGTGAAAGCGGCCGGCAGAATACCTGCCGAAACAACATGCGGAGCGTGTTGACAGCCATGGTTGCTTACGAAGCGAAGAAGAACGCATTTCCGATGTTGGTCAATACCATCGAGAGCGTACCGCGTCCCCTGGTCTTCGCAATTCTTCCTGATTTGGAACGCAACGATATCTACAACGCCGCTAGAACCAATGCCTGGACGATTGCCCAGCTCGAAAACCAGCAGCTTTATCTTGAGTTTCTCCAGTGCCCCAGCAACCCTCTCACCAGAACGGGCGATGACGCGGAAAATATGGCGTTTGTGTTTAACGCCGGACGTCATAGCCTTTATAACTCAGCGTCAGGCACAGCTCCTGAACTGGAAAAGTACGCGGGCATGTTTTTCGAGGCGGGAAGCCCCAACTCGTCGGCTGATTTGACCTCGGGCGATGGAGCGGTAAACACCCTCCTGGTCTCCGAAAGCTTGTATAACCCCGCCACAGGGCCGAAGTGGACGCTTGCCACGACAGGCGGCACCACCGACGGCACAACGGAATTGCGAAATGGGTTTACTTGGGCCGCCACTCCCGCCACCGGCGCCGGTATTAATCGTCGTCCCACGGTGAATGGCGTGGAGCCCTCCTCAAATCATCCCGGAATCGTGAATGTTGGGTTTGCTGACAGCCACGTTCGCGTGCTCAGTGAAGCGATCGATTATGCGGTATACTCCCAACTTTGCACTCCGCGAGGCGCCACATTTGGCCAACTGGTGTTGAGCGAAGGCGCCTATTAATCCCATCTGACTCTTCATTGCGAGAACCAATCGCCCCCTGAAAGGCTTCGCCCGTTCAGGGGGCGTTTTTGCGCGCCAAGCCAATCGGGGTGGCAAGAAACTTCGGCCGCAATAATTTCGTCACAAGTCCTTTACTTAAAACTCTTTATGAATTAACAGCCGGTCCAGGCCCGCTTGGGAAACGCTCGGTGGGGAATAACTCCGACGCCTTAACTCGATCATTCTTTCGTAGGGCTATATCCTCCCCACGGGAGCCGTGGAGGTTTCCTTTTGGCATTAACGCAGGCTGAATTCTGCCAGATGGTGGATGAGCACGGACCGGTCCTCTATCGGACCGCGTTTCGCCTGGTCGGCGACCGCCATGAGGCTGAGGATGTGGTCCAGGAAACCTTTCGCTCGGTGTGGAAGAGCCGGTTTCATTACCGATCGGACTTGGGCGAGCGAGCCTGGTTGGTTTCCATCCTTCGCCGCCGCGTGGCCGATCGCTGGAGGCGGCGACGGTTGCCCACGGTGCTTTCGGGCGATTTTCCGCCCGAAGTGCCCACGGAAGGCCAAGATCCGCTGCACGATGAATATACCGACGAGATGCAAAAGGCGTTAAAGCAGTTGGCTCCCGAACTGAGGGAAACCCTGTTGTTGGTGGTGGTCAGCGGTCTCACGCATCAAGAGGCTGCCACGGAATTGGGCATCCCCCTGGGGACGGTGCTTTCGCGGGTGGCCCGCGCTCGATCGCGGTTGCGCAACCTCCTGGCGGCAAGCACCCGTTCACCATAAACAGCACAATGCGTAGTTCACGACATCGATCGTAAAGAAACTCCGGGCATTGAATCGAAAAAGCAGCAAGAATTTTCAGCATGGCCAGGCAACGCAAAATACCGAGCGAGAAGATCGACGCCGCACTGCGGAACGTGTATGTGCCCGCAGGCATGCTGGAGCGTTTGCGCCAAATTCCTGCCCAAGAGGACGAGGATTCGCCCCTTTCGCGCGCGGTTGAACACGATCTGTCCGCGAGCTCGCTCGGCGAACGAACCGACCTCTCGCTAAGTTTGCCCTCCGCGCCCGAAGAATCGTCGGCTTTGGACGAACAATTGCGCGACGTACCGATGCCCACCGGGTTCATGGCGCGGATGCGCAATCTTTGCCACGAAGCCTCCGGTGCTCCCGAACAAGCGCCGGCCGGGCGGTTCACCGACCGTGGCCACGAGGATCCGCAACGGCTGCCGTTCGCGTCCGCGTTGACTCGATCGATTTCCCCCGAACTCGATCACGACCTGGCGGCCGTCCCGCTGCCGCACGGTTTTATCGATCGCTTGCAGCGGTTGGCCCGCGGCGGCCCAGGCAAATCTCCGGTTCCCCTGTTGCGCGCCGGTTGGGTGCAGGCGGCGATGATCTTGGTGGCCGTGGGGCTCTGCTACCTGGGCGCCATGTCGAGCCTGGTCGGTTCGGCCTATCGAACCGAAGAAGCGGGCAAGGGATCGCAAATTCCGCACCTGCTGGCGTTGCAAACCGGGCCGCATGTGGAGCAACTCGACGTCATTCACTTTGGCTTGCAGGGGGAGGACCCCGTTTCGGTGGCGCAAGAGTATCCCCCCCAACCGCAATGGGAGGAAATCGGTCAGCAACCCGCGCCTGCGGCGATTCCTGAAAGTGGCTTGTTGGCCGCGAATTGGGCCAGTTTGGCCGACCATTGGAGCCGAGTCGCCGTGCCGCGGGCTTGGGTATTTGGTGATTCGGTTCGGGCAGGTGTCGACGAACTGCCCGAAATCCAGATTCTTCCCACCAGTACTTCCCAAGGCGCAAGCGCTCCCCACCTCCGAGGCTTCGACTGGCGGTACTTCCTGCAACACGACGAATGGCCGGTTATCTGGTTGTTTGAAACCACGGATCCCCAACTGCGGAGCTCGCGAGTTCCCCTCTGCCTGGGAACCGATAGTTACGAACTGACCCGTCGCTACCTGGCCGATGGCGAATTGCCACCGGCCCAGGCCGTGCGAAAAGAAGAGTTTTTGGCGGCCGGCAACTATGGCTTTCCTGCCCCGAAGGCTCCCCTGGGGCTAACCGTGGCCGTGGGACCCTCGCCATTTCGCGAAGGCAATTTGCATTTGATGCAGTTGGGGGTGCAAGCCCGCGAGCTTCCCAATTCCAAACGGCCGGCGGTGCATCTGGTGTTGGCGGTGGATGTTTCCAACAGCATGACCTGGGGCGGGCGGCTGGCAACCGTGCAAGAGGGGTTGCAAGAACTGGTCGATGGGCTAGGGCCGAACGATCGGGTAAGCATCGTGGCCTATAGCGACCTGGCCCGGGTGGTGATTGAAGACGCCGGATCGGCCCATGCGCGCGACCTTCGCCGAGCGGTAGATTCGCTCAGGCCCGAGCACGCCACCAACCTGGAGGCCGGCTTGCGGCACGGCTATTTGCTGGCGGCCTCGTCGTTGGCCCGCGACAAGGCGGCAAAACGGCAAACGCGGCTGTGCCTGATTACCGACGGCTTGAGCGAGCTCGATCAACGCGCTATCCAGCAGTTGGACGGAGGGCTGCGTCAAGCCGCGGCAGAAGGCATTGGTCTGTCTGCCATTCACTTGCAATCTTCTCAATGGAGCCAGGGGGCGGCGGCCCTGCCCGCGGAGCTGGTCGAAGCAAAGTATCTGCAATTGATTACCGCCCAAGGTCTGGCCGAAGTACGCGCCGCCATAAAGCAGGTCCACAGCCAGCTACCTCAGCGCGTCGCCGAAGATATTGCGCTGAAGGTCACCTTCAACCCCGAATTGGTGGCCGGCTACCGGTTGGTGGGGCACGAACCCAGCAGCAGCAAGCTGCTCGGGCTGGATTTGCGTTCGCCCGACAAGGCGACCGTGCTCTACGCGGGGCAGGCTGCCACGGCGTTGTTTGAGTTGCAGCTGCGCGAGCCAGCGGCTCCCGCCAAGGGGAGCGGCCGCGTGGATCGAGAGAACCTGGCCACGGTGCAAGTGAGTTACCGCGAAGCCGGCCGGCCCAAAATGGCTCCCCCGCTCACAAAAAAGGTCAGCCGCAGCTCGGCGGCCGGCAGCTTTGCCGAAAGCGAAGCTTCGCTGCAATGGGCAGCAATGCTCGCGGAAACGGCCGAGATTCTGCGGCATTCACCGCATGCGCGACGAAGCTCGTTGGTGAGGGTGCTGGAGCAGAGCGAAATGGTTTCGCAAACCTGGGCCCAAGCTCCCTCGTTTCAGCGATTCCAGCAGTTGCTGCGCGACGCGATTGCCATCACGCCCTTGCGCAGCGGTCGGCCTTAATCGCGTCTGGGCCATGTGAGCGTTCACGTACCCACCCCGCGTACTCACCCATCCGCCGCGCGAAGTGCGGGGGAGGGTTGGGTGCGGGGCCGAACAGGGTACACGCTCCGCGAATCGATAGGGGTAGGGGTAGGGAAGCCCGCTTGGTTTCGGGCTCCCCTCCCTCCAAACCGTACGGG
>CAYUMU010000152.1:0-7197 GCA_964445985.1 uncultured Pirellulales bacterium | reverse complement strand
GGTACTTGCCAACGGCGCGGGACGGGATTTTGCCCTCGTCGAGCAGTTTGACCACGTAGGGCCGCGAGACGTTGAGTAGGTCAGCGGCTTGCTGCGTCGTCAGTTCGGCGTGGGTGGGGATAAGCGTGACAGCGTTGCCCTGAGACATTTCCGTCAGCAAATGCAGGAACAACCGCAGCGCGGACGCAGGCACAGACACAGTTTCCGCATCGTCGCCATCGTCTAGGAACCGGATACGGACGCTCGCCCGCCGGCCCAGCTTGTGGGTGGCCAATAGGCGACTCGATTCGCGTGCGAGCAGGGCATCGGCCTCGCTTGGTGCAACCGTCTCAAAATTCTCGGGAATCAGTGCGGCCATCGGTTCTTCCTCCTGTCATGGGACAAGAGTATTCTAGCACGAAGTCGAAACAGACGCAACACTCGAATTACTCGAAACTCCTAGTCAGGGCATTCGATGTGCCCTTGTGCGGACTTTTGAGGGACTTCGGATTTGGCTACTCGGTCTTTTCCAGAGGGATTTTCACATCGATCACCTGACCTTCCAGCCAGTTGGGGTGATGCGATGCGATGACAACGGCTCCCAAGCGAGGGTCAAAAGCGGCAATGGCTCCGGCTGGCGAGCCGTGCAGGCGGTGAAACGCCATGCCATAGCGCCAGGTGGGAGCGCGGCCTTCGATGACTACCAGCGCTCCGCGTGGAATTTCGGGCAACGGCGGCAGCGGCTCGGCAGGAGTAATCGGGTGATCAACTCCGATTGAGTAGAAGACCACGGCACTGGCTGCGTTGTTCATAGGTATTTTCGTGTACCTTTCCTGAAAACGAGCAGATTCAGGAGTTCAGCGTTCACTCAGCCCTCACGGATTGTCGTTAATCTCATGCGGCCCAAACCGTCGCAATTTCAGTTTTCCGCCCTCCGAGGTGCAAGTTACTCGCCAGCCACGGTTGTTCACTCGAAAGTGACCAATTCCTGCGTTCGCTCCGGCGTAGTTGTCGTATTGCAAGGAACTATCCCTCTTCAGAGGCGAAGAATCTCCGTTGCTCTGGTCAAGCAGAGCCGCAACGTAGGCCAAACGTTTTTGTAGAACATGCCGATGGTATTGAGATAGCCTTGCAGACTCTTGAAGCTGCCGACGAGGTTGAACAGAACTGGAACGCGGGCTTCACGACAGGTGCCGAACGTGTCCTCGCAGAAGCGGATCACCTCACGGATGCCGGAAGTGAAGTCGGCCTGAGAACGCGTGGAGAGCCGTTTCGGTACAATTATTTGGACTGAGGATATACCTTGACGTTTAAGAAATTCTTCCAACAACCCAGCAGTGGCTTGTCCTTGATAGGTATCGGTGGCAAGGAGGAAATGGAGATCGTCCAGAAAAAGCTGTTCGCCGCAAAGTCCATAAAGGCCGTTAAGCTCGGCACTGTATTCTCGAAGTTGCTTCAATTCCGCAGTCAACAATAGTTGACGGACCTTGGCTATGCGGTTGTCGATGACACTGCGTTGCTCGGGAGACAGGTCGGCTTCCCTTAAATTGGCAGTTTTAAGCAACTGATTGGCCAAGTCGCCGGCGTTCTTGGTCAGCAAACTTGCGCCGACGCTTGAGAGGATATAGCGAGTCATAAAAGCCTCAACAGTGATGATGCGACAAAAGGTTCAATGTTGATCCGGAAACATTGGCAACCCGGTGTCCTCGTCCAGGTCGGGAAGACTCGTTCTTGGACCACTTTCATTCGCTGTGAACCAACGGAAATTCTCTCCCAAAGGGTCCGGGTTAGCTGAAAGCCGCGGATAGTGAGTCGGCAGGGAATCCGCGTGGCCGGTCGCCATGCGTAACCACGCCGCGATGAACGGCACGTTCTCAAAAGACCGGCCTTCACCATACGAGGTTCGCACCGCCTGCTGGAATTCCTCGATCAATGCCGCGTGATCCGCTTCGCTTGGCGTTGCGTTATCGAGTGTGGAATAGACCTGCCTCCATCCGTTGCCGTCGTGCAGTTTCGATGATGCGATCTCCATTCGACACAAACAGGTTCTCAACATCATCACGGGTGGGGCAGCAATGCCCCAGCCGAACAACAATCTTTAACGCTGGCATCCTTCGGTGATGCTGGCGTTGGTGATAGGTGCAGCCATGACAAACCATCCTCTTGAACCTGCCATCCGCGAACCGCTGCCCGAAGGCAGTGCGGTGCTGCGTGTGTCGGAAGTGAAGGGGTCTTATTTCGGCGGCAGAATGTCGCTTCGCTGGTGATATCGGCAGATCGAACTTGGACGCCTGCCGCATGTGCGGGCCGGCGGTTCTATCCTCGTTCGCAAGGCAGATGTCGAGGCGTTCGTCGCGGCCGCTTACCAGGTCGAACAGGCCACGCCAGCTACTCTCTCGGATACGCCTGAGGCATACTCGCAGGACAAGCCTCGCTCACCCCGCGTTCAGGGCGGGCTTCGCTTCTTCGGCCGCTGACCAGCGACCTCCCATCACGCTGGTCATGATCGACCGGACCCTGTCCTTATCGACCATGATGTGGCCGTAATGCCGCTCAATCAGCGAACGGTCCTGGCCGTTGCGTTCCAGGTGCTGGCCGTAAAGATCGACCACCACGCGAACGGTGTTGCCCTGGTCGGCGGTGTCGGCGTGGCTGACCTGCATCAACTCCTGAAAGCGGGCGAGGGCGGCGAGATAGGTCTTGCCCTTCGGCGCGTCGTCCGGCCCGTCAGCGAGCCGGATGTTCTTTCCCTCGAAGTGTGTGAAGTAACCGTTCTTGCTTGCGTAGTATCGAACGCTCGACTTCCGGCCCCTGCGATTCATGGTCAGAACCCTCCGGACGGTTTTCCCTTCCCAAGCGGCGGAATTCTGTCAGAAAACTGCGAAAAATACGGCTCATTTGCCGATGCAAAATCGGCTGAAAATGCGGTCCAAAATATCGTCGGTATACACCGCGCCCGTCACTTGCCCCAGGCCGTCCAAGGTGGCGCGCAGCTCGGCGGCGACGAGTTCTTCGCCATGGCCGAGCGAAACTAATTCCAGGCCGCGGTCGAGCGATTCGCGGGCCAGCCGCAGGCTGTCTTGGCAGCGAACCGCCGTGGCTGCGACGGCGCCGGTTTCGAGCTCGGCCTGTTGGTGCAATTGCTCGGCAACCAGCTCGCGCAAGGCGTGAAGGCCAGCGCCCGTTCGACTGCTCGTGATTACCTGCGGCACATGGCTCGCCGGGTCCAATCCTTCGCCGGGCGGGAAGCCTTCGAAATCACCCGTGGTGTCGGCCTTGGTGAAGACCAACAGGCTTGGCTTGCCGATCGCAAACTTAGGCCATGAATCCAGAGAGAGCGTCGTTTGGCTGGCCTCCACGCACAGCAACACCAAATCGGCCCCGCTGTGCTGCAAGCGCGCTGCTTCGTCGGCCAGCCGCTCCGGCTGCGTCTGCCCATCGAGCTCCAAGCCGTCGTCGGTAATTCCAGCCGTATCGATCAGCAGACAGCGGACGGAGCCCAGGTCGAACTCGGCCGCCAGGTAATCGCGGGTGGTGCCCGCGACTTCCGAAACCAGGGCCGGTCGGGCTGGGTGCTCGCCCGCATGTTCGTCCGCGGCTTTTAGGAGCGAATTGAAGAGACTGCTCTTGCCGGCGTTGGGTCGGCCGGCGAGCACCACCTTGGGCAGTTCGCGGCCGGCGGTGCGATGCGTCAGTTGCGCGGCGATGGCTGCCAATTGCTGCCGTGCCGAGTTCAATTGATGCAGCAATTCGGCCTGGGAGATGAACTCGATGTCTTCTTCCACAAAGTCGAGCCCTGCCTCCAGGCGCGCCAGCAAATCGAGAAGTTGATCTCGGAGCGCCGTAAGTGGTTCGGCCAGGCCGCCAGCCAACTGGGCGAGCGCCGTGCGGAGCGATCCGGAACTCCCCGCGTCGATCACCCCCAGCACGGCTTCGGCTTGCGTCAGGTCCAGCCGGCCGGCCAGGAAGGCGCGGAGCGTAAACTCGCCCGGCTGGGCAGGGCGGGCTCCGGCCGCACAAAGCGCTTCCATGGCCCAATCCAACAGGGGCGGCGATCCCAGCGTGTGCAACTCCACCAATGGAGATCGCGTGTAGCTCCGTTCGCCGGGCCACATGTAGGCTTGCACCGGCAACCACAAGGCATCGTCGAGTTGCAGACGGCCCTCAATCACGCTGGCCGCGGAACGTGCGGAAAGCCTCCTCCACAGGCCGCTGGCTTCCTCGCCCTCGGGCACGAATACCTTGCCTAGGCATTCCACGGCAGCCGAGCCGCTGAGGCGCACAATCCCTCGCGCCGCTCCGCCGGGAGCCGAGGCCAAGGCCACGATGTTGTCTTGGGTATGCAGCATCGGCAGGTAGTTCACTTGCGGCCAAACACGAGCAGGCACATATCGTCCGCCTGCGGCGCTTCGCTGGCAAAGTTCCGCACATCGGCAAAGATGTACTTCCCCTGCTCCACGGCCGAGGCGGCCGGCTGAGCCAGCGCCTTGTGCAATCGCACCGGCCCGTATTGCTCGCCCTTGATATCGCGGGCATCCAAAATGCCGTCGGTAAACATCGCGATGCGATCCCCAGGCTGCAGCTGCACGGTATACGCGTGGAACCTGGCGTCGGCGAACCAGCCGAGCGAGAAATCGGTATCGGCGCCAGTCAGGGCCTGCGTGGCGCCGTTGGCCTTTCGCAATAGCGGCGCCCAATGTCCGGCGTTGACGAGCGTGACTTCGTGCTTCAACGGGTCGATGATCGCCACCACCAACGTGATATACCGCCCATCCAAATCGCTGCGAATCAGGCTTTGATTGAGCTTGCCCAAGGCCGCGCAGGGGTCGTCCACTTCGCCCAGGTAATGGCGGGCGTCGCCGGCAAACCGAGCCATGACCAGCGCGGCCGGCACACCTTCGCCGGAGACATCGGCCACCAGCACGGCCCACCGATGGTCGGCCAGGCGAATGAAATCATAGAAATCGCCCCCCACCTTCTCGGCCGGCTGGTACACGCTGTAGAAACCATAGCCAGAAACTTTGGGGGCAGAGTTGGGAAGCAGCCCTCGTTGCAGTCGCCGCGCCACGTCGAGATCGTGCTCGATCCGTTCCAGTTCGATCTTCAGCCGTTGCTCCTTGATGGCCCGTTCGTGCAGGCGGGCGTTCTCGATAATGATGCTGATATAGCGGGCCACATTCGCCAGCACCTTCAGCTCGTCGGGCGTAAAGTAGCGGGTGCGGTTGGCATCGAGCATGTCCAGTTCGATCACGCCCAGCACGTCGCCGGCGCTATCGAGCAGCGGCGCGCACATCAGCGAGCGAATCTTCATTTCGGCCACGCTTTGGCTGCTGGAAAACCGCTGGTCTTCCAGGGCGTCGCGCGAGAGCGTCGCCTGCCGACTCTTCAGCACCTCGTTCACAATCGTGCGGCTAATGTAAATCGGCTCTTCGAGCTGGGGCGGGTACACGGCCGCGGTGACCAGCCCCGATTCGTCGTCGGGGCCGTCTTCTCGCAGTTGAATAAAGCCTCGTTGGGCGCGGGGGAACACGGCCACCAGGCTCTTCAGCACCTTGGGCAATAGTTCGACCAGGCTCGAGCTGCTGGCCAGGCTGTCGATCAGGCCCATCACGGCCCGCAACTTTTCTTGAGCCAGGTCCTGCACATCGACATCGTCGGGCGACGCCGGCAACCGCACCGACGTTTTCTCCTGCGTTTCAACATCATCGACCATGCGAACCAGGGCCGTCGCGGCTCCCGATTCTTCCAGCTCAAACAAAAAGTGGAAGGCGCACAGTCTCACCTGATCGCGATGCGCCAGCACGTGCTTGCCGGCTTCGCCCTTGGCCAGGTACGCCCCGTTGACCGAGGTGCCATTCATGCTTTCGAGGTCTTGAACCACCCACTGCCCCAGCTCGTTCTGCAAGATGCGGGCGTGGTTGCGGCTGACCGCGTCGTTCTCGAGCACGATATCGGCATCGTTGTTGCGGCCCAGAATGGTTCCACTGGGGCGCAACCGAAACGATTGTCCCAACAATGCTCCGCTGACTGCCCTCAAAATGGCCATCGGTCCAATTCCCCTGACGGCAGCCGCGCGTGAATCGACCGTCGACGCGCGCGGAATGCCTACTGGAGCTAGGCTAGAAGGGCCGCGGGCGCCGGTCAAGTCGCTCCCGCCTTCCCTTCTTACGGCCGCTGGACAAAACAGCCCCGCGGCGAATGCCAAGCTGCCTTGGCGGCGGCCGCCCCCCATGCGCCAAAGACCTTATCACTTGCCAGTCGTCTGAACGCCTGGCGACCGCGTTCACGCCCATGAATGGCGGTGGCCAGCCGCGTATCCGCCGCGCACTCCGCTCCCGCGTCTGAAGGCCCGTCCTAGCGCGGGCTTGCCGCGAACTGCCACTAACTCGTCCGCGATCGGATAGAATCGGACTACCTGGTGCTGATGTGGCCCCACAGTCACGAGAGTAGCTCGGCCCCGCTGGCCGCGTTGTGCCATGTGACCCGCACCCCTAGAATGCTTTCGAGTTCTACTGGTGTAGAGGGCGGCCATGGGCGCAACACAGTTCTTGAACCATGGGATGCCGGAGAATTGGGCTTAATTACGAATATCATCCGCGCGTTGTTGCGAAACTTTGCGAATAAACCGTAGCGATGCCGCTGCTGTCCACTTGCTTTATCGCCATGACTGAAATCGAACAACACCAGTACCCATTCCCACCGATTTGGATCGGAGGCGACCTTGGCGACTACCGCCTTTGCGATAGCACGTACTGCGGTTACGAACTCGCCTCACTCCCACCCCTTCCGGATGACGAACTAAATGGCGATTTCCAATGGCTGATGCGTCAGCCGTCGCCGTTCGACTTTGACAGCCGATTTCGTCAATTCTGGAGTAATTACGACGACCTTGAGAAATGGAAAGGCAAAAGTCCAGAATGCAAAACCTTGCTCTTGGCAAATGCCGAGATTCACGGCGCGGGCATCCCAGCCGCTTTCCTCAGGTTCATGGACAATATTGACTTGGTGACGCGGATCAGATCGCCAACCGATTGCCATTTCGAATACCCACAAAACGTGATTCCATATCCGACATGTCACGGCGGCCACTTCGTCCATTTCTACTCCGATTCCCAATCTTGTTGCCTTTGGTATTTGTACATTGACCCACAACAACGCTGCATCGTGACTGCTCAATAACCCGTCGGGATTGATCTTTACTCGGAGGTCGGTTTTGGC
>CAYUMU010000151.1:0-7233 GCA_964445985.1 uncultured Pirellulales bacterium | reverse complement strand
CTTAAACATCCGGAGCTAGCACTTGCATAATGTTGTAACGCGTCGGGTTATGAATCCGCGGCGAGGCTCGTCTTCCACGCGAAAGGGACGCACCTAGTCCGTTAGAGTCAGTAAAGCCGTGAGGCGGGCTCAAATGCAGCCGAACCTCGTCGTTGGAATAAGTCGATGAACGGCCCTCGCGACAACACCGCCAAACTGGCCAAGGCCCTCTGGGACCAGGCCCTTTCTACTTTTCGGGCTTGGCAAACGGCGTGAGGATTTCAGCCAGGTCGTCCTCGTCCAAAAAGATCGCCTGGGAATGGCCATCGCCGAAGACCGCCAGCACGATATTGCCAGACCGTAGCGTGCCCAGGCCTCGCTCCAGGTTTTGTGGATCGAGCCGCAGATCGTCGGGCTTGGTCCAGGGCACGGCCTGGTTGGCGTCGGCCTCGACGAAGAGCACGGTGTTGCTCGAACCCACGGTGGCGATCACCTTGTCCAGTGCTACTGGGGTGCGGTCTTCGTACAACGCGCCGGGGCCGTAGGGGATGAGGTAGTTCGTCATGCCCGGCTGATTGAGGTTGGGGTTGTTGTACAAACCAGGCATTTGCTCGATGAGCTTTTTGTTGTGATCGCTGTCCCAGGGTTCATCGAGCTTGAACTGCTGGTAGAGCGCCTGCTGGCCGAGATACGGCAGCAGATGCACGCGCCAGCTCAACAGCGGTTTGCCATTGGCATCGACGTTGTACCGCTCGGGCAGTTTGTTGAAGGCGCTTTCGTAGGTAATGGTGGCCATCGATAGTTGACGCAGGTTATTGGTCGATTGAGCACGACGAGCCGCCTCGCGCGCCGATTGAACGGCAGGCAGCAGCAGGGCGGTGGCAATGCCGACCGTGGCCGGGCTGAAGGCCGTGTCCTGCTGGAGCGTGAGCGTGTTGCCGTCGCGCTGGGGCGTGAGCATGGCCACCACGCCATCGACCGTTCGTAGCAGGTACTTATTCATGGCTTGGGCCACGGGGTCGTCTTCGGCAGCAGGCTTCATTTCGCTGAGCATGCCGATCCGCATCATCTGCAAGCCCATCGCGATGAGCTGTTCGAGCGTGTCGGTGGCTTCCTGGCCGCTGCCTTCAATCGCCAGCAGCAGTTCGAATTTGTCGCCCAAAGAAAAATCGACCTCAATCGCCTCAACCAATTGCGGCAAATCGCGGAGCTTGGCGAAGGGGCCTGGCAGCGGCGGCGCCTGTTGCATCATCGCCATCAGGTCTTGCCGCACCGGGCCTGGCATGGCCACCAAGGCAATGTGCGAACTCGATCGCGCGATCAACCGTTGTTGAAGCTCGGAAAGCTCGCCCGTGGCGGCCTGCTTCATTTGGGCCAACGAGTTGGGCGGGGCGATCAGGACCAGCGTCTCGCTTACCTGCTCAATGCTGGGCCACATGGCGGCTTGCTGGGGGGATTGCTCCAAGCCGGGCGGGCGTTGTTGCAGCATGGGCAATATCTTCGTGGCGTCGACCGGCACGGTGAACTCCAACGCCAAACCGTAGCTGGGGGGCTGCATGGGATTGAGCGGCCCTGCCACGAAGACCATGGTCCGTTTGACTTGCTTGGGGTCGATGTTCAGTTCTTTGATCGCGGCGGCCTGAATCACCTCCACCGGCAGCATTTCGAGCTGTTTTAGCTGGAGCACCGTGGCAGGCTGCGAGCTGGCCGCCACAAAAGCGCCCGGCGGAATGTACTTGAGCCCCGGGGGAACTTCTTGCGCCATGGCCGGTGGGGCGAAACCCAGCGGGTTGAAACCCAGCAGGGCGATGCTCGCCAACCAGAGGACTGCCACCGGCGATGCCGTCAGGATGCGTTTCATGGAGTTGGCTCCCCAAAAAGTACGAGGGTTTCGACGACCCAGATGTGTTGCGCTAGGTGGAATGTAAACTACTCGATGCAGCCCACCGTTGCCAGCAAACGGCTGCCAGGCACGGCCAGACCACAGTATACTTGTTTGGCGGGTGGGCAGTGAGAAGGAGCAGGACGGAGCTGTTCCATGGGGGGCGGCTACTCTCGTGCAATTGATTCGCGCGTTCTCATCGACGGAGAGACATCATGGCCACGCTCAAGCTCATGTTCGCCGAGCTTTGGTTTCGTCGCCTCAATTTCTTGCTGAGCCTGAGCGCCGTGATTGCCGCGGCCATGTTGTATGTGGCGGGGCCGGTGCTGGTGCAAGGCTACGGGCAAGAAACCGAGCGGCTGACCGGGCAGATCGACGAACAACTGGGGGAGATGGAAGACCAGACCCGCAAGTTGATGCTGACGATGGGCTTCAACCTGATGATCGTGCCCGAGGGGACCAACATGGCCGATTTTTGGGCCGACGACTTTTCTGCTGCCGACATGCCGGAGAGCCACGTGCGGACCCTGGCCGAGTCGCCCCACTTGGAGCACATTCGCCACCTGGTGGCCACGCTGCAGCAAAAGGTGCGTTGGCACGATCGCAACGTGTTGCTGGTGGGCTATCAAAAGGAAGTGCCGCAGAAACATTTCGGCTCGAAGAAGCCGATGGGCTACAGCATTCCCCGAGGTCAGGTTTACTTAGGCTACGAGCTATGGAAGCCGGCCGGCTTGAAAGAAGGGGATGCGGTGGAGGTATTGGGGAGCACGTTCAAACTGGCCCGAGCGCTGCCGGAGAAAGGGAGCAAGGAAGACATTACCGTGGCGGTCAACCTGGGCGACGCGCAGCGGCTGCTGGGGAAAGACGGCCGCGTGAACCAGATTTTTGCGATTGGCTGCGAGTGCGACGGCGACCGGCTCGGCACCATTCGTAAAGAGCTGGCCCAAACCCTGCCCGACACCAAGATCACCGAGTTTGAATCGATTGCGCAGGCCAGGGCCGAGCAGCGCGACATGGTGGCGGCCAAGCGGGCCGACATTGCCGAAAAGCGTTCGGCCATTCAAGCAGCGATTACCAAGCTGGCCCTGGTGGTGACGCCGCTGGTGGTGTTGGTGTGCGCGGTGTGGGTCGGACTGCTGGCGATGTCCAACGTGCGCGAGCGGCGGCCGGAGATTGGCTTGTTGCGGGCCATCGGCAAGCGTTCCCGCTACATTGCCGGCTTGTTCCTTGGGAAAGCGTTTTTGCTGGGTTTGATCGGGGGCGGGTTGGGCTACCTGGCGGGGAGCGCGCTGGCGCAAGTGATTGGCGTGAGGTTCTTCGGCGTGCAACCGGGCGACTTTTCGCCGGCGTATGGGGTGCTGATTTCCAGCCTGGTGGGCGCGCCGCTGGTATGCCTGGTGGCCAGCTATTTGCCGACCCTGAGAGCGGTGATGCAAGACCCGGCCGTGGTTTTGCATGATGTGTGAGGGGAGGGGCGCGCTGGCAGGGCCGGAGCGACCCGGTGAATGGTTTTCTTTTTGCGAAGCTTTTTTGCAGGCGCCGGAGTGAAGGGCATTGCAGCGCGTTGAGAACATGCTTACGCCACGGGCGTAAGCATGGCACACATGCGGGCTTGGCTCGCGGCACGATGTATGACTTTGGTTGGCGGGCAAGGCCAACGGGGCTGCTTGCCTTGCGGCTCCGTTGTGATTTCGGGCTGTTGGGCCGGGTTCTTCTGGGGGCAAGTCGTGGCCTGCGGTGGTTGGCGAGTGCAGGCTGGATTGGCCACGACTTGACCCCAGCCACCCGTCCGCATGCTTACGCCGGGGGCGTAAGGGCGTAAGGGCGTAAGCATGGCACGTGAGGCGGCGGGCCTGCGATTGTTCCCCCTTGGCACTCGGCTGGGCGGGAGGCCATAATGGGTAGTCTGCCCCCAAAATCTTGCCTTATTTCTCCTTTCCCCGTTGGTTTATGCGATTTTCACGACTTTGCCTGCTCGGCGTTTCAACGGTTTGCTTGCTGGCCTGCCTGACGCCCGCGGTTGCTTGGGCACAGAGCGATGAACCGGCCTATGAACCGCCGATTGCCGGGGCCAGCGATCAGGCTGCCAAAGCCGTGGCGGGCTTCCAACCGGCTGCTGGTTTGAAGGTGGAGCTATATGCCGCGGAGCCGCTGGTGGCGAATCCGGTGGCCTTTTGCTTTGACACGCTGGGGCGTTGCTACGTGGCCGAGACCTTTCGCCAAGAGAAGGGCGTGGAAGACAATCGCCGGCATATGAACTGGTTGGACGACGAGTTGGCCGCCGAAAGTGTCGAGGACCGCCTGGCCTATTTTCAGAAATACCTGGGCGACAAGCTCGAGGGCTACACCAAGGAGCAGGATCGGATTCGGCGGCTGGTGGATACCAACGGCGATGGCCAGGCCGATCAGGCGACCGTGTTTGCCGACGGTTTCAACGGCCCGCTGGATGGCACCGGGGCCGGGGTGATTGTGGATGGCAAGAATGTGTATTACGCGTGCATCCCCGATTTGTGGCTGCTGCGCGACAACAACCAGGATGGCGTGGCCGACGAGCGGGAAGTGCTCAGCACCGGTTACGGCGTGCACGTGGCTTTCCGCGGTCATGACATGCACGGGTTTGAGTTCGGACCCGACGGCCGGCTGTACTTCAGCATTGGCGACCGGGGGTTGAACGTGAAGACCGCCGACGGCCGGCAGTTGTTTCTGCCGCACACGGGGGCGGTGCTGCGGTGCGAGCCGGACGGATCGGGGCTCGAGATTTTTGCGTTTGGGCTGCGGAATCCGCAGGAGTTGGCGTTTAACGAGCGGGGCGATTTGTTTACGGGCGAGAACAATTCGGACTCGGGGGATAAAGCCCGGTGGACGCATTTGGTGGAAGGCGGCAACAGCGGTTGGCTGATGAGCTATCAGTATTTGTCGGATCGCGGGCCTTGGAATCGCGAGAAGCTGTGGCACCCTTATCACGAAGGTCAGGCGGCTTATATTGTGCCACCGCTGGCCAACATTGCCGATGGGCCTTCGGGGCTGGCGTACTACCCTGGCACGGGTTTGGCGAGCAGCTACCACGACACCTTCTTTCTGTGTGATTTTCGCGGCACGCCCAACCAGAGCGGCGTGCGCACGATCAACATGCAGCCGGAAGGGGCGAGTTACAAAGTTTCCGGGCAAGGGCAGTTCTTGTGGCAGATTCTGGCCACCGACGTGGAGTTTGGGCCGGGCGGCGGCGTGTATGTTTCGGACTGGGTGGATGGCTGGACCGGCCTGGGCAAAGGGCGGATCTATCGCGTGAATGATCCCGAGGCTTCGCGGGCGAAAGCCGCGAAACAGGTGGATGTTATTTTGGCCAAGACCCTGAGTGAGCAATCGCTGGAAGACCTTGTGGCCTGGCTGGGGCATGCCGATCTGCGGGTGCGGTTGGCGGCGCAGTATGAGCTGGCTGGCCGGGGCGAGAAGGTTGTGGCGGCCTTGGCGAGGACGCTGGAAGAAAGCCCCAGCGAGTTGGCTCGTCGGCACGCGTTGTGGGCGCTGGCGCAGATGGCGCGGCAGCAGCGGCTTTCGTCGCCGGTTCCGTACATCGTGGCTGCGTGCGAGAACAGCGACGCCGAGTTGCGTGCCCAAGCGGTGAAGGCGCTGGGCGATTTGCGGCAGGGGGAGAGCGCGGAGAAGCTGATGGGGTTGTTGCAAGATGCGAGTGACCGCGTGAAGTTTTTCGCGGCCCAAGGGTTGGGCAAGCTGGCCGATCCGAGGGCTGTGCCACCGTTGTTGGCCGTGCTGCGAGCGAATGCCGATAAAGACCCCTTCTTGCGGCATGCGGCCGTGATGGGGTTGGCGGGCTCGGCCGATGAGGCGGCCTTGGAAGCCACGCTGCGCGATCCTTCGGTGGCGGCTCGGCTGGGGGGATTGCTGGCGATGCGGCGGCAGAAATCGCCAGCGGTGGCCGGCTTTCTGCGGGATGCCGATCCGCGGTTGATTACGGAAGCGGCCAGGGCGATTTACGATGAGCCGATTCCGGCGGCGTTTCCGCGGTTGGCGGCGTTGGTGTCGCAGTATGGATTGCCGGACCCGGCGCTACGAAGGGCCTTGGCGGCGCAGAACGCGCTGGGCGAGGCGGCCAACGCGCGAGCGCTGGCGGCGTTTGCCGCCAATGACGGCGCGAGCCCGATGTTGCGGACGATCGCTTTGCAGTTGCTGGGGCAGTGGCCGGCGCCGGTGGGGCGCGATTCGGTGCTGGGTTTGTGGCGTCCGCTGGAGGCTCGCGACGAGGCCGTGGTGAAGAACGCGGTTCGCGAGTATTTGCCAGGCATGTTTGCCGGGCCGGCCGAAGTTCGGCAGGAAGCGGCGAAGCTGGCCGGCAAATTGAAGCTGGGCGATGCGGGTCCGCTGCTGGTGAAGTTGGCTCTGGATGGCGAGGCGCCGCGGCAAGCCAGGATGGACGCGTTGGCGGCGCTGGCATACGTGAAACCGCCGGAGCTGGGCGAGGTGATTCGCCAGAGCTTGAAGGACGACGCGGCCGAAGTTCGCGCGGCGGCGGCGACGGCGTTGTCGCAAGTTGAGCCGGGCGAATTTCTGACGCTCGCGCCGCGGTTCTTGAAGTCGGAAGAGCGGATCGAGCGACAAGCGGCGTTCGCGGCGCTGGCTCCGCTGCAAGACAAGGCGGCCGATGAACTGCTGGTGGCGTGGCTCGATCGGCTGTTGGCCGGCGAGGTTCCGGCGGACTCGCAACTGGACCTCTTGGATGCGGCGGCGGAGCACAAAACGCCTGAGGTGCAGGCAAGGCTAGCGCGGTACAACGCCCGTCGCGACGGGGGCAATCCGCTGGCGGCCTATTGGGAAACGCTGCACGGCGGCAACGCCGTGCGGGGTGAGAGCATTTTCTTTGACCGCGTGGCGGTTTCGTGCCGGAGGTGCCACAAGGTGGAAACCAAGGGGGGCGACGTGGGGCCTGATTTGTCGCACGTGGCCAAGGAAAAGGATCGGCAGTACCTGCTGGAAGCGATCGTGGCCCCCAGTGCCAAGATTGCCAAGAACTTTGAAACGGTGATCTTGATTTTGGATGACGGCACCACGCAGCAGGGCATTCTGAAGGGGGAGGATGAGAAGACGCTGAGCCTGCAAACGGCCGAAGGCAACTTTGTGACGGTGGAGAAATCGCGGATCGATGAGCAGGCCCAAGGCCAATCGGCGATGCCGCAAGACCTGGTGAAGTTTTTAACGAAGAGCGAGCTGCGGGACTTGGTGGAGTATCTTTCGACGCTGAAATAGGGCGAGTGTTGCCAGGAGTGCACTGGCAGGGGAAGTTGAACATCATCGCCGGACGGATTGACCTTGGGCGTCGGCGGTCACTTGAATCTCGAACAGGGCCGACGCGCGCT
>CAYUMU010000150.1:0-7456 GCA_964445985.1 uncultured Pirellulales bacterium | reverse complement strand
AGCCCGCGTGGCGGGGCTGGCGGTGACAAAAAACTTGTGCTCGGCGCCGGGGAAAACCACGGTCCCCTGGTCGCGGCCCTCGGTCACCAGGTCGAGCCCTACCGCCACCTGGCGTTGCTGCTCGACCAGGTGAGCGCGAACGCCCGGATTGTCGGCGGCATAGTGCGTGAGGGCAGTGATTTCAGGGGTGCGAATGGCCTCGCTCACGTCGGCGTCGCCTACCAGCACACGGTCGGCGATCAGCTTGATGTCGATGCGGCCGGCGACTTCGACAATCGCCCGCGGATCGGTCCAATCGATCTGCTCTTGCTGGGCCGCCCAGGCCACGGCCCGATACATCGCCCCCGTGTCGAGCATGCGAAACCGGAGCTTGGCGGCCAATTGCCGAGCCACGGTGCTCTTGCCAGCGCCGGCCGGGCCATCAATGCAAATAATCATGGAGCAAATTGCCAGAGGTCGGGACGAAGAGCCAGGGCAGATGCTCCCTCGCCCCTTGTGGGAGAGGGCCTGGGGAGAGGGGGAACTGGGTTTTCGGGTTGGCTCTAAAACCGGGCTTCCAGTTCCACCCATTCGTAGCTGGTAAAGTCGATGATCACGGCGTCGTCTTCCACCGGCAGTTGCACCAGCGTTTCACCCTGGAAATCAACCTGCCGGGCCGTCTTGGCCGCGCGAAACGAACGGAGTTTGCAGCGGACAGAACTGCCGGCCGTTTCCATCAGCCGTGCCCGAAAACCAACCACCCGGCCGCCTTCGAGCAGCGGTTCCCAGTGCGTGGCGACCACGTTCTTGCGATCGAGGTGGAATAGCCAACTGGTCGGCGGGCCTTGCGGCTGGCCAGCGCCTTCACTAATGGGCACGATCGGCCTGATCAGGTCCAGGGCGTAGGGCAAGGCGTGCGGCACGTCCACGGCGATACCCAACCGGAACGCGCGCTGGCTTTCTCCTCGGCACACCAGCATGGTATCGAGCACGCCCAGGCCCACGCGGCGATGGTAAGGGAGCCCACCGGTGAGGAACGCCAGGCTTTGCGGATCGGCTTTCAATTCCACATAGTGGGGCGATTCGAGCCGGGTGCTGTCGGTCTTCTGGCGAGCAAAGCCCACGCCGCGGTACATGGTGGCCGATTCGTCAGACCAACCAAAGCGGCTGGCATAGTAGCTGTTCCAAGGATCGGCCCTGGGCTCTTCGACCACGTCGAGCTCCACTTCAATGCCAATCACAGGCAAGCTGCGCCACACTTGCACCGATTGCCGAAAACCGGCCAGGCGAGCGCCTTGCCGATCGACCAGGCTGCCGCGACTTACAATCTCGGCCATCGCCGGCCCCACGGTGGTTAGCTCCACCGAGTCGGCCACCATTTGCGAATACACGGCCACGTCGTCGGGGTCTTGCCAGGCATCGCCCACCTTGGGTCGAGCGCCAGGCACCCGGTAGGCCAACTGTTGCGAGAGCCGCGATCCGCGCTGCTTGTAATCGCGCAGCGACTGAATGCCGCCACTCTTGACGTTGACGATCACTTCGAAAAACTCGTTGCGCAACAGCATCTCTTTGGCGTCGCCCAGCGGCACCTCTTTCTTGGGCTTGCCTCGCGGCGGACTGGGGGCGGTGGCTTCGTTGGCGTCGATCCAGGTGTAACCCAGCGCCGGAACATCGACCACCACCCGGTTGCCTTCGGCCTGGGTGGCCTTGATCGGGCCATCGATGGCCGGCAGCGATTTGAGCTCGGGCAGCGAGAGACCCACGCGCCGGGGAAAACTAAACGGGTTTACCAGCAAATAACCGGGGCGGTCGGCGCCCGCCGCGCGGGGCATGGCCTGGGCAAACGCCTGCTGCGCGGCCTGGTTCCGCGAAGCCAATTCGCGATCGAGATCCGGCTGTGGGGCACCGGCAATCGCCGCCGCGCGAATGGCCTCCAGCTGCTGGGGCGAGTCTTCGCCCTGCACTTGCAACTTGAGCGTGGAAGCCAGGGTATGAACGGCGGCGGTGGCCTCCCATTGCAGCCGGCGGCGATGCTCGTCGACCACGCGGCTAATGGGGTTGGGATGCCGGCGAATGATGGCCTGGCGCAGGTAGGGCGAACGATATTGATCGGCCGTGTACTTGGCGGAATGGCCAGGATTCTCGGTCGTGGCAAAGTAATTCTTGAGCGTGACAAACCGTCCCAACACCGGCGAATACTTGCCAATCCGGCGGATGTCTTCGTACCAGGGGCAACCCTGGCCGGGCCAGCGGGCAAAGGTCAGCGTGGCCACGTAGTCCAGGTCCATCACATTGCCCATCCGCTCGCAGTAATTGAGGAACGGAGAGGACTTGTCGGCTTCGAGCGGCACGCGCGTCAGGGTATCGACCGAGCTGTCGCCCAGGCCTTCCCAACGGGTCTTGCTTTGCTCGCCGCGAGGAAAGGCGCCGTCGTCGAAGGCCAAGTGCAGCGCACTACCGAAGCCAAACCGGACCAGCACCTGCGGCAGCAGCGGCGTGATGCCAAACCGGCGACGGCCATAGACGTGCGGGCGTTGCCCCAGCAACCGCTGATAACTGGCCAGCCCTTGGCGGAATTCATCGAGGATGGCTTCCATGGGGATCAGCGGTAGCTCGCGTTCGGAACGCTCGCCGCCCACCAACGAAACCTGCTCGGCCGCGAGAGCCGATTGCAGGGCCGCCAAGGTTTGCGGTTGCTCCGCCGCCATTTGCTCGAGCACTTCGCCCGAGATGATCAAATTGAGCGGCCGCCCCGATTGCAGTTCCGCCTTCAGGGCAGGCCCCAAGGTGGTGCCCGCCACCAGCGTGAGATCCACCAGGTAGGCTTCGGCCGGATAGAAACGATCGCGGGCTTCGGCCAAAATATCGAAGCAGCTTTGCAGCCGGGCCTTGGCTTCCACGGCGTCGCCCTGCACCACGGCCTGGGCCGCCTTGGCGGTCTCGGAGCCAAAGTGGACTTCGTCCAAATTGCTCATGTACCGCATTTGCCGGGTGAGCAATTCTTCTTCCAGGTAGGCGTAGCCCAGCGCGTGAAAGTCGGCGACCAGTTCGGGGTCGAGATCGGCGGGCGCCAGGGTCGCCGGCTCGCCGTCGGCGGTTGGCGGGTCGAGGGCTTCCAGTCCCGCGGCAACCAATTGCTCGCGGGTGGTCAGTTTTCGCAGCACGCAGGCGCCTTCGTTCTTGGCCCGGGCTGGCCAGCCGGCAAGCAACATCGACTCGCTCACCTGCGGCACCACAATCAGCTTATCGGCCAGGTCTTGGGGTGGGTCGTCGGCGCGGGCCCAGGTGGGCATGTTGCCCGTCGCGGCAATGAAGGCCGGATGCCACATGCAGCTCCAGGCCGCCAGCAAGCCTTCGGCTTCAGGACCCTCGTAGTGCAGAGGAAAGTCCTCGAGGCTGTGGCACGGCAACAGGATGAGAACTTCTTTGAATTTCATCGGGGGAGGGCAGTCGTGGAGGGAGGACGACACGGATGAACCTGGCATACGAAATAGGTGCTTACGCCCGCGGCGCGCAGCGCAAGACGCAAACCGCCAAAATATCGCAACTTGGGGCCGGGGGCTACAGGAACAGTAGCGTCATCAGCACAAAGATGGGAATCAGCACGCCCACGCTGTACGCGATGTAGCCAAAGAAGCTGGGCATGCGAATCCCTGACTGCTCGGCGATGGCCTTGACCATGAAGTTTGGCCCGTTGCCGATATAGGTCATCGCTCCGAGGAACACCGCCCCCAAACTGATGGCCACCAGCAGGTCTTCCCGGAGGAATTTGCCATCGACCAGTTGAAGGATGCCAGGACCCGGCGCGTCGGACATGGTTTTGGCGGTTTCAAAAAACACCACGTAAGTGGGGGCATTGTCGAGCACGCTCGATAGGCTGCCCGTAATCCAGAAAAACTTTTGCGGCGTGTCGATGCCCAGGTTTCGGCCGTAAATGTTGAGGATTTCGAGGGCCGGCTGCATGCAGATAAAAATTCCGAAAAACAGCGCCGCCACTTCCACAATCGCATGGAAGTTAAAGCGATTGGCCTGACGAATGGCCGTGGATCCGGCCAGCAACGAAACTCCCACTAGCGAAAGTTGCACGATTTCGCGGAGAAAATTGGGGGCGCGCCAGTCGGTGCCCGGCAAGGCCTTGTTGGGGTCGAGCAGGGCCACCGAGGCAATCACGCCAATCAACAGCAGACCGTTGAGCTCCAAGCCGGAGATTCGGATTGGTCGTACATGGGTTTCATCGCGGACAATGTCTTGCTTGGTTTCTTTGCGGTAGGCCAGCGTGTCCCACATAAAGTACACGGCCAGCAGAGCCCCGTTCACGAACAGCCAATGCGACCAGAGCTGCAAGGTCCAGAAAAATGGCACCCCGCGGAGATAGCCCAGGAACAAAGGCGGATCGCCGATGGGCAGCAAGCAGCCGCCGCAGTTGCAAACCACGAAGATAAAAAAGATGACCGAGTGCCGCACGTGCCGGCGTTCGCTGTTGGTTTCGAGCAGAGGGCGGATCAGCAGCATGGCCGCGCCGGTGGTGCCAATGAAGCTGGCCAGCAAACCGCCCACGGCAATAAAGGCTGTATTCACAATGGGATGCGCTTTGAGATCGCACTCGATCCGAATGCCGCCGCTAATGGTATACAGGCTGAACAGCAGCACAATAAAGGGCACAAATTCGCCCAGCAAGGCGTGCTCCAGCGTGTGCAGGGCATCGCTCGACCCGCGGGACGAGAGATACCACAGCAGGGTGATCAACCCCAGGCCGGCGGCCACGATGAACCGGTTGCGGTTGCTTTCCCACCAGTGGTTTACGCCGGGCAGGAGGGGGAGCACGGCGATGGATAGCAGCAACAAAACAAAGGGCGTGACCGTATAAAAAGGAGGCGCCTCACGTTTGGGGTGAGCAGAGCTAGCATGGGGAGTGGCGCGCGGATCATGCCCAGCGGGGGGGGGAGTTTCGGCTTCTCCGGAGGTGGCAGCGACTTCTTCCGTGGCAATTTCCGCGGCATCGTGCCCAGCCACGGGAGGCCAGTGCATGACGAGCGCCAACACGTAAAGCACTACCAATAAAAAGATTGCGCTGACAACCGGCTTCTGCGAGCCCGAAGATGCGTGATGATCCGACATCGTGAAAATATGTCCGTTGAGGGTCCGATTTTGGCAGTTAGCGGCAGGGCGGGCGGCGAGCTGTGTCCGCAGGGACCGTAGGGCTATACCATGGCCCTAGGATCAAGATTAGGTCAAGGGCGCGCGCCGACGAAAACTACCGGCGGGAAGTTTGGCCGTAATTTTGCCCCCCTCCCTGCCGAAGCAGAGCGGGCAAGGCGCCCTGTGCAAGACGGAGCTGCCAAAAACGAGTGTTGACCGATTTTGGCAAACGCAATAAATTTAGTAGGTTTAACGTGTTGCGCAATTGAGAGAAAGGCGCGGGATGCGCCCGGTGGAAACCCGTTTCTGCCTTGAGTGCAACCATCGCGGTCTCAATGACTTGAAACCACGGACCGGTCCACCTGGGGCGCGGTCTTTTCTCCTTTTATTCTGGCTCCCTGCCATGGACGCATTGGAAAGAATCGGCAGTGTCTTCAGCGGTATCTTCGGCGGCATGGGACGCGCCGTCGAACGTAGCGTTACCTCCGTGTTTGGGTCGTCGAACGCGAGGTTCTTGAAGCGGCTCAATCCCAAAGTGGCTGCCATCAATGCCTTGGAACCCAAATACCAGGGCATGAGCGACGCCGAATTGCGCGAGCAAACCGCGCTCTTCCGCAAACGACTGCGGGCCGGCGAAACCGTCGACGATTTGTTGGTCGAAGCCTTCGCCGTGTGCCGCGAAGCTGGGCAGCGCTGGCTGGGCATGCGGCACTACAACGTGCAGCTGCTCGGCGGCATGGTGCTCCACGGCGGCGCCATCGCCGAAATGATCACCGGCGAAGGCAAAACGCTCTGCGCCACCCTGCCAGCCTATCTGAATGCGCTCGAAGGCAAGGGCGTGCACGTGGTTACGGTCAACGACTATCTGGCCCGCCGCGATATGGAATGGATGGGTCCGCTGTATCTCAACCTGGGCTTAACCGTGGGGGCCATTTGGGCCGACATGCCCGCCGAAGAGCGCCAACGAGCTTACGCCAGCGACATTACCTACGGCACCAACAACGAATTCGGCTTCGACTACCTCCGCGACAACATGAAGATGGCGGCCCGCGGCGATGCCCGCTATCCGGCCCGGTTCCAGCAGGTGCAGGGCAACCTGCACTTCGCGATCATCGACGAGGTGGACAACATCCTCATCGACGAAGCCCGCACGCCGCTCATCATCTCCGGCCCGGCCGATCAAAATCCGCACAAGTACGCCGACGCCGATCGCATTGCCCGGCAGCTCAAGAAGGGCGAGCATTTCGAGGTCAAAGAGAAAGAGCACACCTGCCATCTCAGCGACGAAGGCGTGCGCGTGGCCGAAAAGCTGGCCGAGGTCGAAAGCTTTTTCACCGCTGGCAATATGGAATGGCCGCACCTCATCGATAACTCGCTCAAAGCGCATTTTCTCTACAAGCGCGACGTGAACTATCTCGTGGAAAACGGCGAGGTGGTCATCGTCGATGAATTCACCGGCCGCAAAATGCCCGGCCGGCA
The DNA here is from genome assembly GCA_964445985.1 of uncultured Pirellulales bacterium. Taxonomy (GTDB): domain Bacteria; phylum Planctomycetota; class Planctomycetia; order Pirellulales; family S012-138; genus CAYUMU01. The sequence continues at coordinate 859 of CAYUMU010000150.1, read as the reverse complement.
ATGGAGCGATGGCCTGCATCAGGCGGTGGAAGCCAAGGAAGGCGTGCGGATCAAAGAAGAAACGCAAACTCTCGCCACCATCACCCTGCAAAACTTCTTCAAGCTATACCGCAAGATTTCCGGCATGACGGGCACGGCCATGACCGAGGCCACCGAGTTCTGGAAGATTTACAAGCTCGATGTGATCGCGATTCCGCCCAACAAAGTGCTGGAGCGGATCAACCACCCCGACGTGATCTATCTCACCGAAAAAGGCAAGTACGAAGCCATTGCCGACGAGATCGAACGGATGATCAAGTGGGACTCGCTCGAACTCCGCGGCGGCAAAGATAAAGACAAAGAAGTCATCGGCGTGATCCACAAAGAATACGACGACTCCGTGGAGATTGTGCCGGCCCACGCCAAAGAACGTAAGACCTACTCCCGTTCCGAGATTGCCCACGTGCGGCACAAGGGCCGCCCAGTGCTGGTGGGCACGGTTTCCATTGAAAAGAGCGAACGGCTTTCCGAGTTGCTGGAGCGCCGCGGCATTCCCCATCAGGTGCTCAACGCCAAGCATCACAAACGCGAGGCCGAAATCGTGGCCCAAGCCGGTCGGCTGGGCGCGGTCACCATCGCCACCAACATGGCTGGCCGCGGTACCGACATTATTTTGGGCGGTAATCCCGAAACCATGGCCTGGGCCAAGCTCCAAGATAAATACGCCACGCGGCTCGATGTGCCCCGCGAAGAATGGGACGCCCTGGTCGACGAGATCGAAGCTCGCGAAAACATGGTCGAAGACGGCAAAAAAGTCGCCAAGCTGGGCGGCCTGCACGTCATCGGCACCGAACGCCACGACGCCCGCCGCATCGACCTC
>CAYUMU010000149.1:0-7692 GCA_964445985.1 uncultured Pirellulales bacterium | reverse complement strand
CCGGCCACCCCGCAAAACGCCCGCTCAAAGCCATTTCCCGACGCTCACTAGCAACGCGCGGCGGAGAGACACTGCGACGCGGATTCATGGCCGGGACGGCCATGCCACGAAAGGGAGCGACCCTACTCGGCGAGGCGGGCTTGTTTTACAATCGAGAGCCCCTCTTGAAATACCTGGCTTTCCTCGAAGTTGCGTGAGTGTTATGAGCCCGATTGAGATTCGCTGTGTGCATCACTTTGGCCGCCTGACCAAGCGGGTCGAGGAAAGCAAGCAGTTCTATTGCGAAATCCTCGGGTTTCGCGAGATTGAGCGGCCGAATTTCGATTTCGGCGGCGCGTGGCTGTTTCTATGCGGCGTTCAGATCCACCTGATCGAGAATGCCGCCGCGCCCGATCCGGTGGGCGACATCCACTCGCGCGTGAACCATATTGCCTTGCATGTAGACGATTTAGATGCCGCGCGCGACCGGCTGATCGAAGCCGGCGTGTCGTTCAAAGAAAGCCCCGCGGGCCGAAACGTGCGGCAGTTGTTCTTCCGCGATCCCGATGGGCATACGGTTGAGTTGGCCACCTATCCGGCCACCCCGGCTTTCGTCAGCTGAATCAAGCGGGCTGGTTCTGGGGTCCCTGACGTGCGCAGCTAGCATGGGGTACAATGCTCGGCTCGTTTGCCGCACCCTCCGCCGACGCCGGTGCTATTGGCCGAGGCGTTCTTGTTCTTGCAACCACGGATGATGAGTTATGGCCAGCAATGAGGAGCAAGTCGCCCAACTGCGTTGGACCAAGTTTCCCGTGCTTGACGATGGTTTTGTGTGCCTGGTGGACGTGATGGGGGACGATCAGGCCGTGGTCCAGGCGGCCCGGGTGAGCTATGGGGTGGGCACGCGCCGCGTTTCGGACGACCGGGGATTGATCCGATACCTGATGCGGCATCGGCACTCCACGCCGTTCGAAATGGCCGAATTGAAGTTTTTGGTTCGCGTGCCGATGGACACCTGGCGGCAATGGATTCGCCACCGCACGGCCAATGTGAACGAGTACAGCACGCGGTACAGCGAAGCGATCGATTCGGCCCAAACCACGCCGCCGGAGAACTGGCGGATGCAGGCGGCGAACAACCGTCAGGGGAGCGGCGATACTTTTCCCGCCGACGTGGGCAGCCAGCTTTCGGCCGAAGAGCGCGCCCTGCAAGACCATGCCCGCGGCGTGTACGAAGCGCGCCTGGCCGCGGGGGTGGCCAGGGAGCAAGCCCGCAAGGATTTGCCGCTTTCCACCTATACCGAAGCGTATTGGAAGGTGGATCTGCACAACTTGCTGCACTTTTTGGCCCTGCGGATGGATGACCATGCCCAATGGGAGATCCGCCAATTTGCCCAAACGATGGGGGAGCAGATCGTGCGGCCGCTGTTTCCGCTGGTTTGGGAGGCGTTTGACGACTACCGGCTGAGGTCGATGCAGTTGACTCGGCTCGAGCAGAATGTGCTGCGCCGGTTGTGGGAAAAGGCGGCCCAACAAGGCGGCTCGATCAGCGAGCAGGACTTTTTGGATTGCCAGGACGAAACCTGGCGGGAATTGAACCGTTGCCGGGAGCGGGACGAATGCCTGACCAAGTTCGTTCGCTTGGGAATTTTGCCCGAACTGGCAAACAAGGCCGACTAGCAAATGTTGGGCGGCCCAGCGAGGCGCTGGGGTTGGGGTGAGGGAAACAGGGTTCTCGGATAGGCTCTCCGAGTCGGTCCTGGTTTTGCGCTACACGCCCAACGATCTTCCTTGCCTCGGGCGGCGAGTTTAACGCGGCATAATCATAAAGTCTGGCACGATCGGCAGAGCCGGGCTACTCCTCTGGGCGCCTCGCGTGGCATCCCACGGCGCCAATGCCCACGGCGCCGCGTTTGGCCTATCTTTGGAAGGCAGGAACGGCGTCTCCGCGCGCCCGCCGCGGCTGTGAGCATGCTGCACGAACTCCCCCCTGCCTTTCCCTCCTGAGACATCCCTCCGCACGCAAAGTTTCGGCCTTGGGGGCCACCCTAGCCATGCTCGCATTGACCGGTATTTCGGCGACTTCGGATCAAATTTTGAATCAACTGGCTCAGCAAACCGCGAATGCCAACCGGGCGCTGGGACTCGCGGCGCGCAGCGTGGCCGAGAACCTGACCAACAGTGATTTCTTTTTGCAGCTTGGGCAACGCCTTTTGAATGCCAGGCGAGCCGAGATGGCACTGGGAAACTTTGAGAGAGCAGTGCAACTCGATCCGGCTTCGGAACCGGCGTTGATTGGTTTGGGCGAGACGTTGCGGCAACTCGACCGGGAGGCGGAAGCCGTGCCGCTGTGGTTGCGAATTCTAGAGGCCAATCCTGAGCAGGCCGGAACGCAGGGAAATTTAGGGCGGTGGTATTGGGAGCAGGGAGAGCTGGAACTGGCTATTCGCCATTTGCATGCCGCCGCCCGGCTGTCGGGCGACGACGCGGCCTGGTTGCGTGTCGCCGAATTCTGTTGGGAACAGGGCAATAGCGGCGAATCGCTCGAGTACTTCGATCGCGCCTTTGCGACGCCCAAGTTCGATTTAGAGGCCGAATACCTTCGCGGCTTGATTGCGCTTTCGCGTGAGCACTGGGAGGATGGTTGGAAGCGATTTGAGTACCGGCGGGCGCTGCGTGCCGACCTGCCCGACCGCGGTTGGCCCCACGCGCTTTGGGACGGTAGCGCGCAACACCTGACGGAACAAAGCATTCTGGTGCGGAGCGAAGGTCGTTTGGCCGACGATATCTTGTTTGCGGGCTGGCTGCCTGAGCTCGTGCGAAGAGCGGGAAGTGTTACGGTGGAGTGCGCTGGGCCGCTACGGAGCCTGTTTGCCCGCAGTTTTCCGCGAGCGATCGTGCCCAACCAGCGAAATGGCGGCGCGCGATGCCCTACCCCGCATTGGCAAACGGCGCTGGGAAGCTTGTCCAAGCACCTTGGCCTGGAAGCTCGCGCCGCCGACGTGACGACCGTTTCCGCCCCAACTGACGGGGCGGCGGTTGAATCCGCCCCTGGGGCTAACTTGAGCGTGGATGGCAGTGCGACGGATCAGCAAGCCCGTGGATACTTGAGGGCCGACTGGAAGTTAACCCGAGTTTGGCAGCGACGGATCGCCACATTGGGTTCTGGCCGGAAGATTGGCGCCGTGGGATTTGAACCTTCGGGCGAATCAAGTGACCGCTGTGCCTGCGATGCGTTGGCCAGTTGGTGGGAATTGCCGGGAATTCAGTGGTTGTGGCTGCCTCGCGAACGGCGATCGAGTCGCGCCGCTGGGGGGATAAAACGTGGCCCGTCTTACCCTCTGCATACTTTCCGCGACCAGCCTGGTCCGCGAGACATGGAGGATTGGGCCGGGTTGTTCTCCGCGCTCGACCTGGTCGTGGCCCCCGCGGGCACCTTGGCTCACCTGGCCGCCGCGCTGGGAGTGGAAACCTGGGTGATGGTCCCCGCCATGCCATCCTGGTGCTGGGGTCTGCACGGTGAGCGTAGCCGCTGGTATCCATCGGCCCGGTTGTTTCGCCAGGAGAAGCCGGGGGACTGGAGCGACGCGATTGCCCTGGTGGCAGCCGAACTTGGCAGCGCCGGCGAGACAGTCGCGAATTCTCTGCAAAGCGTGAATCGGCCTTCAGTTTTTTGCACCGTGCCTCGCCCCCTGGGTACAATCCAAGGGTAAATCCTTGCGAGCTGGCATTATCCGCAAGCCATGCCGACGATCACGAACGGTGGAAACCAAAGCGCGTTTGGCCGTTGTGGTTCGTTAGCTGCAAATGCGGTCGCGCGTTCGCTCGAGTGCGTCTTCCCCCCCTTCCTTGTTCCTGGTTGATTGGCATGTTGCTTCCGTTGCTTGGCAGTTTGTGCGCGGGCGCCGCGGTCGCGATCGTCATTTGGTGGACGACTACCGCGCTCCGCACCGAAGACTTGGAACAGGGCAACGAGTGGCGGTACGACGTCAGCCGCATGAACGAATTACGTCGGCTCTATGTGAGCTATCGCCTGTTTCAGCCCGTCATTCAATTTTTTGGCCGGCTGAATCGCGTGGCCTTCCGCCGCTCCATGCCCGAAATTCAGCGGCAAATTCTCGCGGCGGGCAAGTCGCGTTGCTGGCTTCCCGAAGAGTACTTGGGCCGCTTGCAATTGATCGCGTTGGCCCTCTCGCCCGTCTACTTTTTTGTATTCATCAGCTACATGGATATGCCTGGCATCATTATGGCGCTGCTGTTTACGGTGCTCACCGTGTGGTTTTTGCGGCGGCGGCTGGCGAATCAGGCGACGCGGCGGCTGGTGGAGATCAAACGCCGGATGCCTTACCTGCTGGACATGCTGACGCTGCTGATGGAGGCCGGGGCCACTTTCTTGCAAGCCATGCGGCAGGCGATTCACGAATTGCAAGGTTCGCCCGTGGCCACCGAATTCAACCGCGTGCTGGGCGATATGAACCTGGGCAAGACCCGTCGCGAGGCCTTTGAAACGCTGCGCAACCGCCTGGCCGACGACGAGATCACCGGCATTGTGGGGGCCATTCTGCAGGGAGAAGAGCTCGGCACGCCGCTCGCCCGCACGTTCCGCATTCAGTCGGACGTGCTGCGAATCAAGCGTTCGCAACGAGCCGAAACCATCGCCGGCGAGGCGGGAGTGAACATGCTCTTGCCGGGCGTGCTCGTTATGGCCGCCACCATTTTGGTGATTTTTGGACCCTTTGTGCTGAACTACATGTTCTCTGGATTTGGGCTTTAATTGGTTTCTGCCTGGGCGCGGGTCAAAACTTCGGACGAGGCCCAAATACCGAACACGGGGGGGCAATCGTCGGGCTGCGAGTTGGTGATCCAGCGGTCGACCAATTCCTGAAATCGTTGCCTCGCGGCCCAATAGCCGCGGACATACAGCACTTGATTGATCTCGGCGAACACTTCGTCGTTGGTCATGGATTGGCGCATATTTTGAGGAAGGGCAGCTTCCGTGACAAACCTGGCCCCATAATTAAAATACCCGTTCACGAATAAGATTTGACGCTCGCGCGAAAAATGTTTCATCGTACCCCCCAAAATATTTCCCCAACATTTCAGAGCCGGAGGATGATCGATGGTTGCTTATGCCTTCGCCCGGTGTGCGGCAATCGTTGGGGAAGCTTGACGAAGCAAGGCGAGAAATGCCCTGAGGGGGGCGCGTTGGCTAGCGATTGATTGCTTCAACATATTCCGCTTGGCCGCATTGCAGCAAGGCGGTTTCCAATGCCCAGCACTTGAACGACGCGTAATTGAAATCCCGATAAACTCGCCGCGAGCCGGGCTCGGCCAGGTTCGCCGCGATGACTTGCTTCATGAGCGGCACCATGGACTTTGCTTTGTCGCCGAGCATTGCCAGGGATCGCGCGGCCTGCAGAGCTAACCAGGGCCGCTCGTCTTGAACGCCATCGCGGAGCGCATTGAACGCAGTTTGCGTCAACTCCTGGGGCAAGTCACTCCCTGCCAGCAAGGTTTCGGCGGCCGCAATGCGAACCGATGGCGATTCGTCGGCGAGCCGTTTTGCAAGGGCCGAAATTTCGGCAGGCCCCAGGCGATGGCGCGCTTGTAAAGCCAGCACCGACCAGTATCGAACGCCTGCCTCGCGGTGGTTTAGTCCGTTCGTTATTTCCTGGATGTCGACGGTGTCGTCGCCCACGAGCTCCGCGGCCTGCAATGTGGCGGGAAGGTCGAACCGCTTGGGGTCCTGAACAATTTCGAACGGAGTCAGCCCTGCCTTGGCGGCCCGAATCTGGTACTCAGCTTCGGGCAAGAAGCCGCTGTCGCGATGTTCAAGAATCCAGCGGACCAACTCCTGCCGCAACGCTTGCTTGGTTTCCGCGACCTCGCTGGAGTTGGCCAGATTATGCAATTCATGAGGGTCGTTTTGCAGATCGTAGAGTTCTTCGCGAGGCTTTCGGTCGGCCCACAAACGCTCGGCGTGCTCATTCAATTCCCCGGCCAGGTGAAGGCGACGCAGTTCGCGGTACGACGATTTTTTGTCGTCAAAAATTACCGAGTTTTGAATGTACGGCAAGTGCGGCAGGAAGTGGCGAACATACAGGAAACGTCCGTCGAACACGCTCCGGGAGACTTCGAACATGTCGTCGGCGCGGCTGCGGGCTCCAAACACCAACTGCCGGGGTTTGCCGATGGCCTGGCCGAGAAATGCCGAACCTTGCAGAATCCGCGGGACATCGCCCCCGGCCAGACTGATGGCCGTGGCGGGAAAGTCCACAAAGCTGACCAGCCGCCCGGTCTGCGAGCCGAGCGCATGAGGACAAAGTTGCTTGAACCTGGGCGGAACATACACGACCAGCGGCACCCGCAAGCCTGAGTCGTTGAGCCAACGTTTATAACGCGGCAAACCGTTGCCATGGTCGCCAAAGATAAACACGATGGTGTTTTGCAGATCGCCGTCGGCCTTGAGCTGCTCGATGACTTTGCCTACCTTCTGGTCGAAAACCGTGGCCAGGTCGTGCATGCGGGCAAAGATGGCGCGGATTTCGGGCGTATCGGGGTAGAACGGCGGCACCTGCACTTTTGCCGGATCGTGTTTTTGCTCGGCGGTTAAACCGGCCGTTGCGCGCTGATAACGATCGATGAAGTTGGTGGGGCCTTCGTGAGTTTCGCCAACGGTGATGAACGAGAAAAATGGTTGCCCCGGTTTGCGGGCACGCCAGGGGGCAGGGTCCTGATTCCACGCATCCCAAATGCCTTCGGGATTGAAGTTGTAGTCGGACTTGCCGGTGTTGGTGCAGAAATAGCCCAGGCTTTTGAGCCTGTTGGCCAGGGGAACCACTTGCCGCGGAATTTGCACTTCGCAGCGCAGATGCTGCGTGCCCAAGCTGGTTGCGTACAGTCCCGTGGCCAGGCACGACCGCGCGGGCGAACAAATGGGCGCCGTGGCAAAGGCGTTTTTATAGACAACGCCCTGGGCCGCGAGCGTGTCGATATTGGGAGTCATGGCGTCCGGGTGACCATAACAGCCCAAGTGCGGACTCATATCCTCGGCGTTGATCCAGAGAATGTTGGGCTGCGTTTCGGCGGCGTGAAGGGGAGACGCACTGCCTGTTACGGCAATTAACCATCCCAATGTGAGCTGCATCCATGGGTGCTGCATTGCAAGCCTGTTCTTGGTTGGATGGAAAACACGAGCGGCCGAATCCTCGCCGGGACAGCTCGCTAAGTTCAGGCCACCTCGCACGATCCCATTCCGTTGCGGTGAACCATCCTCTGACACAGTAACACGCGGACTGCTTGGGCGCGACGAAAAATAACATCCCGATTTAGAACTGTCATTCAAGCCGGATTCAATTGGAAAGCTAAATCCGCCGCTTACTGGATTCCCGCCTTCGCGGGAATGACGGGTTCGCAAACAAAATGGAAATCTAATCGATAGAATCCCGGAAGTAATTGATCGGCGGATTGCTCGCTTCCAAATTGAGCGAGTGCCGGCTGCAAGGCGCCGGATGGATGGGAGACGAATTACCGCTGGTGATTGGTTTCTTGCTCGTGAGCATTTTTGCAAGCGGCAGAGAACTTGCATGCCTTTGCGTTCGCTTGCGGTTTGCCCGCGTTAAGAAAAGTCGAAGTAGCTGTTGTCGGGGTTGGCATTCCAGCCGTTGAGTTTGATTTTTTTGGTGAACCCGCCCAGGCTGACTTCGCGGCCGCC
>CAYUMU010000148.1:0-7946 GCA_964445985.1 uncultured Pirellulales bacterium | reverse complement strand
AGACGCTTCGCGCGCGGATACCTCCCCCACGCCGATGCCAGGCAAATCATCATCGCTCCTCGCCAAAAACAACCGCAATAAGCATTCGGCCCGCATTTGCCTGCCCTGCATTTGCTTCTTGCACAGGGCGGAATACCGACGCGCGTCGATTGCACGGATTATGAAGCTATTTTGTCGGCGACCCTGAACGAACTCGCTTGACGAATATGCAATGCAAACACCACGATAGACCAGATACCAGAGTGATCCAGTAAACAAAATACGCGAGCACACCCACTGATTCCTGTATTCGCCTTGTCGGTTCCACGCTCATAAGGAGCTTGCCGACTATGAGAAATGTTAAAACAGCCGTTGCTGCGACTGCAATCAGCGTCCAAGTGCATCTGCAACACTTGTATGCCGTCGCCTCGTAGACTAGAACCGTTACCAGAGTTGATGGAATTGACAAGAATGTGAAAACGATGAGTTTTGGAAGCACAATGTTCCTGAACGAATAAATATCTTCCGGTACACCAATTATATTCCAGAGCACCAGTGTATTTACGTGAAACTCGAGAGCCACGGCACGCGCTGCGTTGTACAAAACTCCGAAGACCATGGCAGTCGAAAGCCATGCACATAGTAATGCAAACCAGTGATTTCGGAAGGTCGTCATGCTGCACCATGCAAATTGTTCTTTGGATCAGTCAACTCCGGTCAGTTTCCATTTCCCACAAAAGCAGCCTGATGTCCCCGGTATTTCAGCACCAATTGGCCGGTACGTGGCACATAGATAGTGACCGGCGTAATATATCCACCCCACTTGCTAAAACAATTCCGCCACCGCCAACCGGTACTTCCCCAAATCATGAGCGCTAAGCACCCCCAGCACGCTTTTGGCCTGGAGTTTTTGGCTGTCGGCGACCGCTTCGGCCGATGAGGTTACCACCGCGCAGGGAGCCTGGGCCGCGCTCATGCTGCATAACACGTCTTCCAGGCCGGTTTCCGGAGCCACCACCACAAACTCAGCACGCGCGCCGGCGAGCTCCACGCCCTGCACGCGACCGGCCTGGGTTAGCAGCGTGACCTCGGGGAGCGAGGTCGCAGTTGAAGCAGGGCCAGAAACCGCCGGCGCGCCCACTTCCCGCGTGCCAAAGCCGCGATTCATCACGTCGCGCACCGCGCGGGCGTCGTCCAGCGAAGCCTGCAAACTGTCGGGCACCACGTGGCCTCGGCGGATCAGCTTGAGCGTATAAATGCTGGCCGGGGAGATCGTCTTCCGCACCCCAGCCGCCACCACCGTGGTGAGCAGCACCGGCAGAATCACATTGTTGTCGTTGGTCATTTCTTGCAGCATCACAATCGAGGTCAGCACCGCCCCAGTGCTCGCGCCGACGGCCGCCGCCATGCCAGCCAAGGCCGCGGTCGCCACGTCCAAGGGGAACGACGGCGCCAACCGGTTCCACCAAATGCCGCAGGCCGCGCCAAGCGTGGCCCCCATGAACAGGGCCGGCGAAAACACGCCCCCCGAGCCGCCCGAGCCGAGCGTCAAGCAGGTGACCAGCAGCTTGAGCGCGGCCAGAGCGAGCAAGAACCAGGGATCGGCAAGCGTGCCGCGAATCACGTCCATAATCGTCGCGTAGCCGACGCCCTGCACGTAGTAATGGCCCGTGAAGCGGAGCAACAACCAAATAATCAGGCCCACGCCCAGCATGCCCAACATGTGGCGAACATAGGCGTTGACCGGCAGGGCGTCGAAGAAGTCTTCGGCCCAATAAATACTGCGCACGAACAGCACCGCGGCCAGCCCCAGCACCATGCCCAGCGGCAAAAACATCAGCAAAGCCCAGGGGTTTTGCAGGTGGAAGTCGTTCACCTCCAGCGGCGGAAAATTGAAGGCCGGTTGGGCTCCGAGCAACGACCGGCCCACATAGGTGGCGATGACCGTGGCCAGCGTCACCGGCACCAGGTTCCGCACGTTGACCGAGACCAGCAGCAGTTCAATGGCGAACAGCACGCCCCCCAGCGGCGCGTTGAACGTCGCCGCAATGCCGCCCCCGGCCCCCGCCGCAATCAGCGTGATGCGCTGTCGGGCTGGCGCCCTGAGCAATTGCCCGAGCGTGGAGCCAAAGGCCGAACCAATTTGAATGATGGGGCCTTCGCGACCCACGGAGCCGCCGCTGCCAATGCACAGGGCCGAAGCCAGCGATTTGACCGCCGCGACCACCGGCCGAATGCGGCCGCCGCCGTAATGAATGGCGTCCATCACCTCGGGCACGCCATGCCCTTTGGCCTCGGGGGCAAAGGTTTTCACTAGCCAGGTCACGCCGAGCGAGCCGACGACCGGCGCCAAAATAATCCAGGCATCCAGCGGCCCGGCCGGCGTGTGCACGGTGGTGTCGTACGACCAGTCGAACTTGCCCAGGAAGAACAGATTGTGGATCACGCCGATCAGCATCCGGAAGATCCAGGCCCCCAGTCCGGCAATCACGCCCACGACCGCGGCCATGAGACAGAAGCTGAGCATGGGCTGGGGCCGCTCGGTAACGGGTGCCAAGGTCGCATCCTTCCTGAACGCGGGATCGCTGGGTTAGCAGGGAAGGATCCGTTCGAGAGCCCCGCCCTTCCGCACACAATCGAGCCCATCTCAGGCTGGCATGCAGAATCAGCGTGGAACGCCCGACCTCCCCGTGAGTCCGCTAGAATAAGCGATGGCAACCGCCGCGCCTTCCCCGTTTCCCTCCACGGGCTGCGTGCGGCAGTTCGGCGGCCCATCAAAAAACGACGCCCAGTTGCATCGCCCGCGGGGGCGAAGAACTGGGCGTGGTGAATGGGCAAGCTCGCCAAACAGGGGGGCGACAATGCTTGAGTGAGGGGGGATGACGACGACCCGTTGGGGGCGCCATCGCACAACATTGGCCACCAGGCGAACTTCAACCGGGCGCCTCGCTCAGTCCCCGGGGAGGACCGCTGGCGCTCGGCAATACGAGACCTTGCTTGAGCCTGCTTCAGGCTTCAGGCTTTGGGCTTACTTAGTCTTGGGGGCGCGAGCGGCCTTGAACTCTTCGAGGCTGATCGAGCCGCTGTTGTCCTTGTCCAATTTTTTGAACGCCGATTCGGCCTTCGCGGCGTCGCGCTTGCCTTTGAACTCTTCCAGGCTCAGCGAGCCATTGCCGTCTTTGTCCAACTTCTTGAAGATGGCTTCGGCATCGGGCTTCGGCTTCTCATCGGCTGCGGCCAAGGGCGAAACCAATCCACACACCACGGCCAGGGCCAGGAACTTACGCATCGTGTCTAAACTCCTCGGATAAGGACGAGCGACGACGGAGGGGGCCAACACCGCCACCCACCCGGCGTGCGAAACCAATCGCTATTACTTTCCAGATGCGCGGACTGGGTAGTTTATTTCTTCGTAAGGAAAAGATTTGTCATTTACCTGCCGCCCAGGGGAAACTGAACCGCCCCACCCACCACGCCGTGTTGATGCGTTCCCCCTCCCCCACAGCATGGGGAAGCTCCCCAGCTTGACCAGCGACTCACCCCCAAGAGCCAGGGACCGTTCTATTGTGTGGCGACAAACATCTTGAGCAGCAAGCCAAAATGAATTAAGCACTTGGAGAAGAAACTGCCCTCCCAATAACCCCTCCCTGCGGGGGCGGATGCTCATGCCTGCTGGTAAATGTCCTTCGCCGCCGCCCACCGGGCAATTGCCGCGGTCGGTTCATCTGATTGGCGTGGCCGGCAGCGGGATGCAATCGTTGGCGACCTACCTGCTGGAAGCCGGCTGCGCGGTCAGCGGCTCCGACTCCAGCGACCAGCCCCCCCGCGGACCCGTGGCGCGGGGTCTGCAATTGCAGCCCTCCTCGCAGTTAGCGCGGCTCCCCCAGGGCGTGGAACAGGTCGTCTACTCGGCCGCCGTGCCGCCAGCCAATGCGGAACGCATCGCCGCCGCCCAGCAGGGCATCGCCACCTGCAGCTACGCCGAAATGCTCGGTCGGCTGACCGCCGCCACCGACGCTTGGGCCGTGGCCGGCACCCACGGCAAATCCAGCGTCTGCGGCCTGCTGGTGGCCGGCCTGCAGGCCAGCGGTCGCGACCCCAGCTACATCTACGGCGCGATTCCTCAGCCCCCCCACCCAATTGCCTGGGATGGCCATGCTCACCCCGGTCAAAGCAGCAGCGATACCAGCGGCAGTGGCGGCCACGCGGGCAGCGAATTCACCCTGGTGGTCGAGGCCTGCGAGTACGCTGGCAACTTTCTCCAGTTGCAACCCCGGGCCGCCATTCTGCTGGGCGTGGAGGGGGACCACTTCGATTGCTACCCCACCCCCTTTGCCCTGCACGCGGCGTTTGAGCAGTTTGTGAACCGGTTGCCGCCGGGGGGATTGCTGGCCGTTTGGGCAAACGACCCGGCCGCCTGGAGCATCGCCCAAGCCAAAGCCCAAGCAGATGCCCATCAGCGACGCGTGGTCGGGTTTGGCCTTCACCCTTCCGCCGGCGACTGGCATGGCCGCATCTTGGGCCAGGAGTGTGGTCGCTACACGTTTGCATTGTTTCACCGCGAGCGGCAGTGGGGGCAGGTCTCGCTGGCCGTGCCGGGCGCGCATCAGGTGGTCAACGCCATGGCGGCGGCGGTGTTGGCCGCCGAGCAGGGAGTGCCCGCCGCCGGTTTTGCGGCGGGGCTGGCCAATTTTCGCGGTTTGCGCCGCCGCTTGGAGTACCGGGGAAAAGTGAATGGGGTTGCCGTGGTGGACGATTACGCCCATCATCCCACGGAATTGGCGGCCGCCTGCCGGGCTGTGCGCGAGATGTTTCCAGATCGTCGGTTGGTGGTGGTTTTTCAACCGCATCAGGCCTCGCGAACCGCTCGCCTGCTGGACGAATTCGCTCAGTGCCTGCAAAATGCGGATCGGGCGTATATTTGTGACATCTACCGCGCGCGCGAGGGTCCGCCATCGCCGGGTGAAAAAACGGCGAGCGACCTGGCCGCTGCCGCGCGTGCGTTGGGTGGGCAGGTTTCCTGCCTGGCGGTTTCGGAATTGCATAACTTGGCTTGGTCTCTGGCGGCAGACGATGTGCTGTTAACGGCCGGAGCGGGCGACATAGGGAAATGGACCGATGAGCTGGTACGCCGGTTTGGAAGCGATTGTCAAAACAAGTGAGCCGCTGGCGCCGCGCACCTGGTTCCGCTTGGGAGGGCCGGCCGAGTTTTTTGCCGAGCCCCAGCACCCGGAGCAATTGGCCGAACTGGTTCGCCGCTGCCGGCGGCACGATATCGCCGTGCGCATGCTCGGTGGCGGCTCCAACCTGCTGATCAACGACGCCGGCGTGCCCGGCCTGGTGATTCACCTGGCCGCGCCGGCTTTCTGCAAAATTAGCGTGAACGGCGAAACCGTGACCGCCGGCGGCGGGGCCAAGCTGGGCCACGTGATTTCGCACGCCGTGCGCGATGGCCTGGGCGGCTTGGAAGCCCTGGTGGGCGTGCCCGGCACCGTGGCGGGCGCCGTACACGGCAACGCCGGCAGCCGCGGCGGCGACATTGGCCAATGGACCTCGTGCGTAACCGTAATGACCCAGGCGGGCGAAATCGTCGAGCGCGGTCGCAACGAACTGGCGTTTGCCTACCGGCAAAGCAACCTCGACGACCTGGTGATTCTCGAAGTCAAGCTGGCCCTCGATCGCGAAGATCCCGAAGAGTTGGCCCGGCGAATGCAAAAGCTGTGGATCATGAAAAAGGCCGAACAGCCCCTGGGGCATCAAAGCGCCGGCTGCATTTTCAAAAACCCCCGCGGCATGAGCGCCGGCATGCTGATCGAACAGGCAGGGCTGAAGGGCACCCGGATCGGCGGCGCCGAAGTCTGCGACCGCCACGCCAACTTTATCATCGCCGAAAAAGGCGCCACCAGCCAAGACGTGCAGCGGCTGATCGACCTGGTGAAGAGCCGCGTGATGGACCGGCTGAGCGTGGAACTGGAGCTGGAAATTGAGATTTGGTAGCGAGGCGAGGAAATGTCCCACGGTCAGAGACGCACCAAGGTGCAAATTCTGATTCGTAATCTTCATCCCAAATCCCCCTGAACGAGTACGAGATTGCGAGTGTCTCGTTCAGGGGCACAATCATGTGGGTAACGGTCTGGCTCAGTTTTCGCAATTGGTGTAGATGTCCAGACCCAACCAACGCTGCGATCCGCAACTCGTCATTCCGTAAGTCATTACGAAATCAGCTTTTGCGTGCCTCACAGCTTATTCCTTGACCCGATCGCTGTCCCACGTTAGCGTGTTAGGGTTACAATTAGAGGAATCGGCGGGAATAAGCCGATGACTACTTGATATGGAACTAGAGCGGCCGCTTGACGCAAGCGGCTGTTTTTGTCTGCAAAGCCAGCAGGGCTCCCATATGACGGATGGAGAAATAGTTCTTCCCGCAGAAAATGCAAAGATTGACTGGAAGCGATATTACCTCCGGATTGGTTTTCACCCAGCTATTAAATTGAGCCGCAATGATGGCTTGCGATTTGCATTGGGTGTCGGGGAATACCTTGACTTGGAGCATGTGCGGCCCAGTGCGGGAGAGTTATCCTTGGCTGGTGGTTCCGTTTGCGAAGGCGTCCATGTGGATATCAGCCGCCAATTCATCTCGCTGGACGCACACGACCCGCAGAATCACCTTGAGTGGTATGAGAATAGATTTCGACCGGTTTTAAACGAATTCGCCAAAGTCTTCCAACCGCAGATAGCGCTGCACTGCAATGTAACTGTCGTTGGCATGATCGATATGCCGGGAGGGATTGATGCCCGTTCATTTTTGGGCGGGTACGTAATGCTTATGCATCCCCATAAGTTAACTCCAATTAAACGACCGCTTCAGGTGTTGGGCGTGCGATTGTTATTTCCGGCTTTCGATGAATCAGAAGATGTTGATGGTGAAAAGGCTGATTGGAGCGTTGATGTTCGGGTGGAATCATCAATTGCTGACACAAAGAAGCTTTGGATTGAAGCCGATGCGGACTGGAATTCATCCGAGGAGTGGGGCAGCGGCTTTACGGATAAGGCAGTCGGGAGGATGAAAGTAATCGAAGATTTCGTGTCGGACAGACTTGTGAAGTTCCTCCGGCAACCGCCGCTTCCAGACGAAACTGATGAAGACTACGAAACTGGGGAAGAAGACGATGCAGAATGACATCGCCAAAAAGCGAAGACGGTTCTTCAACGCGTGGAATAAGCGCGTGGCGAGCGGGAAGCCACTACTTCCCAATCCACGGCATGACCTCGAATCGTTCAAGGTCGGGAAGGCCGAAAACCCTCAATCGATCCGGAGATTGAGCATCGCCGACGATATCGCTGCCATGACCCCGAGCAACGAGGCGCTTCTTCGACTCGCTGAACAACACCCCGCGCCGCCGGAGTGGTACGACGAGGACGAGTAACGTGGGGTTAATGCATGGCTCTCCGGCAAGGAGATATAGTTACTATCACTATCACAGATCCGGGTGGGGCTAATCCTAAGTCCCGCCCGGCTGTCGTGATCACGGCCACGAAAGACATTCAACCGGGTGGGCAGGTTGTCGTTGCTGCAGTTTCTACAAAATTTGACGAAAGCAAAATCCCAGCCAAGTGGGTGAAAGTCCCGCACTCAGCGCAGGGGGATCCCGTTACTGGGTTACGTCGGCCGAGTGTAGTAAAATGCGATTGGCTTAAGCCGGTAACCAACACCGGAATCACGGTCATAGGAAGTTTGCCCGAAAGCCAACTCGCAAGAGTAATCAAAGAAGTGACGAACCTGCCAACAAGTTAACTGCTCTTGTATGCGGCACGCTTAAATGCGGTTTAAATGAGAGCGCCCCGAGGGCTTGGAGACGCCTCAGCCCCTGCCATAGCGAACCGTGAGCGGCCGGGTGGCACGCTACGCCGTTAACCCAAGTTCCCCAGTAGGGCTGAAAATTGGCGATTTTTGGAAATAATTTAGG
>CAYUMU010000147.1:0-8182 GCA_964445985.1 uncultured Pirellulales bacterium | reverse complement strand
CGTACGGTGGTGTGGGAGGGGCGGAGCCGAAAGGCTCCCCCCTATCCCGATTTGAAAAACGGACGGTTGGCTTGGCGCGATATTACCAAGCGCGATATTACCAGGCGAAGTGGGCAAAAGCCTTATTGGCGTCGGCCATGCGATGCACGTTTTCGCGTTTGGTCATGGCGGCGCCTTCACGCTTGTAGGCGGCCATGAGCTCGTCGGCCAGCACGCGGTGCATGGGCCGGCCCTTCTTTTCGCGGCAGGCGCTAATAATCCAGCGAATGGCCAAAGCCTGTTGGCGGCGCGAGCTGACGGGCATGGGCACCTGGTAAGCGGCGCCACCCACGCGGCGAGAGCGAACCTCGATCGCGGGCTTCACGTTTTCCACCGCGCGGGTGAATACCTCGATGGGCTCGGTTTCACCGATCTTCTTTTCGATGATATCCAGGGCATCGTAGAACACGGCCTGGGCCGTGGTCTTTTTGCCATCCCACATGAGATAGTTGACGAATTTGCTGGCCAGCACCGAGCCGTAACGCGGGTCGGGTGCAAGCTGTTTGCGGCTGGCGGTAATTCGGCCCATGCCGAGGAACTCCTGAAGGCCGATCGGAAAGCGATCGGAAATTATGGTTGGAAGCAACATTGCCAAACTGGCCATGCCGCCAGAACGAGGCGGGCAACAAATACCGCGCCTCGCGGAAATTCTTGGGGACTAGCCGGGCTTTTTGGCCCCGTAGCGGCTGCGCGATTGCTTGCGGCCGTTCACGCCGAGGGTATCGAGCGCGCCGCGGACCACCTGATAGCGCACGCCGGGCAAATCGCGAACGCGACCGCCGCGGACCAGCACAATCGAGTGCTCCTGCAGCTGGTGACCTTCACCCGGGATGTACACGGTGACTTCTTTGCCGTTGGAAAGGCGAACACGCGTGATCTTCCGCAAAGCCGAGTTCGGCTTTTTGGGAGTCATGGTTTTCACCTGCAGGCACACGCCCCGCTTTTGAGGACAAGAATCGAGCACCGGCGCCTTGCTGAAACGCCGCGGCTTTTTTCTGCGACTTCTTACGAGCTGATTGATCGTCGGCATACGGGTCGGTTCTCGACTTTCCTATTTTGGCTTTAGCGCGCCTATTTAGCTTTGCGGGGCCATTTTTTAGCCACGGAAGGCCCGTTGGCAATGTTTTGTGGTGTTCGCCGTTTGCCGGGCCGGCGGCATGCAGACCTTCCAAAGCCTGTGGCGACAAGGTTTTGGGAAGCGAGCGTACGTGACCCCGCAGAGCGAAGAACCTGTAAGTTTATCGGGGCGGGGCTTGGTGTCAACACCTAGGGGGTGGCAATTTGATGGGCAATGGACGCGGGGGGCATTAAAGTTAAGGTTAGGCACTGCCTAACACAATCAGGGAAGAACATCGCCGAACGCCTCCATTCATCTCAGGCCAGCGCCGGTTATTCGCCCGTCGTGGTGGCTATATCATCGAACGCTATCGGTTTCAATTTCTGGTCTCCGCAGGCCCAGTTGGCTTCGTACTGGCCCAGCTTTACCCAGCGATGAAAACTCGACCATCGCCAATGGCTCGGGCACGTGACGAGCTTGTGTTTCACCGGATTATAGTGGATGTAATCGAGGTGTCGCTCGAAATCCAACTCGTCGCGGATGGTGTGTTCCCAAAACCGGCGTTGCCATACGCCGCGTCGCCGTTCTGCCACGCGGCTCGCCGATTGTGCGGCCTCGCTGGCCCCTTGGGCGAGCCACCGTTTGGTAAACAGCGCCTTGATGCGGCCCCAGCGAACGCTGTAGTTGGTATCCCCCCGCGGTAACGTCCAAATCGCGTGCAAATGCTCAGGCAATAGTGCGATTGCCGCCATTGCGAATGGGAACTCGGCGCGGCATGCTAGGATCGCTTCTGACAATATCGCTCTCCCCGCCTCCGTCGTCAGAATCGGACGTCGCCCGTGAGTGACGACGGTGAAGAAAAACGTACCGCCGGGCAGGTAATTACGCCGATAGTCGGGCACGTTCTCGACCTCACCTCAAGGGAAAGCGGTGTGAGAAGCCGCTATTATAGCACGCCACACCCGCCGCTCATGACAAACCATAATTCCACCCGCATTGTGTTAGGCAGTGCCTAACCTACGCTCGCTTTCTCACGTATCGCCACACCGGCCGCAGGCAGCCCATTGAGGGGGCTCGATTTGGATGGTGGCGTGTTCCAGTTGGAAGCGATCTCGCAGGATTTGCTGCACCTGGTCCAGCAAGTCGAGGGGGGGTGAAGTCGGCTCGGCGACCACGTGGGCCGAAATCGCGTCCATGCCGCTGGTGATGCTCCACACGTGCAGGTCATGCACGTCGCGCACGCCGGGCAGTTCGCGGAGGGCTGCCCGCACCTGCTCCACCTGGATTCGCGAGGGGGCGCTTTCCATCAGCACCCAGACCGATTCGCTCAGCAGGCGCCACGACGAATAGATGACCAGGCAGCCGATCAGCACCGAGGCGATGGGGTCGGCCAATTCCCAGCCGAAGCCCCAAATCAGCACACCGGCGGCGATGGCTCCCACGCTGCCGAGGGCGTCGGTCAGCACATGCAGCCAGGCCCCGCGAACATTCAGGTTTTCAGAGCGGCCCGCGTTGAGAATCCAAAGCCCTAGCAAGTTGACGACCAAACCGCCGACAGCAATGGCCATCATGAGGGGGCCTTGCACGTCGGGCGGGTTCCAGAGCCGCTCGTAGGCCTCGTAAAAGATGTAGAGCGAGACCACGATCAAGGTGGCCCCGTTGGCCAGGGCCGCGAGGATTTCGGCGCGATGGTAGCCGTAGGTTCGCTCGGCCGGCGAAGGGCGGGCGGCCAGCCAGACGGCAAAAAAACTCAAGGCCAGGGCCGCCACGTCGGAAAGCATATGCCCTGCGTCGGCCAATAAGGCCAGCGAGTTGGTGACCAGTCCGCCCACAATTTCGGCCACCATATATAGAGCCGCCAGTACCAACACGAGGGCCAAACGACGCTTGTGACTGGGCGAACTCCCCTTGGCCGAGGGGTGATGGTGATGGTGACCGGAACCCGAACCGTGGCCGTGGCCAGCGGAGGCATGATCATGATGGGCAGCGTGATCGTGGCCCGCGAGGGGATGGCCCGCTTCAGATTCATGGTTACCGCTAGGGCCGTGAGAAGTCATGCGTGGGAGCTGCCGGGGGGAGAATTGGGCCACCTTCCGCCACCTGAATCCTACCACACGGTTCGCGACCGCTCGACCGTAGTCTGGGCTGGCCGGAATTGCGTGCGTGGCCAGGGAGAGGGGGCAAATCTGGCGGCGACCGCCGTCGGGCGGTATGCTGCCAACGCCCCCGGGCGGAGCTCTTGGCTGCCGCCCCCGATTCAGCGATCTTCCTTCTCCACCCCCTAGCACCGGAGCTTGCGAGCCTTGATTCTCGATCGGATTCAGCGCGCGGCGGCTTACCAGTCCCTGTTTCCCCGGCTCGCCCAAGGGTTTGCTTTCTTGGCCGGGCAAGATTTAACGCGGCTTTCGCCCGGCAAGGTGGAGATCGACGGCGAGCAGTTATTTGCGATTGTGGCCGCCGAGGAAGGGCGCGGCCGCGAGCAGGCCTTGCTGGAAGCGCATCGCAAGTACCTCGATATTCAATACGTGGTGAGCGGCGCCGACCAGATCGGCTGGATGCCGATTGAGGATTGCCAACGGGTCAAGCTGGAATACGACGCCACGCGCGACGTGGCGTTGTTCTACGATCGGCCCGACACCTGGCTGGTGCTGCCGGCCGGATCGTTCGCCATCTTCTTGCCGCAAGACGCCCATGCGCCGCTGGCCGGGTCGGGTCGGGTGCATAAGGTGGTGGTGAAGGTAGCACTGCCGAGTTGAGGGACAGGGCCTCTGCCGGGACCGGCGCGAGATGAATCCGCTGGGGTGGGCGGCTATTTGGGCCGGTTTGGATTACAAATTGAAAAATGAGAAGGCACATGGCGAGGATTTCATTCCGCTCGTGCCTTTTCCATTCCGCACTCCGAATTCCCCACTCCGCGTTTCTCCGCCAGTTGGCTCACGCTTCAAACAGCGCCTTCATCCGCGCCAGGCCGTCTTTGGCGACTTCCAGCGGCGGTTGTTCCCAGAGTTCCAGGTTGAAAAGTTCCAGGCTTACGCTGCCGTCGTAGCCTTTCTTTTGGAGCAATTGCACTTCTTCGCGGAGATCGGCTCCGCCTTCGCCGGGCATCACGCGATCGGGGTCGAGCTGGTGGCCAGGAGGTTTTTTGCGGCTCCCGTCGCTCACGTGGTAATGCGCGATGCGCTCCACGGGAATGGCTTCGAGATCTTGGGGCGTGGAGTTGGTGTTGAAGTTGTGGAACGAATCGAGAATGAGCGTGGCGTCGTCTTCGCCCGTTTCTTGCACTACCTCCCAAGCTTGATTGAGCGATGTGGCCGAGGCGAAGAAGCTGATGTATTCGAACGCCGCTTTGATGCCCAAATCGCGGCCAATTCGCAGCAATTCGCGGTAGCGTTCGGCCAACTGCACCAAGGGACAATGTTCGCGGGGTGGAGTGCAGACGACGACGGGCGAACCCATGCGGGCCGCCATTTCCATGCGTCGCCGGGCTTCTTCCAAGGCGGCAATGAAGTCGGGGCCGATCGTGTCGCCCCAGTTTTGCACGGCAATCATGCAGGGGACGCGAAGGCCGTGGTCGGCGAGGGCCTTCTCGACATCTTTGACGGCCCCGCCTCGGCCAATGTGCTCATAAATGTCGTTGATCCAAAGTTCCACCCCATCGTAGCCGGCCGCGGCGGCAATGCGGATTTTATCCAGCAAGGGCTGCGGCTTGATCGTGCTTGTGTTCAGACAGAAAAACGTCATCTGCATCACCCCGAACGGGAATCAGGAATGGAAGTGCGTGGCGTTGCTAACGTACTCGAATTGCCTACCTCGGTTCCACAGTTTGACGCAGAAAATGCCGGTTCCGTCGACAATTCCTTGTTTTGCCACCCTAGAGCGAGACCCCCCGCTCGCAAGCGAATCCCGCGGGGAATGAAGGGATTCTGCCAGTCAGGACAGGATTGTGATACACTGCCGCCGGTCTGGCCCACAATCCCATTGCGACCGGGAAACAGTAGAATGGAATACAGCTATCTCGACATTGCGAAGATGATCGACCACTCGTTGCTGCAACCGACGCTGTCGGCGGACGACTTGGAGCGGGGGTGCCGGTTGGCGTTGGAGTACAACGTGGCGAGCGTATGCATTATGCCCTACGCGCTGAGGCTTTGCGCGGAGATTCTTCGCGGCAGCACCGTTAAGGCCAGCACCACGATTGGCTTTCCTCACGGCGGGCACACCACGGCCGTCAAGCGGGCCGAAGCCTTGCAAGCCCTGGCCGATGGCGGCGAGGAACTCGACCTGGTCGTCAATATCTCGCAGGTGCTCAGCGGGAATTGGGACTATGTTCGCGAGGATCTGAAGGCCGTGATCGAGCCCACCCACGCCGCGGGGCAAAAGGTGAAGGTGATCTTCGAAAACTGCTACCTGCAAGACGAACACAAGATTCGGCTGTGCGAACTGTGCGGCGAACTAGGGGCCGACTGGGTGAAGACCTCCACCGGGTATGGCACCGGCGGCGCCACCATGGCCGACCTGGCGTTGATGCGCAAGCACGCCCCGGCCGCGGTGCAAGTGAAAGCGGCCGGCGGCGTGCGCGATCTCGATACCTTGTTGGAAGTGCGAAAGTTGGGCGTGAGCCGCGTGGGCGCCAGCCGTACCGCTGAAATCCTCGACGCCTGCCGGGCTCGCCTGGCAGGCACGGAACAAGCGGGATCGAAAGGCCAGGGCCTGCAGAGCGGGTATTGATGGAGGGGCTGGGGGCTGGTCGCTAGTTGCTGGTAGCTAGTTGCTGGTGGCTAGGGGCTGTTGATAGCCACGAGTTACCAGCTACCAATCCCTAGTCCCTATTCCCCAGTCCCTAATCCCCATGTACCTCGATACGCCTGCGACCATTGCCATCTTGGGCGGCGGGCCTATTGGTTTAGAGGCCGCACTTTATGCGCGGTACTTGGGCTACGACGTTCACCTGTACGAACGCGAGCAGGTAGGGCGCCACCTCCGCCAAGCGGGGCATGTGCGGCTGTTTACGCCCTTTGGCATGAACGCTTCGCCCCTGGGGCTATCGGCGCTTTCCGCGCAAGACCCCGCTTGGTCGCCGCCAAGCGGCAATGCTCTGCTCACGGCCGCGGAGTTCGTAAACGCCTACTTGGTTCCGCTGGCCCAAAGCGATTTGTTGGCCGACTGCGTTCACGAGCAATCCGAGGTGCTGTTCGTCGGCAAGGAAACCTTTCGCAAAACGCAGCGGCTGGCGTCTGAGCAGCGGGCAGATGAACGCTTCCGCCTCCTCGTTCGCGATGCCGAGGGCGACGAGCAACTGGTGCTGGCCGACGCGGTCATCGACGCCACCGGCGTGCTGGGAAACCCGGCCTGGCTGGGGGCCGGCGGCATTCCGGCGGCGGGCGAACGGCGGCTTCGCAAGGCGGCCCTCAAGCAAAAAGCGAGCGAACGGGCGTGGGAGCATGGACTGCCTGACATCTTGGGGAGCGCGCGAAAGCTGTACGCCGGCAAAACGGTGCTGGTGGTCGGCGGGGGCCATTCGGCCGCGACTAACGTGCTGGCCCTGGTGCAGTTGGCCGAGCAAGAAGGCGAGGGACGCGTGGTTTGGGTGACGCCCGACCGCGATCTTCCCGAGTGGTCCGATGATGAACACGAAACAGACGATGAAGCGGCCGAGGACGAGGCCATGGATTTATCGCGCAAGCTGCTGGCCAATGCCGAGCCGGTGCGGCGGATTGCCAACGATCCGCTCCCCGAGCGCGACCGCCTGGCCGCGGCGGCCAACGCGGCCATTCATCAGGCGTGCGTGGAACATCGGCCGGGCAGCGCCATCAGCCGCGTGAAAGTGGAACGCGACAAGGTATCGGTGCGGCTGGTGAATCTCGATGGTTCGAAGGAAGACCTCGAAGTCGACCGCGTGCTGGCCAACGTCGGCTACCGGCCCGACCGTGGTTTGTATCGCGAACTGCAAGTGGCCGAATGCGCCGTGAGCGAAGGCTTGACCAACGCGGCGGCATCGCTTGAAGCGAAGACTGAGCCAGACGCGCCCGCGGCGCAACCAGGCCCCCAGCGGCTGCTTACCGGTGAACCCCACTTCTACATTTTGGGAGCAAAGAGCTACGGCCGGCGGTCGGGCTTCTTGATTGCCGATGGGCTGGAACAGATTCGCGACCTGTTCAAGATCATTGGCGACCGCGAGGGGTTGGATTTGTACCGGACGATGAAACGAATGTAGCTGTGCTGGCGCTGGCGTGTTGACAACCAGCTTGGTCGTCTTGGAGATGGCCTGCGCCTTCCGCTAAAGCCGTGTGACCGGCCCAGTTTGCCCGAGGGGTAAGGTCGATTTGTGCTACTGGGGAGGTTTCTGTCCCGAATCGGCTCCCGCCTGGCATTAACAGGCATAGGCACAACCTAGATTAACTAGATACGCGCGGCGCTGAGTTCGCGACCTTGGCACGCCGTTCGCTAGAGTTTGTTGCGAAGTTTCTCATCTGCCGCCCGCGGTTATTCAAGGCCAGGGCGCCTGGGATACAATGCCGAGGGTGGAGGTTGATGAAATTGGTTGCGGATCGATACACCTGAAAGGATCGGAATCATGAAACATTTATTTGCCTTGGCCTGTGGAGTGGGATTGTTTGTCGCCACGGTTGGCTGTGAGGATAAAACGCCCCCGCCTCCGCCGGCCAATCCCAATCCGGCGATGAATCCCGGCGATGGCAGTGGGATCAACATTCAATGGCCGGGCGGCGGCGTGCAGGTGGACCCGAACACCGGACAGACCCGCGTGGATGCCAACGGCGTGGACGTGAATGCTGGGGGAGGCACGGGCGCTCGGGTTCGCACGCCGAACGTGGACGTGGATGCCGGCGGCGGCCGGGGCGTGGATGTGAACGTGCCCGGCGTGAAGGTCAAAGTGGATTGACGCTTGGTAGTTGTCGACAGGTAATTTTGTGATTCCTCACCTTAACGGATTCTAGGTGTGTCCGTTTTTCGAGTGAAAGTGGCGGGCGCGAAATTCTTTTCTCCCCTCTCCCCGGTATTTCCGGGGAGAGGGGCCGGGGTGGGCTGATAAAAACGTCGTCATTTGCGGCGAGTTGGAGAAATTGG
>CAYUMU010000146.1:0-8358 GCA_964445985.1 uncultured Pirellulales bacterium | reverse complement strand
CGCCTTTCGCTCCGCGAAAGGATTTGCTTTCGCGGAGCGAAAGCCGACTTTGTTTGTCGTGCAATCCTTAGCACGGCATGGCGCTCGAAACAAGACCGTGAAAGTCTCCTCGGTGATGCTTTTCGCCAGTTCAGCCAACAGGCCACGATGAACACTCCCTTGCCAGAGATGCCGGAAGCACACATGGGCCTGGCAAACGCGCCGCTGGCCGCTGGCTCGTTCCAGCGAAGCGTATCCCAGAGCGGAGATGAACAATTTCCCATTCCTCAAACTTTGAATCTGGTCATTATCGGCCTGTTATGCCTGGCGGCCGGGGGCATTTTCTGGTGCACCGCGCATGCAACGCAATGGTGGGAAATTTTGGGCCTGGCGATTGCCTTCGGGGTGATCGGTAATTCGATCTATTCCATCGTCCACGAAGCCGAGCATCGCATGCTGCATCGCAATCATCGCCTGAACGACGTGCTCGGGGCGGGGATGGCGTTGCTGTTCCCGGCTCCCTATCACCTGATTCGCCAGGGACATTTGGGCCATCACCAGCGCAACCGATCCGACGATGAGGCGTTCGACCTGTATTTCGCCGGCGAAAATCCCATCATTCGCTGGTTGCAACTGTACGGAATTCTGACGGGCGCCTATTGGTTGATGGTGGTTCTCTCGAATGTGGTGGTGGCGGTGGCGCCCGGCCTGCTGGTACGGCGGAAGTTTGAGTTCAACCGACCGTCGGCAGCCCTGATGGAGTCGCTGAACCCTGCCTATTGGCGGCTGATTCGCCTGGAAGGCTTGCTGGCGATCGCCTTGCACTCGGCAATCATCGTGGGTTTGGATATTCCCCCGGCCAGATACCTGGCGGTCTATTTTGGCTTCGGGTTTTCGTGGTCGGCCATGCAGTACGTGCATCACTTTGAAACGGAACGGCACGTGTTGCTGGGCGCGCAAAACCTTCGCGGCCTGGCGGCTTTGGATTGGATGTGGCTCCACCACAACTGGCATCGGACCCATCATCGGCATCCCACGATTCCGTGGATCCATCTGCCGCGACTGGGCCGCGCCGAAGACCCGCAACGGCCCTTCTTACTATGGCGGTATTTGCGAATGTGGAGAGGACCTCGATACAGCGAGGAGCACGTGGAGAATCGATTTGCGGGCCGGATCATTCAGTGAAGGCGCACGCGGCTGATCAATGTCGGCGGAAGAGGCCGGCGCCAACCTGGAGCAACAGCGTGAAGATTCAATTGATTCAGCCCGCGGGCGAGATTCATCGGCATGGCAGCGGAATCTTCAAGCGATCCTTGCGATACGCGCCTCTGACACTTTCCACCCTGGCCGCTTTGGTTCCTGCCGATTTGCAGGCCGAGATCACGCTGCAAGATGAAGGGGTACAGCCGCTCAACCTGGATTTTGAGGCCGACGTGGTAGGGCTGAGCGCCATTACGGGCACGGCCCTGCGCACTTACCAGTTGGCAGATGAGTTGCGGGCACGAGGTCAGCGAGTGGTCATTGGCGGAGTGCATGCGACCTTGTTGCCAGACGAAGCGGCGGAACACGCCGACGCGGTGGTGACCGGATACGCGGAAACGGCCTGGCCCCAGTTGCTGCGAGACCTGGTGGACGGGCAGTTGCAACGTCGCTACGCCGCCCCGACCGGCCGGGTGCTGAAGACGCCGATCGCCCGCCGCGAGCTATTGCAGAAGAAGGGCTACATGACCGTCAACAGCATTGAGGCCACGCGTGGCTGCCCTCATCAATGCGATTTTTGCGCGGTGCCGGCAGCCTGGAGTGGAATCTACGCGCATCGTCCCGTGGCCGACGTGATTCAAGAATTGGAAACATTTGAAAAGCCGCATGCGGTGTTCATCGATTTGAGCCCCGTGGAAGATGTCCGCTACGCGAAAGAGCTTTACCGGGCGATGATCCCCCTGCGAATTCGCTGGCTAGGACTGGCGACGACGCGAATCGCGGAGGATCCTGAGTTGCTGCGACTGGCTGCCGAGAGTGGCTGCAAGGGGCTGCTGATTGGTTTCGAGGCGGTGGATCAACCCACGCTCAACGGGATGCAAAAGCATTTTCATCAGGCGGCCGACTATGCGGAGGTGGTCAAGAAATTGCACGACCATGGCATTGCCATCCAGGGCTGTTTTGTCTTCGGATTCGATACCGACGATGAGAGCGTGTTCGAGCGGACGGTGGAGTTCGTGGATCGGGTTAAAATCGACTTGCCCCGCTATGCGGTGATGACGCCGTTTCCCGGCACCGGCGCCTATCGACGGCTGGAACGCGAAGGCCGATTGCTGCACAAGAACTGGTCGCTCTATGACGTGGAGCACGTGGTATTTCAACCGCGACAAATGAGCCCCGAGCGGTTGCAAGCCGGATTGCAATGGGCCTGGCAACAAAGCTACCGGTGGCGGTCGATTGCCTCCCGCATATTTGGCTCGCGGTGTATGATTCCCCTCTCGCTCACGTTGAATATGGGCTATCGGTATTTCGCGCGTCACCTGCCGGGGCGTACGGGAACGGTATACCGGGACGAGGCTTTCATGGCTGATCACGCTCGGCCTGAAGATCATGGGCAGGCGGTGCAGCCTCTGATTGGGGAGGAGGTTCGGTCATGAAATTGACATTGATCTATCCGGCGGTGGGCCGGAAGGAAGGCGAGCCTTACGTGCGGGCGTGGCAAATGCAGCCGCTCTCCATGGCCCTTTTGGCCAGCCTGACACCGACCGACGTTGATGTTCGTTTTTATGATGATCGCATGGAAGCGATTCCCTTTGATGAATCGACCGACCTGGTGGCCATCAGCGTGGAAACTTTCACCGCGCTGCGGGCATATAAAATCGCTCGCCAATTTCGCCTGATGGGCGTGCCGGTGGTGCTGGGGGGATATCATGTCACCCTGTTGCCGGAAGAGGCGGCGCGCGAGGCCGATGCCATTGTGATTGGCGACGCCGAGCCGGTCTGGGAGCAACTGATCGACGACGCGCGGCGGCGCTGCCTGCAACCCCGTTACGATGGCCGGGGTCGTCGCCCGCTGCTCAATCTTAAACCGCGGCGGGATATTTTCGCCGGCAAGTCGTACCAGCGAATCACGCTTGTGGAGTTCGCTCGGGGCTGCAATTTCAAATGCGATTTTTGCTCGATCACCGCTTTTCATGACGCCAGTCAAAACCATCGTCCGGCCAAAGACGTGGTGGCGGAAATGGCAGCCACGGGCAGTCGGCGGTTTTTTATCGTCGACGACAACATTGTGAGTCAGCCGCAGCAAGCCCGAGAGCTATGCCAGGAACTGATACCGCTGGGAGTCAACTGGGTGGGTCAGGCAAGCATCCATATCGCCCAGGATAGTAAGCTGCTGGATTTGATGGTCAAGAGCGGTTGCCGGGGCGTGCTGGTCGGAATGGAGTCGCTCAACCCGGAAAACCTGCGCGATATGGGGAAGGAATGGAATCTCGCCGCTGGCAGTTTTGCCGAAAGTTTGCAGCGGTTCCGCGACCACGGCCTGGCGGTCTATGGCACGTTTGTGTTTGGATATGACAACGACGATCGCGCGGCAATCGCCAGGAGTGTGGAATTCGCCTGCGAACAGAAGCTGTTTCTTGCGGCCTTCAACCATTTGATCCCTTTTCCAGGAACTCCGCTGTACCGGCGACTGGAAGAGCAAGGGCGACTGCTAAGCCCCAAGTGGTGGCTCGACCCGGCCGGGCGCGTGGGGGAAGTCACCTTCCGACCGCACCGGATGGCGCCCGAGGAATTGCAACACGCTTGTCTCGAAGCGCGACGGCGGTTTTACCGCTGGGGTTCGGTCTTTCAACGCATGTGGGACCGCCAGGCAAACTTCAAGAACCCCACCATGGCGGCGATCTACCTGGCCTTGAATCTGCAAGCGCATTTTGACATCGACCTACGACAAGGGCTGCAACTGGGGGCCGGGCTCTCTGCATGGGAACCTCAGGATGAGCCGATACAGATTTGAGCTGGCGACGCGGGACGATGATGCCGGTTTGCGGCGGGTCCTCGCCGCCACTCCCATGGAGGGACACATCTCGCTTCGCCTGTTGCGGGAACCAGGTTTTTGGGACGCGGCCGTGGTTCATGGGCCGTTCCATCAAACGGTGGTCGCGCGTGACACCCAATCGGGCCAGATTGTGGGGCTGGGGATGCGCTCGGTTCGCGAAATGTTCCTCAATGGCGCGCCCACGCCCATTGGCTATCTGGGAACCTTGCGCTTGCTGCCCGAATATCGCCGCCGGGGACTGCTGGCCCGAGGCTACGCGCTATTTCGGGAACTACATACCGATGGCCGCACTCCGCTGTATATCACAACCATTGCCGAAGGAAACCAGGCGGTAATCCGCACATTGACTTCGGGCAAAGCCGGCCTGCCACACTATCACTTTGCCGGACGTTATCTAACGCTCGCGATCGCGGCTGGGCGCTCGAATCGTCCCGCCAATCCGCGAGGCATCGAAATCCAGGCTGCCACGGTTGAGTCGATTCCGGCCGTCATTGACTTTCTGCACCGAGAGGGCCGCCGCCGGCAGTTCTTTCCCTGCTTCTCCGCAAGCGATTTTTTCCACGAGGACGGGACGTTTCGCAATTTGGAGCCCGATGACTTATTGCTGGCCATGCGGGGTGGCGAGTTGGTGGGCGTGCTGGGCACTTGGAACCAGACTTTGTTCAAGCAAGCGGTCATTTGCGGCTACTCCAACCGCATCCGCTGGACCCGGCCGTGGTATAACGCTTGGGCGGCATTGAGCCGCCGTCCACCATTGCCGCGGGCGGGGTCCGAGTTGCCAAGCGCCGTGGCGGCCGTGCCTGTCGTCACCGGGAACGACGCACACGTCTGGCAAATGCTAATCGGCGCGGCGGCCAGGCGGGTCAAGAAGGTACAACAAGGTTACCTGCTGGTAGGTTTACATGAGCGCGATCCGCTGCTGGCTTACATGCAACCCAGGGCCGTTGCTTCGTATGCGACGAGGGTTTATTACGTTTGTTGGCCGGATGGAGAGCAACTTCGCGCGACATTGGACGAACGCCCACCTTATCTGGAATTGGGAACGCTGTAGGGCACTATCATGCATGTCAATGGTGAGATCATGGCTGTCGGCGATTTATCGTCGTCGCGAAGGCGCGAGATGCTGAGGCTGATGCATCGCTACTATGAGAATGCGCGCGAAGCGCAATTCGAATGCGACTTGAATGAAAAAGACTGGGTGATTACCCTCGTCGATTCCAATAGCGACGAACTGTGCGGATTCTCGACGCAAATGATCCTGACGGTTCCCCAACTTCAAGGGCCAGACGCCGTCGCTCTGTTTTCAGGCGACACCATTGTGGATGAGCCCTATCGCCGGTGCAATTTGCTCGCGGGACTCTGGGGGCGGCTCGTATTGGCCTTGCTCGACCAGTTTCCGGCTCAGCCGATGGATTGGTTCTTGATCAGCAAGGGCTATAAGACCTACCGATTTTTACCCGTCTTCTTTGAGCATTTTTATCCTCGATATAATCAGCCCACGCCCTGCGAGATCGCTTCGCGAATTGCACTATATGCCCGCGCCAAGTATCCACATGAGTATGACGGCGAAAGCGGTCTTATCCAGGGCAACTTGGAGAGTTGCCGCTTGCGTGCCGGCAAGGCCGAGATTTCGCGGCATCGCATGACCGATCCCCACGTGCGGTATTTTTGCGAGCGGAATCCCCGGCATGGGTTGGGAGATGAATTGTGCTGCATCGCGCCGCTCTCGCGGCAGAATTTCACGGCCGCCGCCTGGCGGGTCATCCTCGCCGCGCCCAGCCCCGAAATACGGTGGCCCACAGGGCTGGCGCCAGGGCAACATCCGCTTCCTAAACCATGCGAGCTACGTGCCGATCGATGATGAATCTTGCCTGGGGACTCAATACGCTGTGGATGGCGGCGTGCCGACCTGCCTGGCAGGCATTCGTGAAGGCCGCTGCCGACCCGGCGACTGCGCAACGACGTGTGTTGGAAGAAATGGTCCGAGCCAATCAAGACACCGAGTTCGGTCGCCGATACTGTTTCGACTCGATCGATAGTCCCAAAGCTTACCAGCGCCGCGTGCCCATTTCAGATTTTGACGATTACGCTGCCGACCTCGACCGGATTGCGGCTGGAGAACTCCGGGTGCTCACCGCCGAGCCGGTGGTACTGTTCGAACCGACCTCTGGCAGTTCCACGGGGCAAAAACTCATACCTTACACGGCCGCGCTGCGACGACAGTTTCAGCAGATGATAGGATCCTGGATCTATAATTTATATAGCCGAAAAAGCGCCGTACGCCGTGGACGGGCGTATTGGTCGATATCGCCGGCAATCGGCCAGAGGCAGAGGACGTCGGGCGGCATTCCGATCGCCTTCGAAGACGACACGGCTTACCTCGGCCCTCTCCAACGCCGCCTGATGAGCCGTTTGCTGGCGGCGCCAACCGACATCGCGCGCTTCACCAGGGGTGACAATTTTCGCTATGCGACTTTGCTGGCGTTGCTTCGGGCTGGCGATCTATCGTTGATCTCGGTATGGAGCCCAACATTCCTGACGGCTTTGCTCGGCTGTCTGGATACTTGGGCAGACTCATTGTGCCGTGATTTATACCAGGGGAGCATGTCGCTGCCCTGTGCCGACGAAAAAGGTGTGAGCAGCGGCAAGCCGCGTAGCCGGCGGCGGTCCCGTCAGGTGTCGGCTATCCTCGAAAGTGCCAGCCATCGTGGAGAGCGAACGGCACAACTTTGGAAACGCCTCGCTGTCATTAGTTGCTGGGCCGACGGTTCCGCCGTCATGTACTTGCCAGAATTGCAGCAGTTATTCCCCACGGTAGAAATTCAGCCCAAGGGGCTGCTTGCCACGGAATGCTGCGTTTCGTTTCCCCTCGTGGGCCGGTCTGGCGCGGCCTTGGCCCTCGGTTCGCATTTTTTTGAATTTCAAGAGGTTGATGGTGACGCCTTAAATGAGCACCAACCTGCCCAGGACAAGGCGGATGTTCGACTGGCCCACGAGCTCGCCGCGGGGCAGCGATACAGTGTGATTGTGACGACGGGAGGCGGACTCTACCGGTATCGGCTGCGCGACGTGGTGGAAGTAACCGGGTGGGAGGGCCGCTGTCCGTTGTTGAAGTATGCCGGCCGTTGCGACGCCCGCAGCGATTTGGTAGGGGAGAAGCTAGGTGAACCCCATGTGCAGGCAGTACTCGAACAGGCCCTGGCTGGCACGGATAGCCGCCCCATTTTTGTGCTTCTCGCCCCCGTGCAGGCATCTCCGCCCCATTATCGGCTCTACGTGCAGTTTGCCAGAGATGCCCGGCTCGCTTCGGCTTCTCTGCATGATTTGAAAGAGCGAATTCAAGCGGGGCTCGAGTCGAACCCCTATTACCGGCACGCCGTGCAACTGGGTCAATTGGGGTGCGTGCAGATTCAACTGATCGACTCTCAAGGCGAACATGCGATGCGAATTGTGGAGCGTCGCTGGGTGGAACAAGGACGAAAACTGGGAGACCTTAAACCTCGGGTGTTCGACAATCGCACCGATTGGCCCGAGTTGCTCTCGCCACTGGCATGCCGATCGTCTGGCAACGACAACTGGACCACGGGTCCGCGAGGAAATCGCCATGTGCCGGACTGACGCCCTTCAACATCGGCCGGCATTTCTTGCCCTGCCGCCGCTGCGCCATGTGGCCGAAACGGTATTCTTGAGCCTATTGCTGACACTATTATTTTGTGCCATCTACGGCACGGCCGACTATCTGACAGGGCTCCGTAGCGATCGGATTTACATTCATCTGCCCATCGAGCTCCAGATTCCGTTCGTGCCGGCCATGCTCCTGGCCTACATGTCGCTGTACCCCATGTTTTGGCTGGGACCGTTCGTGCTTCGCACATCGGTGGAAGTGCGAGCGCTCGTGTGCTCGCTGGCGGGCGTCACGTTAATGGGCGGAGTCGGCTTTCTGCTGCTGCCGGCGGAAACGGCCTTTCACCCGCCGGATGTCAGCCCCGCGTGGCAAGGGCTCTACCGGATCGCCGATCGATTGAATCTGGACTACAATCTCGCCCCTTCGCTGCACGTTGCGTTCTCCTGGTGCTGCGCTGATGTTTATGCCCAGAAGACTGCCCGCCGTTGGATCAAGTTCGGCCTGTGGGGTTGGGCACTGCTCATTGCGGCTTCCACCGTGTTGACTCACCAGCACCACCTGCTCGATGTGGTGCTGGGCCTGGTGGTCGGAGCCATTGGTTCGCGTTTTCTCTATGCTCGACGAGTCGCGCGGAGGTCGCGGAATTCTGAGATTTAGTATCATACGAAAAATAACTTCCGGTTTTGGCGTTAATGTTTTACCCTGGAAGATGCTAGTT
>CAYUMU010000145.1:0-8370 GCA_964445985.1 uncultured Pirellulales bacterium | reverse complement strand
CGACGCCTTTCAAGCGTTCCAAAAGGTACAACGGAGATGTGGGGGATAAAGAGGGATGAACCCCTGGGCTCGCTTTGCTTGCTGATTAGTTTGCGTCCTCTCTTACTCCCTTTATTCCAGCGATTGGTCGCCGGCGAAGGAGGTGCGGCCTTTGGGGTCGTAGAGCCGGTCGAGGGTGCGGGTGAGGGAGCGCACGAGCTTTTCGGTAGCGCCATCGAGGGCCTGATCGAGCGATGCGTCGTCATGGCTCACCGTGATCGGTTGATGCCCAGCCAGCCGGGCTTCCATCACGCAGCGTTTATCGCGATCGCCCGTCTTGTCGCGGCTATTTTCGTCGGTGAAATGGACTTCGACCCGGGTAATTCGGTCGCCGAACCGCGCCAAGGCGTCTTGAATAACCGCTTGCGCGTTCGCCGTGAGGTTGGAACCGCCGCGGATGTGGTTATCGGTGTTGATCTGAATTTGCATGGCTGCCTTGTCCGTAGATGAAATGACAATTGAGGTTGCGATACGCCTATCGCAATGCCGCTTACGAGCAATTGGCGTTCCAACCGGGGTGGAGCGGCCCTGGGTGAGAACCCGCTCCATTATACGCAGCTGGATGCGTTAAGAACACGGAAGCCAACTTCTTCCCAGCCGAGCGTCCCCTGAGCGGAGCGGGCGGCCAGGCGGGGGGGAAATCCCTGGCTGGTGAGGCTGTGGACACGGTTAAGCGGGCAGGTTCTCGCGAGCCGGCGGGGCCTTGTGTCCCCCGCTAGGGAGGCGCGGTTGCGCCGATTGCCCACAGGTGGGTATTGCTGGCGATGTAGAGGGTGTTGTTCGCAACCACGGGCGTGCTATGGAGCAAATTGCCCCATGCCGTGGGGAAAGCTTTGCTTTATTGAATGCCGTTGGGCGTGAGGGCGTCGAATGCTCCCTTGTCGCCTTTCAGGTACACGGTTACTTGGGCGCCCACCTTGGGGATTTCGTACTGGCCGCCCGGGCCGGCCCAGCCGCTGGGGCGTTTGGCCGACTTCCAGGTGCGGGCGTAGATGACCTCACCAGCCGTGATGCCTTCGCCCTTTTTCACCGTTGTCACGGCGACCTCGATCGCGTACAGCCGATCGACAAAGCCCTGCTCGCGTTTTGCTTCTACGGAGTACACCTGGACCACTTTTCCCTGGATGATATCGGTCGCCATCGACTCGAGGTCTTCGGCTGAAAGGGGCGGCAGTTCGGCTTGGACGCTGCCGGAAAAACCCAAGACTGCCAACCCTACCGCTGCTGCAACCACCGTTTGCAAGTACCGCATGGGAACTTCCTGATTTAGGAGGGGGAATGGAGTGCTGTTCCTAAGGTATAGCACGCGGCGGGGTTGGTAGCTGGTTGCTGGTAGCTGGGGGCTGGTAGCGAATGAATAACAACGAGGGTTGGGGCGGATGGATCGTGTTGAGTTTGCTGGTTGTTTTGGCTGGTGCTTTCGCGCGCTGGTTTCCCGCCCCCGTCTTCACGAGGGCAGGCTCTTCGCGGGAATGACGGATTT
The DNA here is from genome assembly GCA_964445985.1 of uncultured Pirellulales bacterium. Taxonomy (GTDB): domain Bacteria; phylum Planctomycetota; class Planctomycetia; order Pirellulales; family S012-138; genus CAYUMU01. The sequence goes on along the minus strand of CAYUMU010000145.1, from coordinate 6,848 downwards.
GCGGGATGACGGGATGAGCGGGGCGTTGCGTGTTATCTTGCGTGCGGCGCAATTATTTAATGCCCGTGGCCGTGACCGTGGCAGAAGATGTCTTCTCGGGGCCAGTGGCCGGTTTTGTCGGTGGGTTCTTCGTCGAGGCCGGCCATGGGGGCTTTGGTCTCCAGGATGCGTTGAATGAGGGCGGCCTTTTGGGCTTCCACCTGGCCGCGGGCCGCGATGTCTGCCTGGCGGTCGAAGTACTTGCGGCCGTCGATCCAGGTTTGTTCGCAGAAGGAGAGGGGTGATAGGGGTTGCCCACTCCAGAGCACCAGGTCGGCCTGTTTCCCTTTTTCGATGGAGCCAACGTAGCGGTCGATCTGCAATTGCCTGGCCGGGTTGAGCGTGACGAACTTGAGGGCTTCTTCCGGGGGAACCTCGCCATACTTGACAGCCTTGGCCGCTTCGCCATTGAGCCGCCGGGCCAGCTCGGCGTCGTCGGAGTTGAAGGAGACGACCACGCCCTGCTGGTGCATCAAGGCGCCGTTGTAAGGGATGGCGTCCCAGACTTCGAACTTGTAAGCCCACCAGTCGGAGAATGAGGAAGCCCCCGCGCCGTGCCTGGCGATTTCGTCGGCCAGCTTGTAGCCTTCGAGAATGTGCTGCAAGGTGCCGATGCGGACGCCATAACTTTCGCAGGTGCGGAGCAGGGCCAGGATTTCGTCCTGGCGATAACTATGGCAATGCACCAGCCGGTCGCCGGCGACGACTTCGGCCAGGGCCGCCAGTTCGAGATCGACGCGGGGCGGCGCTCCCTGGGGCTTTTTCTTCCAGGCGTCCCAGCGGCGTTGATAGTCCTGGGCTGCCTCGAAGGCGTCGCGGACCAGTTGTTCCACGCCCATCCGCGACTGCGGATAGCGGGTGCGGTACTTGTCGCCCCAGTTGCTTTGCTTCACATTTTCGCCGAGCGCGAACTTGATGCCCGGCTTGGCTTCGGCGAATTTCATGTCTTCGGGCAGCGAACCCCAGCGCATTTTGATCACCTGGTTCTGGCCGCCGATGGTGTTGGCCGAGCCGTGCAGAATGTTGGAGGAGGTGACGCCGCCGGCCAGTTGGCGGTAGATGTTGACGTCGTTGGGGTCGATGAAGTCGCCGATCCGGACTTCGGCCGTGATGCTTTGGGTGGGCTCGTTGATGCCGCCATCGGTGGCGATGTGCGAATGGCAATCGATGATGCCCGGCGTGAGGTGCTTGCCGCGGCAATCGACCACGAGCGTGCCTTGGGGGAGCTTGATTTTATCGCGCGGGCCAACGGCTTTGATGCGGCCGCGCTCCACCAACACGGTGGCGTTTTCAAGGACGCCTGCGGGTCCGCAGGTCCACACGGCGCCGCCTTCGAACGCGACCAGTTCGGGCAGCTGGGGGGGCTCACTGCGACCGAATGCGCCGAGCGGGTAGTTGACGGGGAACAGGGCCTTGGCGGGCAGTTCGGGTTTCTCTTCTGTTTTCTCTGCGGCCGGTGTGTCGTTCACTGCCGGGGCTTCGACAGGACCGTCGTTTTCGCTCGCGTCTTCTTCGTCTTCGTCGCTGGCAAGTTCTGCATTGAGTTGCAGGCTGGCCTTGGCCACGGCGTGGGTGCCGTCGCTCCAATACAGCATGCCGATGAACGTGGCCGAGCTGTCTGCGTTGGCCGTGACCACGCCGCTGAGATGGGCCTGGCCGGTGCTCCCCAGCACATCGCCGGCGAAGCGGGCCGAGACCACGAAGCGGTCGGCGCTGACTTCCAGCAGATCGCCTTCGGCACCGCCGTTCTTGATTTTGCCGGCCAGTTTTTCGGGCGTGCCGGCCAGGGTGAGCGTGGCCTGTTCTGGCTGGTCTTTGCCGTTCTTCCACTGAACCTGCCAGGTGCCGCGGACGTCGATCGCCTTGGTTTCTTCGATCTCGTGCCGTGTGCCGTCGACCCAGGTTTCCAACACCTTGGTTCCCTTTTGGAACACGTCGCCAGCGGTCACCACCAAGTGGGCGGCCTTGCCGGCTGTGAGCGAACCGAGTTGAGCTTCCACGCCGAGCAACCTGGCCGCGTTGGTGGTAAGCGCCGCCAGGGCCTGATCGGCAGGGAGCCCTCGCCGCACGGTTTCGCGCACGCGGTCCAAAAACCTGGCGTCTTTCGGCAGGCCGTGGCTGGTGAAGGTGATCGGCACGCCTGCCGCCGCCAGACGGGCGGCGTTCTCGGGGGCGTGGTCCCAGTGTTGCAATCGTTCGAGCGACACGGCCAGGGCGGCTTCCGGCGTTTTCACGTAGGGCGCCTTGGGGAAATCGAGCGGCACAATGACCGGCCAGCCGGCCGCGGCGATGGCGTCCAGCCGGCGATACTCGTGGCCGCTGCCGTGCAGGGCGATCTTCAGTTTGAACTCCTGGGCAATTTGATCGGCCCGAAGTGCATAGAGCTCGTTCTGGGTTTCGAAGATCACCAATTGTTTGCCGGTGGCGAAGGGTTCCAAGGCCTGCAGGGCCGCGCTGCGTTCGGGGCGGGCGATGGGCTCTTGGCCGGCCTCGAACATTTTCCAAACCGCGGCGTGCCAGCGGGCGTCGTACATGGCCTGGCGAACCAGGGCCACGGCGCCCATGGGCGAAGCCGGGTAATGATCGTGATTGTGATCGTCGGGCATCAGGTTCACATGCAGGGCGGCTGCGGTTCGCAGCACGGGATTGCTGCTGCCGGTGGTGACCACGGCGCTGAGTCCGCGAACCGTGCCTTCCTTGGGGGCGACGAAGCGGGCGGTGATGCCTTGGGCTCGCAGGGCTTCGTTGGCTTTGCCGTCGACCGCATAGGCGGCGGCAGCGTGGGCCGAAGCCCTCATGTCGGCGTTCCAGTACCCGGCTCCCTTGGGGGCGGGCACGTCGAGCTCGCCATAGGCATCGATGAAGCCGGGGTAGATGGTTTTGCCCGCCAGGTTGCGGACGACGGCGCCGGGGGGGATGGGGACGTTCTTGCCGACGGCTTCGAGCAGGCCATCGCGAACAATCAGCGTGCCGCCTTCGATGACCTGGCCGGGCGCAACCACCAGTTTGGCGCCGACGAGCGCGACCAGGCTGGGCGTGCCATCGCGAAGACCGGGCGGCGGTGTCAGCGAGTCTTGGGCGCGGCTCGGGGGCGAGGAGATCGCCAGACAAGCCGCGGAGACCACGGCCACGAAGGCAACCCACCAGCGACAACGGCAAAAATCAATACGCATATCGGCAGCTCATTTCCAACTCGATCGCAACTTTAGCCAAGCAGGCGCCTCGCCTGTTCGTTGCAGTTTGATTGTCGGCGGCGTGGATTGCAAACAGGAGAGCAGGCGGCCGTGTTGTAGCCCGCGGCTGGGGGCTTGCTGGGGGGAGGGGTTGTGGCTGGTCGGATCGGCGGCATTGCTCTTGCGAGTCTTGACCGGGTGCCCACAATGGAGCGCGTGTTCCGACGGTGCCCGTCCCCCTTTTCGCGGAGGCTAATTTTTATCGTGTCGGAGCCGTCGCCCATTTTGCTGGACGAATTTCGCAGCGCGATGCAAGCCTGCGAGTCGCTGTACGTGAGCTCGGCTCGTTACTGTGTCGAGTTTCACCCGGAATACTTTCGCACGCGGTCGGCGGCCGATTTTGTGAAGCAAATGCACGATTTGCACCGAGCGTTGCTGGCCAAGGTGTTTGCGATTGTGGTTCGCGCGGACTGGCAGTGGACCACCGGCGAACGGCGTTTGGCCGCGGAACTGCTCCAGCATCTTTGGCAGCAAGCGCTCGCGGGCGAAGACCTGGCCGTGGCCATGCGGAACATGCTGGAGCGCGAGGACAAGCTGCGGTGGGTCAGTTTGTTGCGGCCTTTCGAAGAATTGCCGGCGCTGCGCGACCGCGTGGGCGAGTTGGAGACGGTGGTGCTGCGGTTTGCCAACATTGTGGCCAAGATCGATGGTCACGTGCATCCCCACGAAGCCGCCGTGCTGCGCGGCATTCAAGAGGCCGTGGACACGCATCTGCGTCGGGTGCCGCTCGATGCGCCGGGAACGCATGCCAGGGCCCAGGCCGGCGTCGATCGGGCGGTGCAGGCGATTGGCGCGGGTCAATCGCTGGCCCAATGCCCTCCGCCGTTGCCTGGTTCGCACGGGGCAGCGAGGGCGGTTCTCCCAGGGGCGCGACCTGCCGGGAATGCCAGGGCGGGCGGCGCCGCCTCTGAGAAAGCGAGGTCCGCGGGTGTCGAGCAACCGCCCACGCTCTCGCCGGCCGAGCAATTGGCCAAAGCCATGGCCGAGCTTGAGCAGTTGATTGGCCTGGCCGACATCAAGCGCGATCTGAAGCAGTTGGTGAACTTTTTGAAGGTGCAGGCCGAGCGAGAGCGGATGGGGCTGCCGCGCACGCCGATCAGCTTGCACATGGTGTTTTCCGGAAATCCCGGCACGGGCAAAACCACGGTGGCCCGGCTGCTCGGCCGGATCTTTGGAGGGCTGGGGCTGCTGAAGAAGGGGCACATGGTGGAGTGCGATCGCTCGGGCCTCGTTGCCGAGTACGCCGGCCAAACGGCGCCCAAGACCAACAAGATAGTGGACGAAGCCCTCGACGGCGTGTTGTTTATTGACGAAGCCTACACGCTGGTGGCCAGCCAGGGGGACGACCCCTTTGGCAACGAAGCCCTGGCGACGCTGCTCAAGCGCATGGAAGACCAGCGCGATCGCCTGGTGGTGGTGCTGGCCGGTTACCCCGAGCCAATGGAGCGACTGCTGGCTTCGAACCCCGGCCTGGCGAGCCGGTTCAATCGGCGGCTGGCTTTCCCCGACTACGCGCCCGCCGAGCTGGGTCAGATCTTTCAAGTGCTGTGCGACCGCAATCATTACATACTGACGCCGGTGACGCGAGCCCGGCTGCTCTTGAGTTTTGCTGATTGCCTGGCGCGGCGGAACGAGCATTTTGGCAATGGCCGACTGGTGCGGAACGTGTTCGAAGACGCCATTCGCCGGCTGGCCAATCGCATTGCCGACGTGGTTCCGCTCACGCGCGAGCTGCTCACGCGGCTGGAAGCCGATGACATTGCCGTGGAAGGCGTGCCGGCCGAAGTGGCGGCCAGCGCCGACGACCCCAAGCTGTGGTTCCGCGTGGAATGCCCTGGGTGCGAAACGCGGAGCCGCGTGGCGGCCGGCCATTTGGGTTCGCGGGTCATGTGCAAGAAGTGCAGCAAACCGTTCCTGGCCAACTGGGGCGACCTGGCTTGATGCGGATGCCGAGTGAGCAGCCGGGCGGGGCGACTCGCCGCCCGGCCAAGCAGGCCAGCCTACCGGGCTTGCTCCACGGGCGTCAGCGGAACCACGCGGTTTTCTTTCCGTTCGCGGGCTGCATCTCGCAGTTGTCGCAGCCGATCCTTGGCCTGTTCCACGCGCTCTTCCAAATGCAGGCGGGCGACTTGCAGTTTGCGGGGCGCGGCAATCTGAATTTCCATGCTCGTGCGCGCGTCGTTGGCCCAATCACGTTTGTGAGGGTAATCGCCGCGGAGATAGTCCCAGCACCGCACGCCGTGTTCGATGGCGTAGCGAAACAACAGAAATTGCAACACGTGCCCTGGCCTGCGCGTGATCCAAGCGGGGTTATGGCCGCGTTGGTATTCGTAGGCCACGCCGTTCAAGCGCAAGGAATAGCTGCTGGCCACCGCTTCGCCATTGATCCATAGCGACCCCAGCAAGAGCATTTGTCGAGGGAGAAAATGCTCCGCAATTTCCCGATGGAAGGCCGCGAAGGCAGGTGTTTCGAAGAGGCCTGGCTGACCGAGGGTTTGCCAATGGTGATTGTGCAACTGGCACAATTCGTTAAATCGCGCCGGCAAGTCGGCCGGGGTTTCGGCCACCGCCACTTCGACCTTCTCGACCGCGAATTCGCGGAGATTTCGGTTGAGCTTGGTGCGACGTTTGGTATCCAGACTGCGCACGTAGTCGTCCCAGTCGCCAGTGAACCGCACCAGATGGCAGATGTGCCCCTGCTGTTGCCGGGCGGCCATGCCGTGCCGCGACACAAACTGGTCGATCACGGGAATCTGTGCGCTATGGCTCGGCAATTCGGTCAGCCGCAGCACATCCCATTTGTGTTCGCAGTCGTGGCACAGGTATTCCAGCAGTTGCGGAACCACCTGGGCTTCGTAGCCGGCGCGGGTGATGATCCCAAGGTGCTCGCTGCAAACTTCTTCGGTGGCGCCCAGCAGCCGCATGACCCGGGCGCCTCGCCACCAATGGTCGCGCTCGATAAAGCAGGGCGCCAGGCCGACAAGTTGCCCCGCCTCGCGGGCGACGACGATCGCCAATTGCCGCTTGTGGCCAAAGTGTTTCCACCAGCAATGGTTCCAGAACCAGCGGCGGAATGGATTGTCCTCGTCGCACTGGCTAACGAGATCGTCCCACTCACCTTGCAAAGCCAGAAAAGCTTCGTTGGTGGTCACGAGTGCGACTTGCATAACTCCACTTCACACTGAAAAGGGCGGACCGATGTCGATAGTTTCTCGGAATAGAGAACTCTATCTCGCAAACTTCCAGCGTAATCGGCGCGCGGCCTTTCATGACAGAAATGTAAGCCAACTACCGGAAAACAGGCCCATAAGAAAGTGCATGGATGACGATGGGCGCGGTTGTGCCGAGGGCAGCGATTGCGCGGGCCCTGCGGCCCCCCCCGCTCAGGGAGTGGTCGAGTTCTGGCCTGGCCCCGCCGGCGGGAAGCGGACTCCCTGCGCCTTGGTGGGGCGGCGGTAGACGCCATCGCCGCAGGTGGCATACAGCGTATCAAACTTGGGTCCACCGAAAGCGGCGTTGGAGAGCAGCGTGAATTTTTTTCATCTGGATTGTCTCTCCAGCGAAGTCCGCTTGAAT
>CAYUMU010000144.1:0-8656 GCA_964445985.1 uncultured Pirellulales bacterium | reverse complement strand
TACAGCATTTCGCCGCTTCGCGGCTACTCCATCATCTTTTCCCAATACTCCTTCGTCGGGCGGGCCACCCGAACGCCTGCGGATCATTTCGGCCGAGGTCCAATCGCCCCGCGTTCGCTGGCCGCTTTTTGTTGCAGCAGGTAGTCCAGCTGCCCCCCGTATTCTTGCGACCGGGGGAAATATTGCAGCCGCCGCCGCGCGTACTCGATGGCCTCGTTCAGCCGGCCCTGTTGGGCGTGGAGGGCGATCAGGGCCTGGTAGAAATCGGGATCGTGCGGGTCTTGTTCCAGGGACTGTTTGTATTGCACGGCCGCTTCCGACAGCTTGCCCAGTTGTTGCAGCGCCAGGGCGTAGTTGTAGCGAATCCGCGGATGGTTGGGCGAGTACTTGACCGCCAGGGCCAGGCTTTCCACCGCCTGTTCCAGCGTGGCCATGTCTTCGGCCAGCAATAGCCCCAGGTAGTAGTGAGGGTCGGGGAGTTGTGGGGCCAGCTCGATGGCTTCGCGAAGGAGTTTGGCCGCTTCGTCGTTCTTGCCCTGGTAGTTGTAGAGCAAGGCCAAATTAATGCGGGCTGGCACAAATTCCTTGTCCACCTTGATCGCCGTTCGGTAGGCGTCGATGGATTTCTCGAATTGGCCCAGGTTGCCGTACACGGCGCCCAGCGCCAGGTGAGCCCCGGGCTGATCGCTCAACTCATCCTGGCCGGCAAAGAATTCTGTCAGGGCGGCGTCGAAGGCGGCCGGTTCGTCTTCGCCGAGGAACGCCCTGGGGACAATCGAAATGGCCCGGGCCGCTTCCACGCGGACGGCGCGCATCGGGTCTTTCAAGCGAGGGCCGGCCCTCTTGCGTAGTTCTTCGAACTCGCGGCGGAGCGATTCGCGTTGCGGCCCTGGCAATTGGGCCAGGCTCCAGACGTCGGTGGCTCGAATGGGGAAGAAGGTGTCCAGATTTTGCACGGCGGCCAGCCGCACCATGGGCTCTTCGTCTTTCAGGGCTTCGTCGTTCGCGTCCAAGGCGAACGGCGTGGGGTAGTCTTCGAAGTGACTCACGGCGGTGGCGCGCACGATGGGGCCGACGTTCACGCGATCTTTGGCGAGGCGGCTTAGTCGATTTACGATTTCTGCCTGCTCGAACTGAGGGAAGTTGGGCCGATTGGCCGCCGGGCTACCGTGGGCCGCATCGGCGGGGGCGTGGGGATGGAGTCGGCCGCTCCGCGCCGCGGCCAACGTGTAGGCATAGTGGGGCGTGCGATGTTTGCTATCGGGGAACCAGCGCTCGATCCAATCGGCCGACCATTGGTTGGCCCGCTGCACTTCTTGTTCGGCCACGGGGTCCTTGGCAATCGCGGCGTCGAGCCAGGCGCCATAGCTTTTCCACTTGTCGCTCTTGGTTTTGTCGATGTGGCAGCCGGCGCAGGCGTTGGGCGTATTCAGGTCGAGGCTGACATCGGGGCGCGGCACGCGAATGCTATGGTCGTGGCGGCTATCGATGACCATGTAGTTTCGCGCCGGCATGTGGCATTCCACGCACTGCCCGCCGATGCTGCCGGCGGGATGGTGGTGGTGGCTTTCGACATCGTACTTGGCTGGCGTGTGGCACCGCGCACAGAGGGCATTGCCGGTGGCGCGCAGCTTTACCGAGTGAGGATCGTGGCAATCGGTGCAGCGCACGCCCTTGCGATACATCAGGCTCTGCAAGAAGGAGCCGTATTCATAGTCTTCGTCATGAATCTGGCCGTCGGGGAAGTAGAGGTCTTCTTCGAGCAGCGACAGCGAATAGTGATCCATGTAGCGATCGCCCGACTGGAAGCCGGGGTAGACCACGTGCCGGCGGGAGTGGCAGGGGGCGCAGCTTTCGAGCTGGGGAGTGGCGCTGGCGCCTTTGAGCTGCGGCAGGCCGTAGCCATGGTTACGATCCCAGAACAGCCAGCGGTCTTCAGCCAGTTTCACATGCAAACTGCCGGGACCGTGGCAGGTTTCGCAGCTGACATCGATCTCGGAGAACGACGTGTGGTACGTGTTGGTCTTGACGTCGTAATTTTTCTGTAGATTGGTGGAGTGGCACTCCGCGCACATGTAGTTCCAATTTTGCCCCGCGCCGGTCCAGTGCAGCCAGTTGCCGGCCAGAATGGGCTCGGCGTTTTCCTGGCCTTCGGTCTCGTCTTGCCGGTGAGGGCTGCCCTGGTAGAGGTGATACCACTTCTTTTGTTCCACGTTCCAGGCAAAGGGGAGCACCTGCACGCGGCCATCGTCGAAGGCCACCATGTATTGCTGAAGCGGACGCACGCCGAACACGTACTTGATGGGGAACTCGGTCAGCTTGCCATCGGGCCCATCGGTGTAAATGAAGTAGTCTTTGCCGCGGTGATAGAACCTGGTGGTGATGCCGTGATATTCGTAGGTGGCATCGTCAAAGTTGCCCAGCACCGTGGTTGGCGTGGCGAGGTCCATGGCCAGGTCGTGGTCGGAGCCGTGCCAGGCGGCATACTCTTTCTGATGGCATTTGGCGCACGTGGCGCTGCCTGCATAGCTCTTGGGTTGCTCCCGCGGCAGGGCAAACCACCAATCGGCGGCCACCACGCCACCCATCACCATAAACACGGCCAGGACTATCAGCCAGAAGATCTTGAATCGTCGCACGGCGGGGTCGCGGCTCGGGGCTGTGGGTGGCAGATTTGCGGTTCAACAGGCGGCGGGTAAGCCTAGGGGGCGGTCGAAGCAATTACCGGATTCTGAACTTGGTTCCGCGGTGATTATAATAGTCGCGTCTTATCCGCCGCTTCTGGATTCCCGCCTTCGCGGGAATGACGAGTTGCCTGGATTCCCGCCCCCCGTCTTCACGAGGGCAGGCTCTTCGCGGGGATGACGAAGTCAATCGCCCGTAATGGGGTTGCCGCGGCTCTTCCAGGGGAAGTTCTTTTTGCGAGAATAGATGTCGAGGAACTTCTGCACGTGCTCGCTGGTGAGGTTGAGGTTGGGCAAGTTGAGCATTTTGGTGCCTTGCAGGGTGGTGTTCACTTCGAGCAGCAAAGCGTTCTTGTCCTGCTGCGCGCGGCGACCCTTTTCCAATTGCTGCATGACCTTCTTGGCGTCGCCGAGCGAACTGGCGGTGCGATCACCCACCAGCACATACACGGCCACGGGCTCTTGCAAAGCGGGGTGGTTCAAGGCCTTGATCATGTCGAGGGTTTTGAATTTCCATTCGGGCGAGAGCAGCACCAGGGATTTGACGTCTTGCCCTTGCTTACCGGTAGGGAGGGGCGGAAAGCTCCAATCGAGAGCGGCGTAGGTGGCGGCCAGAATGCACGAGGTTTCGGCGGCCACGATCGACAGGGCGTCGATATTCAGCAGTTCCTTGTTGTTCTCGCCCATCAGGTAGTTCTTGCAGGCTTCGATATCGAGCCCGATGGATTCGAAGTCGCGGGGTGTGAAACGTTTGACGTCGAGGACAGCGGTGCCGCGACGCGTGCTGCTGCCATGGCCGCGAAGGTCGGGCACGAGGACGGCGAAGCCATCTTTCTGCAGCGTGAGGGCGGCCTGATGGTAGTCAGCCCTGGAACCTTCCATGGCGTGCAGCATGAGCACCGGCACGGCCTGTTTGCCGGCGAGGCTGGCGTAGTACGTGGCGGTGAGCTCGACCCCGTCTTTGGTTTTGATGCCCACTTCGATGGGATCGGGAATTTTTTTCGTTTCTTGGGCTGCTAATTCCGCCACCCAAATGCCGCACAGCACGACAATCGAGGTCGTCCAGCTTACGATTCGCGATTGCATGTCCGGTGCCTCACACGTGAGAGAGAATCGAGAAAATACCGGCGCCGAACAGCGCCCTGAAAATTTGGTGAGGCCGCAAATTGCCTCGGTGGAAACCCAATCCGCCCCGCACCCACCCCCCCGTTGGAACAGGCTGGAGCGATACCCGCCCCCCCGGTTAATCGACGGAGACGGCTGGTTGCCGGGCACGGTCGCCGAGGGTTAGCCCGCCAGGATCCCCCAGAATCGACGAGCGATACCCAGTGGAACGTTGAGCAGGGGGAGACGATATCCCCATCCCCCGCCGCGGATGATGGAGCACCGCATTCCATACTAGGTGCCCCCAGGGGGGGCGTCAATCTTTCTGTGGGTGCCGCAACCGCTTACGATAGTGTTGCCGGATTCGGCAAGGTTCCTCTATAATGCCCACCTTAGATTCGGGCGAAGTCACTTGCTCGTAGGCATCGACTCTCCGGCCCAAATTCAATTTATCCTGAGCGAGGCAAGGGAAAAGGTTCCATGGCGAAAGGCAAGTATCTGTTCACCAGCGAATCGGTCAGCATGGGTCACCCCGACAAGCTGGCCGATCAAATCTCCGACGGCGTGCTCGACGCGCTGCTGGCCCAAGACCCTTACAGCCGTGTTGCCTGCGAAACTCTGGTTACGACCGGCATGGCCATGATTGCGGGGGAAATCACCAGCAACGCCATTGTGAACTACCCCGAAGTGGTGCGGCGGGTGATCCGCGAAGTTGGCTACACGCAAGAAGATATGGGCATTTCGGCCGATACCTGCGCGGTGCTGCTCTCGATCGACAAGCAGAGCCCCGACATTGCCCAGGGCGTGGATTCCAGCGACTCCAAAGACATCGGCGCCGGCGACCAGGGTCTGATGTTTGGCTACGCCTGCAACGACACCCCCGAGCTAATGCCGCTGCCGATTGCGCTGTCGCACCGGATTTTGAACGCCCTGACCCAGGCGCGATTTGAGCTGCAAGTACCGTGGCTGCGGCCCGACAGCAAGAGCCAGGTTACCGTGGAGTTTGAAGGCCATAAGGCGGTTCGGATTGATACGGTGGTGGTTTCGACCCAGCACGCCGACAAGATCAACGGCAAAGAGGTCACCCAAAAAGAGATCCGCGACTTTGTCATCAACGAAGTCATCAAGCCCTGCCTGCCGGACGACCTCGACGCCTCGAAGGCGATTTACCACATCAACCCCACCGGCCGGTTTGTGCGGGGTGGTCCGCACGGCGATTGCGGTTTGACCGGTCGCAAGATCATTGTCGATACCTACGGTGGCTGGGGCCGGCACGGTGGCGGCGCCTTCAGCGGCAAAGACCCCACCAAGGTGGATCGCAGCGCGGCTTACATGGCCCGGCACGTGGCGAAGAATATTGTCGCCGCCGAGTTGGCCGATCGCTGCGAGGTTCAGTTGGCTTACGCGATTGGCGTCTCTGAACCGGTCAGCGTGCATGTCGATACCCAAGGCAGCGGCCGGATCGACGACGCCCGGATTTGCCAGCTCATCCGCGAGGTTTTCCCGCTGTCGCCCCGAGGGATTATTGAGTACCTCGACCTGCGGCGGCCCATCTATCGCAAGACGGCTTCCGGCGGTCACTTTGGGCGGAGCGAGCCGGAATTCACCTGGGAAAACACCGCCGCGGCCGAGAAACTGACGGCCGCCGCGGCTGCTGCCGCGACTTCCTAAGTTGAACAGCGGCCATAAATTAAGCGATTCTGCCCCCACCACGCCCGCCGCACGGCGGCGGGCGGTGGCCAGGGTAGTGCCGTGGGGTTCGTTTGTGCGTACCTTGCGACTTTCGCTGTTGACCTTGCTGGCCTTCTGGCTGTTGGGCATGGCGATTCTGCTGTGGATTCGCCGCGCCCAGGGGGCGTTGCTGGCGCCCCCTTCGCTGGGCGTGGGCCTGGCTGCCGGCCTGGGTTTAGCCTGTGCCGCCGCGCTGTTGCGGTGGTTGGCGCGGCCTTGGCCGGGGGAATGCCAGCGGAGTTCGAGCGGTGAACAGGACGGCGGTTCGCAGTCGCCCCTGATCGCGATGCTGGAACGACTCACGACTTGGGCAGAAATTCCCAGCTTGCTGCTAGGGCTACCGTGCCTGGCGGCCATGATGTTGGCCTTGGCGATCTCGCTGCCCGGAGCCAGCACGCCGGGCCTGGTGCTGCTCTGGGTTTTGTTGGCCGTGGAAGAGACCTTCGCCTGGACGCGGTTGGCTGCCCAGGGCCGAGCGCGGCCGATGGAACCTCTGGAACATCCGTCGCCCGCCGAGGCAGATCGGGCTTCTCCAGCCATGGCCTTGGAACCAACAGGGCAAGCTGGGCTGCCAGAAGACCCTGGGTTGCCAGAAGACCCTGGGTTGCCAGAAGAGATCGCTGCCGAGGTGGATCAGCAGTGGAGTCGGTCCACGCTGCCCGATGGCACCCAAACCATCCAGGGCCTGGTTCGCGCTCGTCTCGCGGCAGGGCAACGAACGGTTAGCGTGCATTTGGCTTTTTGTCCGCCGCTGCCGGGCGAGCCTGAGCTGGAATTTGAGCAGGTGGATGGCCCCGAGGCCCGCGTTCAATTGGGCGCCTTGCTAGGGCACGGAGCCCGGCTCGACGTGCGATTGTTGCAAGCGGAGCCAGCAGCGACCGCGGTGCTGATTGAGTTCTCCGTGCAAGCGGTGGCTGGCGAGCTGAATTAGCAGCGGCGCGCTACGGGCATTTTTTCTCCGCTCCTGGCGAGTGTTTCCCCTGTCTGGCTGTGGCAGCAGGCGGTTGGTCTTTTGACCTATGGCGCTGGGCAGGAGTGCCAGCGTTGGGTTTCATGGCGGTTCACGTTGACACTGGGAGACCACATCACTATTCTCCCGCGGCCATTCCCGACAAAACGGGAAAGTGGGCGTGTTTTTGCGCTTGCGGTTAAGCGCAAACGCCAAGCCTGATTTGGGATTCATCCATGCGTGAGAGGGCGAGCACTCTGGCAGACTATGCCGTCTTGCCTGATCGGCTGCGCGCTCCACTGGCGGTTGCGCCGCGGGAAGGCGATCCGACGCGGCCCTGCCGGCTCCAAGCCCGGCACTATCTCTGGCTGGTGGCGATTCTCGCCCTCGCGGCGGTGCCCCGTTGGATGATGGCCTGCCGCATCGACGTGGTTTGCCCCGATGGCATGCTCTACATTCAATTGGCCGGGCACGTGGAGCAAGGCGAGGTTCCTCCCGACAACTGCCCTTACGGCTTCAACGTGTACACGCTGGTGCTGGCCACCTTGCACCGCGGCGGTCTCGATTGGGAATTCGCCGCCAAAGTATGGGGCGTGATCTGCGGCACCCTGGTGGTGTTGCCGACCTTTGGCTGGTTGCGGCGGCAGTTCAATTTGCCCATCGCCGTGGTGGGCTGCATGTTGTACGCGGTGCATCCCAAGCTTATCGAGTGGTCGGGCGAGGTTGTGCGCGAATCGACATTTTGGCTGCTGTTTGCCGCGACCCTGTATTTTGGCTGGCGGGCCGCCGCCGAAGTCCGCGCTCGGTTTTATGTCGCCGCGGGCGTATTTCTCACGCTTTCGATCCACACCCGGTTTGAAGGCTGGTTCTTACTGGTGCCCCTGCTGATTTGGACCTGGGGCCGGTTCACCCGCCCTGGCATCGCCAAACCCGAGCGGCGACAGCTCACGTGGGGAGTGGTGTCGCTCGCCGGCAGCTATCCGCTGGTGTTGCTGGCGCTGATCCAGTTGCACGGTTACAAAGAGTGGCCCGACAGCTTCCACCGGCTGCGGTTTGTGCACGATTGGCTCAGTTCGCTGGTTGCCAGCGAGGAGTCGCCCTCGGTGGCCCTGCCAGCCACCGGATCGCCAGCGCCGGGCACGCTCCAAGTCGCGGAGAGCTCGCCAGCGGCGGTCGCGGAAGTTGTGAAGTCGGCCGACGTGGCCGAGGTAGTCGTGCTGCCTGCCGAGCCATCGCCGCGAATGAGCACGCCAGAAATGACGTGGATCTTTTTTCGGACACTCATCCGGGGATTGTCGCCGGTTTACGCGGTGTTTCTGGGCTGCGGCCTGCTGGCCTTTCCGCGGTTGCTGCGGCGGGTGGATGTGCTGGCGCTGCTGCTGGGCAGTTCGCTCACGCTCGGCGGCATGTGGATTCATCTTTGGTTTGGACAGGCTTCGAGCAGCCGATACCCGTTGTCGGTGGCCATTGCCTTTTTACCGCTGGCTTCGCTCGGCTTGCTCGAGCTGAGCTATCGATTGGCGACCTGGAACGCCTGGTTTTTAGGTCATCCCCGGCCCACCCCGCGATTGGGAGTGGCGATTGCCCTGGCAATTGCCGCCATCGCTGGCGGCGTGGATGCTTTTATCACCAGTTACGACGGCCGCCTGGCCAAGGCTGATTTGGGCCGGTACATCCGCAACGAATTGGGCGAAAACTGCCGTATTCTCGGTTCGCAGCACTGGAGCCTCACCGCCTACTATGCGCAAGGCCAGTACCTGCAACTGCCCGAATCGCCCCAAAACCAGCCGGCCGATCTCACTCAATTCGTGGCCGATTGCGACGCCGACGTGGTGCTGCTGACTTACGGCCAACTTCCGCGGCGGCGGGCAGGCGAGGTGCTCGAAATGCAACAGCGCTTGGGCTTGAGCCCCCTCGCCGATGAATCGCTGCCTGCCACCTGCCGCGGCCAGGTATTGGTGCTCCGCCGCAAACAGGCGACCGCGCGACTGCACTCGGCGGCCGCAACGCCCACGCAACATTAGCAAGTGCCTGCTCCCTTCTCCCCCCGATACTCCGGGGGAGAAGGGCTGCGGAAGCCTTTTGGTCTTACGGCAGGTCGTACGGCTGACCATCGCTACGGCCGCCCATGGCCGTTAGCCCAAGTTCCCCAGTAGGGCTGAAAATTGGCGATTTTTGGAAATAATTT
>CAYUMU010000143.1:0-8770 GCA_964445985.1 uncultured Pirellulales bacterium | reverse complement strand
CGCGGGCGGTGTGGAACATGTCGCGCGAGCGGCTGGCGCCAACGCCGACAAACATTTGGATGAATTCGGACCCGTTGATCGAGAAGAACGGCACGCCGGCTTCTCCGGCCACGGCGCGGGCGAGCAGCGTTTTGCCGGTGCCAGGCGGGCCGACGAGGAGGGTGCCCTTGGGGATGCGGCCGCCGAGGCGGCGAAATTTGAGTGGGCTTTTGAGGAATTGGACGACTTCGGAGAGGTCGTTTTTGACGCCTTCCAGTCCGGCCACGTCGGCGAAGGTGACACGGGATTTTTTCTCGTCGTAGCGTTTGGCCGGGCTTTTGCTGAAGCCGCCGAGGAAGCCTCCGCCCATCATTTGCGATTGGGCGCGGCGGTAGAAGAAGATGATGATGCCAAAGAACATGACCATGGCGATGACATAGAAGATCATCATCCAGCCGGAGGAGTCGCCGGGGGGCTCGGGGATGACTTCGACGCCTTGGATGCGGAGGGTGCGATCCAGGCTTTCGCTCATGACGGCGGCCGGCGTGAGCGTGGTGAAGAATTCTTTGTTGAGCTTGGGCGTTTTGCCGTCGACTTTAACGGCCTTGGGGTTGGGGTCATCGACCAGGTTGATGAACTCGCCCCGCACTTCCTGGCCTTGGATGGTGACCTTGGCGATGTTGGTGGGCGTTTTCTTATAGGCGATCACGCCGTTTTCGCTGATTTCTTCCGGCTGGCCTAGCTGCTGGCGGAAGAAGTTGTAGCTGATGCGCGAACGGGAGGTGCGATCCCCGGTGAAATACAGGATGAGCACCATTCCCAAGGTGAACAGCAAAACCAGCGTCCAGGTGTTGGAGCGTGGCCGCCGCGCGGGCGAGTTTTGCGGGGAGCCGTTGCCGCCCGGCGACTTGTTTTCCATGGACAACTTTCTGACTCTGTGTACGGAAGGCTGCTCGCCACTGGTATGGGGCAACGCCACCAGGCAAATTCGCATCCTGACCGAACGCCTTACCGTGGCGCCCGGGGGAGCGACTTATTCATAACGGTGTAAGCCCGACTGGCCACGGGGGGCGTCGGGTAGAAAAAACCTCGCAGGCAGTTTCTGTCATTCTAGCCGGATTGGCAAGGGATTACGACGAACAGCCGTCTGAGCCTCCACGCCGATTCGGGGACGAAGACACCCCCGGCCACGAAAAATCTCGCTCCGCCGTCGTCTCGCCAATCTGGCCGGCGATGTGGTTCAGCTTCCGGTACAGGGCAGCCTCGTCGAGGCAAGCCCTACCGTCCCGCTTCACGTTCCTATCGCGGCGTGGTATGAACACACGGTTGCGGTTGGGGCGAGGGCGTTCTATTCAGGCGTAAAAGGCGAGTGGGGAAGCATATGACGATTCATTTGGCCATTCACGGCGCGGCCGGCCGCATGGGGCAGCGTTTGGTAGCGCTTGGTTCCTGCGACGCCGAGCTCAAAATCACCACGGCCCTCGAGGCCCCCGGCAGCAACCGCTTGGGGCAAGACGCCGGCCAGGTGGCGGGCGTGGGCGACCTGGGTTTGCCGATCAGCGACAAGTTGGGCGACGTGCCGGTCGATGTGATGATCGATTTTTCCACCCCCGCCGGCGCCGAGCGGGCGTTGGCGCTGTGCGTGGAACGCGGCATTCCCCTGGTGCTGGCGACCACCGGCTTCACTCCCCAGCAACGCGAGCAAATCACCGCCGCCAGCGAGAAAATCCCGCTGCTGTGGTCGCCCAACATGAGCCTGGCCGTGAACTTGCTGATGAAATTGACCGGCGTGGCGGCGGGCGCCCTCAAGGGGCAAGCGTCGGGCGTCGACGTGGAAATCATCGAGAAGCATCACCGCTTCAAGGAAGACGCCCCCAGCGGCACGGCCCTCAAATTTGGCGAAATCGTGGCCAGTGCCATGGATTTCGACAAGCACGTGCATGGGCGGGAGGGGCAAACGGGTGCCCGCGGCCAGAAGGAAATTGGCTACCACGCCGTGCGGGTGGGCGATCATCCGGGCGAGCACACCATCATTTTTGGCATGCTGGGCGAGACCGTGGAACTGGTGGTGCGCGCCAGCAATCGCGATTGCTACACCCACGGGGCGCTGGCGGCGGCCAAGTACCTGGCCGGCAAGTCGGCCGGTTGCTACAGCATGAGCGACGTGCTGGGGCTGTAAGCGGCTGGAAACTGCCCCCCCAGCGTTTTCTTGTCTGCCTGGGCGGCGACAACTATACTGCTAGGTATTCGGTCCAAGTTGCCCAAACCGCAATGTTTGCGATTGATCTGCCAATGATGGATGGGTGAAGCGGGATCGGAGTGGAACAGTTCCCCCCTTGAGGAGGCTGAAGCATGCGGCAAGCGTGTCTGGGATGGCTGCTAAGTTTGGGATGCTTCTCCGGCATGCTGCTGGCTGCGACCACGGCTACCGAGGCGCTCGCGGCCGAGGCCGCGGCGCCAAAGGCCGCTGCTCCCGAAAGTCCTTTGCCCCCCATCAAGAGCGAGGCCGAGCGGAAACGAGAACGCGAGGAATACGAGCTGTTCAAAACCCTGGTCGATGTGATGGACCAGGTGGAAGAGAACTACGTGGAGAACGTCGATCGCAAAGATTTGCTGAAAGCGGCCATTCAAGGCGTGCTGGGCAAGCTCGACCCCTACTCCAATTACATCGCTCCCTCCGACGTCGATAAGTTCCGCCGCAGCATCGAAAGCGAATTCGGCGGCATCGGCATCCAGGTGGGCATCCGCGACGGTCTCCTGACCGTGCTCAGCCCCATTGTGGGCACCCCGGCCTACAAGGCGGGCGTGCAAGCTGGGGATCGAATCACCGAAATCGAGGGAGAATCGACCAAGGGCATGAGCCTGGATGAATGCATCAATCGCATGAAAGGCAAGGCCGGGTCGCCGGTGACCTTCACCATTATCCACACCAACGGCACGCAAGAAACCATCACCGTCAAGCGCGAAATCGTGCATGTGGAAACGGTGCTGGGCGATACGCGGCACGCCAACGACAACTGGAATTTCATCTACGAAAACGGCCGCAAGATCGCCTATGTTCGTCTCACGGCCTTCAGCCGCGATACCAGCCAAGAACTGCGCGAAGCCCTGGAGCGGGCTCAGCAGCAGGGCATGCAGGGCCTGGTGCTCGACCTGCGGTTCAACCCCGGCGGCCTGCTCGATGCGGCCGTCGAAATCAGCGATATGTTCATCGACACCGGCCGGATCGTCAGCACCCAAGACCGCGGCGGCAAAACCCGCGCTTGGGACGCCAAAACCTCGGCCACCATCGGCGACTTCCCCATGGCCATTCTGGTCAACCGGTTCAGTGCCAGTGCCAGCGAAATCGTGTCGGCCTGTTTGCAGGATCACAAGCGGGCCGTGATCGTGGGCGAGCGCACCTGGGGTAAGGGGAGCGTGCAGAACGTGATCAACCTGGAAGGGGGCGGGGCCCTCAAGCTCACCACGGCCGCCTATTTCCGCCCCAGCGGCCGCAATATCCACCGCTCGGAAGGCTCGAAGCAAACCGATGAATGGGGTGTTTCGCCCGACGAAGGCTTCAAGCTCCAACTCACCGACCAGGAAACCGCCGCCTTGATCGATTGGCGCCGGCAGCGCGACGTGGTGCTGCCTCACATGACCAAGGAAGAAGAGCTTCAGCCCGTGGAAGCCCCGGACCCCACCGACGACGACAAGCCGGTGTTTGTCGATCGCCAATTGCAAAAGGCCCTGGAAGTCGTGGCCAGCGAGATTGCCTCTCCCAGCCGTGGCAAACAGGGCGTGCAGCAGGCAGCGGTGGAGAAGAAGGCGAAGTAGGGGGGGGCTGGGGACTGGTAGCTAGTTGCTGGCGGTTGGTTGCTGGTTGTTAGTAGCCGGTCGCCGGTTGTTGGGTTGCCGGCCTGTTTTGCCTGCCTGTTTTGCTGCTTTGATTGACCTCCGTTCTATCGAAGGGTTTCTTCATGCCCGAATTGTTTTGTCGGTCTGGTGGTGCGGTTCGCTGGCTGGTGGCGATCGTCGCCCTGGTTGGTTTGGCCGGGGGCGCGGCGGAAGCCCGCGAGGCCGAGTATCAGGTTGCCGCAGAGCGGAGCGTGATGGTGCCCATGGCCGACGGCGTGCGGCTTTCCACCGATATCTACCGGCCTGCCAAGGCGGGCGAACCCCTTGCCGGCAAGTTTCCCACCATTCTCACCCGAACCCCCTACAACAAGACCGGCTCCAAGAGCCTGGGCGAGTACTACGCCGCGCGCGGTTATGTGTTCGTGGCCCAAGACACGCGCGGGCGTTACGAGTCCCAGGGCATTTGGCACTGGGTGACCGATGACGGCCCCGATGGCGTGGCGACCGCGGCCTGGATTGGCAAACAGCCCTGGTCCGACGGCAAGATCGGCATGATCGGCACCTCGTATGTCGGCGGAACGCAGCATGCCGTGGCGATGGAAAAGTGCCCCGAGCTGGCCACGGTGATTCCCGTGGATGCCGTTTCCAACCAGGGCTACGCCAGCATGCGCAACGGCGGCGCGTTTGAGCTGCGGTTTTGGAATTGGATCTTTTTGCAGGCGGCCAAGGGGAGCCGGCAAGCTCGCGATCCGGCCCAGGCGGCCATGCTCAGCGACCTGGCAGCCAACCGGCTGGAATACTTACCCCACCTGCCGCTCCGAGCCGGCGCCACGCCGCTCAAGCACGCTCCGGAATACGAGGCCTGGCTGGTGGAAGCCATGGCCCATGGCGCCAACGACGAGTTCTGGAGCCAGAACAACATCATCGACCACGCCGATAAGTATAAAGACATTCCCATCTACCTGGTCGGCGGTTGGTACGACTCGTGGGCCAGCAACACCACGGCCAATTTCGTGGCTTTGAACAAGGCGATCCGTGGCCCGGTGTACATGATCATGGGTCCTTGGATTCATGGCCAGCAAGGCGCCTACAAACACGGCCAGGTAAGCTTTGGCGAAGAGGCGGCGATCGCCGATCCGCTGGCCTGGCGGCTCGAATGGTACGACCACTGGCTGAAAGGCATCGATAACAGCGTGGGCAAGTCGGCCCCCTTTGCCACGCCGGTGCGAATTTTTGTGATGGGGACCGGCGACGGCAGCAAAACCAAAGACGGCCTGCTCAACCACGGCGGTTACTGGCGCGACGAGCACGAGTGGCCGCTTAAGCGAGCCGTGACGACGAGTTTTTATTTGCAGCCCGAAGGCAAATTATCCACGGACAAGGCCCAAGCCAACGAGGCAGCGGCTTCCACCAGTTATGAGTTCGATCCTCGCAAGCCGGTGCCCACCATCGGCGGCAACATTTCCTCCAACAATGATCTCATGCTGCAAGGCGCGTGGGATCAGCGGGGTGGGCCGCACATTTGGAACGGCCAAGCGCCCATTCCGCTGTCAGCCCGCAACGACGTGGTGGTCTTCCAGAGCGAACCGCTGGAAACCGATCTGGAAGTGACGGGCGAAATCGCCGTGGAATTGTGGGTTTCTTCGTCGGCCGTCGATACCGACTTCACGGCCAAGCTGCTCGACGTGTACCCGGCCAGCGTGGATTTCCCGGCCGGGTTCGATCTCAACATCGGCGACGGCATCCAGCGCGCGCGGTTCCGCGACTCGCTGCAAAAAGAAGAACTCATGAGCCCTGGCGAGGTGTGCAAGGTGACGGTGAAGCTCTACCCCACTTCCAACGTGTTCAAACAGGGGCACCGAATCCGGGTGGACGTTTCCAGCAGCAACTTCCCCCGGTTCGACGTCAACCCCAACACGGGCGAACCGCTCAACAACCACCGCCGCACGATCACGGCGGTAAACACCATTCACCACGGCGCCGTGCATCAATCGCGAATCTTGCTGCCGGTGGTGCCGAGCAAGTAGCTGGCTCTTACTTCCCTACTTCCACATTTTGCTGGTGAGCTGGATCATGTCGTCCAGCCCTTGGCCAAGCACATCGTGGCGGAACGAGGGCAGCGTTTCGGTGGCCACCAGTTGGGCCTTGAGCCGGCCCTGGTTGTCTTTGCCTTGCATTTGCAGCGTGAACAGGTCTTGCCACTGGTAACGGTTCTGGTCGTCGAGGTCGAGCACTTCGGTAATGCGAGTGATGCGGCGGGAGCCGTCGTCGGAGAACCGGCTGATCTGCACCACCAGGTCAATGGCCGACGCCACCTGGGCTCTGGCAACGTGAACGGGCAGTTCCACTTCCGACATCAGCGACAAGGTTTCCAATCGCACCAGGGCATCGCGGGCGGTGCTGGCGTGCACCGTGGACAGGCTGCCCGCGTGGCCGCTGAGCATCGATTGAATCAGGTCCAGGGCTTCGCCGCTGCGAACCTCGCCCACAATGATGCGGTCGGGCCGCATGCGCAGCGAAGTCACGAACAACTGGCGGATGGTCATGCCGCCGCGGCCGCGGGAATCGGCATGCTGGGCTTCGAGATACAGGCAGTGCTTTTGGTGGAGCCGCAGTTCCGAGGTGTCTTCGATGACCACAATCCGCTCGTCGTCGGGAATGGCCCGCGAGATGGCGCCGAGCAGCGAAGTTTTGCCGGTGCCGGTGCCGCCGGAAATGATGATGTTCTTTTTCAGCCGCACGCAAATCTCGATGAACTCGCGGGCCGCGTCGGTCAGGCTACCAAAGGCCACCAGGTCGTCGAGCGTGAATGCCTCGCGCGAGAACTTGCGAATGTTGAGGTAAATGCCAGTGCGGGCACTGGGTGGAATGATGGCGTGCACCCGATAACCGCCGGGCAGCCGGGCATCGAGAATGGGACGCTGGTGGTTGATCTGCCGGCCCACCCATTGGGCAATGTTGGTCACCGTGGAGAGCAGCGCGTCGTGGCTTTCGAATTGCGCGTCGGTGGCTTCGATCCGTCCTCGCCGCTCGATATAAATCTGGTCATGCCCATTGACCATGACTTCGGTCACGGAGTCGTCGTCGAGAAACTCTCGCACGGGAGCCAGAAAGTAATCGAGGCTGGCCTCGAAAATGTTTTGTCGCGAAGTGGGCGTCATGGCAAACCGGAGGGGGGGCAGCGGCACGGGAGCGGAAGGCAAGCCGCGAGGGGAACAGCGAGAACCTTCCCCGAATGTGCGGCACGCACAGGCCGGTTTGAATCCATTCTGCCGGCAACTGGCATCATCAATCGCGGCGCGCGGGGTGTCAACGGTTCGCTTGCGGCAGGCGAGGCGATCTCAAAGAATAGCCCAATTGAAGCGATTGAGCGGGCTAGCGCGACCCAAGGCGCGGCTCGCCAGCGAGCGATCTGCTTCCCAGGTCGTGGTTTGAGCCTTATAATTGCTGGATTGCCACTTCCGTTGCGCGCCGCTTTTCCTACGCACAGCACGGCTTTTGAGCCAAACCATAAACACCGCAATAAGTTAGAACGAAATGACCGATCGCCCCCCGCAGGAACATTGGGACGACTTGATTGAACAACTTGGCATCGACCCGCCTCCAGCGGAGTCCGCCTCGAAGCCCAGTGCGGCTTCCAAGCGGGTAGCGCCTCTGCGTCGTTCGGGGGCAACGCCCAGCTTGAATCGGAGCACCGATTGGGGGGGGATCGCCAAGAGTTTGGGGATCGAACCGCCGCCGCCCGAACCGGGCCGCCCTGCGGAAAAAAAGCCAGCCCAGGCCAAGCCAGCCCAGGCCAAAAAGCCGCCGGCCGCGGCCGAGGCAGGCGAAATAGATATTTCCGAGTCCGAATTCGCCTGGTCGCAGCCCAAACGCCCCGAGGCGCGCCGAACGGAACCCCGCCCAAATGAACCCCGCCGCGCGGAACCCAGCGACACGGAATCCGAACGCGCCGAATCCAATCGCGCTGAAGCCTATCCCGCCGAGCCCCAGCGGGCAGAACCCGAGCGGGCAGAACCCGAGCGGGCAGAACCCGAGTGGGCTGAGCCCAGCCGGGCCGAACACGCGCCGACGGAGCAGCCTGAGTTCGACGATGTGGCGCCCGAATCGAGCGCGGAAGAAGGCGTCGAGACCGAGGCGGAGGAAGGTGCGGCCCGCGACTCGAGTGAGCGCCGGCGCGACGGCCGTCCTCGCCGTCGCCGAGGTCGCCGTGGCGAACGCAAACCTGAGCAGCCAGCGGCCGCGGAGTCGGAAGGCGAAGCGAGCGATTTGGAGGGCGATGCCGAGTTAGCGCTCCCCGCCGATGACGATCGGGAGAACCAGAAGCCCAAGCGTCGCCGGCGTCGGCGGCGGAAGGGCAAGAAAGACGGAGCCGAGGGCGAAGCCAAGCCGGCCAAGCGGCTGCACATGCCGGTCGACGAAAACGAGGCAGACTCCTTCGACGAGGATTTCGCTTCATTGGCCGAAGAAGCCGTGGCGGGCGCCTTGGTCGACGAGTACGAACCGATCGAGCCCGGCGCCGAAGGCGAAACGGAAGAAGAACCCTCGAAAGATGGTCGCCCGGATCGCAAGCGCCGCCGTCGCCGTCGTCGCAAGGGCAAGCCGGACGATGCCCCGACCGGGGAAACCGCTCCGTCGGAAAATAAAGCCAAGCCCGACGTGGACGACGAAGAAGACGACGAAGACGACCTGACCTTGCCCGTGGACGACATCGGCCTGGATGACGAAGAAGACGGCGAGGGCGATGGCCCGCGTAATTTGCGCCACCACAAGAACATCCCTTCCTGGGAAGAGACGGTTGGCGTGGTCATCACCAGCAACATGGAAAACCGCGGACGCGGCAGGGGAAGGGGACGACGGTAAAAGCCAGATCGGGTGGCGCGCCACCCGCTCCGACCCGGCAGCCGCGAAGCGGCGAAATGTTGTAGCCCTGGGCGCTAGCCCTCTTTATCCC
>CAYUMU010000142.1:0-8780 GCA_964445985.1 uncultured Pirellulales bacterium | reverse complement strand
GCTGCCATCATGGCGGCAAGCTAACCCCAACCAGCTAAAATCACCAAGATCAGTTTGGAAAGCGTGAACGGTTACCAATTGGATACCACAATTGTTGGGCGATCTGAATAGTTAAGGCACCCCGATTTTGCTGTTCGATTCAATAATGGCAATCGTTACAACCGGTTTGCGTGGTTAGGGGTCAAATTTGAAACCGAGCCTTCTGGAAGTGTTGTCTGCCGTCGCCCCCCTTGAATGCATGCCAAAGTTGAGTGTGGCAATGTTGTTGCCTCATTTTTCTCCCTGGCTTGGCTTCTCACTCGGCGACGCTGCCCATGATCGAAGAACGCTCACCGCGAGCCGCGGATTCGGCTTTGGAAATGTCTGCTCCGCTGAAGGAGCAACCGGCTCCCGTGGCTGCGCCCTCGCCAGAAGCAGCGGGCGAAGCGTCGCCGGCGCTCAAGCAAACCGCTCGCAAACAACCGGTTCAAGCCCTGGGGTTGCCGATCCTGCCGGTCACCTTCACCGAAGCGCTGGATGAGATCGATCGGCTGATTGCGGCCCGCGAACCGAGCTACTTCATCACGGCCAATTTGCATTACGCCATGCTCAGCCATCGCGATCCGCGGTTGGCCGCCGTGAATGCCGATGCGGCATTCTTGCTGGCCGACGGCTTCCCGCTGCTGTGGGCTGCCTGTTGCAAGGGGCACAAGTTGCCGCAGCGGGTGACAGGCTCGGACCTGATCTATCTGATGTGCGAGCGGGCGGTGGAAAAGGGGCACTCGGCATTCTTTCTAGGCGGAGCCCCCGGCATTGCCGATGCCGCCGCCAGCGAGCTTTGCCGCCGCTACCCTGGCCTCGAAATCGCGGGCGTGGAAGTCCCCCCGTTCCGCGCAACCTCGGCCGAAGAGAACGCCCGACTGGTCGAACGCATCCGCGAATCGGGCGCCGATCTGCTGCTGGTGGCCCTGGGTCAGCCCAAGGGCGAGCTGTGGATTTGGGAAAATCGTGAAGCCCTGGGCGTGCCGGTTTCGGTGCAATTGGGGGCGTCGTTCGATTTCGTGGCCGGCAACGTCCAGCGGGCTCCCCGCTGGATTCAAAAGCTGCATTTGGAATGGGCCTACCGCATGTGCAGCGAACCCCGCCGGCTGGCGCCGCGGTACTTTCAGGATGCCATGTTTTTGGCGCGAGCGGCGTTGGTGGGCATGTTTAGCTGCTGCCGCAAGAGCAAGTAGCGCGGTGAGCGGATGGCATTAGCCGTTCCCGCGCAGATCCACAAAGCGGGCCGCCTTGGCTTCAAACCGCGGCAAAGTTCCGCTGGCCACGTTTTGCACGGCGACCGTTAAGCCCAATTGGGCTCGCAAGGCCACGGCGATGCGCTCCGGCTCGGCGGCGGCGTCTTCCACTTCAATCTCCAAGGCGTCCATCTCGCCCGCCTTGCGAACCGTGAGCCGGAACTCGGCCACTTCGGGGAAGCCTCGCAAGATGTGCTCGATGGCGCTGGGGAAGACATTCACTCCCCGCACGATCATCATGTCATCCACGCGGCCGAGCACGCCGCCCATCAATTGCGTGAAACCATGCTCGGGGCGACAGGGGCGAACCAGGTCGCCGGTGCGGTAACGAATGACGGGGCTCCCTTCGCGCACGAGCGTGGTCAGCACCAGTTCGGAGAGCTCGCCATCGGCGGCGGGCTGGCCGGTTTCGCGGCCGATAAACTCGGGCAGGAAGGCGGTTTCGATGATCGAGAGCCCTTCTCCCACCTTGTCGCCGCAGCCCCAAGGGCCAACTTCGGTGGCGCCGCTGTGATCGAAGAGGGTGGCGCCCCAGGCCTGCTCGATGCGAGCCCTGGTCGAGGGCACCGATCCTCCCGGTTCGCCCGCCACGACCAAGGCCCTCACGCTGCTGCTGGCCAAATCGTGGCCCATTTCCGCGGCCACTTCGGCCATTCGCAGGGCATAGCTGGGCGTGCAAAACACGGCCGTAACCTGCATGGAAAGCAGCATGCCCAATCGGGCTGCCGTCGAAAGACCCCCGCCGGGGATCACCAAGCAGCCGCGCTCCGTGACGGCATCGAAAGCGCTCCAAAAGCCGATGAAGGGGCCGAACGAGAATGCCATGAGAATGCGGTCTTGCGGCGTGATACCGGCGGCGTCGAGCACGTATTGCCAGGTGTCCATCCAGTGAGCCCAATCTTCGGCCGTGTCGAGCACCGCCATCGGCCGGCCGCGGGTGCCCGAGGTTTGGTGGTAGCGCACGTACCGTTCCAACGGGTAAGTCAGATTGCGGGCAACATTGCTCAGAGCCCCGGCCTCGGGCAGCAACTCGTCTTTGGTGGTCAGCGGCACGGCGGCCAATTCGCGCAAGCTGGCCAGCGGCAAGACCACGCCAGCGAGCTTCTCGGCATAAAAGGCGTTGTGTTCGCGCAGCCGCAGCAATTGCCGGTTGAGCTGCCCCAGTTGATAGGCATCGAGGGCCCGGCGGTGCAGCGACCGCATCCGCTCGCGCTCGGCTGGCGTGGAAAGGGTATGGCGGCAATCCGCTGAAACGGTCATTAAGCAGCAGGACTCACAAAATGCGTGCGGGGGCTACTCCCCAAGGCGGCGAACAGCTTCCAGCCTATCGTAATCTCGCAGCCAGCTTAAGCACGAGCTGCGGAAGCGAGCCGCTTTACCCAAAAATGCAGTGGGCGCCTGTTCACATGTGGTGTTCGATTTTGCCGCAAAAAGCTTAGGTGATATGCCGATAACCGGTTATAATCCCCACTGCCCGCCCCGCTACGCACTCCCTCCCTTCACCCCGCAATTTGCCGCATGAAATCTCTTGCCCCACAGCAATTGTCGGTAGCTCGTGCCTTGCCAGCGAAGCAAAATCCCCGTCGCATGGCCTTCCGTTTGTGGTTGCTGTGCCTGGTTGGCTGCTTGATCGCCGTTTGCCTGGCCGTGGCTGCGGTTGCCGGCGAGCCGCCGGTTAAGCCGGCGAATCCTGGCAATTCTGACGCTACCGAGCTCGATCCCGCCAAGGTGGAATTTTTCGAAAAAGAAGTGCGGCCGTTGCTGGCCAGGCATTGCCTGGAGTGTCATACCTCGGGTGGCGAAGCCAAAGGCAACCTGGCTCTGGATAGCAAAGCTGGCTGGCAAGAGGGGGGCGATAGCGGCCCGGCCATTGCGCCTGGCGACCTGGACGAAAGCCTGCTGATCTCGGCCGTGCGGTACGAAAGCTATGAAATGCCCCCCAAGGGCAAGCTTTCGGACGCCGAAATTGCCGTGTTCGAAAAGTGGGTCAAGCTCGGCGCCATCGATCCCCGTGCCGGCCAAGCGCCGCAAGTGCAGAGCAAAGCGGGCATGAACCTGGAACAGGCCCGCGAGTTCTGGTCGTTTCAACTGCCCGAGGCCCACCGGCCTCCCGCCGTGGCTCAAGACAGTTGGCCAGTCAACGATGTCGATCGCTTTGTGCTAGCTCGGCTGCAAGCGGCCAAGCTGTCGCCTGCTGCCGACGCCGATCGGGCCACCTGGCTGCGTCGCGTTTCTTACGATCTGACAGGTCTGCCCCCCAGTCCCGCCGAGCTCGCTGCCTTCCTGGCGGATAAGAGCCCTCAAGCCTATGAAACCGTGGTCGATCGGCTGCTGGCATCCTCGCAGTTTGGCGTGCATTGGGGTCGGCATTGGCTCGATGTGGCCCGCTACGCCGATAGCAACGGCAGCGACTTCAACGCCACGTTTTTCAATGCCTGGCGGTATCGCAACTATGTGATCGACGCCTTCAACAACAACCGGCCCTACGATCAGTTCGTGCGCGAGCAGATCGCCGGTGATCTGATGTCGTACTCCACCGACGAGCAGCGGGCCGATCAGCTCGTGGCCACCACGTTCCTGACCATCGGCCCCAAAATGCTCAGCGAGCGCGACAAAGAAAAGCTGGCGATGGATGTGGTGGACGAGCAGGTGGATTCCGTCGGCAGGGCCTTCCTGGGCATGACCCTTGGCTGTGCCCGTTGCCACGACCACAAGTTCGACCCCATTCCCACGGCCGATTACTACGCCTTGGCCGGTATCTTCAAGAGCACGGTCACGCTGGAAGGTGAAAGCCAGCAGTACGTATCCGCCTGGAAGGAAACGCCCCTGCCGATTTCGCCCGAGCACGCCGAAGCCCTGGCGGCTTACAACAGCGCCAAAGACCGTTTGAAAGGTCAGTTGGCGAACGCCCAAAAAGATCTCAAGGCGGCCGACGCCCGCTTGGATCAGCTCAAGAGCAACAGCCGCGGCATCACCGTGGACGACCGCGAGGCCAAGCTGGTCGGCCAATGGACGTCTTCGAAGTTCAGCCCTAATTTTGTGGGCGAGGGCTACGTGCACGACGAAAAGCAAGGCAAGGGCGAGAAGTCGGTTATCTGGACGCCCAACCTGCCCCAGGCCGGCCGGTACGAAGTGCGGATTTCGTACGCGGGCGGCAGCGGTCGCGATCCGGCCGTGCCGGTCACCATTGTGCACGCCGGCGGCAAGACCGAGCTCAAGCTCGATCAAACCAAGCCGGGCAGCATCGACAAGCTATTTCAGCCGCTGGGCGTGTTCCAGTTTGAGCAAGGAACCGCCGGCTCGGTGACGATTTCCAACGCGGGCACCAGCGGTCACGTGCTGGCCGACGCCGTGCAGTTCCTTGCCATGGATGAAGACGCTAGCAAAGACGCGGTGGCCAAGCAGCAATCGCCCGAGGTTAAAGAAACCGAGCAACAAATCGCGGACGCCAAAGCGCTGATTGCCAGGCTGGAAAAAGAGACGAAGGACCTGGAAAAAACGGCCCCGCCCGCCGCGCCCACGGCCATGGCAGCCCGCGAGGCCCAGCAGATTGACGACTGCCAGATTTGCATCCGCGGCGAAATCAAGCACCGTGGCCCCAAAGTGCAACGAGGCTTTTTGCAAGTAGCCAGCGACGCCACGGTCACCATCGAAAACCCCGAACAGAGCGGACGCCTGGAATTGGCCCAGTGGCTTACCCGGCCCGACCATCCGCTCACCGCCCGCGTGATGGTCAACCGCGTGTGGCAGCACGTCTTTGGCGAAGGCCTGGTGCGAACGGTCGATAACTTCGGCCACCTGGGCCAGCTCCCCAGCCATCCGCAATTGCTCGATACATTGGCGGTGGAGTTCGTGGAGAGCGGCTGGCAGATCAAGCCGTTGGTGCGCAAGCTCGCGCTGAGCCGCGCCTACCGCATGAGCAGCCAGTTCAACGAAACCGCCTACCTGGCCGACCCCGATAACAAACTTCTCTGGCGCGCCAATCGCAAGCGGCTGCCGGCCGAAGCCCTGCGCGATAGCCTGTTGGCCATCTCAGGCCAGTTGGACCTGGCGCCCGGCGATTCGCCCGTGCGGGGCCTAGGCTACCTGGCCATCGGCAACAACAACGAGAGTTCGAGCGGCCGCAATACCGATATCCAGCGCCGCAGCGTGTACCTGCCGATCATTCGCAACGAATTGCCGGCCTTCCTCACCGTTTTCGATTTCGCCGACCCCGACGTGGTGACCGGTCGCCGCGATACGACCAACGTGCCGACCCAGGCCCTGTTTTTGCTCAACGATCCGCTGGTGCGAGCCCAGGCCTCGGCCACCGCCAAGCGCTTACTGGCAGAACATCCCCAAGACGAAGCGGCCCGGCTCGATCAGGCTTACCGCTTGGTATTGTGCCGCAAGCCAACTCAAGATGAACGCGGTCGGGCCGCGGCATTCATGTCGTCCGTGGCCGCCGATGGCGGTAAGCCCCAGGAGGTTTGGCAGCAGTTGGTGCAAGCCCTGCTGGCCTCGACCGAATTCCGCATGTTGAACTAGATACACAACGCCGCCCAACCTTCGCGCAGAGCGATGGAACGGAGGGCGAACCGAACACGGATTGCCGCCCCAGCGTTCTCCCCCGCCGCGGTTGCCTTCCCGCCCACAAAACTCAGGAGCTCCCTGCCATGACCGGATACATCCCCTCGGCCCAAGTGCTGTCTCGTCGCCAATTGCTGCAAAGCACTGCCGCTGGCTTTGGTTACTTGGCTTTTGCCGGACTCAACGCCCAAACGGCCCTGGCCGCTCCTGGAGCAACGGCTGACACGTCAGCAGGATCATTGCTGCCGCTCCCGCATCACGCCCCCAAGGCCAAGCGGGTGATCTTTTTGTTCATGCACGGCGGGCCGAGCCATGTCGATCTGTTCGACTACAAGCCCCGCCTGCAAAAAGACGACGGCAAGCAACTCCCCTTCGCCGCCGCTCCCAACGTGGGCGCCAAGCTCACGCTGATGAAATCCCCCTGGAAGTTTGCCCAACATGGCGACAGCGGCCTCTGGGTTTCGGAACTGCTGCCCAACGTGGCCAAACACGTGGACGACCTGTGCGTGGTGCGCTCGCTCCACAGCCGAGGGCAATCGCACGGTCAGGCCGTGTGCATGCTCCACACCGGCACCGATAACTTCGTGCGGCCATCGGTCGGGGCCTGGGTTTCGTATGGCCTGGGCAGCGAAAACCAGAACCTGCCCGGCTTCGTCTCGATCAGTCCTCCCAGCGGCCACGGCGGACCCCGCAACTACGGTTCGGCCTTTTTGCCGGCCACGTATCAGGCCACCACGGTTGGCCGCTCGGGCAAGTTGGGGAGTGGGCAGATGCAGAACCTGGCCGCCGGCGACAGCCTGGCCGCCCAGCGCCGCCAGCTCGACTTCCTCCAGCAGGCCAACCGCAACCACCTGGCCCAAGCCGGGCACGATGAACAGATCGAAGGGGCCATCGAGTCATTCGAGCTGGCCTTCCGCATGCAGGAAACGGCCCCCGGCGTGATGGACCTTGCGGCCGAGCCCCAGCACATTCAAGAAATGTATGGCGTGGGCAACGCCGCCACCGACAACTTTGCCAAGCAGTGCATTCTGGCCCGGCGGTTCGCCGAGGCAGGCGTGCGCTACATTCAGGTTTCCACCGGCAACGTCTGGGACCAGCACGGCAATCTCAAGGCAGGCCACGAAAAGAACTGCCTGGCGGTCGATCAACCGATCGCGGCCCTGCTGGGCGATCTCAAAGCCCGCGGCATGCTGGAAGACACCCTGGTGGTGTGGGGCGGCGAGTTCGGCCGCACGCCGATCGCGCAAGGCGCCAACGGCCGCGACCACAACCCGCAAGGCTTTACCATGTGGATGGCCGGCGGCGGCGTGAAGTCGGGCATCGCCTACGGCAACACCGACGAATACGGCTACTACGCTCAAGAAAACCGCGTGCACATGCACGACATGCACGCCACCATCCTGCACCTGCTGGGCCTGAACCACGAACAGCTTACCTACCGCTACGCGGGACGGGACTTCCGCCTGACGGATGTGTATGGGAACGTGGTGCATGACTTGATTGCGTAAAGCGAGCCAACAGCGAGCCGCCGGGTTCACCCCGGCGGTCTGGGGCACGCTTCGCGGCAAGTCACGCATGCTGATTCTGCAATTGCAGTTGAAGCTGCCGAAACCAATCCGTTGGGATGGGAAACTTCTAAGAGAGCATTTTGCACAACGAATGAGCGGGACAGCGTGGGATTTTGCGTACTTAGTTCCTCATATCGCATACGACGTTTCCATCGAGAACGATTATTTAGCACTGGTGCCACCATCTGATCAGCGACTTATCGACCTTGCTGCGTCGAACCCGGCTGTGGGCGTGCTAACAACGAAGCTAACAGACCAATTCAAAAATCATGTAGCGCCGTCCGCCTTGCTCATTCGCCGGGATGCACCTGCTAGTGTAAATTTCTACGCTGTGCTCAGCTTTCGTAACGCAATTGCGATCAGTTCCTTAGTGGACGGGTGGAGTTGCAAGTTGAGCGGTGGGAGGGTGCCGTATCCCTTATGGACAGACTTTTTTGACCTGTACCCCTTCACAGCGACCAGAAAAGGCGACGAACTTAGTGCAAGAAGTATGGCTTTGAGAAGCATCGACGACAACTTAGAGAAGTTCGATGGCCAAATCGCGCCCCACTTGCCCAACAATTGTTCATTGTCTTGCGGGTATGATGATTATTTACTGAAGTATTTGATGGCGGAATGGAAATCGCACTTCCTCAGACGGCGCACGCAAAGAAGAACCCGCGTTCTATTTAGATCGCTTGAAGTTGCAGCACAGGCAGCTCGCATGCCTGCAATCGGCACTCGCGAGCCGACGATTCATGATGTCGGAGTTGCAATTGCACTTTGGGTAAGTGCCTTCGAAGTCCTTACGCATCCGACCAGGGGCAACGCTAGTTTGCGCACGGTCATTGATTGCATCGAAGGTGCAGAATGGTGCAGCTCAGACCTGAAAGCTCAGCGTTACACGCTAAAGAGCAATTCCGGAAAGACTACTCGAAAAATTAACTTTTCGCAGCGACTGTACACCGAGCTTTACAAGTCACGAAATTGCTTTCTTCATGGCAATCGGGTAACAGAGAAGTCACTATTCCCGTTTAAAAACTCCAAATTGCCTTTACTTACATCTTGCGCGGTCTTGGTGTATCGATCCGCAATCGCCGGTTTTTCACCAAAGCTGCATTCTTCGAGACGTCGAACGAAGTCATTGGCTAGTGATCTCGTGGGATATTTCGACTACCTTTCGAAGGTCAGGCAATTTGAGAACGCCATGGAGAAGCTTATGGTCCTTTCTAGACGATAGGTAACTGATGAAAAACAACTTCGGCGTTTCAGCCGTGCTCGCATGGCCCCGCCAGTGAAGGAATTGTAGAAAACCGGAAGTTATTTTTCGTGCGTTCCTAGCCCAACTTCCCCAGTTGTTGTTGTAAGTTCTTGCGCTGCAAGGGTTGGG
>CAYUMU010000141.1:0-9472 GCA_964445985.1 uncultured Pirellulales bacterium | reverse complement strand
GGGAGGCATTAAAGTTCTTTGCGGCTTGCAGAGATGTTAACGAGCAAGAAACTAATCCTCCCCAGGATCAGGCGCCTCGACCGGCGCGATATCCAGAATCCAAGCTTCAATCAGCGCCGCGCCCTCGGCATCGACCACCGACGAGCTCAAAGGGGGCATCCTGCCGCGCTCCGTCGTGGTGAGCCGGCGATAGAGAATCGACAGGTCAGGCTTCCCCGGCGCGATCAACTTCGCGTCGTTCAATCCAAACCGGTTGTGCAACGGCCGGGCCGAAATCAGATTCATCTTCTGCTCCGGCATGGCGTAATTGATCGCAAACGCCGAATTGCCGCCCCCCGCTTCCACATGACACTGCGCGCAGTTGGCATGCAAGTAACTCCGCGCTCGCAGCGAAATAGGTTGCGACCGATCCGACGGATCGACCAGATGAATCTTGGCCAGCGCCGGAGTCGGCTTGTACTTGGTGATCACATCGCGATTATGCAGCAGCGCGATCTGATTGATCGGTTGGTCGTCGACTTTCACCGTGCGATTCATCTGCAGCGTATTCAGCCCCAGCACGAAGCCCGCCGCCCGCGAGTGGCAAATCATGCATTCGGCCCGGCTGGGAAAATGCCACGTCTGCGAGCGCTCCTTTCCCGTTTGCGGATCGGCCACCCTCAGCGAAACATCGGCGCCGCCCCCCGTAACCAGCTCGGCATCGGTCTGAGCATCGTTCCAGCGATAGCTATAACCCTGCCACTCTCCCCCCTCGAACACCAGCAATCGCGTTTCGATCCGCTTCTGGGCGGGCGCCGCTTGTGCCGAGTCCGCCACAGGCAGCGTAAATGTCTTCACCAGCACCGAGTGCTCGGGGAACGCCCATCCGCCCCCCTGCTTGAATTCGGCCGTTTCCATGCCCGGCAGCGCGATGTACCGCTGCTTCTCCGCGCCGTCGCTCCACAGCGGCGCCGAAACCTCGTATGGAATCAACGCCGGATGAACCCGGTGTTCGCCCACGTTGACAAACAGCCCGGTCTGGCTCAAACGCCGGGGAAAAGTATTGGGCTCCGTCACCGGCGGCGACGGCTCCAACTCATGGAGTTCTCCCGTGTAATCCACCATATAGATTTCACCGCCAGGTCCCTGACAGAAACATAGCAATTGATAAGAAGTATCGGCCAGCTCTTGCCGCCACGTAACTTTCCCGCCTCGATAGCGGGCGCCCCAGATTTTGCCGGTCGCGTAATCGCCGTAAAGATAGGTCCCCTTGAGCTCAGGATAGCGTTCGCCCGTATAGACAATCCCCCCGGTGATCGACCGCGATTCCGAATGAGGATGCTCGATGGTCGGCGGAGAAATCGGCGTGGGTCCGCGCTTGCGCTCCAGATAGAAAGGATGCGATCCTTCCATCACGCTCCAACCGTAGTTGGCCCCGCGCTGCACCACGTGAATCATTTCCCACAGGTCCTGGCCAATATCCCCCACCCACAGGTCGCCCGTTTGCCGATCGAAACGAAGCCGCCACGGATTGCGAAAACCATAAGCCCACAGTTCAGGTCGCGCCTCGGGAATATCGAGAAAAGGATTGTCGCTCGGCACGACATACGTTTTGCCCTCGGGCGCGCCGTCCACGTCAATTCGCAATACGCCCGAGGCCAGCGTGCTAATATCTTGCCCGGTCAGGTCGCCATCGGAATCGCTCGTGCCGTCCCCCGACGATATATACAGAAAACCTTCCGGTCCAAAATCCATCTCCCCGCCATTGTGCCCATTGGAAGGCCATTCAATGATGGTCGTCCGGCTCTCGGGGTCGCAGCGCGGCGGATCATCCTGGGTGACCACGAACCGCAGAATGCGATTTAGCCGGCCCTTGGGGTCCGACTGTGGGCCGTTGGCAAACACATACACAAACCGATTGCTGGCATACTTGGGGTGGAAGCACAACGAATAGGTGTCGTGATCCTCAATTTCGCAGTAGGGCTGCGTTTCGGCGGTCTCGGCATCGTGCGCAAACGCCAAAATCTTGCCTTTTTGCTCCACCACCAACATCCGCCGCGGCGCGGTGGGTTCCTGCGACAGAAACAGCGGTTTCGAAAACTTCAGATTCGCAAACGCCCGGCGGCCGCGAAACGGCGGGGGCGGTTCAGGCGTCCCCTTCACCGTGGAGCTTTCCCAGGCCACGCGCGGAGCCGGCGCCATCACCGGCAACTCATCCCGAGCCTGGGCATTATCCAAAGCCTGGGCGCCCCGTGGCTGGGGCTGACCATGGGTCGGCAACGCGGTACAGCCAACCAACAGCAGGGCGAGCGTCAGCGCGAGCAGCAAGCACTTCGGCATGGATCAATCTTCCCAAAGAAGCAGGTGGGGTAGGCATTGCCAGTTCAACCGGCGGTAGGACCATCAGGCAGACGCGGCGGCGCGATCGATAACAGCACGCGCTCAGCCAGCTTGCCGCTGGAACCGATCCGATCCCTCCCGGCAGACCCGGCTCGGGCGCCAGTCGCAGCGCCGCCACGGATCAGCATGATAACGTGCCGGCAGGCCCCATACCAAATACCCACTGGCAGAAGAAGCGAGCAGGCCGCCCGCCACGGCAGAGGGGGGAGGGGGGCAGATCACCGCCCAAGAAAGTCGCTCGAACCCGTACCACCCGCAGGGCAGCCAAACCCCACCGCCCCGATACGGCAACCCGTTATTCGGCGCTGGCGGTTTCGTTGCGGGGACCGTTGCCGCCCAGTTGCCCCATCACCTGCAGCAGGCTGTTCAAATGGGCCATGCGAGGGCCAAAGCGGTCGATCATTTCGTTGAGCATAAACTCGCCATCGACAACGGATTCGCCATGCTCCTCCACCTCATCCAGCAAGCGACGCAAGTGCGACGACTGAGCCCGTCCCAGCAACTCCACGGCGTTGCGGCAATCGCGAGACAGCCGCGGGTTCGCCTTCCGCCAAGCCGCCAGTTCGGCGTTTCGCTGGCGCTGCGAAGCCGTCATGGCCGTCAGCAACTGCTCCATCAGTTCATTCTGCCGATCGATGCCGGTCAGAATATCGCGCATCAACTGCGTGTTCTCCGCGATGGGGCTCGTTTCCGCCGTATTACTGGCGGCGGTGACTTCCACCTGACTGTAGAGGGGAGTCGCGGAGTGGTCGTGGGACATCGAGCCGTTCCTTCCTATCGGGCTAAGCGGTTCAACTCCAGTATAAGCAGACGAACGGTGAAGTCGAGCGGGTGAATTCTGGAAGCGAACGAACTTTTGACATCCGCGCGCCACCCGCGGTTTTCGTGAGTGGATTCCACGCTTCCCGCCGCGCTGGGCTAGGAAGTCGCCGGAGCTTTTTTCTCGAATTCCGCCGGCCTGGAGGGCGGGGCCGCCGCACCGCGGCCTTCCCAGGCAAACGAAACGGCCGCGGGGTCGGCCAGGTTCACCATTGCACCGGCCAAACCAGCCGCGGCCTCCGGAAAATAAGCATCCACGTAGCCTTGCCTCGCTAGCAACCGCAAGCAAAGCTGGCGGCCCGCGGCCACATCGGGAGAAGCCGATTTCAACAACACCAGCGGAGCCGATTGCCAGCGGAGAGCAATTCGAGCGGCAATGGAGTCGCTAGACACATCCCACGATTGTGGCAACGGACTCAGCCCGCGCCACGGCGTCTCTTGCTGAAGAAAAGGCTGGCAATCAAAGAACACCACCCGCGATGCCCCGCCCGGCATTCCCGCCAGCCCCCGGCGTGGGTCGCCGGCGGCCGACGACTCGATAACTTGAAACGCTTGCTCCACCTGGTGAAGACAGGCACACACTTTGGAATAGGGAAACTTCGCGGCCGCTTCCGCCGTGTTGCGGCTCATTTCGGCAATCGCCATCCAGTGGCAAGCCGCGTCGCCCAGCGACAGCGCCTGATCGCGCAGCCGCAGTTGATCGACCCGTTCGCCCCCCCCGCAAATGATCAAGCATCGGGAAGGCGGGCGCGAAGTCAGCCAGCGCCTCAGCAACCCAGGCCAATCCTCGCGACGGAGCAAACTGCCACCCAGCTTGACCACCACCGGCGGAAGCACGCTTGAAGTTGGCATCATTCCCTCACCTTACGCAAGCCTGGCCAAACAAGGACTCCGATATACTTGAGCGTTTCCGCTCATCCCCAGCCCTTCTCCCCCGGAGTACCGGGGGGAGAAGGGGGCAAGAAGGGTCGTGAGAAACTTCTTATCGGGCGTCCATCACAAAAGCGATTAAGGGCGTTTCCTGGCGGCCTTGCGAGCCCCTTTCGCGCGTTTTGCCTGCTTGGCTTTCCTTTTGACCACCTTCTTTTTGCCTTGCTTCCCAGCGGGTGACGACAACTTCCGCTTCTCTGCTGCTGGCGATGCGGCGGGCAATGCGGCGGCCAGTTTCAAAATGGTTTCGAAGTGAGCTTGTGCCACCGGCATCACCGAGAGCCGCGAACCACGCCGCAGCAGTTCCAAGCCGTCCAAGGCTTCGCACTGCCGCAAGGCTTCCAGCGGCAGCGGGGCTGCAAACGTGCTTTCCCAGCGAATATCGACCATATCCCAGATGGGGTTCGCCTGGCTGGCCTTGGCGTCGTAATGCTTATCGTGCGGGTCGAACTGCGTGAAGTCGGGATACGCTTCGCGACAGATCACGGCGGTGCCCACCGCGGCCGGCGGCGTGGCGTTGGAGTGGTAGAAAATGGCCCGGTCGCCCACCTGCATGTCACGCATGTAATTGCGGGCCTGATAGTTGCGCACGCCGTCCCAAAACGTGGTTTGGTTCTTGGCCGACTTCAGGTCGTCGATGGAGAACGATTCGGGTTCTGTTTTGAGCAACCAATACTTCACGCGATATTTCCCCTGCTAAGGCCCCGTTGGCTAATTCCCACAAGCGTCCACGCTCACATCAGCCCCCGCTATCTATAGGGGCGCGCGGCGTCGTTCGCAATTGCCTCGCTACTTTGCTTCACGATCCGCTCCGTGTGGGTCGTCCGTCGTGCAACTCCGCGAAACTCACAACAGGGGACTCCTTTATCTGGCGAAAAACAGGGCGGTTTCTTCGCGGATTTTGCGCACTTGCGTTACAATGGCAGCTCGCCACCTTCCCCATGCACAGCGTGAGCATCTCGCCTTTCCGCCCCGCCCCAACCATCGCACCAACTGGTAAACTCCGTTCCAGTCATGAAGCCATTCGCCTACATCCTGCTCGTGTGGCTTTCCGCCACGCCCTTGGCCGCCGCCGACCCTTTTGGGCAGGCGATAAGTCCCGTTCTCCGCACCCACTGCCTTCGCTGCCACGGCGCCGACAAGGCCCAGGGCGAATTCCGCGTGGATACCCTGACGGCGGACTTTGGCCAGCGCGAGAACGCCACGGCTTGGATCGAGGTCCGCGATCGCATCAATCGGGGTGAAATGCCCCCTGCCGACGAACCGCAACCGCGGACCCAGCAGATCACGGCCATCTCGCAGTGGATTACGGCAAACCTCCGCGCCGCCGAAAGGGCCGCCCTCGCGTCTGGCGGAAACGTGCTGCTGCGGCGCATGAACCGGCACGAATACACCAACACCATCGCCGATTTGCTCTATCTCAAGTTCCCTTCCGGCGAGAGTCCTCTCGACGTGCTCCCACCCGACGGCGCCGCCGAAGGCTTCGATAAGGTGAGCGCCGCCCTGCTGCTCGATCCCTCGCTGATGGAGTCGTATTATCGCGTGGCGCTCCGAATTGCCGAGCGGGCCATCGTGGC
Organism: uncultured Pirellulales bacterium; assembly: GCA_964445985.1. Lineage (GTDB taxonomy): Bacteria > Planctomycetota > Planctomycetia > Pirellulales > S012-138 > CAYUMU01. Next base: position 3,767 of record CAYUMU010000141.1, on the reverse strand, counting down.
GGGGCCGCCCGAATACCCCACCGAAAAAATGCGGCAAGAGTTCGAAGAAATTCCCAACAGCACGGCGATTGGCTACCTGGTCACCCGCCTGGGAATGCGGCCGGTTGAAGGCGGCTTGCAATTGGTGCAAGGGAACACGCGGTCGTTTGGAATGCTCAAGTATCCGGGCCGTAAAGACAACAACGTGGCGCCGGTGAACGGTTTCTACCGGTTCACCATCAGGGCGAGCGGAGCGCCGGGCGCCGATGGGCAAGTGCCGCGGATGCGTCTCTCCCACAACCACCCCGACGACAAAATGCAAACCATCATGGAGATGGACGTCACGGCGCCGTGGGACGAGCCTCGCGAGTACAGCGTGGTCGTGCCGCGCGACACGCTGGGCGGCGAGCTCAACACGTCCATTGTCAACGGCACCGAGCTGTACATGGGTCAGCGTCCGGGCGAAGACTTTCGGCGTCGCACCGACCGGGTCGGCGACAAGAACAATTTTGCCGAGGTGATTCGCCTTTCGGGCAGGGTCGTGGCCGAAGGCTGGGGCGGTGACCGGTCCACGCCCGACCCGACAAAACTCGATCTCACCCAGTACCCTCGATTGTTCATCGACTACCTGGAGGTGGAAGGCCCGCTGTACGATCAATGGCCCCCCCGCAGCCACGAAACCCTGCTAGGCAAGGACCAGCCCTTGCCGCACGCCGAGGACTCAACCCAGAAAAAACTGGCGCACGCCCGAGGGGTTTTTGAACAGTTCCTCCCCAGGGCCTGGCGACGACCTGTTCAGCCAGAAGAAGCCGAGCCGATCTTGAAGGTGGTCGCCACCGAATTGGCTGCCGGGCAAAGCTACCTTGGCGCCCTCCGTGTGGGACTGGCCGCGGCGCTGACTTCCCCCAAGTTTCTCTACCTGGTGGAACCTCGCCCCCAGCAAGCTGCGACTCACCCGAACGCCGCGCGGCGGGCACTCAACGATTACGAACTGGCCAACCGGCTGTCGTACTTCCTGTGGAGCTCCATGCCCGACGATGAGCTGTTCGCGCTGGCTGCCGCGGGCAAACTCCGCGATCGCGGCACGCTGGCCACGCAGGTCGATCGGATGCTGGCCGATCCCAGGATCGACCGGTTTGTGAATGGGTTTGCCCGCCAGTGGCTGCGAACCGACACCTTTCTGGCGTTCGCGCCCGACCCCATGTACAAGGCGTTCGACCCGGCCTTGGGCGATGCCATGGTCCGCGAACCGCTGGAATTTTTCCGCACCGTGCTCGGCGACCATCTGAGCGTGCTGAGCTTTATCGACTCCGACTTTGTGGTGGTGAACGATCGTTTGGCCCGGCACTACGGCATCGAAGATGTTCGGGGCGAAGAATTTCGGAAGGTGCGGTTGAGCGCCGATTCGCCTCGCGGCGGCCTGTTGGGAATGGCCGGCGTGCACCTGGCCGGCTCCGATGGGCAGCGCACCAAGCCGGTCTCCAGGGCCGTGTATGTGCGCGAGGTGCTGTTCAACGACCCGCCCGATCCGCCGCCGCCCAACGTGGGCGAGATCGAGCCGAATATCAGCGGCGAGAAGCTCACGGTTCGCGATCGCTTGCTGCAGCATCAGCAGATCGAAAGCTGCGCGGCCTGCCATCGTGCGCTCGACCCGTATGGGCTGGCGCTCGAAAACTTCAATGTGATCGGCGCCTGGCGCGACCAGCAAGACGGCGAGAACTTCCGCGGCGCGAACACCCCGCCGGTCGATGCCAGCGGTAAGCTGCCCAGCGGCGCGCAGTTTGGCAACTTTGAGGAATACCGTGCGGCGTTGTTGCGGCAAGCCAACCGCTTCCGCCGCGGCCTGGCCGAAAAAATGCTGGTTTACGCCCTGGGCCGGCCGGTCGAGCCCACCGATGACGCGACGCTGGAAGAAGCGGTCCAGAAGATGGCCAACCAGCAGGATACGTTGCGGTCGTTAATCCAATCACTCACCGCCAGTCAGGCATTTCAAACCAAGTAAGGAACACGAGCATGTCACTCGATCGACGTACCTTTCTGCGGGGAGCCGGCGCGGCCCTGGCCTTGCCGTGGCTCGAAGCAACCATGCCCCGCGGGGCTCGGGCCGCTTCCACGCCCGAGGTGATCCCGCGCATGGGCATGTTCTATTTTGGCACCGGCATGAACATGCGGGAGTTCTACCCCGACGGCTTTGGCCCCGATGCCAAGATGTCGCGAATTCTCAAGCCGCTGGAGGGGCATCGGCACGATTTCACCGTGCTCTCCGGCACCTGCCTGAAGCACGGTGGCGGCCACGACGGCGCGTATCCCTTTGCCACCGCCATCGAGCGAGGGCAAAAGCAGACCATTTCGCCCGATCAAATGGCGGCCGAAATTCACGGCAAACAAACGCGGTTTCCTTCGCTGCAACTTTCGGTGAAGCGGGGCACGGCCTTCGGCAGCCAGGCCTTGGCGACGATTGCCTGGAATCGCCAAGGCGTGCCGTTGGCCGCGGAAAACGATCCCAGAACCCTGTTCAATCGGCTCTTCCGCTCGGCGACCGAAGAGGAGCTGGCTTCGCAGGGCGATGAGTTCCGCCAACGCGGCAGCGTGCTCGACGCCGTGCTGGCCGACGCGCAATCGCTGCAAAAAGATCTGACCGCGGCCGACCGGCGGCAACTCGATCAGTACTTCAACTCGATTCGCGAAGTGGAATTGGGCTTGGAACGCGAAATCGATTGGGCCGAGCGCCCCAAGCCCAGTCCTAGTCTCAAGGGGTTCGGCGATTACGAGAACGCCGTCAGCCCCGAGGGCAATGGCAAGTTCGTTTACGATCAGTACGCCAAGCTGATATACGACCTGATTGCCCTGGCGTTTCAAACCGATTCTACCCGCGTTGTGAGCTACGTGGTTCGCACCGAACTGGCCGGCGGCGTGTATCCCGAGTTCGGCATCACCAAGGGTTACCACGAGCTAACGCACCACGGCAACGACCCCAAAAACCTGGAAGACCTGGCGGCGGTCGACACCATTTACATGCGGCACTGGAACTACTTCCTCGATCGCCTGGCTTCCATCCGCGAGGGGGATCGCACGCTGCTCGACCATGCCATGCTCGGTTTTTCCAGCGGCATGGGCATTGGCCACAGCAAGAACTTGCTGCCTACCATGCTTTCGGGCGGGCGCGGGCTGGGGATCCGCCATCAAACCCACCTGGCCCTGAATGAGGGCACGCCGCTCTCGGCGCTCTGGCAGTCGATGGTGCAGAAGATGGGCGTGGAAGTAACCGGCGATTTCCAGGACAGCCCTGGCCCGATTGAGGAACTCGTGGGATGAGACACACCCCGCCCTTCGTCAGCTTCCTGGCTGTTGTTTTCGCGCTCTGGTTGGCGCCAGCTCAGGCCATCGAGCCGGCCGTTTCGTCACCCAACACGCTGGGGATGCGGTTCGTGGCGGCGCCGCCAGGCGAATACCAGCGGGGCTTCAGCCGGGAAGGGAACGCCCAAAACCGCTTTATCCTTCAGCACCCTTACAGCGGGCCGCCCAATACCGGTTCAGAAACCCCAGGGCACAAAGTAAAGATCAGCCGCGGGTTCGAAATCGCCACCACCGAGGTCACCGTGGCGCAGTTTCGGGCGTTTGTCACGGCCACCGGCTACAAGACCGACGCCGAAAAAACAGGCGGCCTGGGGTTCTTTCCGAGCGAAAGGGATTACGTCGATCGATTTCAGATCGATAAGGCCATCACCTGGCGAACTCCGGGCTTCGCGCAAACCGACCAGCACCCCGTGGTGTGCGTGAGTTGGAAC
>CAYUMU010000140.1:0-9513 GCA_964445985.1 uncultured Pirellulales bacterium | reverse complement strand
CGCCGACCACGCGCACGCCGCCTGTAACCACGCACCGAATGCGTGAACGGTTACAACCCAGCGTGGTATCCGCCGCAGCTGGATTCCCGCCCCCGTCTTCACGAGGGCAGGCTCTTCGCGGGAATGACGAGTCATCACCCTCACCAAATCGTCTCCAGCACCTGATATCCGGCCCGCTTCATGCCCAGCCGTTCGTAGACTTGCTGGGCACGCAGGTTGTGATCTTCCACATAGAGCCGCAGGCCGACCACGCCCGTCGTGGCTTTCGCGAGTTGCTCCACGTGCTGGTACAGCGCGCGAAACACGCCAGCCTGGCGGAACTTTTCCACCACATATACGCTTTGAATCCACCAGATATCGCCGTTGCGCCAATCGCTCCATTCGCGGGTGAGCATTAGTTGCCCGGCCACCTCGTCGCCGATCATCGCCATGAAGTAGCGGGCCTTGTTGGCATCGGCCAGGGCTGCCTGCACTCCGGCCTGCAATACTTCCCTCGGTAACTCTTTATTCTCGGTTTCGGCGGCCAATCGCAAGTTGAAGTCCACGATCGTGTCGCAATCGGCCGGCCTGGCCTCGCGGACCATAACAGCCGCGGTCATAGCATTTCCCCCAACAGTTCCAGAAGTTCGTCGTCGGCAATCGGCCGCGGATTGCCGCTCATGCTATTCCCGCGCGAGCCGGCCACCAAGGTGGGAAGTTGCTCGGCCGTGACGCCCAGTTCGCTCAGCCGGGTGGGGATTTCCAGTTCGTCGGCCAGCGACGTCACACACTCGATGGCACCCTGCGCCGCCGATTGTGGATCGCGAAAGCTCCGTCCACACAACGCGGGGGCCAATTCCAGCCATCGCTCCGGGAACACGCTTCGATTCGCTCGCAGCGCAGAGGGCAACATGACCGCGCAGGCTAGCCCATGCGGCACGCCGGCTTCTACCCCCAAGGCGGCCGCCACGCCATGCGCCAGGCCCAGTCCGCTGTTGGCCAAGGCCATGCCAGAGAAGAGCGAAGCTTGAGCCAGCACCTCGCGGGCCTGTCGATCCTCCGGCACATGATAGGCCCTGCGAAGCGCGTCCGCCGCCGAACAGCCGAGAACGCCGCGTAGCCCCGCCAGGCACAGCGCGCTGGGAATCGGCCGGGCCTTGCATGACAGAAAACTTTCGATCAGTTGCGTGATTGCGTCCATGCCCGAGTGGGCCGTCACGGTCGCGGGGCAACTCACGGTGAGCTCGGGATCGACCACCGCCACGCTCGGCACCATGCGTTCGTGTCGCAGGCTTTTCTTGTAAGCCGGTTTCAGGTTGGAAATCACGGCGTTTTTGGTGGCTTCGCTGCCGGTTCCGGCGGTCGTCGGCACGGCGATCACTGGCAGCGGCCTGGCGATCAACTGTCGCCCGCTGCCCACGCCTTCCAAATATTCGAGCACCGAGCCCGGCTCGGCTTGAGTCGCCAGCGCGGCCACGGCTTTGGCCAGATCGATCGCCGCCCCGCCACCGATGGCACACACCACGTCGCCTTGCCTCGCAGAATCGGTGCAACCCTGATCCGCACGTTTCTTGCCCGCCGCGCAGGCGTCATGCCCTCGCAGCGCCGCCACGGCCTGATCCACATCATCAATCTGGGGTTCGCGGCGAAGCGTGCTCAGCCGCACCACTTTTAAACCGGCGGCCGAGAGCGAATCGCTGATTTCGTCCAGCGTGCCCCGGTCTTCCAGGGATCGCGAGCCGCACACCAACCAGACGTGTTTGCCCAGCGACTGGGCAAGCGTGCCCAGTTCGCGCCGTTTTCCCCAGCCGAACACAATTTTGGCAGGGGCGAGGAAATCGTAAGCGAGCGTACTCATGGCGGGGTGGCAAACTTTCGGAGGGGCAGGTTGGCCAAAATTGCGGGGAGGCGCACGAAACCCTAGTCAACTTAACCGAGCGTGACCACCCGAGCGAACCCGATCCACCGCTGCCATTCAGCCGGCAATGCTCCGCGGTTGCAGTTGCGGCACAATGGCTGCCGTAAGTCGCCACGTAAGTTCGGCCAGCGTGATCAGGTCGGGGTGCAGTTCTTCCGTATTCAAGGCCAGTCCTCCTGACGCTTTCACCCAGCCATCGAGTTTACGTGGAGGGGGTGCGCCGCGGAACCGCATTTCTTTGCCCCAGCGAACGGGTCCGATCTATTTTGCCTATTCGGCCTACAGTTTTTGGAACGATTTTGGCGTGGCCTCCGTAGTGGATGGGGGGCACCGCTCCGTTGCCACAGGGCCATCGGCAGGCAATCCCCGCCTGGTTTTCCAGAAAAAACCGTCGAAATGGCGGTAAACAACCGAAAGTAGGGATTAGGGAAACCTTGCGGCCTGCTGGCAAGCTGAACTTGCCTCGCGTTTACGCAGTCGATAGCATTGACAAAGTCAGATATACTGGACCGATCCGGCGCAGATCTCCCCACCCACCCCCTTTTCTCCAGTTTTAAGTGGAGCGGTTACGCGGTGGGGTCATTCGCGGAGTTGCACGCGCCGCCATCGTTCATTCTCAGTTTCGCTTTTAGCAACTCGAGGTTCATTTATGACCGGACTCTTCCACGGACTTCGGCGCAGGCGGATGCTGTGCTCCGCGGTCTTGGTGCTCTTAATGGCGGGCCTGACCGCCGGAACCGTCCAAGCCGAACTGGAGGCGCCCAGTCAAAACGACCGCTATATTTCCCAGGCGGTTACGTTCCTGCTCCGTCAGCAGCACCTTTCCAAGCACGCTCTCGACGACGAAATGTCGGAACGGGCTTACGATTCGTTCCTGAAGACGATCGATCCCCTCAAGGCCTACCTGCTGCAGTCCGATGTGGACGAGTTCTCCAAGCAGAAGAAAGAACTCGACGACGCCGTGCGCAAGGGCGACATCACCTTTGCCTACTCCGTGTTCAAGCGCTTCTTGGAGCGAGTGGATCAGCGGGTGAAAACCGTTCACGAAGTTTTGGCCGAAACGCCCGACTTCACCGTGGACGAAGAACTGGTTACCGATCGCGATTCGCTCACCTACCCCAAGACCGACGCCGAAGCCAGGGCTCTGTGGAGCAAACGCATCAAGTACGACCTGCTCAATCAGCTGGCCGAAAAGAAGACGTTGGCCGAAGCCAAAGAAGCGATTGCCCGGCGCTACGATAGCTTCTCGCGCCGCATGCACCAGACCGATTCCGACGAGCTGCTCGAGATGTACCTCACCTCGCTCACCTCGGCGTTCGATCCGCACACCACCTACATGTCGCCCACCACGCTGGATAACTTCGAGATCGCGATGAAGTTGCAGCTCGACGGCATTGGCGCGGCCCTGCAATCCATCGACGGCCTGACCACCATCACCAAAATCATTCCCGGCGGAGCGGCCGACAAGGCCGGCAAACTCAAGGCCAAGGATCAGGTGATTGGCGTGGGTCAGGGCGATGAGGGCGAGATCGTCGATACCCAAGACATGAAGCTCAACGACGTGGTGCAACTGATCCGCGGCAAGCGGGGCACCAACGTGCGGCTCAAAGTCATCCCCGCCGGTGAAACCGAGCCCAAGGTTTACTCCATCACCCGCGACCGCATCGAACTCAAAGACAGCGAAGCCCGCGGCGAAGTGATCGAAGACGGCCGCCGTCCGGACGGCAAGCCCTTCAAGGTGGGCGTGATCGATCTGCCCAGCTTCTACATGGACATGGAGGGCGCCCGCCAGAATCTCCCCGACTTCAAAAGCACCACCCGCGACGTGCGGCGGTTGCTCGACGATTTCAAGCAGCGGGGCGTGGACGCCGTCATCATGGATCTGCGCCGCAACGGCGGTGGCAGCCTCACCGAGGCCATCAACCTCACCGGCCTGTTCATCGACCAGGGTCCCGTGGTGCAGGTGAAAGACGCCGACGGCAACGTGCAGCACTACGACGACACCGAACGCGGCACCGCTTGGGATGGTCCGCTGGTGGTGCTCACCAGCAAGCTTTCCGCCAGTGCCAGCGAAATCTTTGCCGGCGCCGTGCAAGACTACAACCGCGGCCTGATCGTGGGCGACAAGACCACCCACGGCAAAGGCACGGTGCAAAGCCTGCTCGACCTCACCCGCCAACTGTTCCGCTTGAACAACGGCCCCAAGCTGGGTGCCCTCAAGCTCACCATGCAGCAGTTCTACCGCCCCAGCGGCGATAGCACCCAAGAGCGCGGCGTGCTTTCCGACGTCGAACTCCCCTCGCTAACCACCCACATGGATATCGGCGAGGCCGACCTCGATTACGCCCTCAAGTTCGACCGCGTTCCCAAGGCCGAATACCCCAAGCTGAACATGGTCACTCCGCAACTGATCGATCAGCTCCGCAAGAAGTCTTCGGAACGCGTGGACGTGAACGACGATTTCAAGAAGGTCATCGGCGAAATCGGCCGTTACCGCCTGCTCAAAGACCGTAAGAAGGTCTCGCTCAACGAGAAAACCTTCATGGACGAACGCCAGGCTCTCAAGGGCGCCGACGACGTGCTCGACGAAGAACTGGAAGACAAGTCCATCGAAGACGGCCATGTGGTCAAACGCGACCACTGGTTCAACGAGTCGCTCGCCATCACGGTCGACTACGTGAACCTGCTCCGCTCGCTGGGCGTGAACCTTTCCGCCAACCAGAACAAGTAACCATGGCAATGATCTCGGAGTACCGAGGTATGTCAGCTCACGGTTGGCGAAGCTTCACGACTTGGACGTGGCGAATGACATGCTCTACACCTGGCTTCGACTGGACACATCGCGTACCGAGGCGGCCACCAGCATGCCGTCTTCGGTGTTGATGGGGCTCAAGGCGATGTCCACCAGGATCTCACGGCCGTCTTTGCGAAAGCCGCGAAGGGGAAGGCCCGCTCCCATCGGCCGCACACTTGCCGCGGCGAAGAAGCGGGCTACGTTGGCAGGATGTTGCTCACGGTATCGTTCTGGCACAAGCATTTCTATTGGTTGACCGAGCAGCTCGCGTTGCTCGTATCCGAAGACGCGTTCGGTTTGTCGGTTGACCATGACAATCTTGCCCGAGGGGTTGATGAGAACCATGGCGTCGGGGGCCGATTGCAGCACGCCCTCGAAGAGTTGTTGTGACCGCTTTAACTCCGTGATATCGCGACCCACGATATAAACGCATTGTTCCTTCGCGATTGGCGTCACGTTCCACGAAAACCAACGGTACGAACCGTCGGCTTGAATCGCTCTGGCCTCAAAGGTGTCGACCATTTGGTTGCCCGAAGCGATTTGGAGATGGCCCATCGTCGCTGATTGATCGTCATTGTGAACCAATTCGGCAAATGTCCGCCCGATCAATTGTAGGCGATCGTATCCCAACACACGCTCCCAAGCCGGACTGATCTGGCGAAGCTGGCCACCGGCATCGATGATCGCCAGCAAATCCAGCGAGATTGCAAAGAACCGCTCTCTTTCTTCCTCCGCCTGTCTGCGTTCGGCCAGATCGCTCACCCAACGTTGCACGGCTGTCGCGATACTTTCCGCCGAGGAATGCCGCAGGTTCTGAGACTTCGAGAGGCCCTTCAGGCAGATCACTTCGAGTGCCTCGGGGACGCCGGGAGCAATTTCGCTTGGGTTCTGGGGAGCCTCACGCTGGACGCTATTCAGGACCTCAAGCGTATTCTTTCCAGTAAACGGGGGCTGTCCGCAAAGGACTTCGTAGAGCACGGCGCAAAGACCGTAGACGTCGGTGCTGGGGCCGATCAGGTCAAGACGACCGGCTGCCTGCTCGGGCGCCATGTAAGCTGGCGAGCCCAACACGTGCCCCGCGAGCGTGGCCGCCGGATTGACCGATGCCAGGTCGGGCTGTTTGCCGTCGTCCGAGGCCGCGGCTTCGTTGTTGCCAATCTCTTTGGCCAACCCCCAATCGATGACGACCACTTCGCCGTAGTCGCCAAGAATCACATTGTCGCACTTCAAGTCTCGATGGATGATGCCTTTGGAGTGAGCGTAGGCCACTGTATTGCAAATGATGCAAAAGGCATTCAACAGAGCAAGCAGCGTTTGAGGGTCGCCGCCGACTGGTCTCTGTCGCTGGTGGTACTCCTTCACATGCTCGGTCAGCGTTCTCCCCTTGAGAAACCGCATGGAGTAGTACGGCTGGCCGGTCGTTTCATCAAGACAGATCTCGTAGATGGGAACCACGCCGGGATGGTCCAGTTGGCCGGTGATGCGAGCCTCCCGCAAGAACCGCATCTTGGCAACTTCCGATGGCGACCTCCGCGACTGCAATCGCTTAACCGCGACGTCGCGTTGCAGGTCGGTATCGCGGGCAAGCCAGATCTCGCCAATTCCGCCCGCGGCGTGCAACGTGTTGAGCGTATACCGCTGACCGGGCTTCCCAAGTGAAATCTCCGCGTACGTATTCCCCGCGGGCGCGATCGTTTCGCGGAATCCACTCGGTGAGCGGGCACTGGCATCGACTCCGATGGTGGCCAGCACACTGCGTACGTTCCCTGGCAAGCCGGCAAAGCTTTCACGCACGTCGGAGCCGAATTTTGCGAGGCTTCGCTCGACGAGATAGTCAACGTGCGCCTGGTCTTGCGGCGCCAACCAACCTTTTTCGTACAGGATTTCCGGCAGAGAACTGGTTCCGCGGGTAGCACACATCGAGCAGGCTTCCGCAAACTGATCGGCGGTAATCAGTCCAACCTGCATGGCCAGCGCACCGAACAGTAAGTTGCGATCATGGTTCATGAAAAGCCTTCCTCTTGAACGCAGCCCACGGGTGCATCGCTGCCTTGGTGAATTTGGGCCGGTTGGCGCCAAGCCGCCGCAGCCATTATGGGAGCGCGCGTGTCCACCCGCCATCCTGGTGTTGCGGGGGCGGCGCCGCTTCTGCCCGAGGCGCGCCGCGCTGGGGTCAAGACGGCCGGAACTGCTTCTGTTGATCTATTATCGTTGTTCGAATTCGGAAATCGTTTGATCAAGCGAGGAAAGCCGGCTGAAATCGCCGACTTTGCGATCGAGTTCCACGGCTCGCAATAATTCTCGCACATGGCCCCGCGCCTCGACGATGCGCAATTGCACGCCTTGCGCCGCAAGCACTTGATGCAACGAGGCAAGCATGTCTGCTCCGGCAACGTCGACATGGGAGGCATTGGAAAGATCGAGCACAACGAGTTGCAGGCCTGGCGTAGCGGTAACCCGAGAGGCGATGATCGAGCGTACATGTTCGGTATTGAAAAAGAGCAACGACGATTCCACGCGGAATATCAGGACGCCTGCGATGGAGTCGTTTTCGGGATGCCGCTGGGCGTCGGAGTAGCGACGAGTGCCTGGTATGCGTCCGAGCACGGCAACGTGCGGCCTGGCGGCAGCCGACAATAACATGAGCAGCGACACGATGACGGCCAGCAAGACACCTTTCAGGATGCCCAACAGCAGAACTCCAACCAAAGCCACGCAAGCCACCGCGAATTCACGGCGACTCACACGCCAGAGATGTCGCAGCGCTGGGATATCAATCAGACCGCGGACAGCGATCAGCACGATGGCGGCCAGCACCACTGAGGGAAGGTTGCGAAGGAGGTCGGTAAATAGCAGCAGACAAATGGCGATCGCCACCGATGCGAACACCAGAGACAGCGGCGAGCGAGCCCCGGCCTTTTCATTCACCGCCGACTGGGAAAGTCCCCCCGCAATGGGAAATCCTTGACTGAAGGCGGTGAGGAGATTGGCCGAGGAAAGGGCCAGGAGCTCTTGCCGCGGTGACACGGAGTAGTTGTGCCGAGCGGCGAGCGCGCGGGCCGCGGCAATACTTTCGACGTACGACAGCAAAAAGCAAGCCGCGGCCAGTGGCAGCACTCCGTCCACGTCGCGCAACCGCAAAGACGGCCAAGACAATTGCGGCAGCCCGGCAGGCAAATCGCCCACGGTGGAGACCCCGTACGCCGTCAAGCCCAGGAGCGAAACCACCATGGTGGCAGCCACGACCACGATCAGCGCATTGGGTCTACCAGGCAGGAAACGATCCCCCAAGGCCAGTACAGCAAGCGCCGCCAGACCGAGGGACAGAACCACCGCATTGGTCTGCGGCAGTTGGCCGCCCAAGATCCAAAGCCGCTCAAAAAAATGATCTCCCCCGCCGGGTACACCGAATAGCTTGGGCAACTGAGTCAGGCCGATCGTGAGCGCGGCGCCGGCCTTAAAACCTGTCAGGATGGTTTCGCTGATGAAGTTTACGAGGCTGTTAAGGCGCAACAGCCAGGCTATCGCGCCGAGGGCGGCCGCCACCATTGCCGCCAGGGCCGCGATACCCGCCACGCGTGAGGGGTCATTGTCGGCTAGCAGGGGAACCGTTGCGCCAACAAGCATGGCGATCGCCGAAGTCGGGCCAACGGCCAACTGCCGCGACGTTCCAAAGATGGCATAGCCAATTCCGCCGACTAAATAACAGTAGATGCCAACCTGCGGCGGCAATCCGGCCAGCGAGGCATAGGCCAGGGAAACCGGGATGGCATAAGCGGCCAGCGTGATTCCCGCAACTGCGTCGTAGGCGAGCCAGCGCCGTTCGTAGAATGCCAACCATCCCAGCGGAAGAAAGCCCGCTCTTGGTTGTCGTTCGGCATGAGCATCGTCGGGTGCTGCGTTCACGAGGTCTGGCAAAATCCTGCGATATAGAGTGCCTGAGAAACTTCCGAGGTTTGGAAAAATCTATCGCGCTGCGCGGCAGCCAGCCATCAGGAATCGGGCAGAGCATGGGGGTGGTGGAATCGCGGCTGGCAAGCTACACGTTATCGCCTTCGGTTGAGGTTCGTGGCTTGTTGGCCGGTGTTTCCTGGCCCCAGCGCCAGTTGCTGATGGACGGCATGTCGTCGCCGTGTTCATGAATATAGTTCTTGTGATCGATCAACTTTTCGTGGATGGCCTGCTTGAAGTAAGCGGCCCGAGCCCCGAGTTGTGGCAAGCGATCGATGACGTCTTCCACCAGGTGGAAGCGGTCGAGCTGATTGAGCACGACCATGTCAAAGGGCGTGGTCGTGGTGCCTTCTTCCTTGTAGCCGCGCACGTGCAGATTGCGATGATTTGTGCGGCGATAGGTCAAGCGGTGAATCAACCAAGGATAGCCATGAAATGCGAAAACAATGGGCTTGTCTTTGGTGAAGAGCGCATCGAAATCCCGATCGGACAAGCCGTGAGGATGCTCCGTGGCTGGCTGCAGTTTCATCAGGTTCACCACGTTGACCACGCGAACCTTGAGCTCAGGCAAATGCTTGCGAATAAGATCGACAGCCGCCAGGGTTTCCAGCGTGGGAGTATCTCCGCAGCAGGCCATGACCACGTCGGGCTCGGCGCCCCTGTCGTTCGACGCCCACTCCCAAATGCCGATGCCTTGCGAGCAGTGCTTGACGGCCTGGTCCATGGTGAGCCATTGAGGAGCCGGCTGCTTGCCGGCCACGACGACATTCACGTAATTGCGGCTTCGCAAGCAATGGTCGGTGACCGAGAGCAGCGTGTTGGCGTCGGGAGGCAGGTAGACCCGGATGACTTCGGCCTTCTTGTGCACCAC
>CAYUMU010000139.1:0-9934 GCA_964445985.1 uncultured Pirellulales bacterium | reverse complement strand
GCGGTTGAGGTCGCGGACCATTCAGGATCGATCCGCTCGAACCCGACCAAATGCCAAGCGGCGCAAGTACCCGCCGCCGCGCAACAGAACCCGAGCACGCCAGCAACCGTTTTTTATCAGGCCAGGGCGAGGAAGTCATTGGATAGGCATTTAGTGCCGCAACAAAAACTCGTTCGAAATCAGCAAGGCATGCTGCAAATCGTGAAACGCCGCCGCTCGGTCGTCGGCGTCTTTCAAGAATGTGGCGATCAGGGCACGTTCGTCGTCCGAGGGATGCCGGCTCAGGCTGCTCAGGTAGAGCAAATCCACGAGTTCCTCGTCGGTCTTGCCGGCCGCCAGCCAGCGGCTTACCCGAGACCGTTCCGAGGCGATGTTCGTCAGGATTTCGGGGTTGTTGAGCAAATGGATGACCCGCCCCAGCGAGGGCTCGTCTTCCCGCGCGCACTCGCAGGTCACATCGCGAACGGGCTTGGAAAAGGCATTCAAAAAGGGGTGCTCAATGGCCCCGTCCGCGAGTTCCATGGCTTTGGTTCCCGCGGGGTAACCTTCAAACGTAGCCGGCACGCCGACCGCGGCCGAGATGGCGTCGAGCGATTGTTCGGCCGAAAGCATCCGCACGCCCGCATGGGTAAAGTAACGATCGGGTACGGCCGCCTTGGCCGATTGCTGGGCGGGCGGTTTCGAGCTGAGTTGGTAGGTGTGCGAATTCAGAATGGATCGCACGGTTGACTTGAGACGGAACCCGCTGGCGATGAACTTCTGGGCCAGAGAATCGAGCAACTGTGAATTGGAGGGGGGATTGGTATCGCGGAAGTCGTCCACCGGTTCCACAATGCCCTGGCCAAAAATGTGATACCACACGCGGTTCACGGTCGCGCGGGCAAAGTAGGGGTTCTCCGCATTGGCCAACCAGTCGGCCAGGGCCTGCCGACGATCTTGGGCGGGGTCCGCGAATTCCACCGTTTTGCCAAACAGCGACGGCGGCACGTTCTGGTTGGTGTTGGGGTGCCGCACTTCGCTGCGCTGGTCGAGATACACGGTTTCGTCGTCGCGGCCGAGTTGGTTGCCTTTGAACTTGACCCGCGCAAAGAAGGCCGCCAGGCCATAGTAGTCGTTCTGCGTCATGGCTTCGAACGGATGGTTATGGCACTTGGCACAGCCAATCCGCACGCCCAAGAACAACTCCGACATCGCCTCCGCGGCATCTTCCGGAGTGCGCGCCACGCGGTGGAAGTTGGCCGCGGGTTCGTTCAGCGTGTTCCCCAGGCTGGTCAGCGACCGCCGGGCAAACTGGTCGAAAGGCGTATCGTCGCGGAAGGTCTTCACCAGGTAACGATGGAAGCTATGCACGCCTCGCTGGCTGATCGTCACCTCGCTGCCGCGCATTACGTCGGCCCATTTGAGCGCCCAGTAACTGGCGAACTCGTCCCGCTCCAGAAGCTCATCGATCAACTTAGTCCGCTTTTGCGAGTCGTTCGATTGCAAGAATCGCCGTGCCTCTTCGGCGGTGGGCAACACGCCAATCGCATCGAGGTAAACCCGCCGTACAAAGGCGGCGTCGTCGCATAGCTCCGCCGGCACCAGTTGCAATTCGCGCTGCTTGGCGAATACGTGCCGGTCGATCTCGTTCGCCGGTGGGGGCGAAACGAACTTAAACCGCGGATCGCGGTCCACGTAAGTCAGGTGCACGCCGCGGACCATTTCCAAGTACCGCACCAAGATCGTCGTTTCGGCCGTGCGATGGAATTCCACCTGGCCATCGTCGGTGACGCTGGCGGCCTCGGGATCGCTGCTGCTGAACACCGCCAGGTTGGTCACATCGCGAATCGAACCATCACTAAAGTGGGCTCGAGCCACGATCTGCTGCCGGGGATTCTCCGGTTGCAACCGCCGTTGCTCGGGCAGTACTTCGAGCTGCAGCAATTTTTTCTCGGCATCGTTCACCTGGCAGCCTTGCTTGATCCAGGTTCGCAATATTTGAAAGGCCGGATCGGTGGGCTGGAATCGCACGCCCCCCTGGTGGGCAACGCGCCCGAGGCCTTTGGCGAGAATCAAACTGTCGTCGGGCGAAAACACATTTACCCGGCGGCCCGGCGCATTGCGCGTGAGGGTATGAATATCGACCTGCGGATCGAAGCCCCGCAAGCTGAGTCGAAAGCCGTTTTTCCCTTGGGGCGAACCGTGGCAGGGACCCGAATTGCAGCCGGCTCGGCTCAACGCGGCGATGGTTTCGGTGCGAAAATCTATGGGGTCGGCATCGGCCTGGCCGTCCACCGATACTTCCACGCGCGCTTCGTAGGTTGCGTACTTCACCACGATTTCGCCGCGACCAAAGCCCACCGGCACCACCACGCCCGAGCTGGTCACCAACGCCACCGAGGGCGTCAGGCTTTCGTAGCGGGCCTGAGGTGTCAGGTCGGTTTCTTCGCCATCGTGCGGGGCAGCGAACTTGCCCGTCACTAGCAATTGCTGCTTGGCGCGGGCCGAGTGCAATGCGACTTCGCGCGGCGCCACCTCAATGCCCGCGGGCCGCGGCGTGGCCGCTTGTGCCTGGAGCGACGTGCCCCCGGCCACCACCCATGCCAGCAGCATGCCAGCCATTGCAAGGGCCATTGTGCGGGCCATCGCCAAGTGGCACGCACGGCCGCGCCTGGCATCCCATCGCTTGATATCCAGGGCCATCATGGCTTTTTCTTCTCCGCTGGCGGTAGTTTGACGGTGACGTTCAGCGTGGGACCATTGATCTCTTCTTCGTACTTGCCCACGATCCCGGTGCTCTTGAAACGCATGGAATACCGGCCCGGCGAGGTCTGGGCAGGCACTTTCACCACATAATCGAGCTCGCCCTGATCGGCGGCAATCTCGATCGCCTCCTCCAGATCGATGCCAGGAGACGTGGTGGTTTCCAATCGCACCGGTCCATTGAATTCCGAAGTTCGATTGGCAAGAACGCGAACGGTGGCCGTTTCCCCTGGCATCAACTCCAAGTTGGCGGGCTCAAAGGCCGGCGCGAAGGCCGATTTTACGTCGAGCATGAAGGTGCGGTGGAGCGTCACCTTTCGGTCGCCGTCGGGGGCCGTGGCGTTCAGGTCCACGCGGAACTTTTCGTATTGCGTGAGAATGCGGTTGTGAATCTCGCCGCGAACCTCCGATTGCTCGGCCGTGGCGGTGGGGAAGCGAAGAAAGATATTCGTTCGCTCTTCGTCTTCGTTGCCAATCTGCCCTCCCGCGGCCGTGAACGAAATAGGCGACGCAAAGCCCTGCTGGCGGGGCGTATGGATGGCGAAGCCCGACAGCAGATACTTGGTCATCAGGATCGTTTCGTCCGGCAATTGCACATCGAACGGCGCCGGGGGCGTAATTTGCAGCGCGAGCCGATTGGTGAGCGAAGGCGGCGGATAGAGTTGATTGTCGCGGAGCGCCAAGGGAATCAGATCTTTGTTGCGCGTGCGGCGGTCGATCAGCGGCAGCGTCTCCGCGTAGGCTTTCGCCGGAGTTCCCTCGACTCCCTCCGCCGGCTTCCACTCCGCCAATATCCGCAACGTATAAAGCCCCAGCGCCGCCGCATTGGCCGCCCGCAGCTGGCATACCACCTCGGTGGCCTCCGCGGGAATCACACTCGGCTCCAGCGTTACTCCAGCCGGCGCTCCCAGCAGCTTGAGCTCCACCGGCCCCGAGCAGCGCATCCGCGTTAGCTTGAGCGGAATCGGTTGATAGTTGGCCTGCGGCAAGGTAACTCGAGCCACTTCGGCTTCGAGCTTCAATTGAGCCTTGCCGGGCGTAACTTCCACCTGGTAGGCATACGCCGGGCCGCCTCCTGATGTTACATCGCGCACCAGCAAGGCATGCGGCCCATCTTGCCGGGCCGTAAAGTCAAAGTGCGCCTCCAGCGGCCACGAATCGCGCCGATCGCGCACGATCAAGTCATCGATCCGCTTCACTTCGTTCCCATTGGGTTCCAGCAGGATGAGTTCGAGATCGGCCGGCGAACCCAAGGCCCTGGCTTCCCCGCGAACGACAATCGTTTGCCCCTTGGTTAGCGTGAGGCGGAAGGCATCGATATCGCCAGGCGTTTGCAGTACGCCGTGGATCAGGCTGGCCGTGCTGGCTTCGTTGGCGGTGTCGGCCAAGTTGTTCGGTTCTTGCTCAAGTACCAGTTCGGCCGTCTGCGAACTGCCCGAAATTGCTAGAATTGGAATCCACGTAGCAACACCTCGGGCGTGCGCACGAACTTCTTGAAACTGCCAGCCCGGTGCTCGCTCGACCGAGAACTTGACCGGGACTTGCAGGTCAGGCACCTGCGGAAACACTACTTCGGGCGTCGCGCCCAGCGTCACCGCCGCCGGCACGGCGACCCGCGCGACGGGGAAATCGCCCATGCGGAGCACATAGCGCCAACTGTTGTCGCCCCAGTAGCGAGCGTCGCGAACTTCCACCGTGTATTTGCCCGGTTGGGCAAAGGTGTGCTCGAAACGACAGTCAAAAAACAAGCCCCCGTCGTTGTCTTCCTCGGCCACGATCGTTCCGGCCGCATCGCGAATGGTGACCAGCGGATCGAAGTCTTTTCCGAACCGATTGCCAATCACCTCGAACGAAACCCGTTCGCCCTGGGCTACGTCAATGCGGTAGATGTCGCTGGTTGCCTGCTGGCTTACGCCCGCCACGCAAGCTGGCAACTTCACCGGCAATGGCGCAGGCTGCTCTGTCAATGCGGTCGGTGAAGCAGGAGGATGACTGTCAGTTGCCGCCCTTGGGTATTGCCGAACTTGCACCGGCAACTCATCGATCAAAAAAATATGCACGTTGCTCAGCCCACTAGGGGTCGCCACGCGCAGCCCATACAGCCCCAGCGGAGCATCGGCCGGCGCCGCCACTTCAAACGAAACCTGCTGTTCCGAGGGCAACTCGACGGTCGCGGCGATTTTCTCGCGAACCACTTTCGCCGGCAGCGGTCCCGAGGGGAGCGACGTCCAAATGCCAAAGGCGCCCTCCAAGTCCGTTCCATAAACGGTGATGGTGCTCTTCACGCCCCGCTGAATCACCGGAGGACTAAGGTACTCAATCCGAGGTTGAGCATGGGCGATTGAGGAGTACCCGCCAGCCAAACAAACAGCCCAGGCCAAAACTCTTAGCAATGCTGGCCATTTCGATCCGCAAACCTTGGTTGGCATAATCGACAAAGAACCTACTCCTTTAACAGCGGCCAAGCCCCGAGCGGCAGTGGGGTGAAACCAAGGCGGGCCGAACCAGGGGGGGCGGGAGTACCGGGGCGAGTTCGGGGGGAAGGATTTGGCTAACGCGACACGTGTAGATATGTTAATGTGTGGCGATGAGAGTTGCACTAGCTTCCCCAGTGTTTTGCCCGCGGGTTCGTGCAACTTTCTAAAAGATGACCGAAATCGGATTTCCGTCACCGCCCCCACCCCCCAAAAACTTCCTGCCGAGCCTAGCTTGCCATGTTAAGCATCTTGGGTCCTGCCGTTGCTTCGTCTGGGATTTCACGTCGCGAAATGATTCGCATCGGCGGGCTTTCCATGACCGGCGCCGCCCTCAGCCAGTTATTCGCCGCCAACCAGGCCACCGCCGGCACGCCGCAATCGGCCGCGAACCGTGCCCCTGGCTTTGGCAGAGCCAAGAACTGCATCATTCTTTATTTGAGCGGCGGCAACCCTCAGCACGATATGTTCGACCCCAAGCCCGATGCTCCGGTCGAAATTCGCGGCGAGTTCGATACCATCGAAACCACCGTGCCGGGCATCCGCTTCGGCGAACATTGCCCTCTCACCGCCAAGCACATGCACCAGGTGGCCCTGGTCCGCTCGATGAATCATGAGCACAACGACCACGGCCGCGGCTCCTACTGGATGTTCACCGGCTACAAGTACCCCGGCTCGGTTTCCGACGTGAACTCGATGAGCCGGCAGGACATGCCCCACCTGGGTTCGTGCATGTCGAAAATTGCCCCTGGCGGCGGGCCGATGTTCCCCTTTGTGATCGTGCCCCACCGCATGGATGTGGCCGGCGGTCGCCGCGCTGGTCAGTTCGCTGGCATGCTGGGGGGCAAGTACGACCCCATGCTCACCAGCGGCAACCCCAACGACGACAACTTCCGCCTGGAGCATCTGCCGCTGTCGCCGCACCTGGCCACCAGCACCATCCGTCGCCGGCTGCGTTTGGCGGATCAGTTGAATCAGCAAACCGAGTACCTTCGCGAAACGGCGCTGGCGGAGTCGCTGCGAGAGAATCAAACCAAGGCCCTGGAGGTGGTGGGCTCGGAACAGGTTCGCCAGGCGGTGGACTTGGCCAGCGTGGACCACGACACCCGCGAACGCTATGGTCGCAACCTGTTTGGCCAATCGGTTCTGCTCGGCAAGCGACTGCTCGATGCCGGCACCCGCCTGGTGCAATGCAACTGGCAGCGAACGCAAGGCCGCAACGGCTTTGCCTGGGATACCCACTGGAATAACTTCTCGGCCCTGAAAGAAGACCTCATTCCGCCTTACGATCAGGCATTCCACGCCCTGATGACCGACCTCACCGACTCCGGCCAGCTCGATGAAACGCTGGTGGTCGTGGCGTCGGAATTCGGCCGTTCGCCCAAGGTCACGCTTAAAAACGGCGGCCGCGAGCACTGGCCCGAGGTCTACACGATCATGCTTGCCGGCGCTGGCATCGCCGGCGGCCAAACCGTGGGCGC
Organism: uncultured Pirellulales bacterium; assembly: GCA_964445985.1. GTDB lineage: Bacteria > Planctomycetota > Planctomycetia > Pirellulales > S012-138 > CAYUMU01. The sequence continues at coordinate 3,237 of CAYUMU010000139.1, read as the reverse complement.
CAGCGACAAGCTGGGCGCCTACCCGGCCGAAACACCTCTCAGCCCCGCCGACTTTGTCGCCACCGTGTACCACATGCTCGGCATCGACCCGCACACCGAACTGCACGACCAGCAGAATCGCCCCTTCCAACTCACCAAGGGCAACCCCATCCCGCTGCAAATGGGCTAAGGGATGAGATGTTGGGTTTGAGTCAAGTAGGGCCGGCCGAGTAAGCAGGCAAGTGTGCCACTGCTTGAGGTCGAATGCGTTTTACCAGCAGAGCACGCTTGCCACGACCGCAAGCAGTGCGAGGCGGAGTCGGGCGTTTTACTTCGTGGGCCGATTCGCTCGCAAACAATGGCACACTTCCATTGCCTGCTGCCATGTGCAACCCTGGCACGGGCACCCGTTCACTGAACTACCTCGAGGGGGAGAGAGAAACTCTACTTGGCGCTTTTTGAAATTTCGCCCGTGACCACGTCTTTCGCCAGGTTGAGCAGCACCTGCATCTGCTCGGTGTAGGTTGCTTCTTGTTCCACCGTGGTTTTCAGGCGGCCGTTGGGGAGCCAGCGGGCGATGCTCCAGCCGACGTAGATGAGTTGCCCCTGGCCGACCGGCGCCTGGCAGAGTGCCGCGGCGCCGGCGGTGGTGCCGATGATGGGGTCGCAGCGCTCGCCGCGGAGCGGGGTGACCAGCTTGCCTTCGAGCCAGGGGAGCGATTCGCGGTTGGCCAGGTGTGCCACCCAAGGGTGGTTGGGCTTGAGCAGCCGGTACTGGGCGCTGTTGTTGCCGATGGCGGGGCCGGTGATTTTGGCCAGGAAGTCGCGGCCGTGCGGAGTGGCGAAGAGATCGGCCCTGCCGTTCATCAGCACCAGTGTTCCGCCCTGTTCCAAGAAGCGCTGCACGTGCTTGAGGTCGTCGGCCGAGAAGACGTTGGGCTCGATCTTGGCGCGGGCCAAGCTGCCGTCGATCAGCACGATATCGAAATCGGCAAAGCGGGCCGGGTCGAGCCAGGTTCGTTCGACTTCTTCCACGGTGGCGCCCGCGGCGCGGAGGGCGAACGCGGCCAGCGGCGCTTCGAAGGCCGGGTAACCCTGGTAGACGAGGGCTTTGCCGGCTTGCGGCCGCGGTTGATATTCGCGATCGGCGAATTGCCAATCGCTGACGAATGCCTCTTTGTATTGCGTGTTCGGGCCGCCGAACACATTGAGCCGGCCGCGGACGCCCACGGGCCAGGGATCGCTGCCTGCGGGGAGCGCGCCGATGTCGGGCTGGCCGGGATCGGCTTTCGCCAGGGCATCGGGCCAATCGGCGGGGAGTTCAATACCGGCGTTGATGGCGGGGCTGCGGGCTTGCAGTCGCAGGTCGGGCACGGTTTGCCACTCGGGCGAGAGGGCCATGAACTGGGGATCGGCGAACTTGTCGTGGGAGGTCCAACCGGGGGCGTAGTTCTGCTGGCTGGCGTCGAAGGCGGCCGACTTGCGGAACTTGCTGAAGATTTCGCCTTCAAACGTGGGGCCGTCGGTCAGGCTCCAAAACAAATTGCCATCGCCGGCAAAATCGACCTGGGGGTCGGGCAGCGATTGGCCCACCATGCCTTGCATCTGGCAAATGATGTTGTTGAAGACCCGCCGGATGGTCCCCTTGCCAATGCCGACGGCCAGGCCGCTGGTGCCGTAGTCGTAGCGGGGCGGCACGCCGGCCAGGAAAGTATTGTGATAAATGTTCATGGGTTCCCAGGCGGGGCTGCCGTGGTCGCCGGCGACGCGTCCGTAGGAATCCAGCGATTGGTTGTCACCCGGGCCGCTGGGCCAGTGGTACATGACGGGCCGGCGGAAATCGAACACGTTGCGGTAGATATCGGCCCCCGATCCCATTTGCGAACCGGAATCGAGTGTTTTTTGCCGCCCATGGCCCACGCCAAAGGCAAAGGTGGTGAGGCAGCGGGCGAAGCGGTTCTGATAGATGCGCACATCGCCGCCGGGTGTTTTGCCGTCGTAGCCGGTGGCGGCCGTGAGAAAGATGCCGTCGTCGCTGACGTTTTCGACGAGGTTGTGGTGGAACCGCACGCCCGACACGTTGCCGAGGAAAACACCGTCCACGCAATCGGTGAATTCGCAATAGGCGATTTCAAAATCGCGGCTGTCCTGGCCGGTGGGCTCCCAGCGACTGGCCGAGAAGATGCGGGCTTCAATCGAACGGTACTTGAGGCTGCCGCGGAAGGTCCAGGGGGCCGCCAGGCCGCGGCAGGCGGTATGTTCCATTCGCAGCCCTAGCGTGTCGCGAAGGTTGATCGCCGATGCCCCTCCGTAGACCGTGAGGCCTGAGAGTTCGAGGCGCCGACCGTTGGCGATTTCGAGGGTGGCGGCGCGCGCGCCGCAGAGCATGAGGTCTTGCAATCGCACGTGCTCGCAGTTTCGCAAGGTGAGGGCAGGGCCCGCGGCGATGGCGGCAATTACCAGCGGCACTTTGCGGGGATCGGTTTCGCCGCGGTAGTTGTCGTCGCCCAAGCCAGGGAGCCGCGTGTGGGCCAGCCGGGCGTGGATTTTGCCCAACGTGGGGTCGTAATAAATGCCAGGCCCACAGTACACGCTCTGTTCGCCGGCGACCTTGCTGGTGATGTTCCAATAGGGATTGTCGCTGCGAAGGTCGCCCAGAAAGTGATACCCCTGGAGGGGAACCATGGAATCGCCAAAGTTGCCCAGTACGTTGACAGACTCGGGCTGGCCGCCCAGGTCGGGGTAGGTGTTCACCGAGATGTACTCGCCGGGAGCGCCGCTGGGGTTGGCCTCCCAGGCCGTGGCCGGCGCTTCGTGGAATTCGCGGAGACCGCCGTCGATGATGGCCAGTTCGCCTGGGTAGCTGCGAATGGTGATCGGCTGCCCGGCGGTGCCTTGCAGAGTGATGCTGGCGTGCTCGTAGTAACGACCGCCGCGAAGATAGAGGGTTTCGCCTGGCTGGAGCTGGCTGGCGGCAAATTGCAGCGTTTTGTAAGGCTTGGCCTCGGAGCCGTCGGCGGCATCGTTGCCTTTGGAGGCGTCCACATATTTGGCCGGCCCCACCGCGGGGGGCGTGATGGAAGCTTGAGCCAGGGGATGGGCCGGCGGATGGGAAGCGTAGGTTTCGGCGGCGCGAACTTCGAGGGCCAACCACGCGGTGATGACTAAGAGCAGCGGGGCGGCGTGTTTTGCCAGGGGCGAAAAGGAACCCATGAAGAATAACTTTCGGGCATAGTCGCCTTTCGCTCCGCGAAAGGA
>CAYUMU010000138.1:0-10301 GCA_964445985.1 uncultured Pirellulales bacterium | reverse complement strand
GCCCAACCCTTGCAGCGCAAGAACTTACAACAACAACTGGGGAAGTTGGGCTAGCGCGGAGGGGGGATGCGAATCTCCTTCCGTCGCTCGACTTCCCCAGAATAGCAGAACCCGGCGCAACTGCACGATAAACCGAGCAAATCTTGCCCATGATCTCGGGATCGAGGGCGGAACCGCGGCCGCCAGAAAAAGCCCGCTCCGGCCAACGGCCGTTCACCCTTAGAGCCTATCCATTGACTCCCTCGCCCCTCGCGGGCCAGGGCTGGCGTGAGGGGGAAATAGGGTTCTCGGATAGGCTCTTAGCCAACCGGCTCGGAGAGCTTGGCCATGGTCTTAAGAAAGGCGTCGCGCGAGACCGGCGGCGGCACTTGATTGCCCACGGCCAAAAACTCATCGGCCAAGGCGCCGTAGTCTTGCGAGCCAGGCGAATCGGGGGCGTAATCGAAGATCGATTGCCCGAAACTGGGAGCTTCGGCCAGCCGCACGTTGCGGCGAATCTTGGTGTTGAACAGCTTGGCTTCCGACCAGGGTCGGTTCTTGCCCCGCGACATTTCCAAAAACGTGCTGATGTCTTTGGCAACCTCGCCGGCCAGCCGGGTTGCCGATTCGTACATGCAAAGCAGGATGCCCCCCACGCGCAGTTGCGGATTGACCCGTTGCGACACCAGGTCAACCGTTTCGAGCAGTTTGCTCAAACCGTGCAGCGCCAAGAAGTGGGGCTGCAGCGGAATCAGCACCTCATCCACCGCGCACAAGGCGTTGAGCGTGAGAATGCCCAGCGAAGGGGGGCAGTCGATCACCAGGTGATCGAAGGGGTGCGTTTCTTCGGCCAGCTTCTTCCGCAAAATGACTTCGCGGCCCGCGACGCCGGCCAGTTCGACTTCCACCGCCGCCAAATCGATGCTCGCCGCCGCCACCCACAGGTTGGGACCCGCCGGTTGGCGAATATCGGCCAGCCGGGCTTTGTCGGCCAACACCCGATAAATGGAGGTTTGCGCCAGTCGCGACGACTGCAAGCTAGCATTTAAATGCAGCGACGCGTGAGCCTGAGGATCGAGATCGGCCACGCAAACTTGAAATCCGCGGCGCGCCAGGGCGGCGCCAAGATTGACCGAGGTGGTCGTCTTGCCGACGCCACCTTTCTGGTTCAGGACTGCAATTTTTCGCATGGTCGCCCTCCGTGGCGCTGATAGCTAACACTTTTGCGTCGGGCGGAAGTATAGCGCCGCCAGCCCGAACAACCTAGACGAGTCTTGACGGCCCCCTCGAATCGGCAGACAGCTAGCGGCCCCCCTTCCCAGGCAAATTACCTCTCCCCAGGCTGAGAGCCTATCCAAATACTCCCTCGCCCCTGGCGGGAGAGGGCTGGGAGAGGGGGAAACAGGGTTCTCGGATAGGCTCTTAGTCAGCCACGTCGTTTCGTTGCGGGGGGCGGCTGTAGCGAGTGAACATGCTGTCGACGTACCGCCACCGCACAAATGTTTTGGCGATGGTGTTGCTTTCGGCGCTCCGCGAAATCATCACCGGGCCTTGGGCTCGGAAGGGAGCCAGGTTGGGAATGATAAACTTCCCCGGATTCCGCGGATTCTCGTAGATAAAGTTCTCGTTCACCGAAATGGGAATGTCCACGAAGAGCTCGATCACCACATCTTCCGAGGCGTGAATCAGGTACGACTGGCCGGGGGCCAACACGGTGGAATAGTTGTAAGACGGCTCAGGCTCCAGGCTGGGCGGCACGGGATTCAAGCCACCGGGATTCAGCCCGCCTGGCTGGATGAATTGAGCAATGGTGACACCCGAACCCAGGGCCAAAACGGCCAACATGACCAACGTGAATAGACTTGGCTTCTTCATCGCAACTACCTCGACCGAAAGGATGTTCGAAAGACTGACGGCGTCGCGGCCAGCCGTCTTTTGGGGGGGCGAACCACCTCGCTGGCCAATCTAACCAACGCTGGCCAATCTAGCCAACCTGCCAGCAGCCGCCGTACCCCTTCCTAGCTTACCCTCGGTTTGGCTTTTTTGCACAACGCTGTTCCCACAGGCTCCGCTTTGCCACAAATTGAGCCCGCCTTTGGCGTTCCAAGCGGCCGAACCGCCCCGAGGCCCGCCGCCTGGCCCGCCTTCGGCGGGTTTCGCGGTCGTGTCTGAGGCCCCCATCGATTAGAATAGGCAAAATTACCGCGATTGGCGGGGGCGAACCGATTCCCAGAAACAGGAGCGAAGATGCTCAATCATCGCTGGCGAATCCGCTGGTTGCTTGCCTGGGGACTGCTCCTTCCCACCGGGCTGGCCGGTGCTCTCGCCGCACAACCTGGCGGAGCCGGGCCAGATACGGCCAAAATTCGCGGCTGGGTGCAAGATCTGGCGAACGATAGCTATCGCCGCCGCGAATCGGCCACCGACCAGCTTTGCACCGCGGGCCGGGCCGCCGTCGATCCTTTGGTCGAGTCGCTGCAACAGGGCGATCTGGAAGTCATCGTCCGGGGCGTGAAGATCTTGCGCGTGCTGGCCATGAGCGAGGACCAGCCCACGGCCACGGCCGCGCGGCAGGCGCTCGAAAACCTCGGCAGCCCGGCCGTAAGCACCCTGGCAGATCACGTTCGAACGGCGCTCAGCGAGCTGGCGGAAGTCGATCAAACGCGCGCTTACGAAAAATTCCAACAATTGGGCGGACGATTCGGCAGCGGGTCGGCCATGGAAGGGCCGATCACCACCTCGCACGCCATTCTCGGCAAGGGTTGGGAAGGCGGGGCCGCCGATGTGAAATTGCTGCAGCACATGCTGTCGCTCGACCGGTTAAGCATTTTCGGCCCGCGAATTACCGACCAGGCCATTCCTCATCTGCTGCAACTCACGCAGTTGAAGCGGTTGGAACTGTACGGCACGCGTCTCTCGGCAGAAGGCTTGCGGAAAATTCGCAATGCCCTCCGCGCTACCGATATTGAAGAACGCCGCGGCGGTCTGCTGGGCGTGTCGGGCAACCTCAACTCCGTGGATTGTCTGGTGACTTCGGTTCGCGACGGTTCGGCAGCCCAAGCCGCAGGCATCCAAGCCGGCGATGTGGTGCTCGGCTGCCAAGGAAAACCGGTGCAAGGTTTTCAATCGCTCACGGGCATCATTGCCGCCCAAGATGGCGGCGACACGATTGAGCTTTCCATCCTTCGAGGCGGAGTCCGCCTCACGCTGCAGGCCACACTCGGCGAATGGGAATAAGCCCCCCCTCACAATCCCGTTTCCAGCCTCGAAGGGTGAACCCTGCGAAATCCGTGATGCGTTCCGCACAACTGGCGCGCGATCCGCACGGCCCTACTTCAAGAGAGTCTTCGGCTTGAGCGGCTCGCGAACCCATCGGTCGGCAATCTTACCCTTCATCCTGTGGCGCAACGCGGCCGAGCTCTTCAAGATCGACCTGCCGGCCATGGAAGAAGCCCCGCGGGCGGCGAACATCAACAATCAAAACGGCACGCCCGAAAAGTGACGGCCGCTACTTACTTTGCGGCGCCGGGCTTCGCCCCGTTCCAATAAATTCGCACGTTCTTCGTCTGCCGGCCCACGGCCACAATCTCGGCGCGGCCGTCGCCATTGAGATCCCCCACGGTTAAGTCCTCCACGGCCACGCCGCCCACATCCACCAGGCTGCGCTGCCAGCCATTGGGGGTGGGATCGAAGATCCGCACACCGCAACGGGCCGCGTCGTCGCGATTGTCGCGAACGCCAATGATCAGTTCCTCGTCGGCGTCGTCATCCAGATTGGCGCACCACACGGCGTGGCCCCATTGCAGTTGGTCGTCGAGCACTTCGCGCTCCCAGCGGTCGGCGCGCCCTCCCTCCACGGCGGGCTGACGGTAGACCACCACTTGATTGCCATGCCAGGGCTCGATGGTGGCGATATACTTTTCGCCGTTGGCGAGCGTCCCCAGTTTGATTTCACTGGCGCCGCGGCTGGCGTCAGGCGTGGCCTGGTTCCCTTCGTGGAGCAGCTTCCGCGACCATTTGCCACTGTCGTCGCGTTGCAGCAGACTCACGCCCTCGTAGCTGCCGACGAGCATGTCCAACTTGCCGTCGCCATCGACGTCGGCCGGCATAAAATTATGCGCCACATGCAACTCTTGGTTGATAACTTCGGCCTTCCAAGGATCATTCACCGGATCGGCCGGCACCTTGTAAGAGGTGATTTTGAGCGGCTGATCCATGAAATTCGCCCGGCGGGTAGCGCCCTGGCCAAATAACGGGACCACGATCAACTCCTCACGGCCATCGCCATCGAAATCGGCCCAACGAATGCGATGGATCGTGGGCTCCTCGACGATGGGATGCACGGTCCATTGGTCGCCCGGCTGCTTGCCGCGCGACGCCCATTGCAGCGTTCCGCCCGAAACGGTGTTGGCCGGGCGCCAATCGGCGCCCAGGGCAAAGTCCAACTGCCCATCGCCATCAATATCGTACTCGGCAAAACAAACATTGTCGGCCTTGGTCTGGTCTTCCAGAATGGTATGACGCTTCCACGTGGGGTTCTCGTACCACAGCAATCGATTGGTATCGACCACCACAATATCGCGGCGACCGTCGTCGTTCATGTCGATCAACCGCGCCGCGTACCCAACATTCAGTCCGTCATCAATCTGTTCGGTGGTGAACGCCGGTTCGGCGGATTGGGCCGCTCCAGCCAGCGACAACACGACAGCCACGCACCCTGCCCCCAGCAACCCCGTCAAAGTCCGCGTGAACAAAGTATTGAATCTACCCGTGTGGCTCGTCGTTGCCTGCATTGGCTTTCCCCTCATATCAGAACCAGATCGCGAACGACCCGCTGCCGAGTCGGCTTCGCGGAGATGAACCGAGTGTAGCCGACGGGTTTTCAGCGGCCACCATAATCCCCATAACTTTTCAGCCGCTCCGGCGATAGGCAAGCTCCACGATGATCCACCGCCTACCTCGAAGTTGGCGGCAGGGCCAGTCGCCATCCGGTAAACTGCCACCGGGCCTCGGGCGGGAAGAAGTTGCGATAGCTTGCCCGCTTGCCCAGCATGTGAACCGGTCAGGAAGGCGCCACCGCCACCGGTCTCGATCCCGTGAATCTGGCGGTGAGCAAAGGGGACACGCCCTTGGGATGCCAGCGCTGCCGGCACGCGTGCTCCTTCATCAATCGCCATTGCCCGCCGCCAACGCGCTGGATACCCTTACTCCGTTCTCTCTTTCATACAGGGGGGGGGCACCGTTCCACTTGTTAACGGAGTTGGCGCCAGCCGTGACGGAATTCGGCACATCGGGATTTGCCTGTCGGCGCGAGGTTGCCTGTATCCAAACGGCCCGCGCGAACGCGCGCGCGGCACAAGCGTGGCTGCTGGTGCTGCTATTGCTGGCGACGGGCTGTTCGGGCGATCGCTGGATCTCGATGCGGGGCGTGCCGCAGAATCCCCTTAGTCAACGCCTGAAAATGGGCCGCTGGGGCGCGCCCCAACCCAGCGAACGAACCGCGACGGTGCTGCGGCGGTACAGCCTGGGCAAAGAGTTTGAAGAGAACCCCGATGCGGCCCTGGGACAATTGCACGGCCACATCGATCGCGACGCCTCGCCCGATACGGTGTATGCCTTTGCCGAGGCCGCTTACCTCACGGGCAAACAACTCGAAGCGCGCAACCCCGAGGCGGCGCTCGATTACTATTGCGCCGCGGTAACGCACGCGTATCTCTATCTGTTTGATCCGCGTTACTACTTAAAACGCAATCCTTACGATCCCCAGTACCGAGCCGCCTGCGATCTGTATAACGGTTCGCTGGAATGCACGCTGCGGCTTTGGCAACAAGACGGCGGCATGCGGCAGGAGCATACCGTGCGAACTGCCCGGCAGTTTTGGGATATCCAGGTGGTGACGCGCAGCGGCCGCTGGGGCCTGGAAGATTTCCAGGAGATCAAGTTCGCTTCCGATTACGAAGTGAAAGGGTTCAATCAGCGGTACGAAACCTTTGGCCTGGGCGTGCCTCTCATTGGCATCCGCAAAACAACCGAAGGACAAACCGGCGATGACAAATACTATCCGCCGATTGTCAGCACGCCCGTTACCGCGTTCCTGAAGATTTGCCCGGCGGAAGCCGCGCCCGCTGCCAACGGCGAAGCGAAACCCTCGCGGCACAAGGTGCTGCTGGAATTGTATGATCCGCTGGCCGGCTGCGACATCTTGGTCAATGGCGTGAGGGTCCCGCTGGAGTCGGATCTCACCACGCCGCTCGCCTACTTCCTGCAACAGTCGTCGCTCGAGTCCTTCGCCAATTTGGGCTTCTTCTCGCCCGACCGCTGGGAAGACCAAACCGGCCTGTACTTCACCGAGCCTTACGACCCGCAAAAAATTCCGGTGGTGTTTGTGCACGGCCTCTGGTCGAGCCCCAGCACCTGGTCCGAAATGCTCAACGACTTGCGCGGCGCGCCCGACGTTCGCGACAAGTACCAGTTCTGGTTCTATCTCTACCCCACCGGTCAACCGTTCTGGTTTAGCGCGGCCCAAATGCGGCAAGATCTGCGCGACATGCGTCAGGTGTTCGATCCTCAGCTCCGCACGCCCACCCTCGACCAACTGGTACTCGTGGGCCACAGCATGGGCGGATTGGTTTCCAAGCTGCAAACCGTGGAAGGCGGCGAGGCTTACTGGAGCGCCATCAGCGATACGCCCTTCCAACTGGTGAAAGCCAGCGACGAAGTCAAGCAACAGATCGAGAACACCTTCTTCTTTCAACCCAATCCGGCCGTGCGACGCGTGGTAACGATTGCCAGCCCTCACCAGGGCAGCCACTATTCCAATGGCGCCACCCGCTGGCTATCGAGCAAGGTTATTTCGCTCCCCTCGGCCATGGTCTCGAACTACCAACAACTGTTCCAGGATAATCCCGACATTCTTCGCACCGGTGGGAGTCGCAGCCTGACGAGTATCGACTCGCTGTCACCTTCCAGCCCGTTGCTGCCCATTCTTTACAACTCGGCCAAACCTGCCTGGGTGACTTACAACAACATTGTGGGCAACGGCAAGTCCGACGGCGACGGGATCGTGTCGCTGGTCAGTTCGCACGTGGAAAACGCCGAAAGCGAAAAGGTAGTGGAGACGGACCACAACACCATTCACCGGCACCCAGAAACCATTCTGGAGGTGCAGCGGATTCTCGCCCTGCACGCGGAAAGAGCGCAACGAGAAATGCGGCCCAAGTTGCCGCCGCGCCGCGATCGCGTGCTGACCACCTCGGGCCCGGCAGGCTTGCCGCTGCTGGGGCCGCCGCTACCATAACCATCAACCCCCGGTGGGGGTTGGCAGGGTTTTCGGATAGGCTCGAAGTCCACACTGCCCCCCAGCGGCCAGGCGGGCTCGCCAGGCTAGTTGGCGGGCGCCGCGGCCGTGGGCATGGCGCCGCTGACAGGCATGGCGCCGCTGACAGGCATGGCGCCGCTAACAGGCATGGCGCCGCTAACAGGCATGGTCTTGCTGCTGGCGGGGGGATCCGATGCCACGGCGTCCAAGGCCTGGCGAATCATCGACTGTACGTTGCTCGCCGAGGTTCCACCCGTGACATGCCGCATCCGCCAACCGCTGCCCGTGCGATAATACAACACCAACTGCGGCACCGAGCCTCCCCGCATCATTTGCCGCGCGAGCGCGGGATCGTGATCGCTATTCAGCGGCACGTAAGACACCTGCCCTAGTAAGCCGGATCGCTCTACCTGCGGCATGATCGAGTTCTTCATCGTCACGCAATGAGGGCACCAGTTGGCTCCAATCAACACCAGCATCGGTTTGCCGGTGACCTCGGCCTGGGAATAGGCCTCGGTATAGGTTTGGCCTGCATTTGCCAACAAGGTTAATTGCATAACTGCGGCCAAGAACTGAGTCACTTCCATTCGAATCTCCTAGGAACGCGCGCAGGATTAGAATTAAACAAGAACGGAGTGCAACTCGGACTTCCGCGCCGCGATCGCGCGTACGGCGAGCCCGAATCACAACGACGAAGTTGTGCGTGGAGGGATGGTGTTTTTGGGTGCGAGGCGGATTAGTTTCTTGTTCGTTAACATCTCTGCAAGCGGCAAAGAACGTTAATGCCTCGGCGTCTGTTTGCGGTTTACCCGCGTTAAGGAGGGAGAGTGATGAAAGGAGGAGCGAAGGCGAGCGCCAAATGGAAAACTCTGGAAATCGCTTTCGAAGGCCCTGCAACTACCTATCTTGTGAAGATTGTTTTCGTCGCACGGCAGCTTTAGCTTGCGTATTCTACTCACGTCTCCGAAAGCCGCAAGCTTTTTCTTCGCCATCCGCTCAAGGCCGGACCTCTACGTGGTTTGCGCAAAGTTTTCCCTTTACAAAACCTATTCCCAACGATCCGGTTTATCTGAATCAACCCGTCGAAGCTGGCCGATGGCGTTTCTTGTACGATTCACACTAGAACCGTTGGGGGGGTAGCTCGTTCACCCCGCTGAGCGACCGTTCGTGCGGCTCCAACGGCACCCGCGGCATTTGGGAGCATAAGCAATGTCTCGCATTTTTCCCGCCTTTTCTGGCGGCCTTGTCTGGCTGGCGTTGGGTCCTGCGGCAATCGCGCTCGAACCACCGGCGCCGCCCGCCGACGATGACGTGGCGCCGGCCTATTCGCCCCTCGATCAACAATCGTCCGCGGCTTTGCTGGCACGCCGGATTCGTCCCGGCGACAACGCCGGTCCGCCTCGGCCCTCGGGCCTCACGGCTCAGGCAGGCGCGCCGCCCCAGCGCCTCGCGACCTCGCTCCCCACCACGAACCGCATTCCGCGCGTCAACGACGCCCCCATTCCCCCCGCGCCCATCGCCGAGCCGGTGCCCGGCACGGTTTCGGCCGCCACGCCCAAGCAGATCAATACCTACGAAACCACCGGCATCCCCGACCCCTTCGCGCCCGGCGCGGATTCGGTCGACTCCCCCGTGGCGGCGCCTCTGGAACCCCTCGGCCGGCAAACCGAAATCGTGCGGGAACGATATCCCAACGGCGCGGTAATGATCGAGCGGCACGTTACGCAAGACGAGAACCGCAACTACCTCAACCACGGCCCCTGGACCATGTGGGATACCGGCGGCAATCCCGTCGCCAAAGGGCAGTACAAGCTAGGACAGCGCGAAGGCGCCTGGACCCGCCAGTATTACCATCTTACCGATGGGCTGTTGCAACATGTCTCGCTCCGCTCGTTCCAGCGACCCCTGATCTCGACCGCCGAGTTCTCCCAGGGCGAACTGCACGGACAATGGACCGTGGTGGATGCCGATGGCCGCAACATTGCCTCGTGGAACTTCGACCACGGCAAGCTGCATGGACAGGCCACGTGGTGGCACGCCAGCGGCAAGACCATGCGCAGCGCCCATTATGAGCATGGCGTTCCCCATGGCGACCTCACCGAATGGCGAGCCGATGGCGTGGTCTCCAAGCATGTTGAATTCGAACACGGCAACAGCTTCGCCCCCTTCACGCAGCACTTTCCCGATGGCAAACTACGCGCGCAAGGCTGGCATGCCTACCCCGCGGAAGAACATCGCCTCAACTTCGATTGGTGGACGGGCAATGTGCAGATCGAAGCCATTCGGGCGCAGGGAAAGCCCGCCCGGACTGGCGTTTGGACGTACTTCCACGCCAACGGATTGAAGGAATACGAAGGCGAATTCCAAGCCGGTATTCCGATTGGTTCCCACTCCTGGTGGCACTCCAACGGCCAGCGCATGATCCGCGGCAACTACCTGGATGGCAAGGCTCATGGCGATTGGACCTGGTGGTATGCCAACGGCCTGCGCCGCATCGAAGGCTCCTATGTCAACGGCCAACATGACCTGGGCTGGATTGGCTGGACCGAAAATGGCCAGGCCGTTTCGCTGGACGATCAAACCGACGCGATTCCCGCCCCACCGGCAGTCAGCGAAGATCCCCAAACATGGTCCAGCGCTCGAGCCAACGACGGGCCGCCCAGTCGAACCAAGATCGGCTACTATTAAACGCCGCCTAGGTTTTTTTCATGCTGTACGCCCCACCCGAACTCGGCGCGGGGCGTACTGCATTCCGGGCCGGGCGGCACGCGCCCCTGAGCCCCAGCGCGAAGGGCGTGGCGGCAGCGGAGTTGGGCCAGAACCCTCGGTAGGGTGGCACTGGCAATTTCCTGACTCTAACGGATTCTAGGTGCGTCCCTTTCGCGGGGAATGCGGGCCTTCGCCGCGGATTCATAACCCGACGCGTTAGCGAGGGAGTCCCCCCGAACGTCCCTCGCTAACCAACATTATGCAAGTGCTAGCACGGTGGGGACTGGAAAAAGTG
>CAYUMU010000137.1:0-10393 GCA_964445985.1 uncultured Pirellulales bacterium | reverse complement strand
GCACGTACGGATCCGCGGGAGCCCCGGCCGGGCAACCAGCCGGGGCGACCCAGCCACGACGCAACCTACAGCCGAATTGTTGTGATCTATGTTTTGCACGGAGCGGATAGTTTATCTTCTTCCATCGCCAAGAATGGCCTGCAACTCAACGGCAACCACGCGGCTCGCGGAAGCGGCAAACAATGTTGAATCGGCTATCAAGACATTCCCCATCAGAACCGAGTCAAACTCCACCCGACTAATGGGCGTTAAGGCATCCGACGCCGAGAAGATTTCCACGGACTCGCCGGTGTTTACGAGCAACTTGCCGTCGACGACAGCCAGGGAGTGAAACGGGCTGGTTTCGGCTCGGTGCGTCTCACGGTGGCCTTTGATCTCTCCGGTCTTAATGTCCACCGACAGGACCGCGAATTGGTGGTCGTCAAAGATAAATATGCGGTCGCCGAAAACAACCGGAGAAGCGCGCGTCCATCCCAATCGCTCATCGCGAATCCGCCACCGCTCGACATTCGGACCCTTTCGGGCAACTTGGTTCAAGTCTATGCATACAAATGGTGCGTTCGTTGGATATCCATACATGTCCTGGCACGTGCCCACAAAGAGCATTTCGTCATGGACGATCGGCACTCCCGAAAAGAATACTTGCGACCCCCGCCCAAACTTCGTCCAGCGCGTCGCGTCCGGCAGATTGACGTCGTGACGGAAAAGAATGTTGCCTTTCAATGGGTCGAAGAAATAGAGCACGCCATCGCCGCCCGGGAAGACAATCGCATCTTTGTCGGCCAAGGAAACCAGGACAGGCGAACACCAGGAGTAGACGACATCTTTTCCTGGCGCGGCATTGCTCCATACGAGCTTCCCTGTTCGTTTATGGACGCAGATAAAGTGAGGCGCGTCGGGAGTCAGCGGGAGATTGAACGGGTCGGGCGTGTGAAAATTGCAACCATTGCCCGTGATGCAATACACATGGTCTCCATAGACGAGCGGAGTGCAAAATCGGTTCGCTAGAATCGGATCGGGACGAACGGAGACGCCGAGATCCGCCAGCATGTCAATCAACCACTCGACCTTGCCATCCTTGAGGCCCGCGCAAACCAATTCGCCCCGATTGCTCACATAGTAAACGTAGTCGCCATCGATGCGAGGCGTGGATTGAATTCCTAGTAAAAGTCGCTCGCGGTTGTCGCGTCGAGCGTGATTGCGGTTCCAGATGTGTTTTCCGGTACCCTTGTCCAGGCAAAGCAGCGTTCCCCCCTCCCCTGTCGCTTCAACGCTGCCGTCCTCGGAAAAGTCCACTTCACTTGTGGCCACCAGCAGTCGATCGCCCTGCGAGGTGAGCAGCCCTGGCCGAACACCGATTCGTTCCATGATCCACTTTACGCCGGGACTGCCGTCGGTGATGGTTATAATCCGCGGTTCCGGTATCGAATCGGCAGTTTCCCCAGAAGCGTGCCCAACAGTGATGGCCAGGGCGCCAACAACAACTATGGGCAGCAACCGACACTTGGCACATCGCATGGGAATTCCTTCCAAGGTAACTGATGAAAAACAACTTCGGCGTTTCAGCCGTGCTCGCATGGCCCCGCCAGTGAAGGAATTGTAGAAAACCGGAAGTTATTTTTCGTGCGTTCCTTACCCGCGTTAAGGGCTAGCTGCGAGCATTACTTGGTCCCGCTGTGAAGCATCGCCGGCCCTCGACCTTTGGAGCAGATTCATGTTCGTTGTTAAGTTCGACGTCCGTTCACGCTGGCGCGGAAGCCCTGGATGCCCCCAGCAGACTCTTTGTCAACTCGCCACCGGCAATCAAGAGCTCCGTAAGCGCCTCTTCGAGGTGTTCATCCCGCACAACTATTTCCTCGGCATCGTCAGTGACGGCCGCGAAGACCGCTGCACGTCGCAACAATTCTCGAATGAAAGCGGCACTCGTTCCCTCTGTTCTATCGATCAGTGCTTTCGGTTCGCCAAGCTCAACCCGCAGGCCCTGGCCGTACAGGTCGATCAGCCGCCGGCGGCATTCATCGTCTGGCAGCGGGATCTCAATTGCCTGGTCAATTCTACCCGGTCGAGCGGCAAGTGCAGGTTCTAAAATGTCTGGACGGTTGGTGGTCAATATGAATAGCACATCCACATCTTCCGACAGCCCGTCCATTTGATTCAACAACTCAAAGAGCAGTGCATTGGCATCCACCGTTTGCTGATTGCGCTGCGTGCCGATGAGATCAACGTCTTCTAATATAACGGTCGTTGGCTGAAGCATGCGGCCGAGGGTGCATGCCGCTTCAATCGAACCAATCGTGGCGCCGGTCATCAAGAGCACGGTTCGGTTAGGCATCTGTGAAGCCAGGTACATCGCCGACAATGTTTTGCCGGTTCCGGGTTCGCCATGTAAGAGGATACCTCGCTTTATGTGCCGTCCAGCCGCTCGTAGCCGTTCGACATTGGCACTGAAGCCGATCGTATGCCTTTCGAGCCTCTTCAGTACAGACTCGGGAAGAATGACCTGGTCTCGTTCGATCGTTGGCAGGGTGTGAAAGTTGACGATGATGCCCCCGTAGCAGTCACGCTCAAGAGATAGGACGTGCCCTCGATACGCTTTACCCAGGCGTGTATTCGATATGAGCTTGCGAAGAAAGCCTTCGGCGATTTCTCGGTCCGAAGCCATCACTTCCACATTGAGCTTCGGCGGATGGCTGTATCGCTTTTCTCCCACAAGCATTACGCATTTAGCCCCGCTCTCTTCAAAGAAGTAGAGTCCTTTCTTCACACAGGCAAGCTTGCGCCCAGCAGCTAACGCCACGTCGAAATACTCGACGGGTCCTTCGTCAAACTCTTTCGCCGACGACTGCCGAGAAATCCTGGCCAGTGTGACTTCGTAGTCGAAATCAACAATCCCCACGAGCTCCGACTGTCCGTTGCCTAGCAATTCCTCGATCGCCAAATGCATGTTGGGACGATCGTAAATCTCGACATCCTGTCCAATGACGGGAAGCTTGGCCGGATCAGAGTCGAAGTGATCCTTGAGTCGATTGAGCAGCGCTGTATTCTTCTTTGCCATTCTGGAAAATCCTTCGTGCTTGCCCTGATTTACTTGCTAACCGCGGGGCAATTTGACATTTTCGCATAATCAGGGTGGTTGGCGAGCAACCACGCTACATTTGCTGCTGAATGCGGCGCGACTCAAACCACCACCAAACTACCGTGACGAGTGCCACGAACAGGGCGTCAAGGATAGGAAAGAGTGCGAAATGGATCGACCATACATTGATTTGCCAGACAAGGTATACTGGGAGCTAAATCAATAGCACGCCTGTCAGCAATCGAAACCTGCGAAACAGCGAAAGCAGCAATGCCACACCCACGGTCATCGGCCAATGTAGCCATTGCACACATCCGGCGGCCATGGGAAACGGAATTGCATAGTCTTCGAACGTGTCTGTGAAATTGCCGACTTGCCCATTCCATGCATTAGGAAATTGAGCCAAGGCGGCTATCGTTCCGCTGAGGATCGGCAAACCCACGCTGCCTGCCAGATACCAGAGTCGTAGTCGCTGCCAATTCATAGACCGTGTGACCGTT
Organism: uncultured Pirellulales bacterium; assembly: GCA_964445985.1. Classification (GTDB taxonomy): domain Bacteria; phylum Planctomycetota; class Planctomycetia; order Pirellulales; family S012-138; genus CAYUMU01. The sequence continues at coordinate 6,817 of CAYUMU010000137.1, read as the reverse complement.
AGAAAGCCTGGGATGGCTGTTTCTCGCGCAAGCCGCTTGCGCCCGTCTCACTCTCCGAACCCGCTGGCCCGGTTGTAGAGCCGGTCGCGCGTGGCCCACAGGCCGGCCGAGGGCGTGGGGATGAAGAACACCTGCTCGTCGCCGATGGTCTGAAAGCCTTCGGTGAGTTGGTTGATGGGGTACTTGGCCAGCGTTTCTTCCAAATCGGCGTATTCAAAGTTCACCTGTTCCATATCGGCCTGATTCACATGGCCGGGGGCGTAGGTGATTTTGAACCGCCCTTCCGACGAGCCGTGGATCAGGTGGGCCGTGGCGTGGGCCAGGTCTTGCATGTCTTCGTTTTGGCGGTAGAGGTCCATCACCTTGGGCGTGCCCACGTAGCCGTATTTGCGGATGAAGGCATCGACCTCCGGCTGTTCGCCAAACCGCTTGAGGCCGGGGGCGATGATCAGTAGCTCGCCGCCATCGGCCAGGGCCATCCGCGTGCGATACACGGCCTTGTTGGCGACCCAGGTGCTAAAGAATTCGTCGCCCTGCATCACGCACACGACCTTTTGCAGCGGCTCATCGAGCACGGTAATGTTCTCGTCCCTGGCTTGCTTGGCGGCGCCCAGGTAGGTGTCGAGGTCGTCGCCCACGTACACGCCGGTATGCACCAGCCGGCCATCCACGTTGCGCGCCAGCGTGACCTGCACGTAGGTGTCGGGCAGCTTGCCCAGGAATTGTTCTTCGGCCCAATTGAAGCATTTGCGCAGGGGAGTGAGCAGGTTGCCCAAGTTGTTTTCGATGCCGTACGAGGCCGCCGCCAGGTGCGACTTGCAAATCAATTCTTTGCCGGCCAGGCCAATCAAGTAATTCTTGTTGTGGTTGGCAAAGCCCAGCACTTCGTGCGGCACCACGTGGCCAATGTTGATGATCCAGTCCCATTGCTCTTGCATGAGCATGCGGTTCAGCCACACGGGGATATCCCAATCGGCCGCGCCGCTCGAAAGGTCGGCCACCATCTGGGCGGGAATATCGCCCACATATACGCAGCCGCCGCGCCAATCGTGGGCGTGAATGCGCTCGTGCGGAATCGCTCCGAACATTTGCTTGTTTTGCTCGCGGGTGTGCGGCTCATGCTGGCCTAGCGTGGGGATCACGTGCACGTCGGCTTCTTCATGCAATTGATTGTAGAAATACTCGGTAATCCATCCGGCCCCCGAGTGCATGCGGGTAATATCGGGCGGCAGCAGCAGCACTCGCCGCGGGTTGGGCGTAAGCCGCCGGCGGCATTGCGCGATGGTTTCGGCAAGGACCTCTTCCATGCGGTCGCGAAGAATCTCAGGGGCGCGTTCGGTGATCCAGGGCATGGCAGTCAAGAATGTGGGCTAGAGGACTAGAGCGTGTGGAAGTCGTCGCAATGACAGGCGATCTCGGTTGTACCTTACGTTCGCGCGGCCGTTAAGGCGATGCCTGCGAGAACCAGGTGGGGAATATATTGAGCGTCGGCGGCCAATAGTTCGGCCACGTTGGCGGCGGCTCCGCCGGTGAGCACAATCCTCGGCGGCTCGCGGTCGCGGCTATACTCGGCAATCAATTCGCGCACCGCGCCCACGGCCCCCCAAAACAGGCCCGACCGCATAGCGCTGGTGGTATCGTTGCCGATCGCGGGCGGCGGCGTTTCGAGTTCGGCCATCGGCACCAGCGGCAGCAAATCGGTGAACTCGTGCAAAGCGCGGGCTGCCATCGCCACGCCAGGCAAAATGGCCCCGCCTTGGAACACGCCATCGGCCGAAACAAAGTCCACCGTGATCGCCGTGCCCAAGTCCACCACCACGGCATCGCGCGCCTGCGGACGCAGCCGGTTGGCAGCCACCGCCGCGAGCAATCGGTCGACGCCGGCCATGTCGGGCCGGGGCAGCGAAGTTTCCAAATCTAAATCGCGGCAGCCCAGCAGCGTGATGGCCGGCGAGGCGTCTTTTCGCAACCAGTCGAGCAATTGCGTGGTAAAGCTGCGCTGCACGCTGCCAATCCACCACGAAAGTTGATCGACGGAGTACGGCCGGCACCAAGCGGCAATTTGCGAAAGCTCGCCCGGCAGCACGTGAAGCATGCGGGCCGGAACAGGCAAACTCCCCCTCCCGCTTCCATCGGCCCCCGCCCCATCGCTGCCCCAACTGGGGAGGACCGACCCTTCCTCGAACAGCCCCAGCTTGAGCCGGGTATTGCCGATATCGACCGCCACCAGCGGAAAAGGGCTCGAACTGGATGTACCGCCTGCAGCGCTCACGCATTTCTCCCGGTGTGGCTGGGGTTGCCTTTGGTTGCCGTTGTACCAAGAAACAGCGTTGGCCAACACGGGGGCAAGCGGCGGGAAAACGGGCAAAACAACAACGCCCACCATGCGATTCCGACCGGCAGGCGCCGCCATCTCGCAATTTGCTTGTGCAAATCACGCCCGTTCTCGTATCCTGAAGTTCAGCGGCCGAAGTCGTGCAGTTCTCCGGCCGGCCGACCGGATATCGTTCACTTCACCGTTTTCGCTGGGGCACGCATGCGATTCCTGCAAACGCATTGGAAACAAGCCGCCGCGTGCGCCATCCTGGGCGTGCTGCTGGTTCGCATGATTTGGCTGACGGCCGCCACCGAATCGGGGCCTGCGTTCCAGTGGCAAGCCTGGCCATCCACGGTCCTCGCGCTGTTGGGCTATCCGCAGCAAAGCCTGGACATGCAAGACGAAGCCGCCCAGGCCCAGTTCTGGCTGGCGGCCGTGCAAAGCACGCCCGATGTCGCCACCAACGCGGAGCTTTCGGCAGGCGCCGCCTGGGTTCTCGATACGCCCCAGTGGAGCTACCGCACCTTCGAACGCTATGCAAATCAACCCCAACCAGAACTCGACCGTATTCGGCAGCAAGCGACCTTCGAGTCGCTGTGTCGGACGGCATGCCTGAAATGGATTGCCAACGCCCGCGGGCTGCACCCCCGCAACGTAGAATGGGCTCGCGCCCAGGCGCTGCTATTGTTTGTTCCACACGAATTGCACCCAGCGCCCCGTACCGATAACTGGCGTGAGATTCTCGCCCAATGCGCGCACAACGATCCGGGCAATGCCCTCTATAAATATCTGGAAGCGTCCGAGCTTTGGCGAAGCAGCGCGGAGTACAAGGCGGGCTCGATCCTCGGGGAATGGCCGTTGCTAGTCCACGACGACGACCTTTGGAAGCAAGGGATTGCCGCCTTTGAGGCCGGCCAGCAGCAGCCGTTCTTGAGTTTCGGCACCCATGGCAATCAAGTGGCCCGACGGTTCGCGGAACAAACCTCTCTGTCCCGCTTCGAAGCGTTGGAGGTCGCGTTCCGGCGTTCGACCGACGCTCGGGCAGTGACCACTCTCTATGGCCTGATGCGTTGGCAGTATGTCCGCGGCGATGCGGCGCTTCATGAGCCTGACTTGGGGGCTGTCCGTTCCGCCTATCAATCCCTGGAGCGGATCAACGAGCAAGTGGCGGCGGGCGACAATTTCCCCAGCGTCCACGGTACGGGACTCATGCTGCGATATCTTGCCCTGGGCCGTTTGAACAGTCTCCAACAGCAACATCCCGGCGTACTCGCCGAGGGGGAAGTTGACTCCATTGCCGCACAAGCCAAGGCCGCGGAGCAGCAGGTGAACGCTCTACAGCAACATCCGGCAAGCCACGCTCTGTCTGATCCGAAATTGGCAGCGAGTACGCTCGCGCTCAGCCTGGCCTTGGTAACGGTGATGGAGTTTGTGCTCGTTCTGTTGGCGGTTGCCGGCATCGCGGCCATCTTAGCGCGGCTGCTTGGCAAGCCCGAGCAGCACGACCGCAAATTCGGCGCGTTGCACCATCTCGCCTGCTGGATCCTCGCTATCGCTCTGACAGTTCTGGTGCTGGGGGTATTGCCAACCCGCTTGCTGGAAGAAAACACCCAGCAATGGATCATTCGCGGATTATTGACCGTGGTCTTGCTGGCGGCGTCGATCATTCTGCTGGCAGGCATCCGCTGTTGGATTGATACCAGCGTTTGGCTGATGTGCTTGCCACTGCTCACCGTGTTGATTCCGGCGTTGATTGCTCTCTTTGGCAACGAAATGTTCGGCGTGCGGCTCGCGATGCCCTGGCGCTCTAATCTCGAAACGGAGTGGATGGAAACCTTCCCCGATGCTGTCCGCAATTTAGGATTTCAAGGCCATCCGGAGCAGTGGCTGAGAGCCGCCAACCAGTGGCGGGCCTGGCAGGGAGTGCTGGTCACCGTGACCGTTGTTGCGGCTTGCACGCTGCTGTGGTTCACCTTTCAGCAAGTGCGAACCACTGCGGGCGGCTTGCGCGAAATCGCGCGACATCGCTTGCGAGGGCATTGGCAAACCTATGTACATATAATCGTGAAATCGTTCTTGGCGGCCGCCGCAGTTGCTCTGGCCGCTTACTTCATTGTGGCGCCCATGCTCGGCGAACGAGTCGAGCAGCGATATCAGGCGATGCAAGCAGCGATCATGCCTGTTGGCGAGTAGCGAGCAATAAGGCAACAGCACCAGCCGGAATTGCCGGTAAGTACCATGTCCATTTTTCGGCTGCGTGCAATCTAGGGCCGCGTCCAGATTGGTGGAACCATTTCTTCGTTGAGCTTTTCCCAATCGCCAACCAATTGCCGCAACCGCTCGGGTTGCTCATTAGCCAGGTTCTGGCTTTCGGCCAGGTCGTTCTTCAAATCGTAAAGTTCCCAAGGTGCTTCGTTCTGACCGCGTGGCGGTTGGCGGACCAGTTTGAAGTCGCCCCGGCGCAGCGCCGCCTTGTTGCCCATTCGCCAGTAAATGGTTTGATGCGGCGGGGCTTGCTGTTGGCCGCGAACGTAGGGGATTAAATTCACGCTGTCGTAGGTGCGATCCGTCGGCATGGGTACATTTGCCGACGCCAGGGCCGTGGCGAAGACATCGGTCGAAATCACGGGCCGATCGTAGGTTTTTCCGGCCGGAATGTTACCCGGCCAACTCATCGTAAATGGCACCCGCACGCCGCCTTCATACAGGTCGCCCTTGCCGCCGCGCAGCGGCCGATTGCCGGATGTGAGTTCTTTGGTTGGCCCGCCGTTGTCGCTGATGAAGAATACCAGGGTTTGCTCTTCCAACTTGTTGGCCCGCAGCGCCTCCATCACCTGGCCCACCCCATCATCGAGTTGGCTGAGCATGGCGGCAAACACCCGGCGATGCAGATCCTCAATGTGCGAAAACTTTTGCATGGCCGCTTCACTTGCTTGCATCGGGCTGTGGACGGCGTTGTAAGCCAGGTACAAGAAAAACGGCTGCTCGCGATGCCTCTCGATAAAGTTGACGGCCTCGCGGCTGAAAGCGTCTGTCAGATATTCCGGCTCGCCAATTTGCGTAGCGTTGCGAAATAGAGGATTGTGGTCGTCGTACGGAGGTTCATCGCTTCCCATGTGCGAGGAATAGGTCACGTTGCCGACCGTGAGCCGGTTCCCTTGCTCCGACTTCAGCTGCTTCTTTCGCAAGAACGACGTCACTCCGTCGTAGGGGGGCGGCACAAAGAAGTGGCCTTCGTGGAGAAAGCCATAAAACTCGTCGAATCCCCGCGCATTGGGATGGGCCTGGGCTGCGCCTCCGAGGTGCCATTTGCCGACCAGGCCCGTCCGATATCCAGCCTGCTTTAGCAGATCGGCCAGCGTGCGTTCGCTCCGCGGCAAGCCAGCCTTGGGGTCTAAGTTCGCCTGGCCCACCGGGTTCATCTCGTGCCCAAACCGGGTTTGATAGCGTCCGGTGAGCAGCCCCGCCCGGGAAGGGCTGCAATACGAAGCAGTGACATATCCCGATGTGCAGCGAACGCCACTGGCCGCCAGCCGATCGATGTGCGGCGTGGGCACGTCGGCGTTTCCTTGCATTCCACACTCGCCATAGCCAAGATCGTCCGCAAGTATAAGTACGATATTAGGCACACCCGATTCGGCCGTGTTTTCCTTGCCAGTCGCCGTTCGTCTTGACCATTCCGCGAAAACGAAGACAGCCATGAGTGTGGCAAACGCGTGTAGTAAACGACGATTCAATCGAGACGGAGGCCCGAGGCGCAGGCGAGGCGACATGTCGAAACCGCTTTTCCGGCTGAGGGATCGAGATTTCAATACAGTTGGCGTTAATGCAGATCACAGGGATCGGAAGGACGCGCTTGAGTATCGACACGCGTTGAACGCGGGTCAATTGAAATGGAGTGGTTGCCGGAAATGCCCAAGGTAAAAATACCGAAGAAGTCCCGCCGGCAAAAAGTCATGAAGGGCCGGCCGATCACCGGCGAAGAGTTTGACCGGAGGCCCTGGAGCTTTGGTGGGACGATCGGCCCGACAAGATCAGCGTTGATTTGGAAATGCGCCACGAGAGTGTTGAAACGACCATGCGGTACTACGTGGGCCAGAACAGCCAGACGACCGCTGATGCGGTGTGGTCTGCCTGGGAGGCGGGATTGCCTCAACACTTCTCTCAACAGTCGGCTGGAATCGCCGCCGCCGGCGCGGAAGAAAAGCCGCAACCCTTTGCGGATTAACGGCTTTACAAGTCGGGGTGACAAAACACCGTTAGAACTTTTTCTGGCTGGAGTTCAAACCTGGAAGGCTGAGGATCTTGGTTGGCTGAGAGGCGATAAGCCACTGCCCGATATGAAGTTCTGACTCATTTGCTATGCCAAACTGATTATAATTAGCTTGCTGCGTTGATTGCGATGAGAGTCGGGCGGCCGTCGCTCGTACGTGCTCTTCGCACATTTATAAATAACAGGAGCAAGTCTTCCATCTCGCTTGCTTTGCCAACAAGCCGCGG
>CAYUMU010000136.1:0-10551 GCA_964445985.1 uncultured Pirellulales bacterium | reverse complement strand
CACAATAGCGAAATTTCGGCTATCGTGGGCTAACAATTGCGGGTTGCGGCACTAGCAGTGCCCCCGCACGTCTTGGGTTGGGAGCGGGGTCGACGGGTTGGGGGTTCATTCGCAACTACTTCATAACAGCCAGGAGACTGCCATGTTGTGATTCACACCAACAGCCAAGGGTATGCAGCCCTCTGCATACCACGGGGCGCCGCCGATCGTTGGACATTGCCCGTTGGTCGTTGCCCCTTGGTCGGCCAGAGTCGCGCGCAGCCGCGGGGGCGTGGCGATCGCCCACCCGGAAGGTACGCACGGGGTGCGATACCCTTGGCTACTTGGCAAACCCGTAGGCGGGATTGGCCGGGTCGAAATCGGCGTCGGTGAACCGGTTGCTGATTTTCAGGTTCAGGTAGGTGTACCGCTCGGTGAGCAGCGGCTCCGCGCCCGGCTTGGTCGGCCAGTCGTACGCTTCGTAATGCACCGGCAAGTTCAATTCGTCGTCCACAAAAATGCGGGCCATGTGGTAGCGGAACTCTTTCCGCTGCACGGGGTGCTTGAACTCCACGCACGTACAAACCCGCCCATTCACCTTGGCCCCTTGAAAGAAGGCCACTTCGGACTCGCCGTACTGGATGTCGTTCTCGCCCACCGCCACGAGTTCGCGCACCAGGTTGGCCAAACCCACGTTGGTAATCGGGTAACGGGCTCCCTGCATGGCCAGCATGCCGTCGGGCTTGAGCGACACGGCCCCCACCAGCTTATGCCGCAACCCGACCGCGTGGGCCACCAGGTTGCCGTTGTTCTGGCCGGCGACGTAAATCGCTTCCTGGCCCCGTTCTTCTTCGGGCGTGAGGAAGTACACATACACGCTGAACGGCCGGTGGCGAACTTTCAAGAACAGGTGCTGGGCCGGCTTCAATTCGCCATTCACCCGCTCCTGTTTGACCATCGTGCAACAATAGTCGTCGATGGCGTCGATGTGCGGCAAACCGGCCTTCGCCCAACGCAGGGCCGGCATGATCGGGTGCTCGTTGCCGATCCGCTGCGTAAACTCCGGATGATCGGCCAATTTGAGCGAAGTAAGTCGCTCCAACGCCGTGCTTTCCGTCGGCGGAATGGGCCGCTCCGCCACCCGCACTGGAGCAGCGGGCCGGGGCAGGGCCATCGGCGGTTGAGTCGCGGCTGGCGCCACAAACGCTTGTGGCGGAATGTTTTGCGGCTGCTGGGCTGGCGCCGGTTGTTGCTGTTGCGGCCCAGGGCCGGGGTAAACCGCCGGCATCACGCGATTTCCGCCGGGTGGCGCGGGGAACGGCAACGGTTGCCCCGCCGTGGGCGGCGTGGAGCGGTAAGAAACGGAATTGTAAGGAGTTACCGTGGCAGGCACGGCCGGCGGCCAGGTCAGAGGGTTCGCTTGATCAGGCGGGGCTTGCAGCCGAGGCAGCGGATGCCAGGGCAAATGCCGCCGAGGAGCTTGGGCTTCGGCGGGCAAAACGCCAGGCCCCAGCAACATAGAAATAAAGATTGCCGCCGGCGCGATCGTTCGAAGCTTCGCAAAACAGGTGCGCATTGGGACTCCCATCATGAAGACGACCGGGGCCAACGGTCGCAGGCAGCGCTGTGGTTCCTGAGCTCGCGGGGCGCGCCGGCGCGCAGCGGCAAGCAGAGAAAAGAATCTGTTCGCAAACTGCGTGCCGCAACCTCGCGGTCGGCCCGCCAGGAACAGTGAGATCGGTTTCTAAACGGTGTTAAATTCAAGCTTTGCGCTGGCCCCCTTCAGCTTCGCCTAACCGTTCGCTGCCTTGGCCTGAGGTGAGGAGCTTTTTACAATGTTGTGGTAAAGATTTCACTGGCGCTGCTAGCCAAGCAGGCTGTTGCCTGCGCCCCTCGGCCCCCTCTTGCGAAGTAGTCAGCTCGAATGAACCAACAACTCTTGGTAACCCCGATCGTCAGCATGCCGTTCGATGAGAACACCTACGTGGTGTGGTTGCCGGGCCGAACCGATTGTGTGGTGTTCGATCCTGGCCTGGAGCCTGACAAGATTTTGGACTTCCTCGACGCCCAGGGGCTGGAACCGGCGGCCATCGTCAACACGCACGGCCATGCCGACCACATTGCCGGCAACGAAGCCCTCAAGTCGCGCTGGCCCCACGCCCCGCTGGTGATTGGGAAGAACGAGACGCAACTTCTCACCAACCCGAAACTTAACCTCTCCAGGTTCTCCGGTATCGACCTGATCAGCCCGCCGGCCGACCAAACCGTGGCCGAGGGCGAGTCGTACTCGGCGGCCGGCCTCACGTTCGATGTGCACGAGATTCCTGGCCATTCGCCCGGCCATGTGGTATTTGTGTGGCGCGGCGGCAGCCCCTTCCACGTGATCGGGGGCGATGTGCTGTTTGCCGGGAGCATTGGTCGCACCGACTTCCCCGGCGGCAGTTTTGAAAGCCTGGCCAGCGGCATCCATCGGCGCCTGTTCACGCTGCCAGAAGACACCATCGTGTGGCCCGGCCATGGACCGGATACCACGGTGGGCGAAGAAAAGGAAAACAACCCGTTTGTGGGAAAACCGGCGGGTTACCGAGAGTAGCCGAAGGATTGTTTAGCTCCCGTGACGCTCGGATGTTGCTGCTGGTTGAGAAAAACCTAGGGCCTAAGGCAATGCCCCACTAAGGGATGCGAATGAACTCCAAAGAGCGATTCAGTTTTCATGTTGACCGGAATTAATATCGGACGATAATTCCATTGGAAATGCCCGCAAGACCGAACTGTCACCTTAAGGTGTGCGTGCCCCGGATTGGGGATAGGTCCGCGGGTTTTTTTATGCCATTTTCGGCCAAACCTGAACCCTCCGTTCCTTTCGGCGCAGTTTATTGCGGAATTTTCGCCGTCCCGTCTTGTCACACGAGTAACACTTCGCCACGGCCCCGCAGATCATGTCTGCTAATTGAAGCAGGTTGTCTGTGTGCGAATGGCCATCTTTCACCTTCTTGATTTTTCCGTGGTCAGCTTGGCCTGCTTTTCGGTTCATGGCGCGTCGCAAGTAGTTGCGCAATTGATTCGTAAACTCACGACCACCACATCGATCGAATACGACGATTGCGTCGTTGAGGTCTTCAAAGATGTTCTGGAATGCCAAGCTTACAGTGTACTTATACAGCGAATCTTTGTAAGAAAAACCGGGACTTGTTAGACCCGCTTTGTTGAGCACAACTGCGGAGTACCAAAAATCAAACAGTTCTATCGCCTCAAAAAAAGCGTCCTTGATCCGGTCGCTATCTTTGTTGAAATGAAACTCCTTTTTTGCGCTGCAATTCAGTCTCGCGCGTAGCTTTGTGATTTCCTCGTCGCACCTTTGCGCTGCCTCGTGATCAAGAAAGACCAAGGTTGTGACCACGAAAAACGGCGAAGACCCCGACTCGATTTTTAATCCGGCGTCTCCGGATTCATCAACAAACACAAGCATCCCCTACCCCCGAAGTCTTTGAGACATTGGTGATTTGGGGAGATTTTAGTGGCTGCGGATAAATCCTCCAAATGAGCCTCGCGGATCCATAACTCCCGCGGCGCGCCGGCGCTCTAGAGCCATTCCCAGTTCGCTTCTCCTGCCAATATCAGCCGACAGCGTCTCCCCAAAACCTGGACACTCCGCGCCCGTGCCGATATTCTTCACCAGCGGGGGAGTTCCAGCCTATCCAACCGCGGCGCGGGCCCAAATGTCGGAAAAGATCTGGTATCTAAAACGCAGCAACCTGTTTGGCCAGCTCCAACCGAGCGATCTGGCCGAACTGGAATTGCGTTGTTTGTCGCGCAGCTTTGCCCGCAATACGCCCATCTATTTGCCAGCCGACGAAGCCGACGCCGTGCTGCTGCTAGCCCGCGGCAAGGCCAAGATTTGCCATCTTACGCCCGACGGCAAACAGGCCATTTTGGCGTTCATCGAGCCGGGCGAATTGTTCGGCGAGCTGGCCTTGATTCAGCCCACCGAACGGGAGGAGTATGCCGAAGCGACCGAAAACTCGCTGGTGATTCTGATTCCCCGGCAAGAAATGGAACGGTTGATGGAGCGCCATCCCGGCCTCTCGTTGGGCGTTACTAAATTGATCAGCCTGCGGCGGCAGCGAATCGAGCGGCGGCTCAAGTACTTGCTGTTTCGTTCCAACCGCGAGCGGCTGGTGCATCTGCTGCTCGAGTTGGCCGAGTTGTATGGCATGCCGGAAGATGGCGGCATTGGTCTGCGCGTGAAGCTCTCGCACCAGGATTTAGCCAACGTGATTGGCAGTACGCGCGAAACCGTGACCGTGGTGCTGGGCGAACTCCAGGCAGAAGGGCTGGTAACGCTCGGCAGAAAGAAGATCGTGATTCGAGATTTGCCAGCCCTGGCGGCCAGCATCAATACCGCGCCGCCGGTACTGCGAACTCCCGAAGCGGGACCGGCCGTGCGCTAGGCGTGGCGGGTTTCGACACGTTTGACTGCGAAAAAGAAGCGCCGGTATTAAAGTTTCGCGAAATTGCTCTCAACATTGTGTTGGGTTTCACAGAGAATCGCCGCAACTAACGTCGAAAATAGTGACGGATGAGGACGCGAACGACTCGCCTCCTTCCGTTCGAGGTATGCGTGATGAAATCAGATGCAAATCAGTCGCCGCGGGAGGCGGCCGGCGGATGGCAAGAAATCGCCCCCGGCACCCTCAACCAATTGCAGGGCGAACTGCGCGCGCGTCAGCGGAGGGAACAAACCCGCGAACAACTCCGGCGTTGGACGGGCGGCGCGGTGGTGGTGTTGGCAGGGCTGCTTCTCGGCGGCATCGCCTGGCAGATCTCGCGATCGAATTCTGCCGATGCCCACGCCCTGAATTGCCCCGAGTGTCGCGACCTGCTTGACGGTTACGCCCGGCACACGCTCGCCCCGGAACTTGAGCGGCGGGTGCATGTGCATCTGGACCATTGCGAATCGTGCCGCATTCAATACGCGCGGGTGCAGCAACAGTTGGGCGAAACGCTGCCTGGCCCCACCCCGGCTGGCCCCACTTTGGCGAGCCCCACATTGGCGAGCCCTGACCAGGCGGCAACCGCATTGCCCGCCAAGCCAGCGACCCCTTGGGCTGAATCTCGCAGCCTGCTCACTTCGCGGTAGTGGCCCAGCCGTGGCCCCCCAGTCGTGGCGACGCGCGACTGGGTGAAAATTGCCTGCGCGGCGACGATCTGTTGCCGGCTCACCGCGCAACCTCCCCTCAGCCGCTATAATGCGGTGGGAGAGGTTCGCTGGCCGGCGGCTATTTCAGTCGGGCAGGCCAGCCGCTCCCCCTTGCCTGGGAGTCGGTTCGTTCGCATGTTTCGCGTAAAAATCTGCGGTATCACCACGCTGGACGACGCGGCCTTGGTGCTGGAAAGCGGCGCCGATGCAGTCGGGCTCAACTTCTATTCGCAGAGCTCTCGCTACGTGCCTCGGGAGCAAGCCAGGGCCATTTCGCTGGTGACCGAGGGAAAACTGCTCCGCATCGGCCTGTTTGTGAACCCGGTGCTCGACGAACTGCGGCAGACCACCGGCATGGTTCCGCTCGATTTGTTGCAGTTTCATGGTGATGAACCGCCCGAGTTCCTGGCCGATGTGGCGAGGCATTTTCCGCGGCTGCCCATCATTCGGGCCTTCCGTTGCGGACCCGCCGGCTTGGCTCCTTGCCTGGCCTATTTGAAGCGTTGCCAGGCCATGGGCGCCATGCCCCGGCTGGTGCTGCTCGACGCCTTTCGCCCCGGCCAATACGGCGGAACTGGCGCCACCGGCGATTGGGCCGCGGCCGCCGAATACACCGAGCTTCGCCAGCAGAGCCCCGAACTATTGCTGCCGCCCCTCATCCTGGCCGGCGGTCTCACCGCCGAAAACGTGGCGCAAGCAATCGCCGCCGTGGGTCCGGCAGGCGTGGACACCGCCAGCGGCGTGGAAAGCGAGCCCGGCCGCAAAGACCGCTCCCGGCTGCACGATTTTGTGCTGGCCGCTCAACAGGCATTTGCGGCGGGTGAATAGCATGAATCACGTTTTTTCATGTCGGATGCCGGTAGGCATCGAAAGTGTGCCACTGCTTCCAAGGAACAGTGCCGAACCACCCTCGGCCTGGCCGGTGCAATCGAACGCCAAATCCGCCGCGCACTGCTTGCGGTCGTGGTAAGCCTGTTCTGCAGGGGAAACGTATTCGACCGCAAGCAGTGGCACACTTCCTCTCCGCCGCAGGCGATGCGCGCACCTTGCGCGATACCGGCCCTCGCTATACAATGGACAGCGCTGGGATCGAAAGCAGGGAACCGGCTGTCGGAATCGCGGAAGATCGGGTGCAACGGAGAGCCACCGGAACTTGGATAAAGAACTGATCATTATGCCATCGGGTCGCCTTGCGCCCGACGTTGCAGCGGATCTGGATACCGGCACGCGAAAAGTGCTGCGTGCGTTCGACGCCTCGCAAGGCGAAGGGCTGTTTGCGCTGGGAGTGATGAAGTCGAGCGGTTCGCTGCCCGCTTCGCTCGGTTATTGGCAGGAGTTTGCCCGCCGCTATTTGACGGCGCTCTGCCAGAGCCCCCCGGCGAACGGGGGAGATATCGAGCCGATTGAGCCGCCGGGCGCGGGCGTTCTGGCGTCGATGTTGCTTTCGGTTCCGCCGATGAAGGGGGCGGAATACCTCAGCGTCGAGGTGCTGCTGACTCTTTGGAACGATCTGGATGCTTGGGTGCGCGGGCAGGTGCGTCAATCGCCCGAGGGCCTGTCCGGCTTTCTCCAACAGCGGGCTCCGCATTGGCACCAGGTGGGCCGCGTGTGCTTTCATCTGGCGGAGAACAAACGCGATCCAGCGTTTCCGTTCGCGTTTATGGCGACCTATGTTCCAGGGCTTTCCGGACAGGATCGGGCGCGCTATCAACCGCTGGGCAAGGCGCTGCAACAGTACGCCGGCGCCCACAACAAAGCGGCCCTGGTCCGCTTGCTGTCTCCGGTGCATCGCGCGGCCCAGCAGAGCAAAGTCGTGGGAGCCTTGGTGGAAACGGGCGACGTGTTTCATCCGTTGGCTTGGACCGCTGGTGAGGCGTATCGGTTTTTGCGGGAGGCGCCGCTCTACGAAGAGTGCGGAATTCTCGTTCGGCTCCCCGACTGGTGGCGGAAGCGTTCCCGGCCGCAGGTGGGTGTCAGTATCGGAGAGAAGCGGCAGGCAACCCTCGGCGCCGACATGCTGCTCGATTTTAAAGTTCAAATGGCGCTCGACGACGATACGTTAACGAAGCAGGAGTGGAACCAACTGCTGGCCGGCGACGACGGCCTGGTGCTCTTCAAAGGACGGTGGGTCGAAGTCGACCGCGAAAAATTGACCGCCGCTTTGGAACATTGGCGCGAAGTCGAAGAAGCAGCCCAGGCTGGTGAATTGTCGTTCACCGAAGGCATGCGATTACTCGCCGGAGCGCCCGCCGACCTCAGCGATGGCAAGCTCGGCGCTAGCGAAACCGTGGAGTGGTCGTTTGCCCGGCCGGGAAAATGGCTCGGCGAAACGCTCGAACGCTTGCGAAATCCACAGGCGGACGACGAGGGCCGCGCCATCCAGGGATTGCAGGCCACGCTACGGCACTATCAGCAGGTGGGGGTCAACTGGCTGCGGCTGATGACGAACCTCCATCTTGGTGCGTGTCTGGCCGACGACATGGGCCTTGGCAAGACCATCCAGGTACTGGCGTTGCTGTTGTGGATGAAGCAGCAGAACAAGCGGTCGGCGCCTTCGCTGCTGGTGCTGCCGGCCTCGCTGCTGGCGAACTGGAAGGCGGAAATCGCCCGGTTCACGCCGTCGCTATCGACTTTGTTTGTCCATTCGTCGGAGGCCGACCCCGAACGACTGGCCGCCTGGGCCGCTTCGCCCGAGAAGGCGCTGCTCAATATCGACATTGTGCTAACAACCTACGCCATGCTGCAGCGGCACTCGTGGTTGAGCGACGTGCAGTGGCAGTTGGTCGTGCTCGACGAAGCGCAAGCGATCAAGAACCCCGGGGCGCGGCAAACGCGAACGGTCAAGTCGCTCCAGGCGCAATCGCGTATCGCCCTGACCGGCACTCCGGTGGAGAATCGGCTGGGCGACCTCTGGTCGCTGTTCGATTTTCTTTGCCCTGGGCTGCTCGGTTCGGTGACGCAGTTCAAGCGGTTTGTCAAATCGCTCGACCAGCGCGAACACGAGCGGTTTGCGCCCCTTCGCAATCTGGTGCGGCCCTATATCCTGCGCCGCCTGAAAACCGACCGCTCCATTATCAGCGACCTGCCAGAGAAGACGGAAGTCAAAGCCTGGTGCGGACTGACAAAACGGCAAGCGGCTCTGTATCAGAAGTCGGTTGATGAGTTGGAGCAGGCGATGCAAGGACTCGAAGGCATCAAGCGGCGCGGCATCGTGTTGGCGTTCTTGATGCGGTTCAAGCAGATCTGCAATCACCCCAGCCAGTTCGTCGGCGATGGCGAGTATCAACCGAGCGACAGCGGCAAGTTCGCACGTTTGACCGAAATCTGCGAAGAAATCGCCTCCCGGCAAGAACGGGCGTTGGTGTTTACGCAGTTCCGCGAAATGACCGAACCCCTGCAGGCAACTCTGGCCAATATTTTTGAGCGGCCAGGGCTGGTGCTGCATGGCGGCACGCCCGTGGGCAAACGCAGGAAAATCGTGGAGCAATTCCAACAGGAAGGCGGGCCGCCGTTCTTTGTGCTATCGCTGAAGGCGGGCGGCACCGGCCTCAACCTGACGGCCGCCTCGCACGTGATTCATTTCGATCGCTGGTGGAACCCCGCCGTTGAAAATCAAGCGACCGACCGCGCGTTTCGAATCGGGCAGCATCGCAACGTGCTCGTGCACAAATTCGTCTGCCGGGGCACGATCGAAGAGCGGATCGATCGACTGATCGAAGAAAAGAAATCACTGGCCGACGACCTCCTCGCAGCCGGCGCGGAACAGTTGCTCACCGAGATGACCGACGAACAATTGATTGATCTGGTCTCGCTTGATATCAATAAGGCAGTTGTCTGACCACGAAAGGATTGGCCATGTCGTATTACTATGGATGGAAGCCCTACGTGCCGGTTGCAAAGCGGCGGGCTCAGGCCAAAAAGAAATTGGACCAACTGCGAAAGAAGGGAGAAAACATTCAGCCCGTCGAGATCGCGGGCCGCAAAATAACCACCACGTTCTGGGGGAATGCCTGGTGCGACCACATGGAATCGCAGGGCGACTTCGCCAACCGGCTGCCTCGAGGGCGGACCTATGTTCGCAACGGCTCCGTCTGCCATCTGGCCATCGAAAAAGGCCGCATCCAGGCGAAAGTCAGCGGCTCCGAGCTCTACAATATCGACATCAAGATCGACTTGCTCCCCAAGGCCAAATGGAAGCAGGTTCAACAACGGTGCAGCGGTCAGATCGGCACCCTGCTGGAACTGTTGCAAGGCCGCATCTCCGATAGTGTGATGGAGGTAGTCACCGACCCCAAGCAAGGGCTGTTTCCTAGCCCCGCGGAAATCCATCTCCGCTGTGACTGCCCCGACTATGCGTCGATGTGCAAACACCTGGCCGCCGTGCTATACGGAGTGGGCGCTCGGCTGGACAATCAGCCCGAACTGCTGTTTACCCTGCGCGGCGTGGATCATACCGATCTGGTGACGGGCATGTCCGACGACGCGGTCAACCTCGTCACCCATCGCGGAAGCCGACGTCAGCGAGTCGCCGAAACTGACCTCGCGGACGTGTTCGGCATCGAGCTCGATGAAGGCGATGCGGCAGCCCTCCCCAGTTCACAAGCGACAGGGCCAAAATCCCGGAAAAAGACGCTCAAAAAAGCGAAATCGCCGCAAGCAGACTCCCAGACCTCCCAAGTGAAAAAGAAAACAGCCAAACAAGCAACGGCGCGCGCCAAGAAGCTTAAAGGTAGTGAGGCCGCAAAGCCCTCAATCGAGTCGAAGACGCCGGCCCGAAAGAAGAAGGCCGCGCAAGCATCCGTACCGAAGACAGCGAGCGTTGAGAACTCCGCGGCGAAGAACAAGGTGGCCAAACGCCCTAAACAGGCCGCCAAGAAAAAGAGGCCCACGCCTAAGTGAAGCGGGCCTTCTTGAGAATCAACGAAGGCATGGCCATCGCAGAAGTGATGGCGATCATGGACGACGAATTCGCTGGCGAGATCCCGCCATACACCTCGGGAACTGCAGGTATCCAGTTCACGCTCGACCCCAATCTCGCCCGGTTCAATGCCGAAGAAATCACGCTCTACGTTTCTGAGGGGCGGGTCGTCGTCAAAGAGTATTGGCCCGACTAAGCCGTACTTTTTGGCCTTCAGCGGTGGGTTTTTGCTTGTGCGTTGGGGAGAAATGGTCGTTTTCGTTGGTTTCAAGGTTCCGTTTGTAGACAGAACCTCGATTTCATCTTTGGCGGCAGTTCGGTCCAGGCAGGCGGCTGGTGGCCCGGTTTTTGGTAGACAGATTATACCCCATTGTGGGGATTGCGCGCTCCGCGCGGCGGGCTAACCCAACTTCCCCAGTTGTTGTTGTAAGTTCTTGCGCTGCAAGGGTTGGGC
>CAYUMU010000135.1:0-10755 GCA_964445985.1 uncultured Pirellulales bacterium | reverse complement strand
TTCCAGTCCCCACCGTGCTAGCACTTGCATAATGTTGTAACGCGTCGGGTTGCAATTGAATCCAATCCGCCCCAGCCCTCTTCAACCCCGAACTCCCCACTCCCCGTCTCCGCCGCTGCCTTGCCGCCGCCCGCCTCGAGTGCTACGATAACAACCGTGAGGCTGCTTCGGCGGTTTCACCCCTCTGCCATGTTCGTGCTGCCGATGTATATTTTTGGTGAGCCGATAAGAGACCTGCGGGGTACCCGTGTAGCTCCTGGCCGCGTGTATAGCCGCCGACCGGATTCAACGTCCGGAACCATCGGTCGGATCACACAACCTGGGACTCCGGTTGCCCACTTTAATCTGCGGGCTCTCAAAACCGCATCGCCACGGCATTGCGGTGGAGTGGTTTTTTTGGGCGTTTTTCGTTCCCCGCGGGGCGAAGACGCCCTTTTTTACGCGCCCCTCTCATTCAACCTTCTCCCCCTAGCGCCCGCCCGTTTATCATGAGCCAGCCGCCCTCTGCCGTTCCATTGCAAGATCGCCTGTTGGCTACGATTGCCGCCTATGGACCTGCCGTGGTCGCTTTCTCGGCGGGGGTCGATAGCACCGTGGTCGCCAAGGCGGCCCAACTGGCCCAAGGCGATCAGGCCGTGGCGGTAACCGCCGTGAGCCCCAGCCTGGCGGAAGGCGAGCTGGCAGACGCCCGGCGGTTGGCCACCTTGATCGGCATTCGCCACGAGGTCATTGAAACCAGCGAATTTCAAAGCAGCAACTACCGCCAGAACGCCCCCGATCGGTGTTATCACTGCAAAACCGAACTCTACACACAGTTGGAAACCTTGCTCCCCCGCTGGAACGCCGCCGTGCTCCTCAATGGGGCGAATGCCGACGATCGCGGCGACTACCGGCCTGGCATGAGGGCGGCCCACGAACATCAGGTTCGCAGCCCTCTGCTCG
The DNA here is from genome assembly GCA_964445985.1 of uncultured Pirellulales bacterium. GTDB lineage: Bacteria > Planctomycetota > Planctomycetia > Pirellulales > S012-138 > CAYUMU01. The sequence continues at coordinate 9,813 of CAYUMU010000135.1, read as the reverse complement.
AGCTAGGGCTGACCAAGGCCGACGTTCGCCTGCTGGCCGCCCACTGGGAACTACCCGTGTGGGACAAACCGGCGAGTCCCTGCCTGGCAAGCCGGATCGCCTACGGCGAAGAGGTCACGCCCGAGCGAACCGCCATGATCGACAAGGCCGAGCAGTTCTTGCGAAGCCTCGGCATGCGCGAGCTGCGGGTGCGTTATCACCGCGGCGACCTGGCCCGGCTGGAAGTCCCCCCCTCGGCCCTGGCCGCGTTGGCCGCCCCCGAAACCCGTGCTAAAATCCTCGCCCACCTCAAAGGGCTGGGCTTTCGCTACGTCACGCTCGACCTGGAAGGCTTCCGCTCCGGCAGCATGAACGCGGTGCTGCCGGTGGAAACCTTATTGGGGTGACCGCGCGCAAGCCATCAGAACATTATTTCGCGGCATCCGCATTTCGCAATGACATCCTGTTGGAACTGGAGGTCAAGCATTGCTGGCTCTAACGGACTCTAGGCGCGCTCCTTTCGCGTTGAATGCGGGCCTTCACCGCGGATTCATAACCCGACGCGTTAGCGAGGGAGTCCCCCCCGAACGTCCCTCGCTAACGCGTCGAGCTTGCAAAGAATCAGGCATTCACAACACCGAGGGCCAGCCGCGAAAAGCCAGGAAAACTGCACCGCACCTGGAAAACGGTTGGGTGAGGCAATTTGCGATCCGCGAACCAGGGTTGTCGCTGACGCTCAAACCCTGGCTATAAGCTACCATCCCTGCGGGGATGAAAACCTGGATGTCAGATGCCCCAGTGGCGCTTCATCATTTGTCAGTAATAGCCGCCAAAGACTTCCGATAACAACTTGGTGTTGCTCCATCCAAAAACGGGAAGTTATAAATTGGCCCCCCGGTTACGGTAGGTCGTAAGGGGTGCCGTCGCCGCGACCGCCCATGGCCAGCAGGGCCGTTGCCGTCGCGTAGTTTTTCACCGCTTGCACTCGGGTGTCGCCGAACACAAATTGGGTGATGCCGGGGTGCCAACTGCCAAACATGTAGTGCGCCGGGGCGACCGCCACGTTCCCTTCGGCGGCGGCGGGGTTATCGAAGGCCGGAGTGTCGGCGCGCGACGCCAAGCCCAGACCGATGATCTTGTTGCTGTGGTAGCTCGCGTTGTCGGCGATCGAACCAGGGCACCACGGATAGTCGGCTCGTGCCACGCCAACCATGGTGGGCGGCAGGTGCTTCTCGCCAGCGAAGGCCGTATATGCCATGCCGTCGGTCACGCCACCGATCGTAACCTTGGAACGCACCACGCGCCGGGTGTATGTCTCTCCTGGGATGGGCAGGGAGGTCACGCCGCCCGGACCCACAATCGATCCGTTAATGTAGTCGGCCGAGGCGGTGGTGGCGATGTATCGATTCAGCGGATCGGCGCCCGGCCAGCCCGACTCCAGTCGCGTAACGCCAATCGGCAAATAGTCGACCGCTTGCCCCGTGCCCCAACCCGATTGGCGGAAACCCCGCGTGGGGCAGAGCATGGCGGGTGAACGGTACTGTTGATGGGTCAAGGAATTGCTGAGCCCCGTGGCAGTGCCCTCGTTAACGGCGGCTTCGGAGAAGTTGCGATCCAAGCGCAAGCCATCGAACGTGGGGCCGCTTTCCATCACCGGCCACATGAACGCAATCCAACTGTGGCGGTTGTAGGCCGAGGGAGGCACCTGCTCCGAATTACGATCCGCATACAACAAGATGCCATTGCCAAGTTGCTTGAGGTTGCTCGCGCAATTGGCCCGACGGGCAGCTTCGCGAGCGGCTTGAATGGCCGGCAGCAACATCGCGATGAGAATACCAATGATCGCGATGACCACCAGCAACTCGACCAGTGTGAACGCATTACGACCTGGGGACTGTGGGCGCATGGGCGAACTCCGATACAGAAAAACGGAAATGAAGTGAGAGCCCAGCCGCTTAGGCAATATAGAAATGAAAACGTGCTTAAAGCAGCGGGCAAGACCCACTTAACGTATCGGGTCGATGTGTCAAGTCAAATAAAAATGTATCAACGTAAACTTGTTTTTTATTAATGTCCGCCCATAAAATCCATGCCTAAAAGGATTTGTATTCGATAAACGTCGATAAGAAAAAAATTCAAAAAAGAAATTGGTGCCCAAGTTACGCGTTTCTTCTGGGGATTCCGAACACTACGCCAGGGTGGTTCGGTGCGGCTCTTTGTGTGGGTTCGCCTCGGCCCCATGGGGGTTGCTGCCAGGCCCCTGAGCGGTCGGAGAGCAGGCGCGGCACATTCACGAGGAGGAGGTGAGGGGCAGCCCGGCTATTTGCCTGCTTTGCCCAGCTTCTCCGGCTCAATCACCTCATCCACCTGCACGGCCTTGCGGCCTTTATACGTGCCAGGCAGGGCGCGGAACTTCGGGATGCCTTCCACGCTGACCAGCAGCGGCGATTGGCAATCCTGATCGGTGGTGATGATGTCGCCCACCCGCAGCTCGATCAGGTCGCCGGTGGAGATAGTCGTGCTGGCCAATTGCACGCACAGCGAGACCGGCGCCTGCTGCAAATTCTTGCCGATTTGCCGCATCGTTTCATCGTTGCGTTCACGGCGTCCATAGGTGGTCCACGTGTTGGCCAGCAACTTGCTGCCGATCCGCTCGATCGAGTTGAACGGAATGCACAGGTTCATCATCCCCCGCACGTCGCCCAGCGCGAGTTCAAAACTGATCAGCACCACCACTTCGTTGGGAGGCACGATCTGCACCAGTTGCGGATTGCTCTCCACGCGATCGACCGAAAGCTGCAGCGGCAGCACGTTCTCCCAGGCGCGATGCAACTCGCGGAGAAACAGGTCGGTGATCTTGCCCACCAGCCGCAACTCGATGGCCGTCAGCGGACGCCGCGCCAGCGGGCCACTTTCCTTGCCGCCACCCAACAGCCGATCGATGATGGGGTACAGAATCGAAGGGTTGATATCGAGGATCAGGTGCCCTTCCAGCGGGTTGGCCCTCACCAGGTTAAAGCAGGTGGGGTTCTCCAGGCTGAAAATGAACTCGCTGTAGGTCAACTGATCGACGCTGGTGAGCTTCACCTCCAAAATAGTGCGGAGCAGGGCGGAAAGCGCCGCGCCAAAGTTGCGGCCAAACCCCTCGTGCAGGGTTTGCAAGGCCCGCATTTGCTCTTTGCCCACGCGTTCGGGGCGTTTGAAGTCGTAGGTGGTGACCTTTTCTTTGAGACGGCTGCCGCGGCTGGGAAGATGGACCGCGGGGCTGGGCGCGGCTTCCACCGGGCGGCTGCTCGTGGCATCGAGCGCCGATAACAGGCTTTCCACCTCGGTTTGACTGAGCACGTCGCCGGGCATTTCCATATCCCCGGGGTTTGCGGCATCTCGAACGGCCAGCCTGACGCCAGGCCGGTCCTTCACTCGCTACGAGCGAATCTGTCCGTTGCCGAAAACCACGTATTTGTAACTGGTTAATTCCTTCAGTCCGCACGGTCCCCGTGCGTGCAGCTTATCGGTGCTGATGCCAATCTCGGCCCCCAGGCCAAATTGGCCGCCATCGTTGAATCGCGTGCTGGCATTGACGATCACCGCGGCACTATCCACCCGCGCCGTGAACTCGCGGGCCGCATCGAGGCTGGCCGTCACAATCACGTCGGTGTGATGCGAGCCATAATGATTGATATGCCCAATGGCGCTATCCAGCGAATCGACCACGTTGGCCGAAATGATCGCGTCCAGGTACTCCGTGCCGTAATCCTCTTCGCTCGCCGGTTGCACGCCCTTCACCGTGGCTTGCACAATGGCTTGCACGCGGCGATCGCCGCGAACCTCAATCCCTTGGGCCTGCAGGGCTTGCACAATGGCTGGCAAATGGGTTTTGGCCACGTCCACGTGCACCAGCAGCGATTCGGCCGCGTTGCACACGCCCAGCCGATGGCACTTGGAATTGACCACGATCTCCTTGGCCATTTCCAGGTTGGCGGTTCGATCCACGTACACGTGGCAATTGCCGTTAAAGTGCTTGATCACCGGCATCTTGGCTTCGGCCACCACGCGGCGAATCAGGCTTTCGCCGCCGCGGGGGATCGCCACGGCAATGTATTCATCGAGGGCCAAAAAATGCCCCACCGCGGCTCGCTCGGCCGTGGTCACCAGGTGCAGGGCATCCGCGGGCAGTCCGTTGGCGGCGAGCATTTCGGTCAGAATTTCGACCAGGGCTCGGCTGGAATGGGCCGCTTCCTTGCCTCCCCTCAGGATGACCGGGTTGCCGCTCTTGATGCACAGCGCGGCGGCGTCGGCCGTGACGTTGGGCCGCGATTCGTAAATGAAGAAGATCGGACCCAGCGGCACGCGAACCTTGAGCACCTGCAAGCCGTTGGGGCGAATCGAGCTTTCGATCACTTCGCCAATGGGCTCCGGCAGCGCGGCCACTTCCTCCAATCCGGCGGCGATGGCCTCGATCCGGGCCGGCGTGAGTTTGAGCCGGTCGATTTGGGCCGAACTCAGCCCAAAGCCAGGCGCGTTATCCAAATCGAGCTGATTGGCGGCCAGAATTTCGGCCTGCCGCGCGCGAATGGCCTGGGCACTTTGCCGCAGCCAGGCCGCTTTCTGCTCGCCCGTGGCTTGCCCCAGGGCATCGCTGGCCGCCTGCGATTTCGCGGCCGTGTGGGTGCAATACTGCTCAAGATCGGTGATGCTGGCAACGGCCATGGATCAAACCTTACATCTGCCGAGCCGGCAGTAACTGGAACCTGGTTCGCACGTGCCCCCCCTTCCTTGCAGTATCCGACCGCTTTGCCGGCTGGTCAACCGCCTGATGGTTGTCGGCCGCGGCTAGCGGCAAGGGAGCGGACTACAAGCGAAACTTGCGGCGCAACCGTTCCAAGAGCGCCATGTACTTGCTGCGAAGCGTGAGCGTAATCCAGCCCAAGTAGGCGTTGCCGCCCAGCGAAACAAACAGCATCAGCAGGGCCATGGTGAAGGGGAACCAGGGCTTCACATCTTCCACGGAGCTGCTGGTCTTGCCCTTCTCGCCTTCGGCCCCCGAGTGGAAGCTCGCGCGCCGCAGACCATCGTCATCGAGAAACGGCTTGGGAACCTCGGACCCGGGGAAATTATTCTGGGCCGTCGCAATCGGGCTGGGCGTGGCGGTGTTGGTAGGCCAATTGCTCGCGCCGTTGTTGGCCCCGTTGTTGGCCCCGTTATTAAAATTGCTCGGCAGGCCGGTTCCCTGGTTGCCAGGCCAGGCGTTCATGTTGCCATTATTCATGCCGCCATTATTCATGTTGCCATTGTTCATCCCGTTGTTCATGGCGGGGTTCATGCCAGCGGGGTTCATCCCATTATTATTCATGCCGTTGGTATTCATCCCGTTGTTGGCGGGGTACTGGCCATTGGCGTTGGGGTTCATCCGCGGATCGTTGTAGCCCATCGAATTGCGGGCGTCCGCGGTATTCATCTGGTTCTGGCCATAGCCGTTGTTGAACGGGTCATTGCCATAAAAGTTATTGTTGTTGGACGGCGGGTTGTTGGCGGGGTAATTGTTCGATGGTTGAAAATTGCTCGGCATGCCATTCAGCCGAGGATCGTTGGCGTAGCCGTTATTGCCGGCCGGAAAATTCGAGTTATTGGCCGTTCCGTAAGGATCGGCGGCCGCATTGTTCGCCGGAAACCGCGAGGCTGGCGGCGCCCCAATGCCGGTGGCCGCGCCCAACCGGGGGTCGCTCATGCCAATATTGTTGTTGCCATACGGATCGGTCGTGGTTCCGCCGGCCCGATTGTCGCGAACCATGTTGTCCGTGGCAGCCGGCGCGGCCGGAAAGGCCGGGTTCCGTGGTTGCAACCGGGGATCGCCTTCCAGCACCGAGGGATCGCTCACCTCCGGCGGCGTGCCAATCCGCGGCAGCGGCCCGCTGCCAATGGTTATGCGATACCGCCGAATATTCCGCAGCTCGGGCGGAAGATCGCTCACGATGTCGCGCCCTTGCTGCATCGCGGCCAGGGCCTCGGGCTCGATCTGAATAATATATTCGTAGCCGCCGCCAGCCAGCGGTTGCCAGCCAACATCCACGCTGGGAGCCGTAACAGCGACCAGTAACAAGAGTCCATTCATAGTAGCTCCCCTAACTCCTGAGGCGCTAGAACGTCCGTGCATCCGCCGCACATGATAGCCCCGGCGGCGTTTGGCGCTAAGAGCGGTTCATTTCCTGCCCACACCCCCGACCCACACACCCCGCCGGCCCGCCGCAAATAGCCCGCCGCCAACGCCGCGCTCATCTGCTAGCACCCCCCCCGGAACAAATGGTCGACTGGGATCGAGTGTTCCCCGCGCCATGCGTAGAATGGCAAGGAGTGCCTGCACCAACCGGGGGGAGCACTTCCTCAACCGTCTCTCAGCAACGTCTTCTCGCGTCACGCGCCTCGATGGACCCATTTCATCGCCATTTCCGCACCAGCAACTTTGGCGGCCGCGCTCGCATTCTGGCGGTCTTCGGTCTGATGGCCGCTTGCCTGGGTATGGGGGCGTCGTTTGCGCGTGCCGCCGGCAGCGACGAGGCCTTCGTGGCCGGCCTCCGCGATCGGCAGCTGTTCAGCCTGGCGGTCAGTTATTGCCAGCGACGCTTGCAAGACCCCAGTCTTACGGCGAAAGTCAGGGCCGAGCTGGTGGTGGAGCTATCGCAAACCCTGGTCGAGCAGGCCCTCAATGCCAGCCCTGCCAGTGCCGTCGGCCTGTGGCAGCAAGCGGTGGAAGAAACCTCCAGCTACGTGCAGCGCTTCCCCGACCCGGCCTGGGCGGTCGTGGTTCGCACCCAAGCCGGCCTGGTGCTGCTAGCCCGGGGCGAAATGCTGCGGCAGCAAGCCGAAGTGGCCGCCCAGGGAGAAACGCTGCTGAGCGAAGCCCGCGCTCATCTCCGCCTGGCGATCACCCAACTGCGCGCTGCTGAAGAAGACCTCGCCGTGCGGCTCCGCGATACGCGGCTGCCCCCCGCCGGCAATCCTACCCGCGATCAACTGCTGGCCCTGCAAAAGAACCTCCGCTATCAACTCGCCAGGGCCTACCTCAGCCAAGGCCAATGCTACCCGGCCGAAACGCCCGACCGCGACAACGCCCTCCGCCAGGCCATCGAACTGTTGCGCTCGCTGGCCCAATTGACCACGGTCGATCCGCTGGCCTGGAAGGCGCGGCTCGATGAAGCCAAATGCCTGCGGCTCATGAAAGACCGCGCCGGCGCCTCGCGCAAGCTCGACGCCTTGGCCGCCGAAGATCCGCCGCCAGCCATCGCCATTGAGGCCAGGGCGTTGCGGCTGCGAGTGCTGCTCGACGCGGGGCAACTTGCCGAAGCCCAAACGCTGGTCCAATTGGGCCGCGCCATCGCCGGCGTGAGCCATGCCGAGTGGGACTTCGCCTTGCTGGAATACTGCCTGGCCCAATGGAACGCCGCCCAACAAGCCAAAGATGCAACCGCCGCCACCCGCTGGCAGACCGCCGCCGCCGAACTCACCAAACAAATCGAAACCGACCAATCCCCCTATTGGGCCCGTCGGGCCGAAGCCCTGCTGGCCAGCCGGCTGAACATCGGCAGCGGTTCGACCGACCTCGATTTGAAAGTCCGCGCGGCGGCAGGCCTTTACCGCAGCGGCCAGTGGCAAGACGCCGTCGCCGCCTACGAAAGCGCCGCGGCCACCGCGCGGGAAAGCAGCCAGGCCGAGAGGGCTTTCGAACTCGACTACGCCGCGGCCGCCATCGTTCACGAACAGAACCAGCATCTCGAGGCGGCCACCAAGCTGCGGCGATTGTCGCTGGCCCAGCCCCAAAATCGCCAGGCCCCCGAGGCGCACCTGCTGGCCCTCTTCCACGCCGGCCAGGCCCTGAAAACCGAAGAGCTTTCACTGCGAGACTACGGGGAGTTGGTCCGCGAACACCTGCAGCGCTGGCCAGAATCGCCCTCCGCCGCGCACGCCAACATCTACCTGGGCAACCTGCTGCTGCACGAGCGCAATTGGCACGGCGCCGTGAAAGCCTACGCCGCCGTGCCCCCGGACCACGCGGAGTTCGCCGCGGCCGTGGCCGGCGCCGAGCGCGCGTACCGCCTGGCGATCGCCGCGCAAAAGTCGGACTCGCAACCGCACGAGACCACGCTCCAAGCGGCCGCCGACTACTTCGAGCGGCTGGTGCTCGGAAGCGAACTGAAGTGGCCCGCCACGTGGACGGCCGCCCAGCGGCAAGCGGCCCTGGCCGCGGCCCGGCTGCGGCTCGAACAATCGCCCCCCGACTACGATCGCGCCGAACGAATGCTCGCGGCGGCCCAAGCCGGGCAGCCTTCGCCCGCTGCCGACTGGCTGGCGGCGGCCACCGCCGAATCGGCCGTCGCCTTGGCCGGCTTGGGCCGGTTCAAGGAGGCCGAAGCTCGCCTGCTGGAAGCCGGCGGCGGCGATCCGCAGCGGTTGCTCGATCGGCTGGAACAATTGAGCCAGCTTTCGCAAAACGCCGCGGATGCCGAGCGGCGCCAAAGCCTGGCCCAACTACAACTCTCAGGCGTGCAGCAACTCGCCGGCAGTCTTTCCAAATTCTCCGAGCACGATCAGTTCCGCTACCAGCGTCTCCAGGCCCAAGCCCTGGCCGATAGCGGCGACAACGCCCAGGCGGCCAGGCTGTTCCAAAAGCTGCTGGAAGAGAACCCTCGCGACGGCGAGATCCACGAGGCCTACGCCCAGTGCCTGACGGATAGCAAAGACAAAGCCCACTGGGAACAGGCCCGCGCGCTGTGGCGCGACATCGAACGCAAAAGCCGCCCCGGCGTCCCCCGCTGGTTCAGGGCCAAATACGGCCTGGCCGTGGCCTCGGAAAAGTTGGGCGAGAAAGAATACGCGGCCCGCCTGATCAAGGTCACCGCGGTGCTCCACCCCGACCTGGGCGGAGCGGAAATGAAGCCCCAGTTTGAGGCGCTGCTCAAACGCTGCGAAGGGGGCTAACCAAAGTCAGCCAACCTTTGGACATAGCGTGCCTGGGTGCCATGCTTACGCCCGTGGCGTAAGCATGATCCGAGGACGGCGAGGCGCCAAAAGTGTGCCACTGCTTGCGAGCGAATCGACCCACTAAGTAACTGATGAAAAACAACTTCGGCGTTTCAGCCGTGCTCGCATGGCCCCGCCAGTGAAGGAATTGTAGAAAACCGGAAGTTATTTTTCGTGCGTTCCTAACTCCCTCTCCCTTTCCACGCTCGCAAGCAGTGCCCAGCGCCGGCCTCGCCTGGAGAACCGGAAAACAAACCGATCTTCTCCCCCCAAAAAAATGCGCCCATTTCAAAAAATACATATAGGTAGCGCACAACATTTCTGGCAAACTACAGCCTCACACACATCACACATCCATTCAAAAATCACACACTTCTCTCCCTCCATGTGCCATACCTACGCCCACCGGCGTAAGCATGCTGAATTCTCACAACCCCTCAGAAACCATTTCCCAATTTGCAATTTGCAATCCAAAGCGGCCAGCCCACCAATCAACCACCTGACAGCCCTCTTCAACTCCGAACTCCCCACTCCCCACTCGAGCCCCTTCCATGATCTCCCTCTCCACCATCCAATCCAAACCGCTCCGCTGGCTTTGGCCCAACCGCATTGCCCTCGGCAAAGTCACGCTTTTGCTCGGCCCCACCGGCGCCGGCAAGTCGCTGGTCACGCTCGACATGGCGGCCCGCGTGTCGTCCGGCAAACCCTGGCCCAACAGCCCCCAAGAAGCAAACACCGAAGAACAAAACCCAGCCGGCGGCGTCCTGCTCCTCACGGGCGAAGAAGACCTGGCCGACACCGTCCGCCCCCGTCTGGAAG
>CAYUMU010000134.1:0-10836 GCA_964445985.1 uncultured Pirellulales bacterium | reverse complement strand
GTGGGGGTGGCCTGATAAAAAGTTTCTCACGACCTTTCTTTCTCCCTTCTCCCCCTGGTACTCCGGGGGAGAAGGGCTGGGGATGAGGGGGGTTTGCGGGCGGCGTTTGAGATTGCCTACCCAACTCCGCTTCCCAGGCCCCTCACCGTCGTTCCCCTTACCGCTGCCCCAACGCGCGCACATTCACATACGTGTACCGCCCGCCATTTTCAGCCGCCAGCTTGCCCAGGTAGTTTTGCCGCGGTGGCTCGTCGTGATGTCCGAACTTGATGCAATGGATCGTGATGCCGCCGCGGTTCGAGTCGCGTATTCTCGCCATCTCGGCTTCGCTCAGGGCGTCGTCGTCTTCGGCATCGGTCAAGAAATAAATCACGTCGGGCTTGAGCTTCATCGCCATCAGCAGGGCGCTGTGATGGTTCGTGGCCCCGTCGGCCACAATGCCATCGATGAACCGCATGGCCATCTGTTTATTGCGCTCGTTGGCAAACGGCAGCCGGCCCGCCACGCCGGTCACGTTGAACATGGTGGGCGATTCGTTATAGAAAATGATCTGGAACTGGTGCAGATCTTCCAAATGATTCAGGCTGGCCCGCAGTTCGGCCTTGGCCGCGTTCATGGGCAAGTTGCCAGGGCTGGCCATGCTTGCCGAGCGATCGAACACGTAGATAAAGCTGTAGCCTTCGCTGTCGATCCCAAACACCCGCGTGCGGGCTCCGCCCTTGGAAGGGCCGCGGGGCTGGCTCACGCCATCGGTCAGGCCGCGTTCCAGCCCTCCCTGTTGCTGGCCCGCCGCGGCGCCAAAATCTCGGTTCGGCAGCTGCAACCCCGGCTGCACCGGCGCCTGCTCTTGCAGTTGGGGAAGGGTCGAACTGGCCGCTGCCGAGTCGCTGGGCGATTGCTGCTCGCGACTTTCGAAGTACTCGCCTTCCTCGGTCTGATGCTTGAGCACCACTTCGCCGGCCATCTCGCGAACGTCGTCGCCGGCAATGCTTTTGGGAGCGAACTTGATCGTCAGCCCTAGCAGCAACACCAGACCAATATGAAAGACGACCGAAATGCCCCAGGCAGGAAGTCGGCGCCGCACTGCTTCGGACGATTCACCTTCCATCGGCCAATACCCTTAAAAGGCCTGAGACCCCAACAACCGGCCCCCAATTCCTTCATCCCTAATGTTAGGCTCAAACGGCATTTGCGTCAACGTCGGCAGTACCCGAGCCTTCCCCAAGCGCCAGGGAGCCGCGTGGTGAAAGATTGGCCAACTTTCCTTGCTACGGCAGTCCTATCTGCATCGTTCACGCCAAGCGAGGGAATACCCGCTGGCAAACGGGCGGCGACCCCGGCACGATTGCCGCAACCGGCGCAATCCGTGCAACACATTGCATTCAGCGCTACCACCCGTCAAACGGAATCGGGCTCCCCGGTTGCCACCGGCCAAGAAACCCTGCCAGCGGCTCGCACATTGTCGCCCCAGCCCATTTTGACCAAGCCATCGCCGTGGCCTATACGTTATTAGACGCGCGCCCGGAACGAGGTCCCCATCAGAGTTGCCGGTGTCTGGCAAGCCGGCGAGCTCTGGCAAGGCGTTTCGCCCACAACGCGGCCTTGGCTTGGCTCTCCCTGCCAAACAGAGACGTCGTTGTGCCGGGAGCTCTCCCCTGCGCGCCCCTCAGCGCACCGCCGAATTGGAACGACCCATGGATGACCTTCAGCACGCCATCTCCGATATCGAAAGCGGCGCGTCCGGTGCATTCCCCAGCGGCGCTGAGGCCAGCCTGGTCGACCTCGAGCAACTCATCCAGGCCCACCAGGACCGGCTCCGCCATGTGCAACGTACCCTCACGGAGCAAATCGAACAGCTAGCCGAAGAGCTCGATGGCGAGGACATTCGCGCCATGCGCGCGGAAGTGATCGCCGGCAAGCAAGAAATCGAGCAAAAGACCGAGCGCCTGGCCCAGTTCAAAAGCGAGCTCGAACAGCTCCAGAACCAGTTCGCCGCGGCCCAGGAGCAAATGCGCGAAGAGCAGCAGCAAAGCCACCAGCGGCTGCAAACCTGGGAAACCGAGCTCGAAACGCAGTCCGAAGAGCTCACGGACGAAATTGCGCGCCTGCGTGAAAGCCAGCGCGAGCTGGCCCTGCTTCGCGAAGAATTTGCCGTCGACGCCCAGCACCTGGCCCGCGGCCGGGAGCGGATGTCCGAGAAAATGCGGCAGCTCGACGAGCAGCAAGACCGCCTGGCCGCCGAACGCCAACAGCTGCTCGACCAAATGGAGGCCGAGCGCGCCAGCCACCGCGAAGAACGCAATCGTTTGCAACACCTGGCCGATAACGCCACGGGCGACGCCGATCCCCAAGCGGCCGCCGCGATCGAAATGCTGCGGCAAGAACTGGCCGAGTGCCAACAGCAACTGGAAACCCAAAGCTCCGAGCTGATTGCCGCCAGGGCTGAGTTGCTGGCCGCCGAAGAGCGATTGCTGCACACGGCCACCGAAGCCAGCGCCGATCAGTTGCGCGACCTGGCCGACGAGCGCGACCTGCTGCAACTGGAACTGACCGAACTCCGCGCCGATTTCGACCGGCTGCAACAGGAGCTCGACCACGCCCACACGCATGCCGGCAGCCAGGCCGATGATGTTTCGCAAGAGCTCAGCGATCTCCGCCAGCGCTACCAGATGGCCATCGACGATCTCCGCGGCGAGCGGGCACGCTCCGTTTCGCTGGAGCACAAGCTGGCCAACGCGCGCTCAGGCAACCCCATCGCCGACTCCCAAGGCATGGACTGGGAATCGCAGAAACGCCGGTTGCTGGCCGCCCTCGAAGCCGACTTCGATGACGGTGAAGAAGAAGACGTCGCCGATCGCCTGACCATCGAAGACGCCATCCGCCGCACCGACGCCGCCGTGGTGGCCAAGGAACAAGAAATTGCCGAGCTGCGCGAGCTGCTCAACCAGCAAAGCACCAACCTGGGCAACGTGGCGGTGGGCGCCGCCGCGATCGCCGACCTTCTCGATCAAGACGAGCTCATTCAGCAAGAACGAGAAAACCTGCAACAGCTCAAACAGCAATTGCAAGAAAAGAGCCGCAAGTCGGAAGTCGAGCTGTCCATGGAACGGGCCGCCATTGCCCGCGAACGCCAGGAACTGGAAGAGAAAACCCGCGAGCTCGAAGACGAACTCGAACGCATCCGCAAAGGCAAGCCCCAATCGGCCGCCGATGCCGACGCCGACCGCAAAAGCCAACGCGGCCGCTGGTTCAAACGCCTGGGACTGAAAGACGACGAAAAGTAGAACAAACCGGCGACTCATTCACGCCACAACGGTGGGCTCGGTCCAGTCGCTCCCCATCGGCGAACTTGGCCCCTTGTCCCACGTAATCGCCCGCGGCGTTCCGCAGGTTCCACCACCACCTCGGCTTCAAACAGGGCTTCCGCCCGCCCGCGCGGCGATCGATCCGTCGCGCGGCAACCGCTCGCTTCCCAAGAGCCGGGCGTAACTATCCAGCAATACCTGCGACCAGGCTTGCCAGGTCGCTTGCCGCCAAGGTTCCAAAATGGATCCCTCTCCCAGTCGTTTTTTTTAAGCCGTCTTTCGCTCCGCGAAAGATTTCGCCTTCGCCAAGCGCCAGGCGACCCCAAGCAAAATTACTCATTCTTCGCAACCCCTGCCTCCGAAGGCTGCGACTTAAGCCCCACGCTATTTACCGCGACCACTCGGTACTCGGCCTGCTTGCCCGGCGGAACCGCCGGATCTGTATACTCCCTGTTCGGCAGCGGCTTCTCCGGCGTATCGTGGTACGACATGCTTTGGAACAGTGGCCGACCAAACCGCGATTTCCCCTGCTCCGGCAACCGCGCAATGGTTTCTCCGTTGCGCTGAATCAAGAATGCCTGTAGCCCGCTCTCGAAGTCGGCTTTGGCATTCCAGCGGACCACCATTCCGTTAGGCCCCGGCAAAGCGACAACGTCCGTCGGAGCATCGGGGGGCGTGCTGTCACTAACAGCACCCGTGGCCACGTACTCTTCCCAAGCCTTGGCGACACTCGCGTTGGGCAAGTACACCGCCTCGCTGGCTTCGCCGGCATACTTCGCTGCCTCGACGGCTTGATTCCCCAACACCGTCGCCAACCAGGCCTGGTCTTTGTCCATGGGCCGTAGCTGCCCAGGCTCGTTGGCTGGCGAGCCCGCTTTCACTTGGGGCAGCCGCATTGCCAGGCAAGCATCGAAGAAGGGGATCGCCAGGTAGCGCGAATCGCCACACTCGTGCGCCGTGCGCGGATCAGGCGCAAACCCGATGGGCGCCCCCTGCTTCCGATAGGCTTGGAACATGGCCAGCGTGCCCGTGAAGGCCCCGTTGAATCGTTCGTGCCCTTGCTCTTTGCTCCCCGGATTGCACATCACGGGAATCTGATAGACCGCGTCGGAAATCTGGGGTTTGGGGATCTCGCCCTTCTCCCAGGCGCTATAGGCCGACCCCGAACGCAGCCAAATGGCGACGATCCGCTCGGGATACATGGTCTGCATCAGGCTGGCCCAAAAGCCGCCGCCCGAATGGCCCCACAAGCACCAGGGCACGCTCGCCAACTCGGGGTGCTTGCACTGCTCGCCCAGTTGCTTGAGAGCCCTCAGGAACGTGTCGCTCGAACCGTTGCGCGGATCGCACCACAGCCGGCAGTTTTGAGCTTCGGCCTGGTGATAGCTCGGCCCCAGCAGGGCACAATCCCGCCTGGCCGCGAGCGCCTGCCAATGCAGATCGTAGGCGGCCGTCGCCCCGCCCTGACAAGCGCCCACGCCGCAACCATGCTGATGCACAATCAGGCCCCGCAACGACCGCACCCCATCGGGCACCCATACCGTGTAGGTGACCCCCATCACCAGCTCGCCCGGCCGCTCCGAGCCAGCATATTCCACTTCATAATATTTCCCCCCAGCCCAGGCCCAATCGGCCATTCCCCAGGGAGCGAGCAAGATGGCGAGCAGTCGCAGGATTTTTGTCATGGGAATCGTAGATTTATGGTGGGAGATGCAAGCAGCGTTGATCAAGAACTGGTACTCGCCCCCCATCGTAGCAAGCTCCATCTTCAATTTCCTCCCCCTCGGCGAATCGTGCCGGGTTTAACGAATAGGCAAAGTTTGCGGCCCGGTTCGGCCGATGTTCCCTCTGATTGACAGACGCATATTTCCAGGGGAATGTCCGGCAAATGCGCCGCTACCAACGCCAGCAACACCCATCGCCCCTTCGAGCGCAGCCCTGGGGCTGCCTGCTGCTGGTGGTGTTGGCCTGCGCCGGGTGCCGGTCGGCGGCGATGGTCCATTGCAACGCGTGCGCCGCCGATGCCGCCGGAGCGCAGGCGGCGGCCAATGGAACCGGGACCACCGCCGCTGGGCCTGGCTACTTTTGGAAGTTCTGCCACATCCGGAGGGTGCCCGAACTGGGCCCCACGCTGAGTCCCTTTCTCCCGGTGCCCACGGTCGATGTCTTCACTGGCATGCCGGTCGGCGTCAAGCCGGTCGCGGTGGTCGTACCCGGCTCGATCCCTACCCTGGGCTCACCGGATGGTTTCCATTCCAGCTCGCCAGCATCGCCGCCTCCCACCGTGCCGCCTCCGATTGTGCCGCCGCCCACCGTGCCGCCTCCGGCCTTGCTGCCGCAAGCCTACCCTCCGGCCACGAACGCCTCCCGCCCCATCGACGTGCCGCCCTCGGACCTCGAGGCCGAAGCAGCCCGCCGCATGCCCGTTCAACTGGCCAGCGGGGAAGCGAGCGCGGCCGATCCAATGGAAACGCCCGCGGAAGCGGCCCCGCTCAACTTTTCCGGCGCGTCCACCCTACGAATTCGCAAAGAGTCTCTTCGCGCGGAAGCGGCAGACCTCAATTGATTCGCTGCCACTGCTACCTTTCTCCCCGTCGATGGGCTCGAACAAGAACGCCCCCCACCGGCAGGCCCCATTTCTCAGTTTCCTCCAGCATTTTGGCTGGTTAGGCTGGATGCTAGCAAAAGCCCCTAGCGCGCAAACATCGCCCCAGCCAATTACCCGTCCCCCCAGTCCCTAGCCCCTCGCGCAGCGATGCCACCGGCCATTCGAGTTGAACTAGTACCGTACTCATCTGCCTGGGAGCAAGCGGCGCAGGCAGAAACCAACCGCCTGTTGGCCGCGTTTGCCGACAGCATGCTGACGGTGCACCACATCGGCTCGACCGCCATTCCGGGCATTCAGGCCAAGCCCATCGTCGATTTGCTGCCGGTGGTGCCAAGCATTTCCAATCTCGATCATCAGGTTTCGATCTTCGAACAGTTGGGCTACCAGTGCTGGGGCGAATACGGCATTGCCGGCCGCCGCTACTGCACCTGGGACGATCCCGCCTCCCATCAGCGACAGTTCCAACTCCACTGCTTTGAGCCGGACCACAGCGAGATCGAACGGCACCTGGCCTTCCGCGATTACCTCAGGGCAAACCCGGCCAAGGCCCAAGAGTACGAGGCCGAAAAGCACCGCTGCAGGGCGTTGCACCCCGACGATTCTCACGCCTACTCCCACGCCAAGACGGCCTGGATCTCGGCGCAAATTCCCGCCGCGCTGGCCGAGTATCGGCGCTCGCTCTGATGGAAGCCCGCCCCCCCGGGAAGATGCTTTGCCGCTGTCCGCCGAGGCTGGCCTTGGCATCCCGGCGGCCCCCCACCCGGCCTTTCCATGGTTCAAGTTGCCGCCCCGGCGTGATACGATTGGCGAGTGGAGCCGATGGCTCTCAACCTGCCATCCGCCTGAGCGACCTGCCCTTCTCCTGGAAAGAGCCGCCACCCCCATGCAGCTTTGGCTATTCAGCGCCTGCTTGCGAACTCGCCCGGTGATGGCGACGGCGATCGTGTTAGCGCCATTTTTTGCGGGAACGCCTGCATGGGCCGCCGAGCCGCCCGCCGCCGAGACTGCCCAGGTTCGCTTCTTCCGCGACCACATTGAACCGGTGTTGAAAAGCAAGTGCTACGCCTGCCATTCGGCCGAGGCCGACGAAATCGCCGGCGGGCTGCGGCTCGATTCTCGCCCCGGCTGGCTGCGCGGCGGCGATAGCGGCCCGGCCGTCGTTCCCGGCAAACCGGGCGAAAGCCTGCTCGTTCAGGCCATCCGTCACGAGAACGGCTACCAAATGCCGCCCGAACAAGACGCGTTGCCGGCCGCGGCCATTACCCATTTTGTGCAGTGGGTGGAGCAGGGGGCCGAGGATCCGCGCGCCATCGAGCCGGCCATCGTCGACCGCATTGCCCAAGGCCGCGACCATTGGGCGTTCCAGCCGATCGTCAAACCGGCCCCGCCCGCGATCGACCTGTCCGGCAATCACCGGCTGCCAGTCCTCTCGCCGATCGACGCCTTCATTCAAGAAAAACTTCGCCAGCAAGGTTGGCATGCCGCCGAGCCTGCCAGCCGCGGCCAGTGGCTGCGGCGTGTGACCTTCGACCTGACCGGCCTGCCTCCCACGCCTGAGTCCATGGCGCAATTTGAGGAAGACACCTCGGTGGACGCGTTCGAGAAGGTCGTCGACCGCTTGCTGTGCAGCCAGCACTATGGCGAGCGTTTCGCCCAGCATTGGCTCGACGTGGTCCGCTTTGCCGAAACCGAAGGCTACGAGTACGACGCCCATCTGCCCGGCGCCTGGCGATACCGCGACTACGTGATCGACTCGCTGAACGCCGATAAACCGTTCGACCGCTTCCTCAGGGAACAGATCGCTGGCGACGAGCTCGATCCGGGCAATCTGGAGCTGCAAACCGCGGCCGTGTTCCACCGCCTGGGGCCGGTTCGCCGCAACGCCGGCAATCCCGATATCGCGCTCAGTCGCAACGAAGTGCTGACCGAGCGCACCGATATTATTGGGGCCGCGTTTCTGGGCCTGACCGTGGGCTGCGCTCGTTGCCACAATCACAAGCTCGAGCCGATCACCCAGCGCGATTACTACTGTTTGCAGTCGTACCTGGCCGCCACCGACGAGCACAACCTGATCCTGGCTCCCGAGCACGAACGCCTGGCTTGGGAACAACAAACGGCCGCCATGAAGGCCCAAATGGTGGCCCTTCGCCGCAAAGCGGCGCTGGGCACGCCTGAGGAAAAAATCCGTTTCGAGGCCGAAATTGATGCCCTGGAAGACCAATTGCCGCCGCATCTGCCCACCATTCCGACCACGCGCAACAACGACTCCACCCGCACACCGATCCACGTGTTGCTTCGCGGCGACTGGGAAAAGAAAGGCGAAGCCGTCGGGCCGCGCCCCCTCAGCGTGCTCGTTTCCGCCGACCTGCCCGAGCTTGCGCCCGACACGGCCAACCCGCGCACCCGGCTGGCTACCTGGCTGGCCTCGCCGCGAAACCCGCTGCCGGCGCGGGTGATCGTCAACCGCATCTGGCAGCAACATTTCGGCCGCGGCCTAGTGGCCACGGCCAACGATTTTGGCACCCGCGGCGACCCGCCCAGCCATCTTGAGCTGCTGAATTGGCTCGCGGCCGATCTGCAGGAACATGGCTGGCGACTCAAGCCGATCCACCGCCAGATCGTGCTCAGCCAAACGTATCGCCAGTCGAACCAATCCAACTGTGCCGAGGCGGCCATTCGCGACCCCGACAACCGCCTGCTGTGGCACGTGCCGCAGCGCCGGCTTTCGGCCGAAGAACTTCGCGACACCATGCTGGCCGTTTCCGGTCGTCTGAATACGCAAAGCGGCGGTCCCAGCATCATGCCGCCGGTCGATCCGCAACTGGTGAAACTCCTCTACAAGCCCTCGCAGTGGCAGGTTCCCCGCGACCCGCGCGACAACGACCGCCGCTCGATCTACCTGATTGCCAAGCGCAACCTGCGGCTGCCATTCCTGGAAGTCTTCGACGGCCCCGCCCTGCTTACCAGTTGCGCCCGCCGTGAAACCAGCACCCACGCTCCGCAGGCCCTGGAATTACTCAACGGCGAGCTTTCCAACTCGCTGGCCAGTTCGTTCGCGGCTCGTTTGCAACAGGAGCATGGCGACAACCATGCTGCCCTGATCGAAAGGGCTTTCCGCCTGGCACTGGGCCGCGCGCCCACGGCCCGCGAGGCGCAGCTTTCGCAGGCGTTCTTGGCCGAACAGCCCGTCGACGAGTTCGCTTTGGCGATCTTCAATTTAAGTGAGTTTCTCTATGCCCCCTGAAGCGGCCGAAGCTTTGCAAAGCGCCCAGTCCCGCCGCGCCTTCTTCCGCAACGCCGCCGGCGGATTTGGCGGCCTGGCCCTGGCGTCGCTGCTCGGCAACCTGCCCTCGGCGGCGCATGAAAGGCCGCCGGTTGATAACGACCGGCCGTTGGCTCCCAAGCCGCCGCATCATGCTCCCCAGGCCAAGTCGGTGATCTTTCTCTTCATGGCCGGCGGCCCCAGCCATTTGGAAACCTTTGACCCCAAGCCGCTGCTCAACCGCTTGCACGGCCAGCGGCGACCGGCCTCGTTCGGCGAAGCCAAGTATCAATTCGTCGACAAGAGCTCGCTGCTGCTGGGCACCAAGCGCCGCTTCCGCAAACATGGCGAAAGCGGTTTGGAAGTCTCCGATCTGTTCCCGCACACGGCCCGCCGCATCGACGACATCGCGGTCGTTCGCTCCTGTCATTGCGACATGGTGGTACATTCGTCGGCCCAGTACGAGCTGTTTTCCGGCCGCATTGTGCCCGGTTACCCCAGCATGGGCTCGTGGTTCCTCTATGGCCTGGGGGCGCAAACCGATTCGCTGCCGTCTTACGTGGTGATGCCCGACCCGCTGGGGGCTCTCGAAGCCGGCCAACCGATGTACATGCACGGCTTTCTCCCCGCCGTGTACCAGCCCACCATGTTTCGGCCGAGCGATCAGCCGGTGCTTAACTTGAACCTGCCCGCTGGCGTGAAGCCCCGGCAGCGGCAGCGCACGCTCGACTTCATTCAGGACCTCAACGAAGCCAACCCGCAGGCGGACGACCCCGAGTTTCGAGCCCGCATCAACGCCTATGAACTGGCCGCGCGGATGCAGCTCGAAGCGCCCGAAGTGCTCGATGTTTCTCGCGAAACGGCCGAGACGCTCGACCTGTACGGCATTGGCAAAGAACCGACCCACGATTACGGGCGCCGCTGCCTGCTGGCCCGCAAGCTGGTGGAGCAGGGCGTGCGGTTTGTGTGCGTGGTTTCTGGCGGCGGACCCGGCAACATGCAGTGGGACGCCCACAACGACATCGAAGAAAACCATCTTCGCAAAGCGGGCGAAACCGACCAGCCGGTGGCCGCCCTGCTGCAAGACCTCAAGCGCCGCGGCCTGCTGGATACCACGCTGGTGCTGTGGGGAGGGGAGTTTGGCCGGTCCCCCGAAGCCCAAGGAGGCCTCGGCCGCGACCACCACAACCTGGGCTTTAGCATGTGGATGGCCGGCGGCGGCATTCAGGGTGGGCAGGCCGTCGGCGCCACCGACGACCTGGGCCTGAAGGCGATCGAGCGCCCTTATCACGTGCGCGACGTTCATACCACCATCCTCCATCAACTGGGCCTGGACCAACACCTGCTCCGTTACCCCCACCTGGGCCGCGAAGAACGCCTGACCTTTGTGGAAGGCAAAGTGATTCGCGAGATTGTTTGAGGATTTGGGGCCGGAGAACGGTTGGGGAGGGCTCTGGGGCCGATTCTGGATGGAACGGTCTGGGAGGGGCGCCGCGGTTGGGCAGGCTTACGCCACGGGCGTAAGCATGGCACACGGAGATGGGTTGGCCCAGAGCGCGGCGAGGCGGTTCGTGAATTCCCTCGCTAACGCGTCGGGTTGCCTGGGGGGTGGAGGTTCATGGGCTGGGGGTAGGCGGGGTCGTCGTCGAGGTAGTCTTCGA
>CAYUMU010000133.1:9088-10852 GCA_964445985.1 uncultured Pirellulales bacterium | reverse complement strand
AAAACCGCCGATTTTTTACGAGCCGAACGCGTTTCCGGACGCGCACTAGCTAAGGTGTTCGTTGCCGCCTCAAACGGAATGCGTTTCAATCGGCAGCGGCTCCCCTAGCTCGGGTTCAAACTGCCAGGCCATTTGCCGCTCTTGCAGCCAGCGAGGGCAGTAGGTGGCAATCGTGTTGCGGAAAGCCACGATGAATGGCTTTTCCCACTGCGCCACGCGGCCCAGCCGGCGGGCGGTGTTGACCACTCGCGTGGTGCGCGGGATGCGAACCTGCTCGTAGGCGGCCAGGGCCGAGGGCACCCCATCGGGCTGGGCCGCGTGCTTCTTCAGGGCCAAGGCCAGGGCCAGACCGTCTTCAATGGCCTGGCAGGCCCCTTGCCCGAGAATGGGGGTCATGGGGTGGGCGGCGTCGCCCAGCAGCGTGATCCGGCCCGCGCTCCAGTGCTTGAGCGGTGGGCGGTCGTGGAACGAAAGCTCGATCATCGCCTTTTCTGGCGTGGCCCTCACGGCGTTGATGGCGTGGGGATGCCAGCCGCGCAAGCGGTCGAGCAAAGCCTGTTTGTCGGCCGGGGTGACTCCTGGCAGCGGCTCGCGGCGATTGGCGCAAAAGAACCAGTAGGCTCGATCGGCTCCGCAGGGCATCAGGCCAAACCGGCTGCCAGGCCCAATGTAAGCCAGCGAAGTGCCCGGCGGTCCTAGCGGGCCCAGTTCGAGCGGCGTCACACCGAGCACGCCGCCGTAGCCTTGGTAGCGCGCCTCGCCGTCGTCGAACCGTTGCTGCCGCACCGTGGAATGCAGCCCATCGGCGCCCACCAGCAAATCGGCCGCGAGCGTGCTGCCATCTTCCAGTGTTACCTGCACCTTGCCTGGCGTTTGCTCGAACGAAGCGACCTGGCATCCCAGCCGCACGGTGTCGCTTGGAAGCGCGTGGAGCAGCACCTGCTGCAAGTCGCTCCGCAAGGCACACAGCGACGGCGCTCCAAAGCGGGCCGCAACCTCCGCCACGGGAAACTCCGCCTGCGGCCGGCCATCCCAGCGATGGATGCCCACGCGGGTGACGACCGAGCCGAGGGCTTGCAACTCGTCGGCCAGCCCCAACTGCCGCAGGCAGCGCACGGCGTTGGTCCAAATGGAAAGCCCGGCCCCCAGCGGCATGAGCTGCGTTGCCTGCTCAATGACCGTTGCCTGAATCCCCTGTTGACGCAGGGCCACCGCGGCGGTGAGCCCTCCGATGCCGCCACCGACGATGATTGCGCTGATGGTCATGGTAGGGGGGGCTCAATTGAGGAGATGCTGTGAGTGCAAATTCCTCAAAGCAAAGGAACAGACAAACTCGAAATCCGGGCTTGCGGGGGCTGACGTAACGACCACGATTATAGCGATTCTGGGCGGAAAGAGACGGGCGGAACTGCCGAGCGACGACTTTGCTAGTCCCTATCCCCAACAGTCAAAGAATCGGCCCTGCTGGCCTTCACCAAGCCCCTCAACGTCTTGCCCGGCCAGCAACAACCTCAACCATCTCTCTCTAACTTCTCCCGCAGCCGCTCCACAAGCCGCATATCGTTCGGCGAAACGTGCAGCCCTCGGGCAAGCATGCCTTCGAATACCTCCAAGCACATTCGCCAGCTTTCCATCGCCTGAATGTTGCCTTCGGTTTCCAAGATCGTTGCAATCTTAAAATACGATACCGCAAGATCCCGTTGCTTCTGGGCACTGCTGGGGTCGTCGTTCGCCAGTTGCTGCGCAATCTTTAAGCTGTCCTCG
>CAYUMU010000133.1:0-8988 GCA_964445985.1 uncultured Pirellulales bacterium | reverse complement strand
TTCGCCAGTTGCTGCGCAATCTTTAAGCTGTCCTCGTAGTACCGTCGGGCCCCAGACAAGTCACCCGCCTGCTGGCTCACGTCGCCCAAGTTCTCGAACGAAATCGACAGATCCCGTTGCTTCTCGGCACTGCTGGGATCGTCGTTCGCGAGTTGCTGTCGAATGGTTAAGCTGTCCTCGTAGTACCGTCGGGCCCCAGCCAAGTCACCCGCCTGCTGGCTCACCTCGCCCAACTTGTTAAACGAAATCGACAGATCCCATTGCTTCTCGACGCTGCTGGGGTCGTCGTTCGCGAGTTGCTGTCGAATGGTTAAGCTGTCCTCGTAGTACCGTCGGGCCCCAGCCAAGTCACCCGCCTGCTGGCTCACATCGCCCAACTTGTTAAACGAAATCGACAGATCCCGTTGCTTCTGGGCACTGCTGGGGTCGTCGTTCGCCACCGCCTTAAGAATCCTTGCGGCTGCTTCGGCCATTTGGATCGCGGCTGGCAAGCGACCCAAGTCTTGCAGCGTTCCAACCAACCACATTGCGGTTCGACCGATCAGCCGATGCGCTGATGCGAGATGAAAACGCGCGAACTGCTCCACCGCGCCCACCTCGGCGACATCGGCGTACCGCCGTAGTCCGTCGTGGACATCGACCGCCCGCTCCTCCACAAACGCCAGCACCCGCTCCGTGCGGGCCTCGCGTTCTGACTCGCCCATCCGTTTCAAAATCACCTCCTGCACTACCCGGTGCATCCGCGCGTACGGTTCACCTTTCAGATAGTCGAGCCCGGCAATGGTGCGGAGCGTTTCTTCCCAGGGCGGCGGTTGAAATGGCTTGGCCTGCAAGGCGTCGGCCACTTCGGCGTCTTGTTCTATGAGCGTTTTGAGCCAGGCGACGGGGATCGAATCGGCGGGCAGCAAGGCCGCGTATTCCAGCGTTCGCAGCGCCAGCGGCGTCAGTCGGGCCACCGACTGCTCGAACAGCGGCTCGATCAGGGTCGCCGGGTGTGCGATCAGGTTCTGGACCTTTTCGTCGTTCCCCACGGCGTCGAGTGCTAGCCCGATGCCGTGCTCGCGAATTTGCCCGGCGAACTGCCGATACGAAATATCTGGGTAGCTCCCCAGATAGGCGCCCACCAGGGCGACCGCCAGCGAATGTCTCCCCAAGCGTTCCACGATTGCCAGCGCCGCTTTCCACTCCGCATCGAATGGCGCGTCGTCGTATGCTTGCAGCGCGTAGTTCCCGTCCCGCGCCGCAAGATACTCGGCATCGTCTGCTTTCCGCGCGTAGGCTCGATAACGGAACAGCAGGTCGAGCGCCTCGGCCGTTGGCAAGATGTCGAGCGAAACCGTGTCGATCCCGCCCAGGTCACGTGGCTCCGCTCGACTGGTCACCAGCAGGTGGACTTTTTCAAGCGACGGGAACAGGTCGCGGTTCTTTCGCGCGACAATCGCCGTGGCGTCTTCATTCAAATTGTCGAGCAGCAGCAGTGCCTTTTCTCCCAGCGGCAAACGGTGGAATGCGTCTTTGGCCTGGCGGTATTGCTCCTCCTGGGGCAGCGTTGTGGGGATCTCCGCGTTCAGGTAGCTCCGGGCGATCCGCACCAACGCCGATTGCACGTCGGCGAACGACGTGGCCGTGGAGAGATCGATCTCGAACTGCCCTCCCAGGTATTCGCGGCGGAACAGGTACGCATACTCGCGGGCCACCGAGCTTTTGCCGATCCCTCCCACTCCGTTCACCGCGCACACGCCGACCATTTCGTGCCGGCTCAACGTGTCGCGGAGGGCGGCCAATTCTTTTCGCCGCCCCACAAAGTTCGGATTGCGGCCGCGAATATCGCGCGGCACCCGGGCCAGGATCCGCCCATGTTCCACCCGCGCTAGAATGTTTTCTTCCAGCAGCCGCATTTGCTCGGCGACGATGGCTTCCTGCAGCGCGGCCCGACCCTGGTTCCAATACGGCTGAATCTCCACGACCGCGTTCCGCGACGTGATGTTGTCCCACCACTCGCGGGCTGCGGGTGTTACCAGCTTGGCCAGATCGGGCGGAGCCACAATGAAGATCGGCGTGAGCGCTTCGCCGGGATAGGTGCGGCTTTGTTCGACGAGGATGTATTCTTCCCACTCCCTGCGGCACCACTCGCTGGCGAAGTAGGCCGGGGACAGGAAGGCGACCATGACTTTTGATTGCCGCAGCCCTTTGCGGAGCACGTCTTGCCAATATTGGCCGTCGAGGATCGATCGCTTGTCGAAGAAGACCTTTAGCGGCGACTCCGGCGAGAACCGCTCGAAGTCGGCCTTGAGCCGCTCGACGAATGCAGAAATCATCTTGGGTTCGGCGTCGTTATCCTTACGCGCGTAGCTGATGAACACGTCGAAGGGTTCGACCCACTCGTTCCAGAGTTCCTGCCCGGTCATCGCAGCTCCTCGCGTTGCTGGTTCTTCAAGATTTGGAGTTCCCACATTCTAACGCGGAGCGCGGGCCGATTTGGTGAACGATGGTAACTTTTACCTGCTTAGTTTGGCTGCCCAAGTTCGGGGGCGTCGCCCGTCGCGACCTGCGGTGTTAGTTTCACTGATCACCCTCTTCCAACTCGGCTATTTTCCATGGCATGGCAGGATTTGCGTTTCCAGAGACAATCGGGTTCCGTTTCCATCGCTTAAGATATTTAGCCACCAAGCCTTCCAACTTCTTCCCCCTTTTCCGCGTTTCCCTTGAAACGCTTTCGCCCCCCAAGCGTCTAATCTACCGGTGGGGGGCAAGGCCCGGCGGCCGCTGGATCGCCTGCCGCCGGTTCACTTCGCAAGGAACGTGCTTTGTCGGCTAGCCCAGATCGGGAACGTCACCGGGCTTGGGTGCTTTCGGCTCTCGAACAATTCGAGGGACCGTTGCGGCGGTACGTCGTGAGGCTCACCGCCAATTCCGACCTGGCCCAAGACGTGGTGCAGCACGCCTTCATGCGGCTGTGCGCGGCAAGTTCCACGGAAGTGAACAATGTCCGGCAGTGGTTGTACGCCGTGTGTCGCCATCGGGCGATCGATCTGTTGCGAAAGGGAAACCGCATGCAAGCTCTCGATGGAATCGCCTCGGGCGAGCAGCCCGACCGCCAACCGAGCCCGGCCGACGCGGCCGAGCTTCACGACACCGCCGATATGGTCCGCCAAATCCTGCGTTCGCTGCCCGACCCGCAGCGCGAAGTGGTCGACCTTTGGGCCGAGGGGCTCAGCTACCGCGAAATCGCCGGCGTGACCGACCGCACCGAAAGCAACGTGCGGGTAGTCATCCACAGGGCCTTCCAAGCCGTCCGCGCCCACCCTCTCGCGCAACAACTGCTGGCCGCCAACGGACAACCAACCCGGTAACGTCCGCACGCTGGTGCATATCATCAATCGCCGCATCGCCGTAGGGTATGCACCCCGTGCATACCTTCCGCGCCGCAATCCAAAAAACCGCCGAACCTTCCCCAAGACGGGAGAAAACGAATATGAACGCCAGCGATCCACGCATTACCGCCTACGCCCTGGGCGAACTGAACGCCGCCGAACAGGCCGAGGTTCAAGCCGCCGTGGCCGCCGACCCCGCCTTGGCCGCCGAGGTGGAAGACATCCGCCGCCTGGCGGGGCGTTTGAAACAGGCTTTGGCCCATGGAGATAATGCCAATGGGCATGACGCCGCCGCTTCCAGTTCCACTCGTCAAGCGGTGGAAGCCGCGCTGGCTGAGAACGGCGAAACCGCCAGCCCGGCAACCGTTCCCAATGAAGAGAGGGCAGCGCCGCTCGGGCCACA
The DNA here is from genome assembly GCA_964445985.1 of uncultured Pirellulales bacterium. Taxonomy (GTDB): domain Bacteria; phylum Planctomycetota; class Planctomycetia; order Pirellulales; family S012-138; genus CAYUMU01. Next base: position 5,211 of record CAYUMU010000133.1, on the reverse strand, counting down.
GCCAACGCGCCGCCCTCGCTTTGCTGTTATGGCCCTGCTGTCTACCACGATCGCCGCCTGCATGGGAGGACTGATTTGGTTCAATGCGCAGCATGCGGGCGTACAAGAATCGCCGCGGTCGGTTTCTGTCTTTGACGAAACGGATTCGCCACCGAGTGAGGGACGCTTCCACGGTATCATTGGCGATTTTGCCGCGGCGCCCGCCGAACGGGATTTTGACCTGGACCAACGGCGATTGCCGCAAAGCGGCGTCTATTTGGAGTTGTACGACCAATCGCAGAGCATGTCTGCCGGTCCGACAAGCAGTCCTGAATCGCAACATTGGAACTACAGTGCGGAAATGAGCCTGGATGCACCGAGCCTGCAGGAAATGCCGGCGAGCCAACCGCACGCGGAATCGTCGATCGCCGCAGGGCGGATGCTTCGCATGCGAGCGATGGGCGGGCATCGCGTGGATGAATCCTTCGCTCCTGATTCCAGGATAAACCCCGCCGGCGAGCCGCGGCGTAATTATCCGGTCGCCGACCTCCTGATCCCCTTTCCTGCGACGACGAGCCCGGCCAACCCCAACCCCGGTGGCCTCCTACCGACAACGGAAGCCGGTTCAGGCTTCACCACCACAAACCAACACTTCAGTGAACGTGCCGACGCGCGCCCAGGGGTTAACAACTTCGATGGTGACTCCAGCGGCGATCGTTCCCCCGGCAGCGGCCAGGGCGGCGGCCAAAGTAATCAATCCGGCCAGAATCTCGGCGTACCCAGCAGCGGCGAAGGGGCGTCCGGGGGAGTGCTCGGAAGTGTTGCCGTCGATAAGAAAGAGGCCGGCAACCAGAAGGGCGGTGACTCCAAGGACAGGCCCGTCCCCGCCCGCACTTGGCGCCGCGCCGAGGCCACGCCCAATGCCAGCCGCCTGATGATTGGCGAGCATGAAGAACTGCCGCTGCAAGCCGTCCAGGCGAATGTGGAGGTCGATGGTTTTAGGGCTCGCGTGCTGCTCGACTGTTATTTCTACAACGATCGCCAGCAACAGTTCGAAGGCGCCTTCAAAATCCGTCTGCCCAACGAATCTTCGCTGTACTTCTTCGCCTTTGGCGAAACGATCTACAAGTCGCCCCAACCGCCCAAGCCCAGCGACCCCGTGTTCTTTAGCGTGGAGCGTTCGCGCGAGCTCGGCACCGATCCCAAGGAGATCATGCTGGCCCGCAGCGAGACTTGGAAAGAACCCAAGGAAGCCAAGATTGTTCCCAAGGAAAAGGCCGCCTACGCCTACCGCGAGACGGTTCGCCGCAAGGTCGATCCGGCCTTGGTCGAATGGGCGGGCGCCGGCATCTTCTCGGCCCGCGTGTTCCCGCTGGCCCCGCAAACGCTGCATCGCATTGTGATTGGCTACGACGTGAACCTGCTGGAAGTGGGCGACGACCTGCTCTATCAACTCGATCTACCCCGCGACGTGCCGCAAACGCTGGTCGATCTGCGGGTAAGCTCGCTCGGCAAGACCCTGCCGACCGTTTCGCCCGAGGTGAAGCCGAGCCTGATCGATGGCCGGTTCCACTACCATTACAACAATCCCACCGGCCGCGGCGTTGAGCTGCGGTTGCCGGCCCTCGGTGGCTTGATGCTCACCGGCCGCGATGCCGAGGTGGGCGAGTTTTTTGCGGCCCGCGTGCGGGTGCCGGGCGAAGCCCCGCAAGCCAAGCCCGATCAAAAGCAAACCCCCAATCAGCCAACTCCGTCGGGCCGTTCCGCCAGTGAAGCCCTGTTCCTGGTCGATACGTCGCTGACAGCCGCCCCCGATCGGTTCAACATCTACCTCGATATTCTGCAAGCGGTGCTCCGCGAAAACCGCGACAGCATCGACACGTTCCAAGTGCAATTCTTCAACGTGGAATCGCACGCCTGGAAGACCGAGCCGGTGAAGAACACGCCGGAGAACGTGGCGGCGGCGGTCGAATACGCCCAAACGCTGGCGCTTGAAGGCGCCACCGACCTGAGTCAGGCCTTGCGGTTCAGCCGCACGCTGACCGGCGTTGAGAACAAGGCGGGTGAAGACGCCCAGACCGGCCGCCCGGTCGATATGTTTCTGCTTTCCGATGGCGCCGCCACCTGGGGGCAGAACGATCTGGCCACGCTCACCGAGCTTGTATCGCCAAACGCCACGCTGTTCGGTTACACCACCGGCATGGCGGGCGACGACACCATGCTGCTGGCCCAACTCGCGCAAGCCACCGGCGGCGCGCTCTTCTCCGTCGTCGGTGAAGACGCCCTGTCCCGCGTGGCCAAGGCTCATCGTTCGCGTCCCTGGCAATTCCACGGGGCCAGCGTCGAAGGCGGCAGCGACATTGTCGTCGCCGGCCGGCCGCGCGTGGTCTATCCGGGCCAAACCTTGCTGATCGCCGGACGCGGCACGCCGACCGCCGACTCCGTCACCCTGCAACTCGAACAGGCCGGCGCGAAAGCCACGCCCACCGTTCAGGTAGCTTCGCTGGCCAGCGACCTTACGCCCCGCATTTACGGCCAGGTGGCGACCGGCGGTTTGGAAGACATGCAGCCGGCCACGGAAGACGTCGCGGTGGCCTATGCCCGGCACTTCCGCGTGGCCGGCCAGACGTGCAGCCTGTTGATGTTGGAAACCGAGCAGGACTATCTGCGGTTCAACATCAAGCCGGAGGAAGACGCGTTCGTGGTCAAGAGCACGCCGGCCACGTTGGCCATGCAAAGTGCCGAAAAGAGAGCCGCCGAGCTGCGGTCTTCGCCCAAGGCTGCGTTCCTGGCGTATCTCGATCGTTTGACCAAAATGCCTGGCATGCAGTTGCAGCTTTCGCCCGCCTTGCGAATCGCGGCCGAAAGCCTGAGCGACGACGCCTTCCGGCTGGCGCCGCGGCCGCTGGCTTGCCGACTGCTCACCTGGCAGGACTTGCCCAGCGGTTATCAAGACGAAACGCTCTCGTCGCGTCCGTTGGCCTACGCGGCGGTAACAACCGAAGCCGAACGCCGTTTCAAGACCGGCGGCCCCGACGACGCCCTCAAGGCCCTCAGCTCGCTGGTCGAACTGAACCCCGGCGACGCCGTGCTGGCTCGCGACGTGGCTTACTCGGCCCTGGAATGGGGTCGGGGCGATCAGGCTTACGACCTGTTCCGCCGCGTGGCTTACGCCCGTCCGTACGAGCCGCAAACGTATCACGCCCTGGCGCAATGCCTGGCGACGAGTGGCAAGCCCGAGCTGGCCATGTTGTACTACGAGTTGGCCGTGACCGGCGCTTGGGATGGCCGTTTTGGCGAGTTCAACCAGATCGCCGGCCTCGATTATCTGCGGCTGCTGTCGCGGATCGAGCGAGGTGAAGTGCCTTGCAAGTTGACCGACTTCGCCACGGCCCGCCGCCGCTCGCTGGAAGCCACCTACAGCCTGGGCCAGCCTGACCTGGTGATCACGATCGCCTGGAATACCGACGGCACCGACGTGGATCTGCACGTGAAAGAGCCCACCGGCGAGGAGTGCTTCTACTCGCACCGCGACACGCGGTTGGGCGGCCACATGACCAGCGACGTCACCCAAGGCTTTGGACCCGAAATGTACGTGCTGCGGAAAACCATCCCCGGCGAGTACCAGATCAGGGCCAAGTACTTCTCCAGCGACGCCAACCGGGCCAGCACCCGCACGCGGGTCTTCGCCAGCGTGTATCGCAACTGGGGAACGGCGGCGGAAACGGTCGAGCGCCGCACGATCACGCTCGAAACCGGCAAGGAAATGCACACGCTGGCCAATATCACCGTCAAGTAAGCCCAACCAGCAAGTTGGCCCCGGCCGGGGCGGCAGCTTATACTGGGTACGATGCTCCAGATCCCCCCCACGAACTTAACTCCAGCCCCGGCAGCTACTGATATGGCCTTTTCGTTGACTCACCGCTTGGCCGCCTGTGCCCTGTTGATCCTGCTCACTCCCTCGGCCTGGGCCGCCGAACCAGCCGCCACGGATTCCAAGCAACCCCTCACCGAGTTCGAAGGCAAATCGCTGACGAACCTGCGGCAGGTGACCTCTGGCATGGAAAAAGCCGGCGAAGGCTATTTTTCGCCCGACGGCCAACAGATCATCTATCAGGCCATCACCAAGGATTACCCCTTCTATCAGATCTATACGCGGCCGCTCGCCGGCGGCGAACCCAAGCTGCTGAGCACCGGCCGCGGCCGCACCACCTGCAGCTACTTCTCGCCCGACGGCAAGAAGATTGTGTACGCTTCGAGCGATCTCGATCCCAAAATCGCCGAGACCGAGCAAGCGGCCATTCGCCAGGCAGAAGAAGACGCCAAGAGCGGCGTGCGGCGGCGTTACTCGTGGGACTTCGATCCCTACATGGATATCTTCGAAGCCAACCTCGACGGCAGCAATCGCCGCCGGATTACGGAGGAATACGGCTACGACGCCGAAGGCGCTTACTCCGCGGACGGCAAGCAAATCGCCTTCTGCTCCATGCGCGACGGCGATGCTGACATCTATGTGATGAATGCCGACGGCAGCAACGTGCGGCAGTTGACCAACGCGCCTGGCTACGACGGCGGCCCGTTCATTTCGCCCGATGGCAAGTGGGTGATTTACCGCACCGACCGCAAGAAGGCCGAGTACCTGCAGATTCACGTGATCGGCATCGACGGCCAGCACGATACGGCCCTGACCGACACCAACGGCGTGAACTGGGGACCGTACTGGCACCCCAGCCAGCCCTATATCATTTGGTCGGGCGCCGATCACACCGATCCCACGGCCCGGCCGAATTACGACTTGTACCTGGCGAGGTACGAAGTGAAAGACGGCCAGTTCTCGATCGGCGAACCCCAGCGAATCACCGACCACCCCGCGGCCGACGTGCTGCCGGTGTTTTCGCCCGACGGCAAACAGCTCATGTGGACCAGCACCCGCACGGAAGACCGCTCGAGCCAGCTTTGGATTGCCGACCTGAAGCTGGAGTAGGCAGCTTTCGCCGAAAGCGGCCTGATGAGCGGGCAGTCGGAGCGAACCCGCGCTGTCATTCGTCAACGGACGCGGAAGCGCCAGCGCGCGGGGGGCACTGTTGCTAGTGCCACCCTACGCCGTTAACCTTATTTGTTCGGAGATTACGCAGTTTTCCGAGATTTTTCGGCAGCCAAGCCCCCCTAAATTACAGGCTGATTCTATGAAAGAGGAGTCCTCCTGGTTTAATGGTTTAGTTCTGAACCTAA
>CAYUMU010000132.1:0-10947 GCA_964445985.1 uncultured Pirellulales bacterium | reverse complement strand
TGCGTTTGTCGCCGGTTCCGAGGTTGGCGGCCGAACCCACGGCGTCGCGGAACGGACCGTAGAAGGCCGAGGCATATTTGGCGGCGTACGACAACAACTGCACATGTTGCAGGCGGGCCTCATCGAGCGCCAGGCGAATGGCGCCGATGCGGCCGTCCATCATGTCGCTCGGAGCGATCACGTCGCAGCCTGCCTGGGCTTGCAACACGGCCTGGCGGCAGAGCATTTCCACGGTTTCGTCGTTGACCACGTAGCCATTTTCCACCAGCCCATCTTGGCCGTGGCTGGAGTAGGGATCGAGGGCCACATCGCAGATCACGCCCAGTTTGTCGCCGTAAGCCTGCTTGATGGCGCGAACGGCGCGGCAGACCAGGTTTTCGGGGTTGAGGGCCTCGGCCGCGTCGGCGGACTTGAGAGCCGGATCGGTGGCTGGGAAGACGGCAAGCGCCGGAATGCCCAGGTCCACGGCTTCGCCGGCGGCCTCCACGGCGAGGTCGATGCTGAGCCTGGCCACGCCGGGCATGGATGCGATTTCTTCCCGCCGCTTCTGCCCTTCGTGAATGAAGATGGGCCAGATCAAGTCGTCTACCCGCAGCCAGTGCTCGCGCACCAGGCGACGACTCCAGGCTTGCCGGCGGTTGCGGCGGAGCCGAGTTGCAGGGAACGAACCAGGCTGAGCAGGCAAGCGAGCGGTCATGCGATCAAAACCCTTCGAGACATTTCGACAACAACCAGCGTGGCAAATGGCCGCACCCTGGCAGGCTGCCCATGCCGCGGACAAAAAATACAGCCCGATGGCGACGGGGAAAGCCGGCAGGGGTCCAATGATAACTTGAATTCTGGTCGATGGTTGGAGCACGGGCTCGCGGTATTTTGCTCTAGGCACCCGTCCGCGTGCAAGTACAATAGTCGCGCGGCCCAGGCGAAGTACCCTTCTCGGAAGGGGGCAAGCTCCAGCGGCGTTGTCGGTGGGCGGTTGTTCGAGAGCTGAAGCCACCCCCCCTGCGTTGTGCCACGCCGACGGGCATTCCCCCCTGCGGTACACCGTCGGCAACAGGCAAAGTAACCTTCGCCCGTCCTATCCATAGGCCTAAGGTCGCCCCCCACCGGCCAGCGAACCATATGCCCAGTGAATATCGGGCTTAGTAAAGCTCCCCCCCAACCAACACTCCGCAACACCGTCGAAGACCCCCCTAAGGAAGTACGCGTGGCGAAAGAGAATGCAGACATTGCGGAACCGATCGACCTGCGCGATCGATTTCTGGCCGGATTTCTGGCCTGGCTGATGCCGGGGGCGGGCCACTTTTACCAGCGCCGCCGCGCCAAGGCCGTGATCTTTTTTGTGTGCATTTTGGGCACGTTTGTGTACGGAATGTTTTTGGGCGAGGGCCGCGTGGTGTACGCCCAGTGGGATGGGACCGAGTTTCGACGCTACCCGTTTATTTGTCAGGTTGCCGTGGGACTGCCTGCGCTGCCCGCGGTATTTGTCGCCCAGACGGGCCGCCGCGCTTTCTTGGGTTCCAAGTGGTACGTGCCGCCATTCATACAGCGAGGTTTCGGGCAAGCGGCGGATCATTCGCCCGAATTGGATGAGCTGCACCGAAGTTTGAACCGCCGTTTTGAGCTGGGCACCGTGTTCACCATGATCGCCGGTTTGCTGAATGTGCTGGCGATATACGACGCCGTGTGTGGGCCTGTTTACCGTGTGGTTCGCAAACCGGAATCCACGGCCGAAGACGATAAGGCCCTGGCGAAAAAAACAGCCGCCGCCGAGGGTTCGTAAGTTTTGTGATCGCCGCGCCCGATCCCCGTTTTTGTCTTTGCCGAGAAAGGCTTTACCGTGTCTGCTAGCGACCTGTGGTATATGTTGCCGCTGATCGTTTCGGTTTGCCTGGTGTATTCCGCCACGCGCTACGAGCAAATGGAATACATTTTGGCCCACGCCGTACGAACCGGTGTTTGGATGGCGGGATTCATCGCCCTGGTTACCGCGGTGCTATGGGTGCTTTCGATGTGGTTTACTTGAACGGGTGAAATCGCGGCCCGTTCTGATTTACGCATCGGGTTGCCGCGGTTCCACCTCGCGTCCCAGCTTCCGCAGGAAATCGAAGGTGAAGATGCCTTGCTGGCAGCCGCGGTTGAAATGGATGGTGTAGGCGTAGCTGCCCACCGGCTGCATGCTCACCAGGCGGAGCGGTTGCGTTTCTTCTGGCCGAATCACGCTGAGCGGATCCGCCTGAACGGGTTGATCCGTTACGGCATTGCGCTTTTCTCGGCATCCAGCGCAAGGACAGTGGTCCAAAAATTCGCGGAGGGCGTACTGCCGAACCTGGCCGTCGCTCCACTCAATGCGAAGCTCCTGCTCATTGGCCAAGGCAATTTTGGAGGGGGCCAGTGCCACGCCATGAACTCCTGTTGAAAACTGAGTGATGGATGTAAAGTCCGTAGGGCGGGAAAGAACGCTCGCTGCTCCGCTCAGCGATGGTTGCTATTCGACGGCCGTGTCGTCGTCGCGTTTGCCAGTTTTCAAGCCCACCCCCACGGCAACCAGCGACAGTCCACACATGATCAAACAAATCGCGCCGGTCATCGCATAGCTGAGGAGCGACGCGAGATACTTTGCCAGATCGAGAGGCGGGGGCGCCGCCAGGGCGGTGAGTTCCCAGGCGGCGCGCCCTTTACTCGCGGCCAGGTAGTACATCAGGCCATAGGTGGCCGCGCACAGGATGCCCAGCGTGAGGGTGCTTGTCCAAAAGGTGGACCGCCGCGGGTCGGGTTCGCGGGAATCGGTCCAAAACAACTTCCAGACGCCGATTGCCAGCAGAATGAATGCAGAGAATAGCGTGAAGTATGCGGCCGTCATCCGTTGTAACCCGCCTGAAACGACACGCAACATGGCTTGATGCTGATTATCGGCCGCGGCGTCGGCCAAGACGGCCCCGGCTTCGGTCTGCAGCCAGCTAAACGCGGCGAAGACCATGCCGCCGCAGAGTGCTGTCATGGCGCCGCCCGCCGTCACGCTGGATTTGGTCAGCCAATCGACATGAAACGTGCGCCGCGCGTCACCCAGGCCGTAAACCATCAGGCACAGGCCTAGCGACACGCCCATCGCCGCCAACTGCGTGAGGTTGAGTTCTCGCGGCAGGTCGGGCAGCGGCGCCGCCAGCGCGCCAAACGCGCGCACCAAGGCTCCGCCCCACAGCACGAGTAACAACGCCGCGAGCACCGCCAACGAGGCTCCCAAGGCAGCGATGATCCGATTCCATACCACGGGCGAGCTCAATTCAGGGGGGTGAGGCGAAGGTGTTCAGCAAGAGTTGCCCAGGGGGGGTCTTACCATTGCATCGAATCGAGAAACAGCTGCTTCAAATCGTCTTCCGAGGCTGGCCGGGGAGAGAGTTTGGTTACCCGGTGCTGAGGAAGGGTGCCTTGTGTGAGCGCCGACACGTCGTCCGCCGTGAAGCCCAGGGCTGCCAGTCCCCGCGGAAGTTGCAGTTGTTTCATCAGTTCGATCAGCCAGAGGGCCAAACGTTCGCCGATGTACGGCAGGTCTTCCGATCCCACATCCAAACCCAGGGCCTGGGCGGCGCGCAAATGTCGCTCGGGGCACGCTGGCGCGGTGAAGCGAAACACGGCCGGACCATTGAGCACCACGGAAATGCCGTGCGGCACCAGGGGATGTTCGTCGGGGTAGCCGGGCGGTTGATAGTTCCGCACCATGCCGCTCACCGGATAGCTCATGCCGTGGCATAAATGAACCCCGGCGTTGCCAAAGCCCATGCCGGCCATGGTGCTGGCCAAAAGCATGTTGGCCCGCGCTTCGTCGTCGGACTGGTCGGCGTAAGCCCGCAGCAAGTATTGGGCGGTAAGTTCCAGTGCCCGGAGCGACCAGATATCGCTGATGGGGTTCGCGCCCTGGTAGGCCGGACGAAGCAAGGGCCGCGCCGGACGGGGGCGGCTGGTGTAAGGAATGGCCGTGTAGCTTTCGAGCGCGTGGCAGAGTACGTCCAAACCGGTGGAGGCAGCCACCAGCGGCGGCATCGTGCGCGTGTTTTCGGGATCGACCAGCCCTAGGGTTGGCTTGAGACGCCGATGCGCAATGCCCGTTTTGACGTGCCTGGCCGTGAGGTCGAAGATGGCCACGCCGGTGGTTTCGCTGCCGGTGCCCGCCGTGGTGGGGACGGCGATCAGCGGTTTGAGCGGGCCGGGGACCGGTAACGCTTTGCCGAGCGGGGCGTTCACGTAGTCCATCAGGTCGGCTGGGTAGCAATCGAGCAGGTTGGCGACCTTGGCCGTATCGATCACCGAGCCGCCGCCCACCGCAACATAAGCGTCGTAAGCGCCAGCGCGGGCGACATCGGCCGCCGCCAGCAGCGAGGTGTCGGTCGGTTCAACCCGCACCCGGTCGTAAAGGTCGAACGCAATGCCTTCGCGATGGAGTGATTCACACGCCACGGCGACCGGAGCCAGTTGAGCCAGCCGATCGTCGGTGAGAACCAGCACGCGGCGAACACCAAGTTCGGCCAGGTCCATGCCGAGTTCGGCGGTCACTCCGGTTCCAAACCGAATGTTGGAGGTGGCCATTTCAAAGGCCGTATCGTGAAGTTCCGACATTGGGTCTTGCACTTCCTCCCATTTACTCACGGAAACCCACAGGCGGTGAGAGAGAACTAAACCTCGATCTTTTCCCATTGAAAGTCGTCGCGCCAGGTCGCATCACCGTGCAAGAATTTGGTAAAGGCCGCCACCACGCGGTCCAGCGTGATCGGATGATCGACCGCCGTGTAATGCTCGTCGACGGAGCCCTCTTGAAATTCCAGAATGTATTCCCAGTCGGGCTCGGGCGCATCGAAGCATTGTAGATAGGTATTCTCGCCGCTGGACAAAATGGCGAATTCTTCGGCTCGCACTTAGCGAGGTTCCACTGGGGGCAAGTTGTGGGCTGAGTTATTGGATAATAGTAAGTTCGCTGAACCACAACTTGACCCCAGCCACGCGCTATGAGGATTTCGCCGGTCAGCGCCAACGATACTTGGCCTGGTTGCGATAGCCAGTAACCTCGATCGAACCGTCCGCGAACAACTTCAGCAGGGAGTAGCCACTGCTGGTGGGGCCGGCGCCTTCGACCATCGCCACGAGGGTGCAGTAATGGATGCCCCCGATTTCCTGGTGGTCGTTCTTGTGACTGTGACCTTGAAAGACCGCCTGCACGTTGCCCGCGGCTTCCAAAATTTTACGCGCGGCCACGGCATTCCTTACAGCATGTTGGCCGGCGTCATCCAGCCGCTGATGGGCAAACACCACCGTCGGCTTGCCACTCGATCGCAGATCGTCTTTCAGCCAGGCCAACTCTTCCGCAGGCAGGTTGGCGTCGGTCCACTGCGAATTCTTCCGACCGTAGGGTTTGCCATCGCTGCGAAAGCACGCATCGAGCACCACAAAGTGAAACGCGCCCTGGTCGAACGAATAGTACGTTTTCTGTTGACCCACGCCTTGCAGGAACTCTTCCTTGGTCAACATATCGACGCAATGATTGCCGAGCACGTAATGCTTGGGACCGGGCGCTTGGGCGAAGACCTGATGGACCTTCGCCAGGTAACCCTGCTCCACTTCGACCGAGGCGGCCGCGTCGATGAAGTCGCCCAATTCGACCAGGAAGTTGGGCTTTTCCCTGGCAAATTGCCCGGCGGCCTCGGTAAGCTTGCCAAGCGTATCGCGGTAATGCCGGGTGCCGGCGGTGGGCTTGTCGGCGTAATGCAGGTCGGTGATCAGACCTGCCCGCACTTGGGGCGCGCGATCTGGGGCCGCCAGCAAATCGGTGGCGCCGGCGGCGAGCAGAAACAGCGAACCGTTCTGAAGAAAAGCACGGCGGCTATGGGGCCGAGACCAGGACGACGGCATGGGCGTTGCGACCAATTTCAATGGAGAACCGAACGGGGAGACGGCAGTTACGACTTGTCGTCTGACGCGGGCGCTTCCACGGAATCATCGGTGGTGGGGTCGCCCAAAGCAGGCGCCTTGGCAGCGGGCGCCGTGGGCGTTGCCGTGCCTTCGTCTGCCGGAGGCGCTTCTACGGGCTCTTCGTTTGCGGCGCCTTCTTTGGCGGCCGGTTTCTTCCAGGGCTTGGGAGTCAACACCAGGGCCACTTCGGTGCCGCGCGGCGGAATCCGGTCGGTGAAGGCTTCGTACAGCAGGCTGTTGTTGGTGTCGGAACTGCGGATTGGCAAATCGAGCATGGCGCTGGGGAAGTTGGAAACGCAGATGAAGTCGCCGCCTTCGGCCAGGTAGTACTGAGGTCCGCCCGGCTCTTCTTGCCAGAAGCCGCTGCCGCCGAATACAAAGGGATACTGCAGCGGTTTGCCCGAATCGGCGTCGCGAACCCAGTCTTGAGCCCGAGCCGATTGTCGCTTGCCGTTCTCGTCGGTCCAGTGAACGGTGATTTCGACCTCGGGGCCTTCGGCGGCAACGTACTCAGGACGAAACTTGACGGGGTGCCCCGGCTCGAATCCCCAACTGAGCAATGCCGCATGCACAAACTTGGCCTCGGTCAGCACCGACAACACGGCTTCGTGCTCTTTCTGCTCGGCGATTGTGCAGAACAGCTCCAGCGGACCCTGCCGCAGCACCACCTTGGCGCCCAAGACGACCCGCTTGTTCTTGCCATCGAGCCAGACATCGTGTTTGGGGGTGACACGGACCAGGCCTTTGGCCTCGGGCGGGGCCTCCATGGGCTGGCGCGGTTGCCGCTGCTGAATGGGCGGATCGTTCTCGATCTTGGGGCCTTCGCCTGGCGCCGGGAACGAGGGGGCTTCCACCGGACCTTCGGTGGGGGTTGGCTGGGGCTCGTTGGTTTTCGGGGGAGGGGGCGTTTCAACCCCCGGCGCGAACGGGTCTTCGTTCGTCATGGGGGGGTTGGGCGCCGTGGCAACTTGTGGCGGATCGCTCGCGGTATTGGTCGGCGAAGGCAACCCGGTCGGCGGGGTTTCGACCTCCGCGGTGGGTTGGATCGGCGAGCGATTCTGCGAGGAAGGTGGCGCCGTGGTGGGATTCGGGCTGGGTTTGGGGTCGGTGGGTTTTTCGGAACAGCCTGCCGAGGTGAGCCAGGCCACGCAAGCCAGCAAGCAGAACCAAGTTCGTAAACTCATTTTCTTACACTCCTGATTCAGCTTGGAAAGACGATTCGCTCAGCCTGTGTGGAAGACAGCGGACGATTCGAAGCCTAAGGAATTATTCTAACTTTACCAAGGGATGGGAACGCCCCGACCGCGGGCCGTTCTCACTCGCCCCTGGCAACCATACGTTCACCTGGGCGCGGCAGGCAGCGGCTACCATCGGTCGCAGCCTAGGTGAGGCTTTCCGCCAGGCGTTCGCGAAAGGAACCAACTCTTAGGGGGCAGTCACACCGGCAACTACTTGCTAGGATAGCCGCTTTGAATTGTGGCGTCTATTAAACGTGGACTGCCCTGCTGGCGGGGCGGTAGTATTCCGGCGATGGTTTCATCGCCTCCGCGGGTCACGCAATGGAAACCGGTCCATCCATTCTCGACCACATTATCGTCTAGAGCCCATCCCCATTTGCTGCAACTGCCATGGCGACTACGACCCAACCTGACCACCCTCAACCGTCGCGACCGAGTTCGGCCACCCCTTTTTCGGGGCGCGTGGCGTGGCAAGACAACGTCCCTGCTGCTGTGATCGAGGAACAGGAGTGGTCGTCGCAAAGCCCTGGATGGAAAGCCTGGCGCAAGTACCTGAAGCAGCGCGAGGATGGGCCGCTGCCCTGGCTGCTGAAGGATAAACGGTCGCCGCTCTTGTGGTGCTTGCCCGAGTTGAGCGAGGGTGTGGAAACCGAGGCCGCGGGACTCACCGAAGCGCGCATTTCCGCACTGCATAAGGCACGCCGCGGCCGCTTGGCGCCGCAGTGGAATATGGCCGACGAAGCCACGGCCTGGTTGGCGGATCGGTTGGCAATGAACTTCCAGGACTTGGCGATTCCGCCCTTGGGTTGGGCGGCGGAGTGCGTAGCCTGGGCTTATGCGCTGCCGCGTTTGACGCGGTGGCTGCCCTCGGAAACGTGGTGGGCCTTGGCGGAGCAATTGTTCGAAACGGCCGAAGATGCCGTGGGCGGTTTCCCGGCCATCGAGTCCGAAACGCCGCGCGTGGCCGCGCTCACGCAACAGTTGCTGGCAGGCGAGTTGCCGCTGGCGTTGGCCACCGGCTTGCCGGAGATGGAGTGCTTTGCGCGCCTGGCCGAGTTGGGCCGTCAGGTTCTGAACGACGCACTGGAGCAACTGCTCGACGGCGAAGGCTTGCCAGCCGCGCAATTGTTGCCCTATTTTCGACCGCTGGCAGCTTGCTGGACGCGCTGCGCCGCCATGCTGCAAATGTTGCCCGAACCGGGCTGGAACAAAGCCAGTCGCGGCCAGTACCGCTTTCTGGCGGGGCACCTGCTGAGATTCTGCAAAGCCGATGGGCGAGCCATGCTGGCCCAGGGACGAGCAGGCGATGCCTGCCCCGCACTGTTGCAAGCCGTCCTTCGCCAGGCCAACGACTCCGACGCCTGGCGGTACGCGGCCTCGCTCGAAGATCGTAGCTTGGGACTGAAGTCAACATACAAGGCCAACGCCCCCGCGGGCCTGAAGCCTTTCAGTAAAAAAACGCCCGCGGCGTACAGTTCGGAATGGTCGGAAGCGGCGCTGCTGCGCCGCAATTGGCAATCGACCAGCCCCTCGCTGGCAGTTCGATACGACGGCGCCGAGATCGAAGCAGAATTGAACATTGGCCGGCACGGCTTGCTTAATGGAGCGTGGACCACCGAAGTGCATGTGAATGGCGAACGGTTGCAGCCCAGCAAGGGTTGGGCCTGCGTGTGCTGGGAAACCGATTCCGACGTGGACTATCTTGAACTGGAAATGGCCCTGGGGAGCGGCGTTCGCCTGCAAAGGCAATTCCTGCTGGCCCGACAAGATGGCTTTGCCCTGCTTGCCGACGCGCTGCTTTCCCAGCAGCCCGGCAAACTTTCGGTTCGCAGCCGGTTTCCTCTGGCCCCAGGCATGTCCTTTGAACCGGCCGCCACCACGCGCGAAGGCAGTTTGAAAGACGACAAACCCCGGGCCTTGTTGTTGCCGCTGGCCCTGCCGGAGTGGCGTTCGGCCCCGGCCGGCGGTGAGTTCGCCTTGCACGACGGCGCTCTCGATTATGTTCTGCAAGGGCACGGCCGGGCACTCTTCGCTCCGCTGTTTATCGACCTCGATGGTCGCCGGCTGCGCCGCAACGCCTGCACCTGGCGAGCCCTGACCGTGGCTCAAGAACGGCGAATCTTGCCACCCGACGACGCCAGCGGTTTCCGCGTGCAAATCGGCGAGCAGCAATGGCTGGCCTACCGCTCGCTCATGTCGCGCGGCAGTCGCACGGTGCTGGGCCTGAATACAAACTACGAATACGTGGTGGGCCGGTTCGATCGCGAAGAGGGTGTTATCGATCCCCTGCTGCAGGTGGAATAGGGAAAGGGCCGCATCGTTGCCTGCGATGGCTTTTCCACGCGAAACCATGCTACAATCATGGTGCGGTTACGCGATCCCCGCAGCAGTGGCCGGCCTTCGTCGGCGGCTGAGAAATGGAAGAAAATTGAACGATCATGACGCCGATGTCGACCTGTTCCACAAAGCCGCGGCCAGCCGCGCTTTGTTGGCCGCCGTGACGGATTTGGCGGTGAAGTCCGGCATTCCTCTGAAGAGGCAGGAGGGACGCCCCCTCTTGGAACTGTATCGATCGGCGGAAGCCCTGTACGGGGACGAACTTCCAGACTTCTGGCGAATTTGGGGGGAATGGCAAGAGCCGCCAGACCTGAGCACAATGGGAGAACTCTAGCCATTGGGCTCAAAACCACCGGCAGCCATGCAAGCCCCTTTGTTTTGCGGCCGAAGTGCGATAGATTCTGATTTGCTAGCCGAACCTTGTTTGGCTGATTAAGGTCTGACATGCAGGGCAACCGACGTTCGTTAATTCAACGAGCGAGCCAAGGGTACACAATTATATTCCGGGGTGTAGCGCAGCTTGGTTAGCGCGTCTGGTTTGGGACCAGAAGGTCGGGAGTTCGAATCTCCCCACCCCGACTTGTAAAGCCGTTAATCCGCAAAGGGTTGCGGCTTTTCTTGTTGGTGGCCATGGGGGCGGTTTTCGGAAACGCTAACAGAACCGCTAACACGTTGACCGTTCCACGCATCCCAGACGGCATCGGCGGTGGCGTCGGCGTTTTGGCCCACGTAATACTTCATGGTCGTTTCCACCGACTCGTGGCGCATCAATTGTTGCAGCACAGCCGGCATAACCTTCGGCGCCCAGCGGGCACCGAATGAACGGCGCAGGTCGTGGGCGCTGGCGAACTTCACTTTGCCCTTGGGGCTGGTGTTCACCTTCACGCCGGCCGCTTCGCCAATGTTTGCGATTTGAGTGCCGACATAATCCACGAGGCGGCATTCGTCGCCCCTCATCCCCAACGGCCGGAAGACGGGGCCACGCCGTAAGGCCTCGGGAGTCTCCTGCAGGAACTCGGCGAAGTCGGGGGTGATCGGCAGAATGCGGTCCTGCCCTCCCTTTTCCAGTTCGGCACGGATCCGCAGCATGGGACGACGGCCCCCGTCCAAGTCCACGCTGATCTTGTCGGGCCGCTCATCCCACCACAGTTCGAGCGCTTCACCCAGGCGCAAGCCAGACAACCACAAGCCACGCAATAGGCGATCCCACGAGGTGGCCACCGCGGCGCGTCCTGTGCAAAAAGTAGATCGCGGCAAATTCGGCGGAAGGTTGGTCACAATTGAGACGAGTCTGCCGCGCATCATCACGGTTGTTCGACAAGAATGGTGGAGCGTTGCGGCAGGCAGCAGAGCCTAAATCGGCCGGAAGCCGGCGAGGCGCATGGAAGGGGCGCGGCCATCGAAGGTCAGG
>CAYUMU010000131.1:0-11214 GCA_964445985.1 uncultured Pirellulales bacterium | reverse complement strand
GTACGTACGGTGGTGTGGGAGGGGCGGAGCCGAAAGGCTCCCCCCTATCCCGATTACCCTCGGCGCGTTTGCAGTGGCTTTTCGGTCCTCTTCCGATCTCGGCAACTTGACCAAATTCCGTCCAAAAGTTGCTCAGGCTTCGGGCAGGGGGCTGAATCTTGCTACCCTCTGACCGTCGATCTCCACCTGCTCCAGGAACATGGCTTTGGGACGAACCCACAGGCCGCGATCGCCATATTCAGGCCGATAAACCACCAGTTCTTCTGCAGTTTCGCTGTGCCGGGCCACACCCAGCACCGTATATTCGCGGCCTTTGTAGTGACGGTAACGGCCAGGGCAAACATCGCCAGACATAGGTTGCTTCCTCGGGAGGGCGGGTCGCACTCAGCTTACTGGGCGGGGGCTAACGAAAGGCGGACGGTGGCTTGCCAGGTCACTTGCTCATTCGCTTCTGGAGCAGTTCCAGCAAGCCGGGGCGGTTCTCGTCCGAAACCTTGATGAAGATCTGGGTAACGCCGATGCCGGAGTAGGCATTCACGCGGATCCCACCATCGACCGCTCCCTGCACTTTAATATGCCCTGGTGGAAAGGAATGCCGGCAGGCCTCGCTACGGCCAATGATGAGCCGTTCGACCGCCACGTGCGATTCCAGCCAGGCGATCTCAGGCTTCAGGCTCTTGTCGAGCGAAGTGTGTCGGCCGCGCTTTCTCACAGGAAGAAAACCCTTCGTTTCGCCGGAGGCGGCATTCCATTCCGATCAGTTGCGACGCGCCGCTGCCTCGGGATGTTTCCGCCCATTCCCAGGGATTCTAACATACCATGGTCCCCCGTTAGAATCGGCTGGCAACGACCTGCAACTTCGACGAACCAAGCTCCTCCCTGGAAGAAGGCAAATACCATGCACACGGCGGAACAGCTCACGCGAATGATCACGGGCTATTGGGTTTCTCAAGCTGTGTACGCCGCGGCAAAATTTGGAATCGCCGACTTGCTGAGCTCAGGCCCTCAAACCGTCGAGGCCCTGGCGGCGGCCACGCAAACGGAACCAACCGCCTTGTACCGACTGCTCCGCGCGCTCGCGAGCGTGGGCATGTTTGCCGAGGGCCACGATCGCACCTTTTCCCTAACGCCGTTGGCCGAGTTGTTGCGATCAGGGGTGCCTGGCTCGCAACGGGCGTTAGCCCTGATGACGGGCGGAACCCAGTTCGCCGCCTGGGCAGAAATTGCCCATGGCATTCAAACAGGCCAGACCGCCTTCGAAAAGCATCATGGCCAACCGCTGTTTGACTTTCTGTCGCAGCATCCCGAGGAAGCCCTGGTGTTTGACGAGGCCATGACCGGCATCCATGGACGCGAGTCGGCCGCGGTGCTTCAGGCCTACGATTTCTCTGGCATTGGCACGTTGGCCGATATCGGTGGCGGCAATGGCGGTCAGCTCATCACCATTCTGGAATCGTATCCTCAGATGCAGGGCATTTTGTTCGATCTGCCGCACGTTGCCGAGCGGGCCAAGGAACGGATCGCCGCCGCTGGCCTGGATGGCCGCTGCCAGGTAGTTGGCGGCAGTTTCTTCGAAGGGGTGCCCGCCGGCGCCGACGCCTATTTAATGCGCCACATCATTCACGATTGGGACGATGAAAAGTCGCGGCGGATTCTCGGTAAGGTTCGCTCGGCGATTCCAACCGGAGGCAAACTGCTGCTGGTGGAAAGCGTGATTCCCCCAGGCAACGAACCGTTTGCCGGCAAGTTTCTCGACCTCACCATGCTGCTGATTCCCGGCGGCAAAGAACGCACCGAGCAGGAGTATCGTGAATTGTACCAGCAAGCCGGATTCGCCCTGAAGCGGATCGTGCCCACGAGCACCGAGGTGAGCGTGGTGGAGGGCGAGCCTGCCTAGGTCGCCGGCGCGCGGGTGGACAACACGGGGGCGGAGGTCTTAGAGTGACCACACGGTTCAGGTCGCGAAGCAAGTGCCGGTCTCTGCTCGCCGCCTGCTTTGCCCTGCTTCTATCGCGGATAGTCAGAGACGATTATGGATCCCAATTTGGCGTCGGCCCTGCTAGGGCTGGCGTGGTTTGCCGTCTTTTTGATGCACCTGACAGCCCACGAGGCTTCGCATGCGCTGGCGGCCAGGCTGCTGGGTGATTCAACCGCGTATGATGGCGGCCAGGTTACGCTGAACCCCTTGCCGCACATGGAACGCGCGCCATTCGGCACGATTGTGGCGCCGATTGCCACCTATATTTTCACCACCTTGCAATCGGGCACGGGTTTCATGATCGGCTGGGCCCACGCCCCCTACAACCCTCACTGGGCGGCGCGGTATCCCAAGCGCTCGGCGGCCATGGCGCTGGCGGGTCCGATGGCCAACCTGCTGATCATGTTCCTGGCGGCCTTGGTCATTCGAATCGGCTTAGCGCAAGGCTGGATTGAGAAAAGTCAGGACCGAGTCATCTTTCTCCAAGGAGCCGGAGCGCTCAATGTGCTGGCTCAATTTCTCTCGATCACGTTTTTCCTCGGAGCGCTGTTGTTCCTGTTCAATCTGATCCCCGTTCCGCCGCTCGATGGCTCTTCCATCGTGCAATTCTTCATGTCGGACGCCACGGCCCGGCGCTGGCAACATTTCCGCTCCCAGCCCAACATCCAGATCATCGGCCTGATCGCCGGTTGGGGTATCTTCAATCGATACGGTGGCCAGGGCATCAACTGGATGTTTCAAACGCTGCTGCCTTAAGGATTGCACGAAAAACAAAGTCGGCTTTCGCTCCGCGAAAGCAAATCCTTTCGTGGAGCGAAAGGCGACTATGCCCGAAAGTTATTCTTCATGGGTTCTTAACGCGCGCCAGCACCGCGACAACTTGGTAACCGCGACAACCTTGCGTGGTGAGTTGCGGAAGTCGGACGCTAGCGTGCCCCCTTCCTCGCCTGCTGAGGCAGGCCGTGGGAATGACGGACAAGCCTGCTGAGGATTTCGATCTTCGGCAGGCTTGCCTGCATTCCAAGGACGCTACTTCGTTAGGTCGGCCGCTGCTGCCCGGTCCAAGAACCAGGTAAGCGTGCCGTGGTGCGGCTCGATCACCTGCGATGGGTATTCGTCTGGCAGGTAGGGGCCTTGGAGCACCTTGGGCAAAACCTCGGCTTTATCGGATCCTGAGACCAAAAACGCCACGTGATGCGCCGCACAAAGAACCGGCGGCGTCAGCGTGATGCGTTCGGCGCTGAGCTTCGGCACGAAGTGGGCCACCACCCACCGCAGGTCTTCATGAACCGCGGCCGTGCCGGGGAACAACGAAGCCGTGTGGCCATCGCCCCCCATGCCCAGCAGGATCAGGTCGAGTGCCGGAAAATCGTTAGCGGCAGGTTCGAGGTTGTGCCGCAAAGTTTGCGTGTAAGCGTCGGCCGCGGCCTGGGGATCTTCAAAGAAGGTGGGCATGGGATGGACCTGGTCGGGCGGAATGGGGACCAGGTCGAGCAGCGTTTCTTTCGCCATGCGATAGTTGCTGTCGGGGTGATCCCGCGGCACGTAGCGTTCATCGCCAAAGTAGATTTCGGTTTGCCCCCAGGGAATGCTTTTCACCCGCGCGCGCAACGACGCGTCCTGGGTTTCGCCAGCCAGGACGCGGTGCAGCCCCTTGGGTGTCGACCCGCCCGACAAGGCCACCCGAAACCGGCCGCGGGCGGCGACGGCCTCGTCAGCGCAATCGGCGAAAAAATGGCCAGCCCGATCGACCAATTCGGCAAAGTCGGCCGAGATGACCAAACGACGATTGGAGGCGGGGGAATTTGCCATCGTAATGTTCTTTTCCGGGGAAAAATGAGCGGAGTTCGAGCGTAATCAATCGGGTGCGATCGCGGCCGTTTTTGAGGCAAAACCAGAGGAATCGCGGCCCAACCCCCGGCGAACTTTACTGCCAGTTGCGTGTCTATAGGTAATCCTCCTGCCGCCATTCGGGGTGGGTGGATTTCGGTCGGCAGACATTGTTCCGCGCGGGCGATCAGGGAACAATAGGTAAAGAGAGGTTGGCCCGGTTTTGCACTCAGGTGGCGAACCGTGGCAAAGGCAACCCCTGGCGGAATCTTTAGGACTTCAAAGCAACTGCATGCGAGGCAACGTGAAAGAAAACCATCGCGCCAACGGTTTGGCGCGTGAATCGGCGGTACTGGTGGGCGTGATCCTTCCCCAACATTCGCTGGCGGAAGAACCCCTTACCGAGTTGACCGGTTTGGCAGAAACGGCAGGCGCCCAAGTTGTGGGCGAACTGACGCAACGTCGGGAAATCCCCGACCGCACCACTTATTTGGGAAAAGGCAAAGTTGAAGAACTGAAACAAATCGTCGAGGCCCACGACGCCGACGTGGCGATCTTCGACAACGATCTCACGGCGGGCCAGACGCGCAACCTGGAAAAGGCCCTCGGCATCAAGGTGCTGGACCGCACGGAGTTGATCCTCGACATCTTCGCCACCCGAGCGCAAACGCACGAAGCCCGGCTGGCCGTGGAACTGGCCCAACTTCAGTATTCGCTCCCCCGCCTGAAACGCATGTGGACCCACCTTTCCCGCCTCAAAACGGGCATGGGTATGCGCGGCCCGGGTGAAAAGCAGTTGGAAGTGGACCGCCGCCTGGTTGAGAAGCGGATTCAAGACCTCAAAGGCGAACTTGAGCAAATCGAGCGGCGCAAGGAACGGCAAGTGGCCGGCCGTCGCGATTACATGACGGTTTCTTTGGTCGGTTATACCAACGCCGGCAAAAGCACGCTCATGAATCGCATGACCGATGCCAACGTGCTGGCGCAAGACAAACTGTTTGCCACGCTCGATACGCGCACCCGCCGTTGGCACTTGCCCGGCTGGGGACCGGTGCTGCTCAGCGACACCGTTGGTTTCATTCGCGACCTGCCTCACCAGTTGATCGCCAGCTTTAAGGCCACGCTCGAAGAATCGCGGCAAGCCGACCTGCTACTGCACGTGGCCGACGGCAGCAGCCCCGTGGCCCTGGAGCAAATCGCGGCCGTGTACCAGGTGCTCGAAGAACTGGGCATTGAAGAAAAGGACACGCTCCTCGTTATCAACAAGATCGACGCCGTTCCCCATCGGGCACGCATCGATGCCATTTTGGAGCGGTATCCCCACGCCATTCCCATCAGCGCAAAATCGGGCGATGGAATCCAAAACCTGGCCGACGCCACCAGCCGAGCGCTCAGCCGGGCCTTCGTGGATTTGGATGTGGAAACCGGCGTGGAGAACGGCCGGCTGCTGGCTTATCTGGCCCGGCATGGCGAGATTTTGAGCAAGGAGTGCGTGGAAGAACGGATGCACGTGCATTGCCGACTGCCAGCGGCGGCGGCAGGCAAAATCCACGAAGACGGCACCACCCTCCGCCCGCATAACAACGGGCATACCAATGGGCACGCGTAGTTAGGGGCCAAACCGGGCGAGCAAAAGTAGGTCGGTGGACAGCGCGCCCCGGCCTACTTTTTGGGCCGTGGCACGCGGGTGCCCTTGCTCCCTTTTCTGCGATTTCGCTGCCGGCCATAGGATTTTTCTTGCAGCGCCAGTTCGCTGGCCTTTTGGCCCACGGCGTCGCGCATTTGGGTGATGCGATCGCGGATGCTGGCGGCGCGTTCGAACTCCAAGGCTTCGGCCGCGGCCAGCATTTCGCCTTCGAGCTCGTTGATGAACTCTTCGGTGATGATGTCTTTATCATCGGTGCGGCCCACCGCGGCGTTGGCTCGGGCGTGGGCGGCCGCTTCCGACTCGATACCGGCCTTGATCGACTTCTTCACCGTCGCCGGCGTGATGCCGTGCTCCTGATTGTATTCCTCTTGCATGGCCCGGCGGCGCTCGGTTTCTTCAATCGCCCGCTGCATGGAGTCCGTCACCTTGTCGGCGTAGAGAATCACCTTGGCATTCACGTTGCGGGCCGCGCGGCCAATAGTTTGCATCAGCGACGTTTCGCTCCGCAAGAAGCCTTCTTTGTCGGCGTCGAGGATCGCCACCAGCGATACCTCGGGCAGATCGAGCCCTTCGCGGAGCAGGTTCACGCCCACCAGGCAATCGAATTTGCCTTCGCGGAGGTCGCGGAGCAGTTCCACGCGTTCGAAGGCATCGAGCTCGCTGTGCAGCCATTTGCAGGCCACGCCCTGCTCGCAGAAATAGCCGGAGAGGTCTTCGGCCAGGCGTTTGGTGAGGGCGGTAACCAGCACGCGTTCACTGACGGCTGCCCGCTCGCGGATTCGCTCCAGCAGGTCGGGCACCTGCCCCCGCGCGGGGCAAACTTCGATTTCAGGATCGAGCAGCCCGGTGGGGCGGATCACCTGTTCGATGACTTCGCCGCCGGTTTGCTCCAACTCGTATGGACCCGGGGTAGCCGACACGAAGACCACGTTGGGGAACCGCTGTTCCCATTCGTCGAACCGCAGGGGGCGATTATCGAGCGCGCTGGGCAGGCGAAAACCGTGCTCGACCAGCGTGGTTTTGCGACTGCGATCGCCGGCATACATGGCCCTCAGTTGCGGAATCGTCACATGCGATTCATCGACCACCAGCAGGTAGTCTTGCGGAAAATAACTGAGCAGCGTGTGGGGCGGCGAGCCGGGCTCGCGGCCGTCCATGTGCCGGCTGTAGTTCTCGATGCCGGGGCAGTAGCCCACCTCGATGAGCATTTCCATATCGAACCGCGTACGGGCGTTCAGCCGCTGGGCCTCGAGCAGTTTGCCGTTCTGACGCAGCACTTCCAGCCGGGCTTCCAGCTCTTCGTGGATCTTATCGACCGAGCCGGCAATGCGTTCCTCGGGCATCACAAAGTGTTTGGCCGGGTAAATGAAGGCTTCTTGCTTCTTCTGAATGGTTTCGCCCGTCAGCGGGTTGATGATGGCGATCTGGTCGATGTCGTCGCCCCAGAATTCGATCCGGTAGGCAAACTCTTCATAGCCGGGCCAGATTTCCACGCAGTCGCCGCGCACCCGGAAGCGAGCCCGCGAGAAGTCGATGTCGTTGCGGTCGTATTGAATATCGATCAATCGCAGCAGCATTTGGTCGCGGGCCACGGTTTCGCCCACCCGCAGCGGCACCATCATGGCCTTGTAGTCGATGGGCGAACCCAGGCCGTAAATCGAGGACACGCTGGCCACGATGACCACGTCGCGGCGACTCACCAGCGCGCTGGTGGCCGCCAGCCGCAACCGATCGATCTCTTCATTGATGGAGGCGTCTTTCTCAATGTAGATGTCGCGCTGCGGAATGTATGCCTCGGGCTGGTAGTAGTCGTAGTAGCTCACGAAGTAATGCACGGCGTTGTGCGGGAAGAACTCCTTGAACTCGCTGAACAATTGGGCTGCCAGCGTTTTATTGTGCGATAGCACCAGCGTCGGGCGGTCCACGGCCTGAATCACGTTGGCCATGGTGAAGGTTTTGCCCGAGCCGGTCACGCCCATCAATACCTGCTGACGAGTGTTGGCCTTCAGCCCCGAAATCAGCGAATCAATGGCTTGCGGCTGATCGCCCGCGGGGGCGAAGGGGCTGACCAGTTGAAACGGCACGGCGTAGTCCTGGGAGGGGAATGAAAGGGGAGGAGGGAAGGCAACCGCCATCGCTGGCAACACCCGTCGCTGGCAACACCGCTGCTATCCATGCCATCCACTGCTAAGAGGTTGCTATCGCGAGCGGCCTGCTCCGCATTCTAGGTTGCCAGGGCAGTTGTGGGAAGCTGTCGCGACTGCTCCGGTCAAAACCGCCAGATTCTGGCGTTGACCTTGGCCTCCTCATTCGGCTAATTAGCCCCCCGCCACTTGCGCCAGGCGGCAGAGTGAGGCTTGCGCAAGTGCGAATTGGCCGTTCCCTTCTTTTGATTTCCGTTCCGCACAGAAAGCCTGGCGTTCGCCATGTGGATTGGCTTCGTGATCACGATGGCGGCATCGCTGGCGCTGACGCCCGCGGCCCGCCGGCTGGCGATCCGGTTCGGGGCGATCGACGCTCCCGACGGCCAACGGAAATTGCAGAAGCAACCTGTCCCCCTGTGGGGCGGCGTGGCCGTTTACATTTCGCTGCTGGTGGGGTTGGCCGTGGTCAACCTGGGACCCTTGGGCGATAACCCCGGCTTGCAAACGCTATCGCTGGTGTTGGCGTCGGCCGCCGGCATTGTGTGTATTTCTGGCTGCATCGACGACGCCCGCGACCTGAATCCGCGGGTGAAACTGCTGCTACAAATCATTTCGGTGCTGCCAGCCGTGGTGGCCGGCTATTGCGTCGATCGCATTGTGCTCTTTGGAACGCCCATTGCGTTGGGCTGGTTTGGCGTGCCGCTCACCGTGTTCTGGTTGGTGGGCTGCATCAATGCCTTGAATTTGCTCGATGGCATGGACGGCCTGGCCTCGGCCGTGGGACTTTCGACGGCGGCCATGCTGGCCATCATCGCCATGGCCATGGGGCACGAGCACGTGTCGGTGGTGGCGATCATTCTGGCCGGCGCCTTGGCGGGCTTTCTGTTGTACAACCTGCCGCCGGCGAGCATCTATTTGGGCGACTCGGGCAGCATGGTGATTGGGCTCGTGGTGGGTCTGCTGAGCATCCAGGGTTCGCTCAAGACCACGGCCACCCTTTCGATGACCGCGCCGGCGATTGTGATGAGCATTCCCATGCTCGACACGCTGCTGGCGATCTTGCGACGAAAACTTACCGGCCAAAGGTTCGATGTTCCCGACCGAGGGCATATTCACCATCGCCTGCTCGACCGTGGACTCACCACCTGGCAGGCCCTGTGCGTGATCAGTGCCCTGTGTTTGCTCACCGGTGCTTCGGCCACCGCGGCCACGTTGCTGCACAGCGAATCGCTGGCCTGGATCTTCACGCTCTGCCTGGTGGTGCTGCTGGTTCGCTTCCGCACCGTGGGGCATCACGAAGTGGCCTTGGCAAAACTCAAATTCGCGAGCCTGCTCAACAGCCTGGTGCGTCGGCTGGTTATCGGGGCGAACCCCCAACCGGCCCAACGAAAGCGGCTGCGCAGCGCCGACCTCGACAGCCTGTGGAACCACATGGTTCACGATGTGAATTCGCTCGGCGGCAATCGACTCGAAGCCCACTTTGGCGAACAGCAAGCTTGGATGCGGCAATGGGATTGCCCGACCAGGCCGGCTGCTGCCTCCCACGTGCAAACCTGGTCGCTCTCCCTCGCGATAGAATCGAGCGAGGGCGCGCCCTGTCGGATCACGGTCTGGGGTACGCATCCCCCGCAATCCCAATCGAGCCACTTGTTGCAACTGGTCGAAGTGCTGCAACGCTACAGCCAGCATTGGTCCAAGCTTCAGCCGCAACTGGCCGAAGCTAGCACGACGGAATTGCCCACGCGGCCAGCGCATGCGAGCAGCGGCGAAGAAACGCGCGCCAGCGAGCAACGCCGGGCGGCCTGATCCGCGACTGGCAACGCGGCGCCCGTAGGCCGCCGGTCGGCTGGGTGGCACTGGCTATTTCTTTTTCTTTCGTGTGCCACTGGCTTTGCCCATTGGTATAGTCACATCTCTGCTAGCATTGCTGTCAGGGTGTCCGCTGGGCGGGGAATTGCCATAATTCCCGCATGTACACCATGCCTTACTTCGATCCCCGCCTGGTTCGCCGGTATCAGTCCCCGTAGCCACAATGCGGGTCCGAACGCCAGTCACCGGAATTCCCTGCCGCTGGGGGCTTCCACGGCCAGACTCCTTTCCCAAGATCTGGGCGGAAGATTTTTCGTGGACGCGTACAATAGCGATCGGGGCTGCACGTCCTTGTCTCATGGCCGGTTCGCCCCATATGGTGCTGTCCGGCGTGTCTGGCGATTCCACCCGCATTATGGCATGCACATGCATGCCCTACATTGGCTGACCCTGGGCGAGTGAACGCCTCGCGTTTCAGCCTCAGCGGTGTACAGTCGCGAGAGGGAGTGGCAATTCAACCCGCATTGTGGCAGGCAGCAGCCTGCCCTACATTGGCTTCGAGCACTTCGACAAAAACTCGGAGCCGGAGCAGAGCAACAGACACTCGCTGTAGGCCGGACGAACGTACCTGGCCTCGAATCCCAAGCCTTCGAGGGAGCGTCTATCAGTATCAGAAGACAAGCTGGACAACCACCATTGCCAGCAAATCGGCCCATCCAATCGCCCAACCCACATCCTCGATTTAGCGGGCATGCTGAAGAAGTCCTAGCCAATGATTTCGCTGCAGCGGTCGAACGAGCGAATATTCCGGCAGCCTGCGTGCAGGGCGATTTGTACATCCACATTTCAAATCCAACAGGAGTGTGTAGTATCTGTGCGCAAGGCTTGAAGCCTGGTTCGACAGTACCCGCTGGTGTGGTTCGACAGTTGAGCGAAAGATACCCGAATCTCACGATCCGATTTACCGCCGAGGGTGGTCCAGCACGACCTGGTCTTCAGGAGTTCGTCGTCAGGAATGGCCAGGTCATTAGATAACTGAAGAGATTTGACATTGATTGCAAATTTGAGGTATTGTCATGAGTACAAGCGATGTGAAATCTAGGTGTTCAATTCGTGGACGTATTGCCTTTGTTCTGGCGATTGCTGAGCAATGCATTGGATTACTCAAGTACAGCGAGACGGTCTACACCCTAGCAGCGAACGCTCTCGCGGATGCTTGGAAATGGGAGGAGGGAGGCCAAGTTGATGGTGACCAACTTGATTACTACTTAGAGAATTCCGATGAAGAGAGCCTTGCAGTTTATGGGTGCAATCCTCCGGAATCAGCTTGGGCTGCGGTCATGGCGATCACTAGCGCGATCTCCTACGTGATTTGGCATGCCTACAAAAAGGATGGCGTCACCCGAATGTCGGAGTCCATTCATGAAGTGACTGAAGCGGTCGTAGATGAAGTGATTGATTTTGCCGAGAAGTCACCTGGATTTGATCTTGCATACCTTGATTGTGTAACCAAGTACATCGTTGAGAAGTGCGGGAGTGCTACTCCCGACGACCTGGGAGAACCCATTGCTAGAGCGTCGATTTTGAAGGCCTGTGGAAAGCCGTGATTTATCGGTTCCGCAGCCGTTGCTAGGTTTTGCACTACTGGATTCCCACTTCATCATTGAAGTCCCACAACAGGAACACCGGGGAAGCTTTCATGCAGGACCGGCCCGACCCCCTTTTCCGAAGGTTATTGCTTTCGAGCAGGCGTAGCCAGTGTAGGGCAGGCTTTTGCCTGCCACAATGCGGGTTGAATCGCCCAT
>CAYUMU010000130.1:0-11259 GCA_964445985.1 uncultured Pirellulales bacterium | reverse complement strand
AACCTCGGACGGACCTATAGGTATTTTTTCTGGGTTGGCTATTTTTTTTTGCGCGTGGGGGTTGGGCTCTCTTGCTGACGCCGCGGGGTGGGATTTGGGTGGGGGGGTGCCGCGTGGTTTGGCGCGGCTTGGCTGGCTGGCACTTGCCTCGGCTTGGATTCGGGGTAGGATTATATTCAAACGGTCATTTAATACATTTGTTTGACCGGATTGCTCGTCACGTTCGGTTTTTTTCCTCGCGACCGATCCTGGGGCGAGGGATGTCCACGGGAGGTGAGTGCGTCATGGCATCGGATGGCCCCATGCAGGACGAACCAACGAAGCGGCGGTTGCTGGAAGTTGCCGGCCGCGTCTTTGCGGAGAAGGGCTTTCGCGCTGCTACGGTGCGCGAAATCTGTTTGACCGCGGAAGCGAACATTGCCGCGGTGAATTACCATTTCGGCGACAAGCGGCAGCTTTATCAAGAGGCCGTGAAGCAAGCGCATCGCATGCGGATCGATCAGTTTCCGTTGCCTGCCTGGCCGGATGGCACGCCGGCCGAGGTGAAGCTGCGGGATTTTGTGCGGACGTTTCTAGCCCGCGTGATGCACGACGAGGGGCGGAGTTGGCAGGTGCAATTGATGTTGCGCGAGGTGCTCAACCCGACCGAGGCCACGGCGATGCTGGTGCAGGAATACATTCGCCCTCACTTTGATTTGCTGAATTCCATTCTGGGGGAGTTGTTGCCGGCGGGCTTTTCGGAGGAGCGGCGGCGGTTGTTGGCGTTCAGCGTGATTGGGCAGTGTTTGCATTACCGGGTGGCGCGGCCGATCATGCAGTTGCTGCTGCCCGACGCCAGTTTTCGCAGGCTGCAGCCTGACTTGTTGGCCGAGCATATTTCGGGTGTCATTCTGGCATCGCTGGGCCTATCGCCGCCATTAACGGCGGGGGAGTTGCAGCGGTGAACTGGATAGCGCTGCGGATGCTGACGGGCAATTTGGGCAAATACCTGGGCATTATTGCCGGGGTGGGTTTTGCGGCCTTGTTGATCGCGCAGCAAAGTTCCATTTTCTGGGGTTTGATGCTGCTGACCAGCAACCAGATTCAAGATATTCAAGGCGCCGATATTTGGGTGATGGATCCCAACGTGCGGTTTATTGACGATGTGAAACCGCTCAGCGACACGCAGCTATATCGGGTGCGCGGCGTGGAAGGCGTGCAATGGGCGGTGCGGCTGTATAAGGGTTTGAGCCGAGCCCGGCTGACGGATGGCAATTTTCAACAGATTATTTTGCTGGGTCTCGACGATGCCACGCTGGTGGGCGCGCCGCAAGAAATGGTGCTGGGCAGCGTGGCGGCGCTGCGCCAGCCGGATGCCGTGATTATTGATGAAGCAGGCTACCAACTGCTCTGGCCGGGCGAACCGTTGCGATTGCAGCGGACGCTGGAAATGAACGACCGGCGGGCGGTGATCGTGGGCATTTGCAAGGCTTCGAAGACCTTTCAGACCTTTCCGATTATTTATACGCAGTATTCACGAGCGATTGGTTTCGCGCCGCCCGAGCGGAAGGTGCTGTCGTTCGTGCTGGCCCAACCTCAGCCGGGATTGTCGGCGACCGAGGTGTGTCAGAAGATCAAATCGCAAACCGGGCTGAAGGCGTTGACGAGCGCGGAGTTTCGCTGGGAGACCATTTGGTATTACCTGGAAAACACGGGAATCCCTATCAACTTTGGCGTGACGGTGTTGCTGGGGTTTATCGTGGGCGCGGCCATTTCGGGTCAGACCTTCTATCTGTTTACCGTGGAAAACCTGGCCCAGTATGCCATGCTGAAGGCGATGGGGACTTCGAACCCGCGGCTGATGGGCATGATTTTGCTGCAGGCGCTGGTGGTGGGGGCGATTGGTTATGGCATTGGGATAGGCTGCGCGGCGACGTTCGGCCAGTTTGCCCAGGGGAATACCAAGCTGGCGTTTTTTATGCCCTGGCAGGTGATGGCAGGCACCGGCGTGGCGGTGGTGCTGATGGTGGTGGGGGCCAGTTTGCTATCGATCCGCAGGGTGCTGGTGCTGGAACCGGCCGTGGTGTTCCGCAGCGGGTAGTGGGCGGGGGGTAGTTGGCAGGGAGCCGTTGAAGAAGGGCTTCTTGCTCTCCACAGTTTTTGTTCGATTTGATTTTGTTCGATTTGATGACCAGCGCAGACTCACATCCGCCGCAACTGGATTCCCGCCTTCGCGGGAATGACGAGCTTGTGGATTCCCGCCTTCGGGGGAGTGACGGGTGTGCCATTGTGTGCCGGAATATTACCAAGGAGTTTGGCGTGGGCGCGGCGAAGGTGCGAGCCTTGCGCGGCGTGGACCTGGACGTGATGGGCGGGCAGTTGACACTGCTGGTGGGGCCATCGGGCTGCGGCAAGACCACGCTGTTGTCGGTGATAGCGGGGTTGCTGAATGCGACCGAGGGGGAGCTGGACGTTTTCGGCGAGGACATGATTCACATGTCGAGCGGACGCAAAGTGGAGTTCCGTTCGGAGAATATCGGTTTTATTTTTCAACAGTTCAATTTATTGCCGGCCCTATCGGCGGCAGAAAACGCCATGGTGCCGCTGCTGATCAAAGGCGAATCGCGACGGAAAGCGTTGCCCAAGGCAAAGGAGATGCTGGAGAAGGTGGGCCTGGCGAATCGGGCCGACGCCCGACCCTGGCAGCTTTCGGGCGGGCAGCAGCAGCGGGTGGCGATTGCGAGGGCCTTGGTTCACGAGCCGCGGCTGTTGGTGTGCGACGAGCCGACCTCGGCGCTGGACGCCGAAACCGGGCATACGGTGATGGAGTTGCTCCGCGGCACGGCCATCGAACAAGGTCGGGTGGTGTTGGTGGTGACGCACGACGCGCGGGTGATGGAGTTCGGCGATCGGATTGCCTACATGGAAGACGGGCAGATCACCAAGGTGCGGCAGCGAGAAGAAACGCCGGCGCGGGCTTCGTCTGAGAAAACGCCGACGCCCTCATCGTCCGCAGAAAATCCTGGAGGTTCAGCATGATTGCCAAGGCGATCAAGGTTGCGTTACCCATTTTGGCCGCGGCGATGGCCGTGTTTGCCATGGTGCACGTGGCTTTGAGCAGCAAGGAGCCAAAGCAGGGCGTTCCGCCGATCGATCCGCCGCGGTCGCCTTTTATGCATACGGTGGCCGGTTCGGGCATTGTGGAGGCGCGGTCCGAGAATATTGAGGTGGGGGCCGCGATTGCCGGGGTGGTGGTCGAGGTGACGGTGACCGAAGGGGAAAGTGTGCGCGAGAACCAGGCGCTGTTTCGGTTGGATGATCGCCAGCTGCGCGCCGACCTGCTGGTGCGAACCGCCGAGTTGGAAGCGGCCAAGAGCGAGCTATTGCGGTTGCAGTCGCAGCCACGGAAAGAAGAGATTCCGCCGGCGGAGGCCTTGGTGCGAGAAGCCCAGGCCCAGGCGCGGGAAGCACTGGCGCGCAAGAGTCAGACCAAGACGGTTCTGGAACGGGTGAAGCAACTCTATCATCCTTCGCAAGGGGTGCAGAGCGTGACGCAAATTGAATTCATCAATGCCGAAGTTGCCGACGCCATGGCCGATGCGCAATTGGCGCGATCGGAAGCCGCCGTGGCCGAAGCTCAAGCCCGATTGCAACTGTTGCTCAAGGGGGCCTGGGAGCCTGACCTGGCCGTGGCGCGGGCGGCCGTGGCCCAAGCCGAGGCGCAGGTGCAAAAAGTGCAAACCGACCTGGAACGGCTGGTGATTCGCTCGCCGGTGAATGGCACGGTGCTCGACCGCGACGTGCATCCTGGCGAGTTTGTGGGCGCGCCGCCGGGGAGCACGTTGATGGTGATCGGCGACCTGAGCGTGCTGCATGTGCGCGTGGACATCGACGAGCAAGACATTCCGCGATTCGAGCCGGGGGCCAAGGCGGAGGCGGTGTTGCGAGGCCGCAACGATTTGGTGTATCCGCTCGAGTTCGTGCATGTGCAGCCGTATGTGATTCCGAAGCAATCGCTCACGGGCGACAATCGCGAACGGGTGGATACCCGCGTGCTGCAGGTCATCTACGCGCTGCGTCCGCCCCAGGGCGCGCCGATTTACGTGGGCCAGCAAGTGGACGTGTTTATTGAAGCCAACACGCCGACGCTGGAGAACCGGCCGGGTGACTCGCGGGCGAAAACGCCGGTTGTTTCTGGGGGCAGCCTGTCGGCTGCGCTGATTGGCGGGATCGGCAGCGGTTTGGCGACAGCTTGACCCCAGCCACCCACCACCCACAGAGGTTGATCAGGCGTCGTCGCCGGCGGCCAGGTGGCAGTAGCTGTCGTAGCGGCGGGCGTCGAGCAGGTCGTCGGCCACGGCGTCTTTGACGGCGCACTCGTCTTCGTGCGTGTGCGTGCAGTTGGGGTAACGGCAATGGCTGACGAAAGGCCGCAGGTCGCGGAAGTAGCCGGCGACTTCTTCGGGCGACACATCCCAAAGTTGGAACTGGCGGATGCCGGGAGTATCGACCACATAGCCGCCGTCGGCAAAGGGGAGCAACACGGCACTGGTGGTGGTGTGGCGTCCTTTTTGCGATTCGCGGCTGACCGCGGCCACGCGCAACTTGAGGGAGGGATCGACGGCGTTGAGCAGGGAGGATTTGCCCACGCCGCTTTGCCCGGCCACGGCGCTTTCGCGGCCTGCCATCAGGCGGCGAAGTCGCTCCAGGCCAAAGCCGGTTTCGGCGCTCACTTGCAGCACCTGGTAGCCTAATTGCGAATAGACGCTGAGCACCGGTTGCAGGCTGGCGCGGTCAACGAGGTCTACCTTGTTGATGACGACGACGGGGCGGATGCCGCACTTTTCGGCCGTGAGCAGGAAGCGGTCGATGAGGTGGGGCTTGAGGTCGGGTTCGGCCGCGCTGCCGACGATGAGGATTTGATCGACATTGGTGGCGATGACATGCTGGCGGCCACGGCTGGTGCGGCTGAGCACGCCGTGGCGGGGTTCGACGCGTTCGATGATGCCGTCGCCAATGGCCTCGCTGGTTCGTTCAGGCCGGAAGACGACGACGTCGCCGGCGGCGACCACGTGGCGGAGGTCGGTGGCCATGCTTTTGAGGAGCCGGCGGGTGGCGCAGTGATAACGCACGCCCTGGGGGGTTTCGACCAGGCTGATCAGCCCGAAGACGCTGATGACGCGGCCGGTCAGTTGGTTCTTGGCGTCGAGGTGAACCTGGCCGGCGTTTTCGTCCGCTGAAATGATGGTGCGCTGGCGGGTCAGGGCGCCTTTGCCGCTGACACGTTCGCCCTGGTCGGTATCTTGTTGTTCGAACCCGTGGGCTTCGAACTGCTGGGTCCAATCGCTGCGGCGGGCGCGGACCTGTTGATTCTTGCGAAGCTGGGTACGGACTTTTTTCTTTTTGTTCTTGCTCATGCTGTCAGTATCGGCGCCGCGCGAGCGTTTCCTTTCGCGGAGCGAAAGGCGACTGTGGCTGATGCTCAATCTTTGGGGGAGCGTTTGGGCTTGATCAGGCCGGCGCGTTCGAGCAGCGACTTGCGGAAAATGGTGGCTGTTTCATCGTCGGCGGGCGGACCGACGGCGCCGAGTTCGCGCGGTGAGTATTGGATTTCGTACTTGTGCTTGGCGATGGCGAGGTTGTCGCCGGGATCGAGCCGTTTGTCGCCGGCTTCGATTCGCACGCCGTTGACCTTAACGCCGTTGCGGCTGTTCTGGTCGCAGATGTACCAGTAGCCGTCTTTCAGCTCCAAGGTGCAATGGTGCGCGGAAACATTGGGGAAGCGCAGCACGATGTCGCAGCTTTCCCGCCGCCCGACCAGCAGCTTGTGTTTGACTAACGGAATCGGGTCACCTCCCCCTTGGGGAAACAATTCACCGTACATATTGCCCTGCTTTCGCACGTTTTCTGTGACCCGCGCTTCCGGTAAGATCGGGGTGACGGGGGTTGGCTGTTGGCGCACGCGCCACCCAAAGTTCCCGACCTCGACCCGGAACCGCCGGTCGAACCATTGCCTAATACCCCCTCAACCTGGTGCAGCCCGTGACTTCTTCGTTTGTTCCCGCCAATGCCGGCCAAGATTGGCGACGTCACGGTCTGCGTTACTTCAGTTATAATCATTTTTTGCGTCAAGTGTTTGGGGGTCGAGTCCAAAAAGTGAGTCTCGACGCCGGATTTACCTGCCCTAATGTCGATGGAACCGTTGCCGTCGGCGGATGTGTGTTCTGCGACAACCGCAGTTTCAGCCCTAGCCGCAGACTCCCGCGGGTCGATATTCGCAGCCAGCTCGACGAGGGGATTCGCCGGCTCAAGTGGCGGTACGACGTCGATCGGTTTCTGGCTTACTTCCAGCCGGCGACCAATACGTATGGGCCGGTGGAAACTTTGCGGCTGTTGTTCGAACGGGCGATGAGCCATCCGCGGGTGGTCGGGCTGGCGATCGGCACCCGGCCCGACTGCGTTCCCGATGACGTGCTCGACCTGCTGGAAGAACTGGCCGGCCGCACGTATTTATCCGTGGAGTATGGGGTGCAAACCATCCACGATCGCTCGCTCGACTGGATGAACCGCGGCCATCACCACGAGGCTTCGGTGGACGCGATCGAGCGAAGCCAGAACCGGGGCTTTGAAATCTGTGCCCACGTGATGCTGGGGCTGCCGGGCGAAAGCCACGAGGATATGCTGGCCACGGCTCGCGAGGTGGCTCGGCTGGGGGTCGATGCCGTGAAACTGCATAATTTGTATGTGGTGAAAAATACGCCGCTGGCCGAAGAGTTCACGGCGGGCAAGGTCGAGCTGCAATCGTTGCCGGAGTACGTGGCGACGGTGGTCGATTTTTTGGAACTGCTGCCGCCGGAGTGCGTGGTGGAGCGGATTACCGGCGAGGCGCCGCCCGATTACTTGTTGGGGCCGGCGTGGTGTTTGGATAAAGTTGGCATTCGCAACGCGGTGGACGCCGAGTTCGCGCGGCGAAATAGTTACCAGGGAGACCGCTACCAAGGGGCGCCGAGCGCGGAGTCGGCTGGGGTTTCGAATATTTAAGGTTTGCACGAGAAGCAAAGTCGTCTTTCGCTCCGCGAAAGCACTTCCTTTCGCGGAGCGAAAGGCGACTATGAAGACAACGAGGACATGGAGTTGGGGGAGCAAACTGGGTGACCGCTGGCTCGCTTAGCCGCGAGCGGGAGGAAAGTCCGGGCTCCGCAGGACAGGGTGGTGGGTAACTCCCACCGGCCGCCTCAGCAGTGGGGCGGTCAGGGAAAGTGCAACAGAAAGCATACCGCCTACGTTGCGCCCGCTGGCTTGCCAGCGGCGTGACCGGTAAGGGTGAAATGGTGAGGTAAGAGCTCACCAGCAGGCCGGGTGACCGGTCTGGCTAGGTAAACCCCGCCCGGAGCAAGGCCAAGCAGAAAGAAACGGAGGGGCATCGGGCAGTTTTGCTGCCCGATGCTTCCTCCGGCGGATTGGTCCGATCCGTTTGACTTTCGGGTAGGCTGCTGGAGGCGGCGAGCAATCGTCGTCCTAGAGAAATGGTCGCCGCCGCGCTTTTTGGGCGCGGAACAAAACCCGGCTTATAGGTTTGCTCCTCCAACTCCTGTTTTTCAGAATTTATCAACATCGATCGGTCGCGCCTGGCGCGGGGACATCCTTGCGGGGGATGGCCGCCAAAGGGCGCTGGCGATTTTGCCAACCTTGGGCGAGGGGGCTACCGAGTCGCTTGGAAAAGCGTTAGCCCCCGGCCGTGGTCGCGTTTGCTTGCGTTCGTAATACAACGTCGCTCGTTCTCGACGGCGGCTTAGGTCTCGGTGGGGACCAGGTCGTTGTCGATGAACTGGAGCAACTTGGAAATGCACAGCTTGTTCATGCTGGTGCGTTTCTCGTGAGCTTCGGCGCGAAGCGATTCGTGCAGGCTTTTGGGCAACCGCACCGTGATCACCCGGGTGGGCTCAAAGGTGGCGGTGTTCTGGTTGGCCTGGCTGCTCTCGCGAAGCTTGGCCAGCATGTGCTGAATCTTCTCGAACTCCTCCGACTGTTCGAAGCAGATCATGGCTTCGGCGGAGAACATCTTGCGAACAACACCGTTCAACCCCAACACTTCGCGGAAGAAGGTCACCCAGTCCGGGTTTTGTTCGAACAGGCTCTTGGCAATCCGGTGGGCTTCTTCGGCCTTTTGGATGTCTTGAGCCGAGGGGCCTTCGGAGGAAGTGGTCGGCTCGGCAATGTGCACCGCTACGCTGCTAGCACTCGAGCTCGAGGGGGTGTATCCGCCAGACGGCGAGGTCGGAGCGGAATACATGAAATGGGGGTGGTTCTCGGTCATGGCAATGACTCCTTCCGTACGTGAAACTCGGGAAACTCCATTTTCGCGGCCACCGCGGCCGGTCCTTTTGCCAGGATTATTGATTGGAGTCAAGGCCAGCATGGAAATCTATGGCGTGCTAGCACTTATGTGCATGCATTGCAGCTGCTGCTATCGCAGGCAGTGCTGCCATAAAACCGGGCACCGGGGGTCGTGCCTAATTAACAGGCAGGCCCTCGGGGGAACATCGTGGTAGGTGTCTGGTACAAATCTTGAAATTTCTTCAAAATAGTTGGGGATTGGGGGCTGGGGGCTGGGGATTGGGGATTGGGGGATTTTGGATTGGGACGGGGGGGCTGGCGTCAGCGATGCTGGCTCTCGGTCGGTGATCTTGACGACTTGAGTCGGTCTTGATATTTCACCTCTCCCCCTTGCGATGGAGGATTGCGACCAGGGGCCAATTCCCGCGTGCCTACGGATCCCGTTCCATGACCCAGCCCAGCCGATTGTCGCCCGCTCGAGGACGACCGCTGATTGCTGCCCCGACGCAGCCCAAGACGGGACGACTGCGCGCGATGGTAGCGATGGTGCTGGGCTGGTCGCTCTGGGCGATGGGCTCGGTTGCCGTGGCCCAGCCGTTTCAGCAGATTCCGGAAACCCCGTTCGCGACGACTCAGCCGCCGACGGCCACGATCCAGGGGATCCAACCTTGGGACCCTTACGCGGAGCCTTCCGACCTGCAGTGTCCTCCGGTGATTGGGGAGGACCATATGATTTACGACCCCAATCAACCGCTCGTAAATCAGATTCAGCTCTTCAAGCAAATCGATTTCAACTACACCCTGCTGGGCAACAACGGCGGCGTGAATAAGTTTGGGGCCAACGAGTTTGAAATCAGCACCACCATGCAGTTCCCCTTGGGTTACCAACTGGCGCCCTTGGAAGTGACGCCGGGCTTTGGGCTGCATCTGTGGAATGGCCCTGGCGGCACGGCCGACATTCCGGGCCAAACGTACGACGCCTGGCTCGACTTTGCCTGGAACCCGGTGATCACGCCGTGGTTTCGCGCCGAGTTGGCCGTGCGGCCCGGCGTGTATACCGACTTCAACACGTTCGATTCGAATAGCTTCCGCGTCAAGGGGAAGGCGCTGGCGATCTTCCGCACGTCGCCAGCCTGGGAAATTGTCGGCGGCATTATTTACTACGATCGCTTCAATCTGAAACTGCTGCCGGCGGGCGGCGTGATCTGGACACCCAACCCCGACACCCGGTTCGAGATCTATTTTCCCAAGCCCAAGCTGGCGAGCCGGCTGACGACCTGGGGGAACACCGAGTTCTGGTGGTACATTGGGGGTGAATACGGCGGCGACTCGTGGACCATTCAGCGCACCACCGGCATGGACGATGGTTTCGATTACTCGGACCTGCGGGTTTACCTGGGCGCCGAGTTCTTGCCGGCCTCGGGTTTGACGGGTCGTCGCGGGTTCGCCGAAGTGGGTTTTGCTTTCGATCGCGAAATCGAATACCTCAGCGGGCAGATTGTGAAGCCAGACGACACGATCATGTTCCGGGCTGGCATCACCTGGTAACGACCGGCGTGGCTTACCAAGGAGCAGGCGTGGTACATAAAGACGAAGCGCGACTGGCGCTGACACTCGACAACCTTCCCACGGTTGGGCAACTGTGCTTCGTCTGCATTTGCCTGCTGGTCGTGGGGACGTCATCGTCTGTGGTTGGGGAAGAGAACCTTTTTGGTCCGGCAAGCGCGCATGGCCCTACGAATGCCTACGGCCCGGCGATGCCTCCGACGACCGCGCCAGAGTCCGCGGCTCCGCAAGCGCATCCAGTTCCGCAAATGCCTGTTGGAATACCCTGGGGCACTCAGCAGAACGCCATCCCGCTTTCTGGCGGCGCGCCGTCCCCAGTGCCGCCACCCATCTGGCCAGACAATTCATCGTATACGACCACGCTTCCGAGCATCGAACCGGCCCCGGTCGGCGTGCCCCCCTATCAACCGATCTCGTACTTCGATCCCAATATCGATGTGACGATTCCCTCGGTGGCCGATCCGCCGGTGGAGAGGCCCGTGGCCGACGAGGACGTTTCGATTGTGCCGGCCCCGGGGTCGGCTGCTTCCGCCGCAAAGGGGAAAGCGGCCCGGCAGCAAGGTCCCTATCAGGCGTCGCTGTTCACGGCCACGGTGCTCGGCGGCAACGACCTGGGCATGACGACCTTGGACTTGCGATCCATCTTTGCGTTTCCGCTGCCTACCGAACACTCGCCGTTGCTGCTGACGCCGGGCTACGCGTGGACATCGGTGAGCGGGCCCGATTTCGTGGATGTGCCCGGCCAACTGCACGAAGCGTATTTCGATATTCGTTATATCAAACGCTTCACGCCGGCGCTGGCCATCGACCTGGGAATCACGCCGGGGCTATACAGCGACTTTGAAGGCAATCACGAGCATGCGTTTCGCCTGGGCGCCCGCGGCCTGGTGGCGATGACCTACTCGCCGACCACCCAAATTGTGGTCGGCCTGGCTTACCTGGATCGCGAGGACGTGGACTTTTTGCCGCTGGGCGGAATTGTGTGGACGCCCAACGACGCGCAGCGGTTGGAACTCGTTTCGCCGCGGCCGCGGTATGCCCAGCGGTGGTCGAAGCAAGAAGATCGCGAAGTGTGGTGGTATGTGGCCGGAGAAATTGGTGGCGGCAGTTGGGCCGTTCGCCGCGAGTGCGGCTGCAGCGACGTGCTGAACTACTACGACCTGAGGGCCGCGTTTGGGTTGGAGTTCAAAAACCCGCAAGGGGTCGGCGGCCTGTTCGAGGCGGGCTACGTGTTCTACCGGCACCTGGAATACCTTAGCGGCGGGCCGGTGTTTGAGCCGGATGATACTTTTGTGGTTCGGGCGGGGATGACGTTTTAGGGACTGGGGGTGGGCTGCGCAAAACGGGTGAAATTGAGGTAGGCGATTTTTGGGGTTT
>CAYUMU010000129.1:0-11288 GCA_964445985.1 uncultured Pirellulales bacterium | reverse complement strand
GCGTCCTTGGTAAGGACGAGGTTCATGGGTTCGAATCCCATCAGCAGCTCTTGGCTTCCCTGTAAACAATCGACCGGACCCAGACTTCATTCTCGCACGGAGACAGGTAGTAGACCAATGGCCAAGGAACTCTTCGAACGGAAAAAGCCGCACGTTAACGTTGGCACGATCGGACACATCGATCACGGCAAGACGACCTTGACCGGCGCTATCCTGGCTGTCCAGGGTGCAAAAGGGCTGGCGAAGTTCAAGCCGTACAACGAAATCGCCAAGGGCGGTACTGTCCGCGACGACACCAAGACGGTGACCATCGCCGTCAGTCACGTGGAGTACGAAACCCCCAATCGCCACTATGCCCATATTGACTGCCCGGGCCACGCCGACTTTATCAAGAACATGATCACCGGCGCCGCCCAGATGGACGGCGCGATTCTGGTGGTGTCGGCCGCGGATGGTCCCATGCCCCAAACCCGCGAGCACATTCTGCTCGCGCGCCAGGTGGGCGTGCCCGCCATCGTGGTCTTCCTCAACAAGTGCGACCTGGTCGACGACGAGGAATTGCTGGAGTTGGTCGAGCTGGAGCTCCGCGAAGAGCTGAGCAAGCACGACTTCCCCGGCGACGACGTGCCGATCATTCGTGGCGCCGCCAAGCCGGCCTACGACAGCCCGGCCGATCCCGCGACCAGCCAGTGCATCACCAACCTGATGGAAGCCATCGACGCCTATATTCCCGAGCCCATGCGGCAAGTGGATAAGCCATTCTTGATGGCCATCGAAGACGTGTTCTCGATCGAAGGCCGCGGCACCGTGGCTACCGGCCGTATTGAGCGCGGCCTGGTGAAGGTGGGTGAGGAAGTCGAGATCGTGGGCCTGACCAAGGAAAAGCCCCGCAAGACCACCTGCACCGGCGTGGAAATGTTCAACAAGACCTTGGATCAGGGTCAGGCGGGCGACAATGTCGGCTGCTTGCTCCGCGGTGTGCGTCGTGAAGACATCGAGCGCGGCCAGGTGTTGGCCAAGCCCGGTTCGATCACGCCTCACCACAAGTTCGAGGCCGAGGTTTACATTCTGAGCAAGGAAGAAGGCGGCCGTCACACGCCGTTCTTCAGCGGCTATCGCCCTCAATTCTACTTCCGCACCACGGACGTGACTGGCTCGGCCAATTTGATGGGCGATGCCGAAATGTGCATGCCTGGCGATAATGCCCGGCTGCAAGTTGAGCTGATCATGCCGATCGCCATGGACGACGGTGTTCGCTTCGCCATTCGCGAAGGCGGCCGCACGGTGGGTCGTGGCGTGGTGACCAAGATTCTCGAGTGATTTCGCACGCTGTCAGCCTCTGGGCGGCGGTTCGCTGTTGGCTCGGAATGTCGGCCTTCGACATTCCGAACAGCGGCCAGCCCCGCTCCGGACGGCTGATCTAGGGGCGTAGCTCAATTGGCAGAGCGCTGGTCTCCAAAACCAGAGGTTGCGAGTTCGATTCCCGCCGCCCCTGTTATTTATTTGACGTTGCCGAAGGGTGATTCGCTCCCCGGAGCTTGTCCCCGCCGGTTGGAGAGTACAAGGTAGGGATGCCAACTGCGAGCGATCCTGGCCAGAGTAGCAGACGGATGCACTCGCAGGGCGTTCGCGTGAACCGAAGGCGGTGGTCGCCGTTATGCAAAAATTGTTTTCGTTTGGGTTGTACAAGCGCAGCCAGGGTCGCATTACGCGTCAGGCTACCTTTGCGGCGTTGGCAGTGTCGGTCGCGCTAGGCTGTTGGCAGCTGTCAGACGCGTTGATCAACTACGGGCCGGCCATTCAGTATGGCGTGTCCGGGGCACTGTTGCTGCTGGGGTGGTATCTGGCGTTCTGCGTCGTCAACTATCCTCGATT
Organism: uncultured Pirellulales bacterium; assembly: GCA_964445985.1. Taxonomy (GTDB): domain Bacteria; phylum Planctomycetota; class Planctomycetia; order Pirellulales; family S012-138; genus CAYUMU01. Next base: position 9,413 of record CAYUMU010000129.1, on the reverse strand, counting down.
CGCCGACTTTCTCATTGCCGTCGAGGCGGAAATGAACAAGGTTACCTGGCCATCGAGGAAAGAACTGGTCCGCAGTTCGGTCGTGGTGCTCGTGACCATTTTCCTGCTCGCGATCATCCTGTTCTCGTACGACCTGTTCTGGCATTGGTTTTTGATGGACTTCCTCCATATCGATGGCAACGTCAAGCCGCCACCGGTGACGTAGCGCGGCCGTGGCCAGCACCGTGAAGGTCGAAAATCGTGCCGAGATGCCAGGCAGGACAACCAAGTGGGGCAACCAGGCAGGGTTTGGCTGGGTAGCGCCCGGATGGAAGGGTGCGGTTGGGAACGCCGTGGCAGGGCCAAGTGTTGCAAACGAGGCGGATCGACGGAAGGTGTAGCATTGAGAGCCGTGGTGGCCGGGTGGCGGCTGCCGCTCAGCGAATGGAACAGTCGATATTTCGAGGTCCTGCGGGCAGCCGACTCGTTCGGGCACTCGCCAGGAGACGTTGATGACGGACGACACGAAACAGCCTGAAGATCCTTCGGAAGAAAATTCCGGGTCCAATCCTGAAGAGGGTTTGGATACGGCTGAAGGTGCGTCCGCGGCTCACTCTCAGGATTCGCCCAACCCCGCGGATTCACCCCGCCCCGAAGATTCAACAAGCTCCGCGGACGCGCCCGCCAGCGAAAGTGCGCCCGTCACTGAAGAAACGCCCGTCACTGAAGAACCCGTCACTGAAGAAGTGGCCTCGGGCGAAATGGAGCCGCACTCGGCAGACAGCGTCTCCGACGAGATGGCTTCTCAAGCCAGCGACGAGCCCGCCGCGGCTCCGGAAAAACCCAAAAAGGCCAGCAGGTCCAAATCCAAGGCCGCCAAGGCTGCCGCCGCGGAACCGAGCGAAGACATCCCCCCCGCCAAGAGCGCCGTCAACGGGATCGATGCCAGTTCGGAAGGCGGCTCCATAGAAGGCGACCCCGCAGACGACGACCAGCCCAAGTTCGATTGGTACATCCTCAAGGTTGCCAGCAACCGCGAAGAATCGGTTCGCGACGCGCTCCTGCGGCGCGTGAAGATCGAAGGGCTCGAGGAGTTCTTCAGCGAGGTGATCGTGCCCACGGAGACGATCTCCGAGTACAAGGGCGGCAAACGACGAACCAAGAAGCAAAAGCTGTGGCCAGGTTACCTGGTGGCCAACATGGTCATCAACGACGACACCTGGTTCATCGTCCGCGAGACGCCAGGCATTGGTGATTTCACCGGCGCCGCGGGCAAGCCCACCCCCATGCAGGCGGAAGAAGTGCAGCGCGTGCTGGCCCTGATTCGGCCGCCGGAAGAAAAGCCGGACAAGGCGCGGGCGGTGATTGCCTTCAGCATTGGCGATCGGGTGAAAATCAACGAAGGCACCTTCCAGAATTTTGAAGGCCAAATTGAAGGAGTCGATGAGGCCAACGGTCACGTGACCGTGATGATCAATATTTTCGGCCGTTCTACGCCAGTTGAACTGGCGTACTGGCAAGTGGAGGCCGTTTAAGCCTGCCATGCGGGTTGAAATCGTTGCCTGCCCCCCAGCAGCGCTGGCGGCAACAGAACGATTTGCCTGGCCGGGCGTTCGGCGGATACATTCAATTTCGGCAATCAAACACGCTCTTGACGCGGGTAAACCGCAAACAGGCGCTGAGGCATTAAAGTTCTCTGCTGCTTGCAGAGATGTTAACGAACAAGAAACTAGTCGCACTCAAGTAAAGATTTCAGCATGGCCAAGCAGTTAGTGGGCACGGTCAAGTTCCAGGTTAAGGGTGGCCAGGCCACCCCGGCGCCGCCTGTCGGCACCTCGCTCGGCAAGTACGGCATCAACCTGGGGCAGTTCGTCTCGCAGTTCAACGAGCGAACCCGTGAAGCGGCTGGCACCCCCATTCCGGTGGTTGTCAACGTTTACAACGATCGCACGTTCGACTTCACCACCAAAAGTCCTCCGGCCGCGGCCCTGTTGAAAAAGGCCGCCGGCATCGCCAAGGGTTCGGGGGTGCCCAACAAAGACAAGGTGGGCAAGGTCAACCGCACGCAAATTCGCGAGATCGCCGAAACCAAAAAGGCCGACCTCAACGCGCGCGACACCGACCATGCCTGCCGCATGATTGAAGGCACCGCCCGCAGCATGGGATTGGTGGTAGAAGACTAACCGCGACCCTCCTCCCGCCTCCCAAAAAAACTTTTTTGCATCGTAGCGCCCGCAGCCGCTGGAATAACAGCAGGCCCGCCGCTACAATTCTTGGTTTCGACCCTACATCCGCCAGCAATCATCCCCCCTCTGCACTAAGATGGCTAAACAATCCAAGCGATTTCGGGCACTTCTCAACGGGCTCGATCTGAAAACGCCACGAGAGCTGCCGGCGGCGGTCGACCTGCTTTCCAAGTTCAGCGGCACCAAGTTCGACCAATCGGTCGAAGTCGCCATCAGCCTGGGCATCGACGCCCGCCAGGCCGACCAAATGGTGCGCGGATCGGTGGTGCTGCCGCATGGAATCGGCAAAACGCTGCGGGTCGTGGTGTTCGCCAAGGGAGATAAGGCCGAAGAGGCCAAGACCGCCGGGGCCGACGCCGTGGGCGCCGAAGATCTGGCCGCGAAAATGAAAGAGGGCTGGCTCGATTTCGATGTCTGTATTGCCTCCCCCGACATGATGGGTCTGGTCGGCCCCCTGGGCCGCGTGCTCGGCCCCAAGGGTTTGATGCCCAGCCCCAGGGCTGGCACCGTCACCCCCGATATCGCCAAGGCGGTCAAGGAATACAAGGCCGGCAAGGTGGAATTCCGCAACGACGCGGGCGGCAACATTCACGCGATTGTCGGAAAAATGAGCTTTCCCAAGGAGCAATTGCTCGAGAATATCGCCTCGTTTATCGAGCACATCAAGAACCTGAAGCCGCAGGCCGTGAAGGGCGTTTACGTGCGGGGGATCTCGGTCAGTGCCACGATGAGCCCCGGTGTGCATGTCATTGCGACTTAAAACGGCGAGTTAAGATTGGTGGCTTGGTGCCCCCAGCGGGGGCGCGCGGCGCCTATCGGCGGCGGGGGATTGGTGGGGCGGATCGCTTCTTCAGCGGCGGACCAGAACAAGACACAGCAGAATCAACAGACCGACCCTTCATTAACGGTCGGCTTGCAATTACGGCGATACCATGAGCAAATACGTAAAAGATCTAATGACCAGCAACATCCGGCAGCGGCTGGAGGGTGTGGAGTCCGCCTTGTTGGTGAATGTGGTGGGCCTCAACGCGGGTCAGGATTACCAGCTTCGCAAAGAGTTGCGAGGCAAAAACATCCAGTTGATGGTGATTCGCAACAGCCTCGCGGCTCGGGCCACCGAGGGCACGCTGGTCAATCCGGCGTTTGAGGGACTCGACGGCACGGCGGCCGTGGTCTGGGGTGGCGAGGACATTGTGAGCCTGGCCAAGGAGGTGGTGCGAATCGCCAAGGATAAGGCGTTCGCTGGGTTTTCTGCCCGCGGCGGAGCGCTCGACGGCCAAAAGCTGTCCGCGGAAGATGTCGAGAAGGTCAGCAAGTGGCCGAGCCGGGCCGAGCAACTCAGCATTTTGGCCGGGCAAATCCTGGCTCCAGGCGCCAACCTCGTGAGCCAGCTAACGAGCGTCGGCGGGGCCTTGGCCAGCCAAATCAAGCAAAAGTCAGAAGAAGGCGAAGGTGGCAGCGAGGCTGCTGTTGAGGGTGGTGAAGCTGCCCCGGCCGAATAAGATTGGTTCTCGGCCTGTCTCTTCTTCTGATGGTTTTCACTCAATTTCAATCCAATTTTGACTTCCGTATGCCCGGTTCGGATCGCAGCCGCCGGAGCGCACAGCACGAAAGGAACTTCGCAGATGTCCACTGACGCCCCTGCCGCCCCCGCCGCCAGCTATTCGAGCGTGACCAAAGAGATTGGCGACAAGATCGTCGGTCTGACTTTGAAAGAAGCCAAAGAGCTGAGCGATTACTTGGAAAACGAGCACGGCATCAAGCCCGCCGCCGGCGGCGCGGTCATGATGGCCGGCCCCGTGGCCGACGCCGCCGCTCCCGTGGAAGAGCAAACCGAATTCAACGTGGTGCTCACCAGCTTCGGCGAGAAGAAAATCAACGTCATTAAGGTGGTTCGCGCCGCCACGGGCTTGGGCCTGACCGAGGCCAAAAACCTGGTGGAAGCCGTCCCCAGCAAAATCAAGGAAGGCATTTCCAAGGAAGACGCCGAGAAGCTCAAGAAGGAGCTGGTCGAAGCCGGCGCTGCTGTCGAGATCAAGTAGTGCGTTTTCGATGTGAAGGTATGTGTCTGTCGTGAAGCGGGGGATGTGGTATCATGGCTGCATCCCGCGCGACTTTTTGATGTTGCGCAAAAAGAGGCTATCCGAAAACTGTCGGATCCGTCTCCTCAAAGACGGCGGAACGTTCCCAGGTCGGGTTGTGTGCCCCCTCCCCGGCCACTCACAGGTTTCCTGTGTTGACAGGCGCTGTGCTTACAGGTTCTTGGATAGGCGCTAAGCCGGTTTTGGCCAAGTTGTTGCTCTCATTCCGAGCTGCTCTCAAAACCCACGGTCGTGCTTTCACGATCGTTGCCCAGGTGAAGGTGCGCGCTCTCCCACCGGTATCTCGTTAGGAGACTGATACGCTCATGGCAACTTCTGCAGTTCGTCGTTTGATGCCCAAGGACGTTCGTCGCTTCGGTTCCAAGCACGAGTCTTTGGAGATCCCGGATCTAACACAGATTCAAACTCGCAGCTATGCCGAATTCTTGCAGGCCGATGAGCCGCCCGAATCGCGCAAAGATACGGGCCTCGAAGGCGTGCTCCGCGAGATCTTCCCGATCGAGAGCTACGACAAAAGCCTCCGGCTGGAATACCTGCACTACAGCTTCGGCAAACCGCGCTACGAGCCCAAGGAGTGCCGTCAGCTGCGGCTGACCTACGGACTCCCCTTCAAAATCTGGCTGCGGCTCACCAAAGAGCAACCGATTGAAGAAGAGGTGTATCTGGGCGATATGCCGATCATGCTCGGCGGCGGCGAGTTCATCATCAACGGCGCCGAGCGCGTCGTGGTCAGCCAGTTGCACCGCAGCCCAGGCGTCGACTTCATCGTCGATACCGAGGGCGAAAAGGAAATGCATTCCTGCCGCATCATCCCCGAACGCGGCAGCTGGATCGAACTGAATGTCACCAAGAAAGACAGCCTGGCCGTCCGCATCGATCAAAGCGGCAAGTTCTCGGCCATGACCCTCCTCCGGGCCATGGATCCCGCCTATAGCATGGACGCCGAACTGCTGCGGGCCTTCTTCGAAACCCGCTGGGAAAAGGTCTCCGACGGCGCCTGCGTGCCAGCCATCGAAGATCGCATCGCCGTGGCCGACATTGTCTACCCCGAAGGCAGCGAAAAGGCCGGCGAGATCCTCATCGAGGGCGGCCACAAAATCACCAAGAACGCCGCCGAGCTCATCTGCACCTCGGGCCTGAAAAAGGTCGAGGTCATGGATGATCCCAAAGATCCGCTGCTGTTCAACAGCCTCACCGACGACAACACCAGCAGCCACGAAGAAGCGCTGCTCAAAATCTATCAGCGCCTGCGGCCCGGCAATCCGCCGCAACTCGAAAAGGCCCGCGCCCTCTTCCACGAAAAATTCTACGACACCAACCGCTACCGGTTGGGCAAAGTCGGTCGGTTCCGCATCAATCGCAAGCTCGGGCTCTCCATTCCCGAAACTGAAATGACGCTGAACCCCCAGGACTTGATCAACGCCATCCGCTACCTGCAGCTGTTGCGCACGCCCGGCAGTTCGGCCCACGTCGACGATATCGATCACCTTGGCAACCGGCGGTTGCGCACGATCGACGAGCTGGCCTGCGACGAGCTTCGCAAAGGCTTCTTGAAACTGCGCCGCACGGTGCAAGAGCGCATGAGCCTCAAAGACGTGGAGGACATGACTCCGCGCTCGCTGATCAACCCCAAGAGCATCTCGGCCGCCATCGAGTATTTCTTTGGCCGCGGCGAGCTCAGCCAGGTGGTCGATCAAACCAACCCGCTCTCCATGCTCACCCACGAACGCCGCCTGTCCGCCCTCGGGCCCGGCGGCTTGAACCGCAAGCGGGCTGGCTTCGAAGTCCGCGACGTCCACATTTCGCACTACGGCCGCATCTGCCCGATCGAAACGCCTGAAGGCACCAACATCGGTTTGATCTCCAGCCTGGCCATCTATGCCGGCGTCGATGAATACGGCTTCCTGGCGACTCCCTACCGGAAGATCGACAAAGGCCGCATGACCGAAGGCACCGTGTGGCTGCGGGCCGACGAAGAGTCCGAAGCCTACCTCGCCCCGGCCGACTTGAGCGTGGCCGACGACGGCAAAATCAAAGAAGAAACCGTGGTGGCCCGCCACCAGGCCGACTTCGAAATGGTGCCGATCGAACGGCTCGATTACATGGACGTGGCCCCCTGCCAAATGGTCGGCGTTTCGGCCGGTTTGATTCCGTTCCTGGAACACGACGATGCCAACCGGGCCCTCATGGGTTCCAACATGCAGCGGCAAGCCGTGCCACTGCTGGTCACCGAGCCGCCAATCGTGGCCACCGGCATGGAACGCGATGTGGCCCGCAATAGCAGCATGATCATCCGGGCCAAGCGGGCCGGCAAGGTCAAGTACGTCGATGCCGATCGCATTGAGATTGGCGACGACGTGTACACGCTACGAAAGTTCGTCGGCCTGAACGAGCGCACCTGCCAGAACCAAAAGCCGATCATCAGCCTCGGCGACAAGGTGGAAAAAGGCCAGGTCATCGCCGACGGGGCCGCTACCTTCCAAGGCGAGCTGGCCCTGGGCCGCAACGTCCTGGTCGGGTTCATGGCCTGGGAAGGCTACAACTTTGAAGACGCGATCATCATCAGCGAAGACCTGGTGAAAGACGACACCTACACCTCGATTCATATCGAGGAATTCGATGTCGAAATCCGCGAAACCAAGTTGGGCCGCGAGGAGTTCACCCGCGATATTCCCAACGTCTCCGAAAAGGCCCTCCGCAATCTCGATGACAGCGGCATTGTGCGGATCGGCACCTTTGTTCGCAGCGGCGACATCCTGGTTGGCAAGGTCTCGCCCAAGAGCAAAACCGAGCTCACGCCCGAAGAAAAACTGCTGCACGCCATTTTCGGTCGGGCCGGCGAAGACGTGAAGAACGATTCGTTGGAAGTCCCCTCGGGCGTGGAAGGCATCGTGATCGACACGCAAAAGTTCTCCCGCCGCATGAGCCTGTCCGAAGAAGAACGCAAGGCATTCGAGCGCGAGCTGAAAGAGGTTGAGGTCGAGAGCAACAAGCGGATCGCCCAACTGTTCAGCAGCATGATTGAAGAAATCGAGAAAACCCTGGGCCGGCAGCTCAAGGACGAAGACGGCAAGGCCCTGGCCGGTGAGCGCGACGCCGACTACCTGGCGGGCCAGGCCATGCGGTTCAGCCTGCGTCGGCTCGACCTGGGCGGCAGCAAGAAACCCGCCGAGGTGGAAAAAATCTATCGTTCGCAATGGCCGCTGGTCGAAGGCGCCATCGACGATCGCGATCGCAAGCTGAACAGCATGAAGCGGGGCGACGAGCTTCGCAGCGGCGTGCTGCAAATGGTGAAGGTCTATATCGCCACCAAGCGTACGATCAGCGTCGGCGACAAAATGGCCGGCCGCCACGGTAACAAGGGGGTGATCTCCAAGATTCTCCCCCGCGAAGACATGCCCTTTTTGGCCGATGGCACGTCGGTGCAAGTCATGCTCAACCCGCTGGGCGTGCCCAGCCGTATGAACGTGGGTCAAATTTTGGAAACCCACTTGGGTTGGGCCGGCGCCAAGCTCGGCTTCCAGTCCATCACGCCCGTGTTCGCCGGAGCCAGCGAGGCGCAAATTACCGAGTGCCTTCGCGAGGCGGGCTTGCCCCTGTCGGGCAAGGCCCAGCTGTACGACGGCCGCACGGGCGAGGCCATGGAGCAAGAGACCACGGTCGGTTACATGTACCTGCTCAAGCTCCACCACCTGGTGGACGACAAGGTTCATGCTCGCAGCACCGGTCCTTACTCGCTGATTACCCAGCAGCCGCTGGGTGGTAAAGCCCGTTTCGGTGGACAGCGTTTTGGAGAAATGGAAGTGTGGGCGCTCGAGGCCTACGGGGCCGCCTACATTCTGCAAGAGCTGCTCACGGTCAAGAGCGACGACGTGGAAGGCCGCACCAAGATTTACGAATCGATGGTCAAAGGCGAGAATACGCTCGAAGCCGGCACCCCGGCCAGCTTCGACGTGCTCACCAATGAGATTCGTGGTTTGGGTTTGAATATGCAGTTGGAAAAACGCCGTAGCGGCATCTAGGGCGTTTGCCCCCCGAAAGGCACTGCCGGCCCCCTTGGTAGGGTCGGCAGGCGTGGCGGGGGGCGCACTGGTTTGGCGTTGGCAGGTTTTAGAAGGTTCTGGACAAGATTCCCAGGATTGGTCGATTCGAGCGGCTGCCACACAATCGTTGGCGAGCCGCCGCCGCGAATACCCGGCACGACCCATCCTTCTCTCCCCGATAGGAGCGCTCCATCATGAGTATTGCCGAAGGCTCTTACGATCGGATTAACGATTACGCCTCCGTCAAGATTAGCTTGGCGCGCCCGCAAGATATTCGCAGCTGGTCGTTTGGCGAAGTCAAAAAACCGGAAACCATCAACTACCGCACCTACCGTCCCGAGCGGGATGGGCTGTTCTGCGAACGCATCTTCGGCCCCGAAAAAGACTGGGAATGCGCCTGCGGCAAGTACCGCGGCATGAAATACAAAGGCATGATCTGCGACCGCTGCGGCGTGAAAGTCACGCACAGCCGCGTGCGCCGCAAGCGCATGGGCCACATCGAGCTGGCCGCGCCGGTCGTCCATATCTGGTTCTTCAAAGCCCCCCCCAGCCGGTTGGGCAACCTGCTGGATATGAAAACCGCCAGCCTGGAAAAAGTGATCTACTTCCAGGATTACGCGGTGGTCGATCCAGGCAACACCGACCTCAAGCCGCGGCAGCTGCTCACCGAAGAAGAGTACCGCGCCGCCCGCGAAGAGTACAAAGACCGCGAGCCCGGCTTCAAGGCCGAAATGGGCGCCGAAGCCATTCGGCAGATGCTCACCAACCTGGACCTGGTGGCCCTGTCCAAGCAGCTTCGCCAAGACCTCGAAGAAACCGGGTCCAAGCAAAAGCAAAAGGATCTGATCAACCGGCTCAAAATCGTCGAGTCGATCCGCGATAGCGACAACAAGCCCGAGTGGATGGTGCTGGACGTGATTCCGGTCATCCCGCCCGACCTGCGGCCGCTGGTGCTGCTCGATAGCGGCAACTTTGCCACGAGCGACCTCAACGACCTGTACCGCCGCATCATCAACCGCAACAACCGGCTCAAAAAGCTGGTC
>CAYUMU010000128.1:0-12015 GCA_964445985.1 uncultured Pirellulales bacterium | reverse complement strand
CACCGCCACACCCACCACTGCGCACAGCCGCAGAGGGGTTATTGAGCAGTTACGCTGCATCGTTGTCGCCAGTGATGATCTATCCGAATCACACGATGACGACTTTTGGCACAATGAGCACGGTCATATTATGCTGTGCGCTCCGTCATTCGAATCATTTATTTATCGCTTGTGGATCGAATCGGAGATTTGGTTTCGACTGGTGGAAATGGACCAGCCACTGACTCGCGAAATGACCGAATATTTACGCTTCTACACCCCGGATGGACAGGCGCCGCATTGGTAGGCGCAGTATCTTTTCTGACATCATACAAGTGGAATCGCCACTCTCCGCCGCAGGTGCGCCTGCTCGTGCTCAAATTTGCGTAGGCCACGGAAGTGTGCCACTGCTCCCAAGGAACTGCCAGTTCCTCGCTACCATCTGCCCAGCCATGGGCTAAAGGCGGCTTGCGAGCGAATTGGCCCACCATCATCAACCCCAGGCGCTGGCATCTATGCCACCAATTCAAACCGTCGGATCGAACGACACGGAGGCAACAAAGTGAAGATAGCCAAATACTCTGGAAAGCTTCCGACGATTCCATTCCCGAACGGGGATCGCGTCTTCGCTGAGGTGACGATAGATTGCGATGACCCCTTCACTGAAAACACCGCCGTGGATGTCGCTCCCGCGCGGACCAATGTACACTTCCGTGTTCACGAACGAATCCATACGTTCGATTTCCGTGTCACCTCGGCGTAGCTGGAGAGTCCGTCCATGCAACATGCGAAACCGATATCCGAATGGATTGTGCGGCGCTGGAAGGAAGCTGGGGTCGAATTTGGCTGGGTAGACCCATGGGGGTATTTCAGCAACTCCCCGTCCGAAATCGATGATCTGCCGGGGTTTCTCTTCCACGGTGGCGCCGGGGGCCTTGAAAAGCTCGGCGAACTGCCCGATGCGGAAGTGCCCTTCGGTCTTCAGCTGCCAGACGAAACGGCCGACGACGATCTGAAGCAACTGGCGGCGTTGAAGAGTCTGGAGTCGTTGTGCTTGGGCTTGACGCGAATCACGGACCACGGAGTAAAAGAACTGGAAATGTTGTCGAACCTGCGCAAACTCAAGTTCAGCGGCTGCGCCATTGGCGACGAATCATTGAAATCCCTCGGCAAGCTTTATGGTTTGGAAGTTCTCGATCTAGGATTTACACAGATAACCGACGCGGGGCTCACTCATCTTTGTACTCTGAAAGAATTGCGGTATCTTAATCTGAAACACACGCGGATCACCGACTCGGGACTAAAGCATCTGGCAGCGCTGAACCGCTTGCAGGAACTCGAACTCGGCCTTACGAACCTTGTTGGCGTCGGCTTTCGAGATCTGAGCTCGCTTGTCCACCTTCGCGACCTTTGCCTCGACGGAACTCCCATTACGGACGAAGGCCTGCGCCATATGACGGGTTTGAAGGGGCTGGAAAAAATAAACCTGTGGCGCGCGGAAGTGACCGATGCGGGAATTCAAGAATTGGCCGCGCTCAAGAACCTGCGCGGCGTGCACATTGCCGAAACCAAGATAACAGGCAGCGCCATCAAAAAGTTGCAAATGGCGTTGCCGAATTGCGAGATCACGCACTGACGGAGATGAGGATCGTCAGAAATCGTACCTGGCAGCGTCGAGTGACGACGAAATCCGTGAATTGTTCCGCGTGCTGTCGAGTGGCGCCGACGACGAGAAGAAAGCCGCGGTTGAAGCGGCGTGCGACAAGGGCCTGGGAGAGTACGCGACCACTGTGCCGGATAGATAACCTCACACGGCATGGGGCTGGCGGAGCGGTCGTGTCGCTGCGCTCAAACCCTGGCTATGAGCTGCCATCTCTACCGCGGATTCTTGGGCGAGGACGCCCGTGCCACCAGGCTGGGCGATGTGGTGCATGCTCCGGTTCGAGGCCCGTCTTGGGTAGACTGGGCCTACGGCTTGTCGGTGGGGTCGAAGGGGAACCCGGGGTTGTCGTCAGCCGGCCAGGGCCTTGAAATCCTTTCCATCATCCGTGGCGGGTTCACGCAATCGGAGTGTGGGTCGTCCACCCGGAAATCGACGCTCCGGTGTAAACCCGCGTGTCCCTCCGTTAAAGAACTGATGGAATTCGGCGGCCGGGCCGGTGGCGAATTGCTTGGGCAACTCCACGAGGATTTCTTTCCACGACAGGCCGCTACGGTAGATCAGCCGGTAGGCTTCTTTGAGTTGGTGCACGTCTTCGTGCTTGTAGCCGGCGCGGCGGAGGCCGACCAGGTTGAGCCCGACCACCATGGTGGTGGCGCCATCGACGGTGACGAAGGGGGGAATGTCCTTCACCACGTGGGCTTGTCCGCCGACCATGGCCAGGCGGCCTACGCGGCAGAACTGGTGGATGCCGACTTGCCCCGAGACGTAGGCCCTGTCTTCCACGACGACGTGGCCGGCGAGTCCGGTGCTATTGGTGACGATGACGTGATTGCCGATATGGCAATCGTGGGCGAAGTGCACGCCGACCATGATGAGGTTGTTGCTGCCGACGGTGGTAGCTCCGTCGGGCTGCATGCCGCGGTGGATGGTCACGTGCTCTCGGATGACGTTTTCGGCGCCGATGATCAGCTTGCCGCAGGCTCCGCCGTGGCGGGCATGTTGCGGCACTCCGCCGAGCACGGTGCTTTCATAGACGTGATTTCGCGGCCCGAGCTCCGTCCCCGTTTTAACGACGACGTGGCTGGCGAGCTCGCATTCATCTCCGATCTTTACGCCAGCCTCGACAACGCAAAACGGACCGATGGTGACATCGTTTCCGAGTACTGCGTCGGGGCTGATCACAGCCATTGGATGGATTTTCGACACCAGGAGTTCCCCGAGAAATGAAGCGACCGTCTGGGCGGGGTCCATTCGGGCCGCCCGGATAATGCAGCGCGCTACACAGTGGGGTTGTATCGGCCCTGGCGACTGTAAAAATTCAGCCTGTTCCCAGGGCACAAACGGGTGGGGGGGTTATAGGGAAACATTGAAGGGGCGCAAAGGCCAGCTGAGCCCGGAGGTGGGAAGAAAAATGGGAGGCAAGTAGCCCGTGCCGCGGCGGAGGGGATTTTGATAAGATGCAGGAGGTAGGCGGAGCGTGCCGGTAGTTTGGAATTTTGGCCCCCCACGATGTAAGCTCCGCCCGCCGACGCATTCGTCGATAGCATCAGCAGCACGTTTAGCGGAGAGAGAGCGACCATGCCCAGCGTTCATGAAATTTATAACCAGGCCGACAAGCTCAAGGACGAAGGCAAGCTTGACGAGGCGGTGGCCAAACTGGAAGAAGCCCTGGCGGCCGATCCCAACTTTGCCCTGGCGCATTCGGCGTTGGCGGTCATTCTTGGTCGCCTGGGCCGGCACGACGAGGCGATTGCCCATGGCCTGAAGGTGTGCGAGCTGGAACCCAACGACGCCTTCAGCTTTACGGCCCTGAGCGTGACCTATCAGCGGGGCGGCCGGATTCCCGAGGCTGAAGAAGCCATGTACAAAGCCCGGATGATGGAGCAGCAACGTCATTAACGGGGAAACTCGCCGGGGAATTGGCCGGCGGCAAATTGTCGCGGCGGCATTGAGAGCGTTGCAATCAGAGCCAAGCGAACGATAATGCCGTTTGATTGATCGCTACCGATCGAATCGATTCTCTCCCGATTGCCCCGCCGTGACTGCTGCCTGCCGCCAGAATCCGTGTGCTTCTCTCCGCCGCCGAGCGACCGGCTGGTTGGCGCTGGGGGTATATTTGGCGGCGGCCTTTGGGTTTCCGGTGCCCAACCTGGCGGACCAGTTGAGCGTCATGCCCTTTCCATGCCAGAGTCATGGCTGCGGCTGTCGGTCGGCTCAGCATTGCTGGACGGCCTGTTGCTGCTTTAGCCCGCGGGAAAAGGAAGCTTGGGCTCGGCGAAACGGGGTGACGGTGCCCAGCGACGCGCAGCGGTTGGAGCCGCTGGCAAAGCCGGCCAAGAAGAAATCGTGCTGCGGGGGCGCTCACGATGTGCCGCGGAACGAGGAGGCGGGGGATGGGGCGGTGCCCGCTTGTTGCGCTGCCAGCAAGCCAGCCGCTTCGAGTTGCTGTTCCACCCGTTCTGAACCCACAGCGCCGAGCCGACCTGCGACGGATGGCGACTGGGGTTTGATTTTCAACGCTTTCAAGTGCCGCGGATTGGGGTCGACGTGGCTGGCCATCCCCGAGGTTGGCGCGCCTCCTCCGCCGCTGTTGGGTTATGCCGTGTTGCTTGCGCGCACGGGCCGGGTTGCCGAAGTGATCCCCTTCATGGCAGCCATTTCTTTTCCGCCCACGCCACCGCCAGGCTGATCGTTCGCCGCCTGGCATCTTTTACTGGGTTGCGTTGCGCGGGTAGCCGCGCCATGGGAAGGATTCCGTGGTGTGAGCCACTGGGGGTTTGCATTGCCCCCCGCGCCGCACTGCGATTGTCGAGCGAACCTGGTTGGCAACCGACTGGCTTGCGCGTTGACCGCGCTTTGCTTGCGCCAGGCCTAACGCTCGCCATGCTGGGCGGCGTTGCCATTGGCGCGCGCGACCCTGGCGTTGCTTTACCTCCCCCCTTCCATCACGGATGCGGTTTCGAACGAAATGAGATCTTTATTATGTCTGTCAAACGCGGTTTTACCTTGGTCGAACTGCTGGTGGTGATTGCCATCATCGGCATTTTGATCGCCATGCTGTTGCCGGCGATTCAGTCGGCCCGCGAGTCGGCCCGGCGCACGAGTTGCGCCAGCAACCTGCGGCAGTTGGGCATCGCTTTGCATAACTACGCCAACCAGAACAATGTTTTTCCGGGCTTGGGAACGACCAGCCAGACCAGTTTTTCCATTCAGTCGCGGCTGTTGCCTTATGTGGAGCAGTCCAATCTGCAGGACCTGGTGGATTTTGATATTCCGCTGATGCTGGGTTCGGGCGGCTCGCAATATGTGAATCCCTCGCAGGCCAATGCGGCGGCCAGGGCGGTGCCGCTGTACTTGTGCATTAGCGACAGCACCGAAGTGATGACTCTTCGCCAACCTTCGGGCGGCCCCGATGAATATTGGGCCGGGCTGAACTACATGGTGAACCTGGGCTCGGGCCAGGGGACCAATTACGACGCCAGCGCGCCGACCGATGGGCTGTTCTATTACGACTCGCGGGTGGGCTTTGGCCACATGCTCGACGGCACGTCGAACACGGTGGCCTTGGCGGAAAGCCTGCGGGGCGATGCCGGCTATGCGCCGACATCGTCGGCCGACGCCGATCCTCGGCTGGTGTATGCCAACGTGAGCAGTTGTTTTCGCCCGGCTTCGCCAGGCTTGGGGCCGGGCGGGCCGCCGGCCGTGACCAACCCCAGCCTGCAATCGCTGATCGATGGCTGCGGCTCGGCCTTGTGGTCGGGCGATCGGGGCATGTCGTGGCTATGGGGACGCGAGCACCTGACCACGCTGACCGGCTGGCAACCACCCAATAGCAACGTGCCCGACGTTTCGGGCCACGGCCGCGGCTGGTTCGGCGCCCGCAGCAATCACCCCAATGGCGTGAACGTGCTGCTGGCCGACGTGCATGTGAGCTTTGTGAAAGACAGCGTGCACCTGCCAACCTGGCGGGCACTGTTCAGTCGGGCGGGCAATGACCTGGTGGGCGAGTATTAGAGGGAGGGGCTGGGGATTGGTTGCTGGTGGCTGGCAAACTAGCTACCAGCTACTAGCTACTTTTTACTCTCACATTTTTCCTGAGGTTTTTCCGATGCGATATATTTTTTCTATTGCCGCGTTTGTTGTGTGTTTTGGCGGTTGGTTTTCTGGTTCTGTTCGCGCGCATGACACTTGGGTGCAGACGAATACCAACCTGGTGCGGGTTGGCGATCTGGTGCATGTGGATTTGATGCTGGGCAATCATGGCAATGAGCACCGCGATTACAAGTTGGCCAGTAAGATCACGATTGAAGACAGCACGCTGGCCGTGATCACGCCAGGCGGAAAGAAGATTGATATCAAGCCGAGCGTCGTCGATACCGGCTACGCTCCCAAGGAAGGTTTCTGGTCGTCGCGGTTTGTGACCGGCGAGGCAGGCGTGCATGTGGTCGCCCATACGCTGGATAAACTGCACGGCGCGACCCGGGCCATCAAGAGCGCCAAGACCCTGTTCGTGGCGAGTCCCACGCTCGACATCAAACCGCAAGCCAAGGCCGGCCTGGAGAAGGCGGCGAAGTTCGATCAGCCGCTAGGGCACCCGCTGGAGATTGTGCCGACCGCCAACACGGCGCTCGGCATGGGGCCGGGCCAGCCGATTGCCGTGCGGGTGCTGTACCAAGGCAAGCCGCTGGCCGACGCGCGGGTTTCATTCATTCCCCGCAGCGCCACGCTGATCGAAGGCTTCGACGCCAACCACGAACGGCAGACCAACTCGCAGGGCGAGGCGTCGTTCACGCCCAAGGAAGGCGACTACGTGCTGGTGGTGTTGCATCACCGCGAGCCGGAGCAGAAGGGCGAAGGCTACGATGCCACCAGCTACTCGGCCACGCTGGTGGTTTATGTGCCGCAGAGTTGTCCTTGCTGCGGGGAGTAGGGGTGGAGGGGTTGGGGACTGGGGAATAGGGGCTGGTAGCTGGTGGTCGGGGGTTCTTCTGGGGGCTGGTTGCCGGCGGCGGCTGATGGTGTGGCAGGCCTGGCGAGCGGCAACCAGACCCCAGCCACCCACCCCTAGCAACCAGTCCCCAGCCACTAGCCCCTACTTCAGCGATTCCAAGTAGGCCAACAGGTCGGCTACTTGTTCGGCGGTGAAGTCGCGGAGCAGGAGTTCGGGCATCAGCGATTTTTGCTGGGGATACATGCCTTCGATCTGCCCTGTTTCCAGCGTGATGTCTTTATTTTGGGCGTCGCGGATCACCACCCGCTTGTCGTCTTTGGAAATCAGCAAGCCGGTGTGGACCAGGCCGGCGTCGGTTTCGATCAGCCAGGTGGTCCACTTGGGATCGATGTTTTTGGAAGGCTCCAGAATGCTTTCCAGCAGCTTGGCACGGTCGAGCTTCTTGCCGATTTCGCTGAGCTCGGGGCCGATTTGGCCGCCGGTCTTGCCGACCTTGTGGCAGTTGCGGCATTGCACGTTGGTGGCCTTGAGAAACAGCGCCTCGCCCCGGGACCGCTCGCCGGCGAGCTTGAGAATTTCGGCCGCGTTGACCACTTCGCCCAATCGCCGCACGCGCAGTTCGTCGGGCAGGAACGGTTCATACAAATCCAAGATGGCCGCATTGGAGTGCGACGAGGCGGCGGCCTGGATCAGCTGGCGGGCCTGGTCCGAGAGCTCGCGCTCGCGGAGGGTTTTGGCGAGCAGCATGGCCGCCGTGGGTTCGGCCAGCAGTTCGTTGATCAGCCGCGCGCGTTCGCCAGCCCGCTGTCGAACGCGTCCTTGGGCCTGAGCCACAGCCCTTTTTTCGGCTTCGACAAAATCTTCGGCCAGCGGCTCTTCGCGTTTGCGCTCTTTGGCCACCTGTTTGGCCAACTTCCGCCGGGTGCGGGGGGCCTCGCTTGCTTCTTGCGCGAGATGACGGTTCTCTTCCAGTTCCCAGAGGCGGTCTACCTTGAAGCCGTCGGCGGAGCGAATGGGGAGCGAGCGAATCCAATCGTGCATGAGTTGCAGGCCGCGTTCATCAACCATTTTGGCGCCGATCGCCGGCATGTGGCCGGGCCCCATCTTTGCCAGCCGTAAATACATTACCGATCGATAAGGATCGCCCGCCGCGATGATCTCGGCGTTGTGAATGCCAAAGGCGCCCTGCGTGGGCCGCAGGCCGAGGGCTTCGGTCTTGGCCAGCGGCGTATCGAAGGGGACATGGATGTGCGCCGAGCCGCCGCCATTGAAGCGGTGGCAATGAGCGCAGTTTACGTGCAGATACGAGCGGGCACGTTGTTCCAAGTTGGCCGATAGGTCGTAGGGATCGGCCAGGCGGGGCAAAGTTTCTGGGGAGGGTTCTCGCGCCACGCCCGAGTTGGGGAAAGCTTCCAACTCGGCCGGTGTTATTTCATCGGGCGCGTCTTGGAGCAGCCCTATGTGTTTGAGCGCGCGAAGCTGATTATCGACCACGCCGCCGTAGTTGTGATCGCGGTTGAGTTGCGGCACGTTGAAGGCCAGCGTGTATTCGGCCCAAGGGTTGTGGCAGCGGATGCACTCCATGCGCGACGCGAACCGCCAGGCGTGGGTGCGTTTGCCGCCGGGGGCCTGGGGGTCGGCGACTTCGAAGGTTTGATTTTCGCCGGCGGCGGGCACCAGCGTGGCGTCGGTCTGGTCTTCGTTCCATTGGTAGCTGTAACCACGCCATTCGCGGCCATCGAAATGCAGCACTTGCGATTCCACGCGGCGGCGGCTGGAAGGGTCGCCCTCTTTGAGATCGAGCGAAAGCGTTTTGATCAGCACGGTATCGACAGGATAGTCGGTGGTACGTTTGAACATCGAGCCTTCGATCTCTTGCGGGGCGGAGTGGAGGCGGATCGATTCCACGCCTGGCACCGCCACGAGCCGCTGGCTGTTGGCGTGATCGGCCCATTGCTCCACGTTCACCGAAAACGGCAACACGCCCGCGGCCGGTTGGTGGTCTTTCACGTTTTGAAAGATGCCCGACTCGCTGAGCCGCGTGGGAAAGCGGTGATCGGTGGGCTGGACGTCGTTGCGTTCGATGGCGTGGACGGTGCCGAGATCGTAATCGAGCAAGAACAACTCGCCATCGTTGTCTTCGGCAAAATCGACGACGCGGACGGTCGGTTCGACGACCTCGCGGCGCTCGCCGACCGAGTTTTCTTCCACCGGCACGCCCCACACGCGGCGGGTTTCCCAATCGCCAAAGATATACAGGCCTTGCAGCTCGGGGAATCGCTGGCCGCGGTAGACAAAGCCGCCGGTGATCGAGGCCCCGTCGGTGTGCGGAATTTCTACCGCGGGGGGCACGATGGGCGTGGGTCCGCGGCGGCGTTCGGCATGCACGGCCTGGCGGCCTTCCGTAATGCTCCAACCAAAGTTGTCGGCTTTGCGAACGCGGTAGACCAGCTCCCACAGCTCCCAGCCCACATCGCCAGCCCAAAGCTCGCCGGTCTGGCGATCGAAGCTCATCTTCCAGGGATTGCGGACGCCGTAGGCCCAAATTTCGCCTCGGGTATTTTCCAGGTCGACGAAGGGATTGTCGCTGGGGATGCGGTAGTTGCGGCCTTCTTCGGGGTGATCGACATCGATGCGGATGATGGTTGAGAGCAGGTTGGAGACATCCTGGCCGGAGTTGAGGCCATCGGGGGGAAAGGCCACCCCGCCGTCGCCGGTCGAAATATACAAGCAGCCGTCGTGGCCAAACTTCAGGCAGCCGCCGTTATGGCCCCCTTGCAGCCAGGTGATGATCGTTTGCTCGCTTTCGACTTCGCACACGGGCGGATCGGTATTGGTCACCTTCAGCCGACAGACGCGGGTGCCGGCCGGGTGCTGGCCTTTTTGGCCATCGGCGTGGCTGACCACGTAGCACACATAGCAGTAGCGGTTCCGCGCGAACTGGGGGTGGAAGGTCAGGCCGTATACCGAGTCGAGCTTGTCTTTGGCCGGCTGCTGCCGCTGGTTGAGTTGCTCCACCAGGGCATGCACATCGACAAACAGGTCAGCCTGTTGGCAGGCCGGGTCGTTGGGAAACGAATAGATCTTTCCGCGCTGCTCGGCCACGAAGAACCGCCGCGTGCCGGGGGCGCTGGTCAACACCGTCGGCTGGGCAAAGTGCAAGTTCGGGAAGACCCGCTCGGCCTTGAACGGCAGCGGCGGCTCGGGCCGGCC
Source organism: uncultured Pirellulales bacterium (assembly GCA_964445985.1). Taxonomy (GTDB): domain Bacteria; phylum Planctomycetota; class Planctomycetia; order Pirellulales; family S012-138; genus CAYUMU01. Next base: position 2,209 of record CAYUMU010000128.1, on the reverse strand, counting down.
GCGAAAGTTGGAAGTGGCCCAAGGCGTGCGCTTGGCGAGACCAAAGGGACGATCCTCTGAACCAGGCTCTCGATCGGCCGCCGCGGCCACAACCGCCAGGCAGGAACAGCCGAGCAAAAACAGCCAATTTGAAATGCACGCAGGCATGGTCGCCAGTTCTCATCGGAGCGGGGTGGGAAACGGAGGTGGCAGGGGCGCGGCGTTGCCGCCTGTTCAGCAAGGCACGCAGCGCACACCATTATGCGTGGCCGATCGGCCCGGCGAAACCATTTGGGTGGCAGATGTTTCCCGTGCCTTGAGGGGTCGCCCCTCGCAGTCTTGCGAGAAGAACGGCTGGCATGCTAGCGAAAGGCGGCGAGGGCCAAGAATTATAACGATGATCTGTTTTGGCCGCCGATTTGTGTGATATTTCAGCTTGCCTTTCGCCAAATTATGTAATACCATTACTTCAATGGACCGATGTATGTAATATCTGGAGGGGCGGCGTGGACAATTCCAATCTCACTGGTCGGTATTTGGTGCGTGCCATTCGTCCGGCATTTCACGACGCCCACCATTGGTTTCCCAAAGCCCGAGACCGTGGGAAAGTTAGAAGGCATACGTTGAAGTTGCGATTTTGGCCGGACCACCAGCCCACCGACGACAACGGTGACCTTCTCGACCTGAACTGGTCTTGGATCAGAGCCTTGCCCGACCGACGTATCGGCGAGTTGCGAATAGGAGACGTGATTGGCGGCCACGACAACATCCGCGTGATTTTCTTCGATCCGCAGATTGCCACGGAACCTATGCCCATGATTTGGGTCTTGAGTGTGTTTCAAAAGAAACGCGATGATTTTACCAAGGCCCAGATCGCGATGTTCAAGCTGCGGAGAGCTTTGGTTTTGGAAAGGTTTTACGGCGGTGGCGCGCCGTGACCGAGCGCGACTCAGATTCGCGATAACGTCACTTCCGCGGTTGAAACACCGCGGCCCCATTGAAGCACATATTTTGAAAATACGCGATCGCCTCTTCTAAGAAGTTTCTGCGGTTGAAAAACCGCAGCCCCATTGAAGCGAGTAGACCTCTCTCCCCGTCAGTATCCTCCAAACCGTTTCTGCGGTTGAAAAACCGCAGCCCCATTGAAACGCCGAGCCGCGTGTAGATACCAAGCATGTCGGTCGCGATTTCCGCGGTTGAAAAACCGCGGCTCCATTGAAGCGGCTAAGATTCGGTCTCGTACGGCTCTGCATTGACTTGTTTCCGCGGTTGAAAAACCGCGGCCTCAGGAGCCATGTTCATGTTTGCGATCGATAACGAAATCGAAAAGCTGGAACTCCTCAAGTCCGCCAAATTGCTCCAGGCATTCTTGGAATGCAGCGAGGAAATTCAAGCCGGCATCCGCGAGGTGCTGGCGGTTGTCCACGATCCGGAGACGGACGAAGACGATCGCGAGATGGCCCTGTTTACCCTTGCCGATGCCCTGTTCCCTAATTTCCATGAGGGAAAATTGGGGATGGACCTCGCGCGGTCGGAACAATTGGGAGCCCAATTTTCCAACGAAACCAAGGACGTTGTCGAACAGATGGACGCCGAAGAGGCGAACTTCGCCGAGCGGCTGCGCAAGCACATGGACGAGCAGAATCTGACGCAGATTGCCCTGGCCGAGAAGGTGGGGTTGGGACAGCCGGCCATCTCCAACATGCTCAACCGGCAGTGCCGCCCGCAGCGTCAAACGGTGCTCCGCTTTGCCCAGGCGCTGAATGTGCAGCCCGATGAACTTTGGCCGGGCTTCACCGCGGAGTCACGTTGACGATCGGCCGCACGGATATACGCCTACTTCAACCGTGGCACGCTGCCTACGTTGTATGCTGATCGAAATAGCTGGCCGTTTTAGCGACTCAACCACGCCCTTCGCTGGGGCTCAGGTGCCACCCAAACCGATATTTCGTGCTGTACACGACGTGAAACAACAAGTTGGTAAACGTGCTCATTGTGTTTCGTCCATGTTTTCGTCCCGCAGGGACGATAGGTTGTAGCCGCGGGCGCCAGCCCGTGGAAACGGAAACGCCGCAATCCCCAAGTCCCGCAGGGAACGAACACCGCAATTCCGGCGCGTCATCTCCTGCCGTCCCTTCGGGACTGACGAATGGATGGGAACGCCGACCCTGGGGGTAGCGCCCTCTTTATCCCCCACATCTCTGTTCGAATCATGGCGGGGTTTTGCTAG
>CAYUMU010000127.1:0-12262 GCA_964445985.1 uncultured Pirellulales bacterium | reverse complement strand
TTTTTCGTGCCAAGATCAATTGGCTACGGTGTCAGACGATCCCCTAAAGTGCAGGTCGTCGCGCCACTGCGAGAAATATTCGTAGGCGATGCTCTTGGGCTGCAGATCGTGCGGCAGCATGTCCCACTGGCAGCCGGTGCGATTGAGGTACAAAATCGTATTCACCACTTCCCGCAGATTCACCGTTCGCGGCCGTCCGCCATGCTTGGCCAGCGGCAACATGGCGTACGAGCTCATGCATGTTGTGCCCTCGGTGGCGGCCGTCGCCGCGATCGCGTGGTTCCTGGGGCGGCCAGCGCGACAGCCCAACCCCGCCGCCACCGCGCCAGCCAGGTTGCAAAGGCTTGATTGAGAAGCGGCTGGGTGGCACGGGCGACCGTCTCCTTGCCCCCCGTTTGGGTGCCACTGGCTCTGCCAGTGCGCGTGGGCGGATGCACCGCCGCCCCACGTGGCCTACCGCTTGCACGTTCGTACGCCGGTTCTCTAAATAAGAGCAAATTTGATCCCGTTGTGAAGCATCGCCAGCCCCGACCTGCTGGGCAGATCGACATTCGTTCCTGGTTCGGGGAACTTTGCTCCGTGCAACGAGGTTGAAGCGTGGGAAAACGGTGGGACAGGTCGGGGATCAGCGAACGCCTATGCGCTGCACGCAAGATAGGCCGGGCGTTTTCCCGCGTGGGTTCTGGCCAAACCCCGCTGCTGCCACGCCCTTCGCGGTGGGCTCAGGTGCGTGCCACCCAGCCGGCAATTGTGCGAACCTTTCCACAGCTGTCGTTGTCTCCCCGCTTGGTATACCGATTCGCCTCTGGCAGAGGAACAGTTATGCGCAAGATCGTCACTCTTTTTCAACGGAACTACGAAACCGATCGCCTGGTGCGCGATGAAGTGGTGCTCGGGGCGGAGTGGGTTCTCGCAGGCGAAGGCGTGGCGACACGAAAATTCGACGGCACATGTTGCCAGGCGCGCGCGGGAAGGCTCTACAAGCGGTACGACGCGCAGATCGGCAAACCAACTCCCGAAGGCTTTGAGCCGGCGCAAGAACCCGATCATCAAACCGGACATTGGCCCGGCTGGCTCCCCGTGGGCGACGGCCCCGAAGACCGCTGGTTTCGTGAAGCCTTCGCGGCAACGCCCCAACTCCCCGACGGCACCTACGAATTGTGCGGACCCAAGGTCCAAGGCAACCCCGAAAACTATGATCGCCATGTCTTGATCCCCCATGGACAAGAAGTCCTCACGGATTGCCCACGCAACTTCGCGGAGCTTCGCAACTACCTCATCGCCCGCGATTTCGAAGGAATCGTGTGGCATCACCCCGATGGCCGCATGGTAAAACTGAAGAAAAGGGATTTCCAGAAAAGCGGACCCAAACGGCGGAGCTAAGCAGCGGTCGGGTGGCACGCTCTGACCCCCGAACCCAGCCCCCCCCGAACCCAGCCCCCCCCGAACTCAGCCCCCGCCCGCTTTAAGCCGCTGAAGTTCCAAGGAAACGGCCTGGGCCAGATCGGTTCGTCCCGACTGCTCGAAACGCTTGATGGCTCGGTTGTAGATCGTCACGCAGTAGTCGCTCACCTCGTTCCCCCGCTTCTTGGGAACCAGCGGCAAATACTCGGTGTAAAACTTGATGATCAGCGGTTCGGTGCCCTCGATGGCGCCGCAGATTTGCTCGATTTTGTCGAGCATGCGGGGAATGTAATTGCCTTCGCCAGGGAACCGCTTGATGGTGGCGGCCAGCCCTTGCACGGCCGCTTCGGTTTGATCCTGGGCCAGGAGGATATCGGTCAGCTTGAGCCCGGCTTCGCAGGCCAGATCGGGGCGCTTGGCCGCGGCGTACATTTCAATCAGCCGCAGGTACAGGTTGTTGCGGGGCTTGCCTTCGTCCACAAAGGCCACCATGTCGTCGAAGACCGTGAGGGTGAAGTCCGGCACGTTCTTGAAGGTGCCGAACATCCGCTCCACCATCGCCGTCAAGGCGCGAGAATCCGACTTGTCGAGCTGGCCATCGCGAACCAGTCGCGCCATCGACTGCCAGGCGGTTTCGTTGCCCGGACAGAGGTCGGTCAGGTCGCGCAGAAACAGCAATTGCTGCTTCGGCGTTAGTTCGGCCAATTCGCTCAGTCGGGGGTAGAACCGCATCACCAGGTCGGCCTGCCGTTTGGCCTGGTAGTTGCTGCCCACCGTTTGCAAACGCAGTTCGGTCTCGCGATCGGTGGTTCGTTCGCCGGTTTGCGGATTGCGGAAGTTGCCCACGTAGTAGTTGTCGATCTGGTAGCGTCCCGACGATTCCAGCGTGAACTGAATGGAACTGGGGGTGGCGGCGTGGATTTCGACCCACATTACCCAGGCATGATTGGCGCCGTTGGCGCCAATGCCGCCCACGTAAATTGCCGGCACGCCAATGCTTTGGCCAACCCTGGCGGCAAAGTCGGCCTGCATGGCGCATACGCCCCCGTTTTGCCGAATCGAGGCCAGCGTATACGGCTTGCCCTTGAGCTTGCACTCCTTGCTGTCGGTTTGCAGCATCACCTGGTCGTACGGCACCTCGTGATAGCACTTGCCGATCATCGGCCGCTTGGCCAGGTATTCCTGCAGAGCCCACGAACGCTCGTCGAGCGGCGTGCGATGGTTCACCAGGTGCGTGAGGAACTCCCAGGGAACATACCGCACGCGGCCCCCCATGAACTTCTCGGCGCCTGCGTAGTACACAAAATGATCCGCTGCCTCGGCCAGCTCGGCAGGCATGATCGCCTGGGTCCGCTGGGCATGGTTGCCGTAGCCGTAGATGGCTTTCGGCCTGTCCCAGGTCACGGCCAGCGCGATCGCCAGGTTGGCATAGTTGGCCAACTTGTCCGCGTGCTGTTTTCGCAACTCGTTGAACAAGGCCAGGCCGGCCGCCACGTCGTCTTGCGGACAAAACGCATTGAACAATTCTTCTTTGACCGCCGGGTGGGCGTCGAACCAGGCGTGCATTGCCGAGTAATCCGCCCCCAACCCTTGCTGGATGGCCAACTGCTGCTGTTGCTCGAACCGCTTCGCAAAATTCTTCCGAATCGCCGCATACTCGCCCGGTATCAGCAGCCGGTTTCGCCGGTAGATCTCCATCAACTCCTGATCGAGCTCGGCCAGCGGGTCCGCGGCCGTGGGCTCGGCAGGCTTGGCCAGCGGCATCGGGAACGGATCGGTGGTGGTATTGGAAACCAAGGCGATCGGAGAACCGAATCGCGCGTTGAGTTTCTCAACCAGGCTATCCAACTCGCCCGCGTACACGAACAAGATCGATCCGCCGCCATACAGCCGCACCGGCAGTTTGTCTTCGCGCCGGCCAAATAGCTTGTCGGCCTGCGGCACGATCGTCTTTTGGTCGGCCTCCCGTTCCCCAGCGTTGGCGTAGTAGAAAACGTCGATCGTCTCGTTGTCGAGCGTCAGCCTCCAGGGCTCGCCCCGCAACGCCTTGGTCGCCGAGGCAGGCAATTTGATCGCCGCCGCGTCCGAACCCTGGCTGCGGAATTGCTGTGCCAGCAGTTCAACGGCATGCAACGGACGCCGCGGCAGCCGCAGTGGCAGGCGAACGCTGGTAGACAGCGGATCGTCGCCGACCTCCACTGCCTGCACCGTCAACACATAGCTATTGCCCCAATGGTCGTCGGCAGGCGACCATTGCAACCGACCCGTGCTGGCGTCTAGCGTCAGCCCCAAGGGCGCTTCGCCCAACAGCTCAAACCGCAGATCGCGGGCCGGAATATCCGGATCGGTGGCGCTCAGCGTCCTGTCGAGTTGTTGGCCATACGAAATTTCGAGTGGCTCCGTGGCCGCAATCCGCGGAGGTTGATTCATCTCGCGCACGCGGATTTCAAACGCCGTCTCGAGCTGCTGCCCCCCAACGGCAACCCGCACCGCCGCTTGAAACGTTTGCTCGCCGTCGGATTCGCCGGGCGTCCAACGGAACTTGCCCGTGGTTCTGTCAACAACCGCCCCCCCAGGCCCAGAAACCAGCTCGTAAATCAGTTGCGAATGCCCCGAGGAAACCACGGGCACCTGGACCACAAGCGGTTGATGTTCGTTGGCGGTTTGGGGGTCGATCGTTCCCAATGCCAACGTAGGCTCCTGCAGGGCAAAAACCGCGACACCCACCACCAGACCTAACCCCAGCACCAAGCCGCCGATCATGATCCAGGGATTGGAGCGGCGACGGCGATAACGCGCCCCGCCCACGGTGCTGGTCGTTCCTGCCCCCGGCCCCGAGCTTCCTCCCGTGACGACAATCGGCGCCGGATCGGCTTGAGTTGCCACGCGCACGGGCACCGCGGACGGCCCCTGTCCTAATGGTCCCTGTCCCAACGGTGCCTGTCCCACCGGCATGGGCGCGGGCGGCACATGGGCAGTCGGCACGTACAGGGGCGGTGAAGCAGGCGGCCCCTGGGGCGGCTGCGAGGGATCCAAAGCCGCGGCGCGGCGCGGGTGCTTGGGAGCTTGCGACATCCTACCCTCCTCAATTCGACCGAGTGAATTGGGGATGGAGCCAAAGAACGGTGATCGGCTCCCCCTCCGATTAGCGGTTGATTGTGGCCGATGCCGACTTTTGCCGCAAGCAGAAACACCCACCCACCCTGCCAGTCCTCGGTCACGAGGCCAGCAATCCGGCTAAACTCGGCCGTGTTGTGGGTAACCAAAGTGCAGCCCTTTGCCACCGCAATAGCGGCGATCAACATGTCATTGCCGCCGATAAGCAGTCCCCGCCCGGTCAGGTCCGCACGAATCCGACCGTACTGTTCGGCAGCGGCGTCATCGAACGGCAACGAGGTGAACTGCTGCCGTAACTGCTGGACGCGCAAGCCTGTATTGGCCCGATGAACCGGGTCGGATCGTTCGACACCGAACAACAGTTCCCCCATTACCACCGAACACAACACGATGTCGGTCTGCGCTTGAGCCTGAATCCGGGCAACAATTTGCGGTTGATTCTGCCGCAGCCAACCGATGCAGGTGTTGGTGTCGAGCAGATAGGTCACGACAGCGACTCTCGCCCTTCAAGGGGCAATTGCGGAGGCCGCTCGAATGTTGGATCGGTGATGCTTCCCGCCATGGACCGCACGAACGCGCTCCATTCCGCTCGCGTCATCAGCTTGCGGGCTGCTTCGATCACTACCCTCACCGGTTGATTCGCGTTCTCAATGCCAATGGGTACGTCCAAATGTAGATTGCCATCGGGACCGATGACCGACTCAATGACGATGTTACTCATGGTGTTTCTCCTCTTCTGGAAATTTTAGACACTTTCCGGCGAATCGTACAATTTCACCATGTGACCCAGGGCCTCGGCGAAGCTGCGGGGCGGGTGGCACGCCCCCTGAGCCCCAACGAAGGGCGTGGCGGCAGCGGAGTTTGGCCAAAGCCACCAGAAAAAGTCCGCCAGGCGCCGCACATCCGTCCGGCTAATCCAACCAATGCCCTGCGCTTCCACCTCGCTGCAAATAGCAAAGCTCCCCGGCATGCGGCCCCAACCACGCCCTTCGTAACCTCAGGGCGTGCCGCCCGATCCGCTGCAACGGCTGGTTATCCGGCAACTGGCGGCGCGGTCCACCCGCGGGCCTGGATCTGAGCCAGGTGATGATCGATGTGTCTACAAATTGCTTCGCCCGACCATTGCTCTCCGATCGGTCCTAGGCTTTCCTCATCGGTGACGGTCGCAATCACGGCCTTGAGTTTCTGACGTGCCCGCTTCAACCGTTTGAGCACTTCGGCCATGCTGCGCGAACGAGCCCAGCGCGCCTCGCGTGCGTTATGGGTATCCGCGTCCGGCCACGGGGCACCCGCCGCAAGTTCCAAGTCTTCGCCGCCGTACCATCGTTCTACTGGCATCTCCGGACCACCACGATACATCGTCTGGATGACCGGCAAGCTCGTTTCCTCCCAGAACGCGAGATGAGCCAGCATCTCTTTCACGGTCCACAATCGCGTCAGTGGCCGCTCTAGGCCGCTCGGCCCGAGGCGATCGACGGCTGCCATCAGACGGTCCCAGCCGGCGTCTAAGACCACTAGTTGCTCGCGTGCCCACTCGCTCGCGGTCACGTTCATGGGGGAAGACCTCGAAGCCGGATAACTTGGTTATAGAATGATCATTGTATTACCTGTAGGCTGCAAGGATGTCAGCCTAACACTCAGTCATTCAATTGCGGTAAGTTCAATAGTAACCGCCAGTTGCTTTCATGTCATGCGGTTTTCTGCGTGATAGGCTGTTTCAGCTTAACGCTCATCGGGGCGGTATTGTTGCTCGCAGTCGTTGGCTGTGGGCAAGACAGGCCTCACCAGGTACGGACTCCCATTGTGGTAGAAGTTAGCCATTTTCGAATGCATCGGTTCAACCGTCCGGCAGCCCTTTGGCGATCCGCTCAGCAACACCCTCCCCCCTTCACCTTCCCCCCTCCCCGGTCGATTGCGGCCCGGCGGCATTGTGGTAAAATCGGGCAACTCGACAAGTATTGTTAAAGTCCGTATCATCGCCACGGTCGCTAGCGGCGTCTTCAGGTTTGGTTCGGACAGAACCGCATGCACAGGCTGCGAAGCACCAAAGTTTCGTTCCCAATGTGCCGATGGTGCCGATTGGAGCGGTTGCGCTGGTCTTCATGGTCGTTGCAACCGAATTCCGGGTCGCTAGCCGTTCGAACACGGCTGCCAGCGCTGCAAGTGTCGGCGACTGCTTCCCTTAGGGCGGCGAACCGCGTGGGTGCGTTCCGGTCCTGGCCGAAGATTCCTGTAGTTACGTCGCGGGCTGAATGGAGAGCTAAGAACTTATGGTGCAAACTTTGAGTGTTCAACCGGGCGATGCGCAACTCAACGGCAAGGATGTTGACCCCACCGAAACCACGGAATGGCTCGAGTCGCTGCAATACGTGCTCAAGAGCAAAGGCCCCAGCCGGGTTCGCCAACTGCTCTCCCTGCTGCACGATGCCGCCCAAATGGCGGGGGTAGAACTCCCCTTCTCGGCCCAAACGCCTTACGTCAACACCATCCCGCAATCCAAGCAGCCTGTTTACCCGGGCAATCGCGAGATCGAACGGCGGATCAAGAGCATCATCCGCTGGAACGCCATGGCCATGGTCACCCGGGCCAATAAAGAATTCCCCGGCATCGGCGGCCATATTTCCACCTTCGCCTCGTCGGCCACGTTGTACGAAGTCGCCTACAACCACTTCTTCCGCGGCCGCAACGACGACTACTCCGGCGATCAGGTTTACCTGCAAGGCCATGCCTCGCCGGGCGCCTACGCGCGGGCCTTCCTCGAAGGCCGCCTCACCGAAGAACAACTGATCAACTTCCGCCGCGAATTGGCCAAAGGGGGCGGGCTTTCCAGCTATCCGCACCCCTGGCTCATGCCCAGCTTCTGGGAGTTCCCCACGGTTTCGATGGGCTTGGCCCCGATCATGGCCATTTACCAGGCCCGCTTCAACAAGTACCTGGCCGACCGCGGCATCAAAGATACCCGCAATCAGCACGTTTGGGCCTTCCTGGGCGATGGCGAATGCGACGAGCCCGAAACCCTCGGCGCCATCACCCTGGCCAGCCGCGAAAACCTCGACAACCTCATCTTCGTCATCAACTGCAACTTGCAGCGGCTCGACGGCCCCGTGCGCGGCAACGGCAAGATCATCCAAGAGCTCGAAGGCATCTTTCGTGGCGCCGGCTGGAACGTCATCAAAGTGGTCTGGGGCCACGACTGGGACCACCTGCTGGAACGCGACGACAAGGGCCTGCTCGTCAAACGGATGGGCGAAGTGGTCGACGGCCAGTACCAAAAATACGTGGTGGCCGGCGGCGACTACATTCGCAAAGACTTCTTCGGCAAGTACCCCGAGCTCGAAGAAATGGTCAGCCACCTCTCCGACGAAACGCTGGAGAAAATGCGCCGCGGCGGCCACGACCCCGAAAAGGTGTACGCGGCCTACAAAGCCGCCGTCGAGTCCAACCGGCCCACGGTTATTTTGGCCAAAACCATCAAGGGCTACGGCCTGGGTGAAGCCGGCGAAGGCCGCAACGTCACCCACAACCAGAAAAAGCTCAACGAAGAAGAGCTCCGCGAGTTCCGTACCCGCTTCGGCATCCCCATTTCCGACGAAGAAGTCGTCAAGGCGCCCTTCTACAAGCCGCCCGAAGACAGCCCGGAAATGAAGTACCTGCACGAGCGCCGCCAGGCCCTCGGCGGCTACGTCCCCAGCCGGCCCGTCAAGCCGGTCCTCACCGAAGTCCCCTCGCTGGAAGAATACCGCGACGACGCCACCTTGGCCGGCAGCGGCGACAAAGAATGGTCCACCACCATGGGCTTTGTCCGCTTCTTCACCAAGTTGCTTCGCGACAAAAAGGTCGGCAACAACATCGTGCCGATCGTGCCCGACGAATCGCGCACCTTCGGCATGGAAGGCCTCTTCCGGCAGGTCGGCATCTACTCGCACGTTGGCCAGCTGTACGAACCGGTCGACGCCAAGCAGGTGGCCTTCTACAAAGAAGCCAAAGACGGCCAACTGCTCGAAGAAGGCATTACCGAAGCCGGCTCGATGTCGTCCTTCATTGCCGCCGGCACCGCGTATGCCTCGCACGGGATCAACATGATTCCGTTCTTCATCTACTACTCCATGTTCGGCTTCCAGCGCATCGGCGACCTGATTTGGGCCGCCTGCGATTGCCGCGCCAAGGGCTTCCTGCTTGGTGGCACCGCCGGACGCACCACGCTCAACGGCGAAGGCCTGCAACACCAAGACGGCCACAGCCTGCTCAATTCGTCGGCGTTCCCCACCGTGCTCTCGTACGATCCGGCCTACGCCTACGAAACCACCGTGATCATCTTGGAAGGCATGAAACGCCTCTACCAGGAAGGCCAAGACGGCATCTATTACATCACGCTGGAAAACGAAAACTACCTGCAGCCGGCCATGCCCGAGGGCTCGGCCGAAGGCATCATCAAGGGCCTCTACAAAATCTCCTCCAAAGAGGCCGCCAACAGCCAGCACCGCGTGCAACTGTTCGGCAGCGGCGCCATTTTGCGGAGCGTGCTCCAGGCCCAACAAATTCTCGCGGATAAGTACGGCGTAAGCAGCGACGTGTGGAGCGCCACCAGCTACAGCGAGCTGCGCCGCGACGCCCTGGCTTGCGAGCGCTGGAACATGCTGCACCCCACCGAAGAACCGCGCAAGAGCTACTTGGAAAAGGTGCTGGACGGCGTCTCCGGCCCGTTCATCGCCGCCAGCGATTACGTGCGGCTCGTGCCCGAGCAGATCGATCCCTGGGTTCCCGGCGGCCTGTTCGTGCTGGGGACCGATGGTTTCGGTCGCAGCGAGCTACGGGAAACGCTGCGTCGGCACTTCGAGGTCGATGCCGAATGCGTCACCGTGGGCGCCCTCTGGCAATTGAGCCGCCAGGGCCAAATCGAGGCGTCGGTCGTGGCCCAAGCCATTCAAGACCTGGGCATCGATACCGAAAAGATCAATCCCATGACGGCCTAGTGAACGAATCGGTATCCGTGGGAACGCGGCATCGGAAGCGGCCGTTCCTTTCGTTCTGCCACTCGCCCGATCGAATCGGCGCCACGTGGCGGTTGCCGTGTGAACCCGAGCTGCCTCCCTTGATTCTGCTGATCGACAACTACGATTCGTTCACCTACAACCTGGTGCAACGGCTGGGCGAAATTGATCCCAGCCTGCGGATCGAGGTCCGCCGCAACGACCAGATCACCCTGGACGAAATCGCGGCCTTGGACCCCAGCCACCTGATCATTTCTCCCGGCCCGTGCACGCCCACCGAGGCCGGCATTTCCGTGGCCTGCGTCACCCGGTTTGGGCCACAAATGCCCACGCTCGGCGTCTGCCTCGGCCACCAATCCATTGGCCAGGCCTTTGGGGCTTCCATCGTGCGGGCTGATCGCTTGATGCACGGCAAGACCGACCAGATTTACCACGACGGCCGCGGCCTCTTCGCCGGGCTCGAAAATCCGTTTCAGGCCACGCGCTATCACAGCCTGGTCATCAAGCCCGATACGCTGCCACCCGAGTTCGAAGTGTCCGCCTGGTCCACCGATCCCGCCGGCCAACGCGAGATCATGGGCATTCGCCACAAAACATTGCCCATTCACGGGGTGCAATTCCACCCCGAAAGCTTTCTCACCCAACGAGGCTACGATATTCTCCGTAGCTTCATTGCCATGTAAAGTTCCGCGCTTCCCCCCGCCTCCGCATTCAACCCAAGCGTTTGGCTGGCGAAGCGTCGTGCGATTCTGGCGGGTTTCGCCGACCCTTGTCTTTACACAAGGTCATTCTGTATAAAGGGTTGTTTGTCTTCGGAGCCGTTCCACCTTGCGGTTCCTTTCCTTGGCCAGCACTACGGTTGGGCAAAAGAGCGCCAATGGCTCCTACGATTTTTGATCTCCGCAACGCCGACGACGCGCGCGATGTGATCCACCGCGCCGTGCAGGCCCTGGTGGAAGGCGGAATCGTGGCATTCCCCACCGAAACGGTCTACGGCCTGGCGGCCAGCGCCCTCTGCGAGTCGGCGATCGAGCGGCTGACCAACGTCAAGGGCCGCCCCGAAGGCAAGCCGCTCGCCCTGGCAATCAAGAGCGCCGACGACGCCCTCGATTACATTCCCAACATCAGCCCCCTCGGCAGTCGGCTGGCGCGGCGCTGTTGGCCCGGTCCGGTCACGCTGGTCTTCAATGCCGAGCACCCCGACAGCCTGTTGGCCCAGCTTCCCCCGGCGGCCAGGGCCGCGGTCGCTCCGCAAGGTTCGGTAGGGTTGCGAGTCCCCGCGCATTCGGCCATTATCGATGTCTTGCACTTCTTGGCAGGCCCGCTCGTCCTCACCAGCGCCAACATGTCGGGCCAGCCCGAATCGGTTTCGGCCAAAGAAATCTCCGAGACTTTCGGCGACAAAGTGCAAATGATTGTGGATGACGGGCCCTGCCGCTACGGCCAGGCTTCCACGGTGGTGCGGATCGAAGGCAACAACCTCGAAGTGCTTCGGCTCGGAGTCGTTTCGGAACATACTTTGCAACGATTGTGCAGCATGATGATTCTCTTTGTTTGTACGGGCAACACCTGCCGCAGCCCCATGGCGGAATCCATTTGCCGCCACATGCTGGCCGACAAACTCCAGTGCCAGCCCAACGAACTCGAAGACCGCGGAATAATCGTGGGCTCGGCGGGCATCGCCGCCATGCCAGGCGGCAGACCGGCGCCCGAGGCCGTGGAAGTCATGCGCGAGTGCAGCCGCGACTTGTCGCGGCACGAAAGCCAGCCCCTCACCGAACCCCTCGTGCGCCACGCCGATTTTGTGATCACCATGACGCGCTCGCACAAGCAAGCCATTTTGGCCGAGTGGCCGCAGGCCGCCGAGCGAACGCACCTGCTAAGTATCGACGGCCTGGACGTCGCCGACCCCATCGGCGGCCCCACCGAAATGTATCGCCGGTGCGCCGCCATGATCGAAGCGGCACTCGAAAATTGGATGGACAAATTCATCGCGAAATAGGGGGCCGTGGTGGCAGCGGTCTTACCCTCTTTTGCACATTTTGGCAGTAGATCAATCCCCCGAATTTCAGCGGGCAATCGACGGAGTATCGGTTTTATGCGGATCGCAATCGGTAGCGACCATCGGGGCTTTCAATTGAAATCGCGGTTGATCGAGTACTTGCGGCAGCAGGGCCACGAAATCGTGGACCAGGGAACCAATGGCTCCGATAGCTGCGATTACCCGGACTACGCTCAATCCGTGGCCGAATGCGTCAGCAGTCAGGCAACGGAACGCGGCATCCTCATCTGCGGAACCGGGATCGGCATGGCCATCGCCGCCAACAAAGTCCCCGGCGTGCGGGCTGCCCCCGTGCAAGACGAACTAACCGCCGAAATGAGCCGCCGGCACAACGACCTCAACGTGCTCTGCCTGTCCGCCGACATGCTGGGCCAGAAAAACATCGAAAACATGGTCGATGTCTGGCTCAAAACCGAGTTCGAAGGCGGCCGGCACGCCCGGCGAGTCGAAAAGATTGCGCAGATCGAACAAGCCAGCTCGTAGCAACTCCGCACTTCTGCGCGAATGGTGGCTGGTGGCTAGGAAGTAATCCTGCGCCCCCTCCCCAAATTTTCAATTTGCATTTTGCAATTTTCTGACTCTAACGGATTCCAGGTGCGTCCCTTTCGCGGGGAATGCGAGCCTTCGCCGCGTATTCATAACCCGACGCGTTACAACATTATGCAAGTGCTAGCTCCGGATGTTTAAG
>CAYUMU010000126.1:0-12690 GCA_964445985.1 uncultured Pirellulales bacterium | reverse complement strand
ACTCAACATTGACCAAAGTTTCCGACATTGGCAGGCCTCCCAGGCGATGACGACCAGCCCGCCGCGCCCTTCCGAAGGCACTTTCAACGAACCGGCCGTCCACATAGATATAACGCCTAGCACAACATCGCGCCAGCCTGTTTAAGTCACCCATCCATGCCGTGGAGGTGTGAGAGCCCCGCCGGCGTAACCGAAGTATTCTTCAGCACCAGCGTTTTTAACGCCGGCAACCGGCCGACGTGCGCCAGGGCCTCGTCGTCGATCCCGGTTTGGGCCAACGCCAGCAACTTCAGTTGGCTCAGGTTGGCCAGGTACGCCAAACCCGGCCCTTTCACGGGCGTATCGCTGAGATTCAAACTGCGGAGATTCGTCAGGCTCCGCAAATGGGCGAGTCCCTCATCGGTGACACGGGTTCCGCGAAGGTTGAGATTCTCCAGGTTGTCAAGCTTGGCCAGGGAGGCCACCCTCGCTGTCTAACCAGACTTCGAGCCGACGCAGGTTAACGAAACCATCCAATTCGATTTTCTGGATCGCTGGCGTGTTTAGTTCCAGTGTATGCAATGTTTGTCGGGCCGCGGCCAGGTAATCGCCGCGAAAATCCGCCAAGGTGGATGACGTATTATTCCCGGATTGCGTGATCTCAACGCTCAGCCCAAAGTCGTGGGAGATTGCCGCTCGTAGTACGACTGTTCGCTGGCGTAAAACGCCATGCAGATCGCCACGGCCAATGTAAGCAGCAGGATGGTTGTCAGGCGGAATTGAAACCAGCGCCAGCGGAGTGGCTTGGACGGTGCGGCTTCTTGCTCCATGGGTTCGCTCCTCCGCCTTGGGTACTCACTCCACGACCAGGCCACGTAACCCAGGCCCTTCAAACGGGCATTAGCGTTTCGCTCGGCCGGACTGCTTGCTGCTCTTAGCGACCTTAGGCTGCGATGGGCTTGCCGAGATCAGGTTGATGGCCTGTTCGACTTGCTTGTGGATGCGTTTGTTCTTGCAGGGCAGCAAGTTCTGCAAGGGCTTCATCGCAATGGATGCCGCTGGGCCGATCTTGCCCAGGGCTTCGGCCGTGAGGAAGTGCCACCACGGCCAGTCGATATCTTCATCGAGGAAGGGGAGCAACATCGGCACCGCCGAGGCCGCGGCGGGACCGTAATCGCCGAGGCTGGTTAGCGCGCTGCGCTGCGTCTCATGGTCGCGGTCAGCCAGCAACCGGATCAGGGCCGGCACGGCCAAACGGGGATGGGTGGCGATTTGCCCCAAGGCTCCCGCCGCACACATCCGGACGCGAGGATGCTTGTCGGCAAGGGCCTCGACCAGGTCGGGCACGGCACCGCTCGCGGCCGGCCCAATATCGCCCAGCCCCGCTGCCGCGTTGAGGCGGATAGTAGCAGAGCGGTTCTGCAAGGCTGCCATCAATGGAGCAACGCCCGCGGATCCCAGGTGTGCCAGCGAGTCGGCAATGAGACCAGCTTGCTTGTCTGACCCCCAAGAGTGGCCGCTTAACGTGAATTCCTTGGCGGCCTTGTCGGGCTTGGCCGTTCGTAACAGGGCTTTGCCCAACTGGGGCGCGAGCGATGCTGCTTCCGCGCCGAGATTGCCCAAGGCCCAGGCCGCGGCCGAGCGCACGACCGATACTTTGTCGTCGAGCAGGGCTGCCACGTCGTCCATCAGCAGAGTCAGTCCCGTGAGGCCTCGCTTGCCGGAGTTTTGCAGGGCTTGGAGTGTGTCGAATCGCTGCTCGAAGTTGGGCGACGCCAGGCGTTCTCGCCAAGTGCTGATCGGTTCACCACTCACCACCGGTTCGGTCGATTTCTTGACAGCCATAAAGTAGTACCCCTTTGGTTGAGATGAGCGGATGGGTTCGGGGAGAATTCGGCCTTCAACCCCGAGGGGGGTTGGCGCGCAACCCACCCTATGGTTTGGCTGTGCGTTGCATCGCTTGAATGGCCAGCAGGGCGGCGTCCAGTTGGGCCGCTTCGGGGGCTTTCATTTCCACCAGCTTTTGTTTCGCGGCTTCAGCGTCGTCGTTGCGATTGAGCAATTTCAGCGCGAGGTAGCGGCCGGCGTAGCCGGTCGGCAGGTCGGGGAAGAGCTGGATGGTGCGGTCGGCGTCGGCCAGGGCGGCCTGGTTGTCGCCCGCTTGGAAGCGAAGCTGGATGGCCTGCATGCGGATCGTGCAGATGATGCCTGGCTGCGATGCGGGGTAGGCGTCGGCGCAGCGGAGCATGGTGTCGGCGGCGTTCTTATAGTCGCCCTTCTGGCTCAGGGCCATGGCTTCCATGCCAATGGCGTTGGCCCTGGCGATTTGAGCTTGGATGCGGCCAGCGTCGGCTTCCTGACCCAGGCCGGCGATTCGATAGCCAGGCTTGATGCGGCTCATTTCTTTCAGAACCCAACTCGTCAATTGGGGATCGACGCGCACGGCCTTGGAAATGGGGTCGTTGATGTCGAGATGCCCCAGGCCCACGGTGTCGCGCATTTGCCCCAGCTTGGCGAGTCCTTGAATGGCTTGGGCCTTGGCGGAGCTACCATCGAGGCGCAGGGCCGCCAGGGCCGAGGCTTCTGCGCCCACGAAGCCATCGGCGGCCAGTTGGGCCTCGGCCAGCGACAGGTAGCGCTCGGCGGTGGCCTGCTTGGGATCGAGTTCCAGGGCCTGCTTGAACGACGCCTCGGCTTGGGCGTACTGCTTGAGCGAGAGTTGGCATTGGCCGAGCAGCATCACCGCGGACGCATCCTCGGGCTGATAGGTCAGGGCCTTGACGAGGTCGCGTTCGGCGGCGGCGAAGTCTTGTTGATCGAAGCGGACTTTCGCCGTGCCCAAGTATCGAGCGTGGCCCGCGGTGGCTTCTTCCACCGGTTTGTGGCTGGCGAGATGCTGCCTGGCCCGCTCGAGCGTTTCGGCCGACAGGCCCAATCGCGCGGCCTCTTCCAATGCCTGTTGCGATTCTTCCAGGCGTTTCTCGCGGTGCAGCACATCGGCGTGAAACAAGTGCGCCACCCCGCGAAGCTGCCCGGCAACCGGTGAGAAGTCGGAGGGCAACTTTTCCACAACCGCCAGCAACCGCTCCGAATCGGCCTTGCTTTCGGCGAGGGGAGCGAACTGGGGATAGTGCGTCGTCCAGTTGCAACGCCGCATGAGCGAGAACGCCAGGTCTTGCGTCGCCGCGGGGCTACTCGGGCTGTTCAGCAATTTCTCTTCGGCCACGGCCACGGCGCGGTCGAACGCCACGAGGGATTCAAAGGGTTTGTCTTGACCAAGCAGGCACATTCCATGGCGATCGAGCAGAAACAACGACCGCGGATCAAGCTCCAGACCATGCTCGATGAGGCCGCGGGCTTTGGCCCAGTCTTTGGCCGTCATGGCGGCCAAAATGGCGGTTCGATCGCTGGCCAATTGTTCTTCGCTGGAGACGATTCGCGTGGCCCACCACTTCCAGGTGGTTCCATTCGTTCGCCGGGCGGTCCCGACCAGTTGATTGGTCGAAGTGAGCTTGCCCTGGTAGCTGGCTTCGCCGTCGAAGAGAGCGAATTGAATCTCGATGTTGTCGCCGCTTTCCCAGGTTTGCTTGCCGCGCGAAATATCCTTGCCGGCTTCGTGCATCGTGGCCGTGTGGTCTTCCGCGAACGCGACTTGCAACTTGGCGCTGCTGTTTTCGATCCGCAGCTCCCAGGTGGTGCCGGCGAAGCCCTTCCAGGCGTTGCCGCCAAACACGGCCGCGGCTTCTTCGTGCCGCCCCAAGCGTTTGAGATAGGCGCTGAGTTCGGGCGCCATATCGCGGGCTTTGAGATCGGCAATCACTTCTTCATGCCTGCCCGCCTTTTCGAGCAGGCTGTGCAGGTCTGCCAGGCGTGTTGCGGAATCGGGAACATACTGGAGGTATTGGCGGTAAGCGGCTTCCAGCTCTTGAGGCCGGTCGAGGCGCGCGAGCATGTCGATCCGCTGGTCGAGCAGCTTCGCCAACGACGCTTGTTCTTGAGCGGTCAAGCGAGTGCCTGGGGTTCCGTCGCTGGTTTTGGGTAGCAGATCGGCGATGGATTGCTCGAGGTAGCGCAGGGCTCGCCGGTTGTCTTTCAGGGCGGTGGCCAGGGCCAGCGGCTGTTCGCTCAGTGTTTGCCGCCATTGCCGTTCGAGATCCCGGTCACGCCCGCGAAAGGTATCGCGCTCGGTGGTTTGCAGGCCTGGCAGGTCGGCGAGGTTGCCCGCTTTCGGGCGGAGGCCGGTGTCACCTCGGGCCACGGCTTCGTCAAAAGCATCGAGCGCCTGGCCGGCTTTCTCCGCTTGGCCCAGCGCCCCTTGCGCGCTGGCCAACCCCAGATACAGCCGAGCCGATTTTTGCCCTAGTTGGGCCGCGCGTTCGTAATCGGCCACGATGGCCGCCAGCGTGGGCGGCTGCTGGGCAAGGCGGCGATCGCGCTCGGCCTGTTGGTACGGCCACAGCTTGGGGGCATCGGGCCGCGCGGCGGCGGCTTGCACATGTTGTTGGTAGGCAAGGTAGGAGCGGCGCAAAGCCTGACCGAGTTCGGCGCGTTCCAGGTAGGCCGCGGCCAAGTTGGGCTGGCTGGCGATGAGCTGGTCCAATTGCTTTTTGGCGGCCGTGTTTTCGCCCAGCAAGCCAACCACGCGCAGCCGCTGGGTAGGGCTGAGCTGGGTGTTACGCGCCCGATATTCGCAACGCTCTTCAAACGTGCAAATCAGCCGATAGGCGGGCGCGGTCGCCAGCAACTCACCCGCTTTGGCTTCGTCTCCCACGGCCAGGTAACTGAGAATCCGACGGGCTCGAATGCGGTCCAGACGTTCGGCGCCGGCCGAGAAGATGTTCCGGCCGTCGATCACGTTGGACCACCGTTCTCCTAGAAAGGCGAGCTCGTTCAAAAAGTCGAGCTCGACATCTTGGCCGTTGGCAGCTCGTAGATCGCCCACGGCATTGGGCCTGTTTTTGATTTGCTGTTGAAAACGCTCGAATGCCGCGGCCGCGCCGTCGCGGGCCGCTTTGGCGTCGCCTTGGGCTTGTCGCATGGCGGCCAGCAACACGTGGCCTTCGCCGAAATTGGGCGCCAGGGCCACGACTTTTTCGTAATCGGCCTGAGCGGCCGGCAGGTCGCCGAGCCAGGTTTGCCGGAACTTGCCACGCTGCAAGTAATGCCGGGCTTCGGTGGGCTGCGCGGCGATGGCCCGCTCGAAGTACCGCTGCAAGACCGGCGGGTAATCGGTAAAGGTCTTGGCAATGTCGGCGGGGAGACCGCCGATCTGGGCGCGGCGGATTTCATTCAACAGGTAATCGGCGTTGTCGAAATTCGTTTTCAAGACGTTAGCCGCGCCCGGAGTTTGCGGGGTGGGGAATTGGGCATTTTCTAACGCCTGAGCTTTGGTCGCGCCGCCGGTCAAGTCTTGTTGGATGATGGTCTGAGCGGTCGCGGGCGCGGCGATCAGCGCCACGACCAGGGTTGCGAGCCAGCGCAACCTCGCGGGAGCTCTTAACGCGGATAAACCGCAAACAGACGCTGAGGCATTAAAGTTTTCCGCGGCGCGCAGCGATGTTAACGAGCAAGAAACCAACGAATGCACGAACGTGGCCTTCATGAACATGGCGGCCTCACAGTCGGAGTTGAAGAGTGCTGGGCGCCTACAAATTGGCAGACTGAGCAGAAAACGAGCGCGCCCGTCAGAAAGGTGGAGATCCATCCCCCCGTCCACCCAATGCTAATGTGGGGGAAATGGGCGTGCAAGCGGCCTGGAATGGCTTGGCTGGCAACGCGCCTGCCCCGCGGATACGGCAGCCAGCCGCCGAACCTTTGAGGGCAAGAGAAGTAGGGGTGGCTTGGCTCGACAACCACCCTCCCCCCAGTCATTCTTCAAGATACTCCTTCAAGGCGACGGCGCTGTTTCGCTCTTCATCGCTGGCGGCGAACACAAAGGTGACGGTTCCTTCCGTGGCGCGGTGCTTGAGCAGAGTCAGCAGGTCGCCTTTCTCGCCGAGCTCCGACCAATAGCGCGTGCGAAACTCGTCCCATTTCTCCGGGTCGTGGCCGTACCATTTCCGCAACTCCGTGCTGGGGGCAAGGTCTTTGAGCCAGAGATCGATCGCCGCCTTCTCCTTCGACACTCCCCTCGGCCACAGCCGTTCGACCAGAATACGCAGGCCGTCTTGCTGGGACGGTTTCTCATAAGCTCGTTTGAGACGAATCATATTGCGGGCTCGAAGTGTATTGCGACAAGACCTACACCATCACCAACGGCTTCTTGCATTGAGATCCCAATACAAGACCGAAGCAGGCCGGCAACCGTTTCTTATCAACCCAGCCCTGCTTCCCCCAGGCGGCGATTGTAACTTTGGGCAACAAACTGCCAAGAGGCCCAGGGAATTTATCGAACGCAAGGCATTGCCGGTAAAAGAGTTGCGAATTAGAGCCTGATCGCAACTGGCCGCGACCCGGAATTCAACGGTATAAATGGATATTGGTCGAGCATCCCGCGTTGGATGTTCGCAGTTAGGGAGCGGCACCCTGGCCTGCCCCCAAGGCGCGTGTGGGCGTGGGTAAGCGAAAGGCTTGCCCGGGCTTTGATAAATCGCCTTGGGTACTGGCGAGTTGCCCTCATCACCGCTTCTTTGCGTTTGAATGGCTGAGACCACAATCACGGTCGGCGACACTTCCGCTCTGTTGAGCATGTTCGGCCCTCGCGACCAGCATGTGAGGGCGATTCGTTCCGCGCTTGGCGTGAGTATTTCCGCGCGCGATGGCGAGGTTCGCATTCAAGGCGATGAAGTGGCCGTGCAACGCGCCGCCGAGTTGTTGCAGCGCATTCGTGATCGCGGGGCTCGGCACGTGGTTTCGGCCGAAGAGGTCGCCAGCATGCTTGCCGAGTGGCAAGCCACGCCGGGCATCGCCAGCGAAGAAGACGTGCAGGTCATGAATGCCGGCCGCCGCATTGCTCCGCGCAGCGCTGGCCAGGCCGCTTATATGGATACCATTCGCAAGCACGATCTGGTGTTTTGCGTGGGGCCGGCTGGCACGGGCAAAACCTACCTGGCCGTGGCGATGGCCGTGAGCGCTCTCAAGCAAGAGCTGATTCGCAAGATCGTGCTGGTGCGGCCCGCGGTGGAAGCCGGCGAAAGCCTGGGCTTTTTGCCCGGCGACCTGCAAGCCAAAATCAATCCGTATCTTCGCCCGCTGCTCGACGCGCTGCGCGAGATGATGGATTACGAGCAAATGAAGCGGCTGATGGAGCGGGACTTGATCGAGGTGATTCCGCTGGCTTACATGCGCGGCCGCAGCTTGAACGATGCTTTCATTATTTTGGATGAAGCGCAGAACACCACCGTGACGCAGATGAAGATGTTTCTCACCCGCATGGGCCACGGATCGCGGATCGTGGTTTCGGGCGACACCACCCAAGTGGACTTGCCGCCGCACGCCAAGAGCGGCTTGACCGACGCGATCGAACGCCTGCAGAACATCGAAGGAATTTCGCATGTAACCATGGGCACGGCGGACATTGTCCGCAATCCATTGGTGCACAAGATCGTTTTGGCCTACGAGCAGGGGACCGCCGCGGGGCACTAGCGGCGGGCACAATTCAAATCCATGTCCAACGGACCACCACGACGCAAACGCATTCCACGCACGGTATCGGTTCAACTACCGCCCGGCCGTTGGAAGCAAGCCTGGACCCAGCTTCGCAGCGGCAACGTATGGGCGCGGGTCGGGCTATGCCTGTTGGCGGCCGTCACCATCTTGATCGGAACCGCCGGCTGGCAACCCCCCTTCCGCTTTCGCACCGGCCAGGTTCCCCAGCGCGACATCGTGGCCCGCACCAATTTTGCGGTGCCCGACCTGAACAAAACCCAGCTGGCCCGCGACCGGGCCCGGCAGCAGTCGCGCTATGTATACGAGCAAGACGCCGAACCGCTCGTGCAGCTCCGCAGCAAACTGATCAACACCATTGTGGAGATCGGCAACGCTCCCACGCTCGAAGCGCTCGACCCCGAATTGTGGCAAGACTTCCAACCGCCGCTGGCCGAAGGCACAATGCCCCCCACGCGCGAGGAAGAAGAGGAGCAGTTCGAGCAGTTCCGCGCCGCCGTCGGTGGCATGGAGCGGGTGGGGTTCGAGAAAGCGATTGAAGACATCTTCGCCCCGCTCGAGCTCCGCGGCCTGTTGCAAAAGTTGCAGCACTCCGACGGCGATCAGAAGGAAATCATCGTTCACCCCCAGGGCCAATCCGATCGCCGCACCAAGGTGCAAGTGGCCGATGTGCTGATCGATTTGCAAACCGCGGAAGACTCGGCCCTCAAGCAGCAATTGTTGACCAACCAGCACACCAAAGCCGTGGGCGATCGGGTGTTCACCTGGTTGCGGGGCCGGTTGCCATCGACCTTGATTATCGATCAAGTGCAAACCGCCCGCGAACGCGATGCGGCGGTGGCGATGGTGCCCCCCGAGTTCTTCGAAATTCAGGCGGGCCAACCGTTGGCGTTCGCCGGCAAACCACTGGGGCCCGATCAAATGGAATTGCTGCGGCAAGAGCAGGAGGCGTATCTCGAACAAGAGTATCAAGGGGTCAGCCGGTTCACGCGGTCGATTGCCGTGCTGGGGCTGATTGGCACCTTGTTCGCCTTGTGTGCCGGGTACGTTTACTCGCGGAAGCCGCGGTTGTCGCTGCCACTGGACCGGTTTGCCCTGCTGCTGGCCCTGGCGGCCCTATCGGCCATTTCTGCCCGCTGGTTGGCCACCGACGCCTGGCGGGCCGAGATCATTGCCGTGCTGCTGTTCAGCATGGCGGTGGCGATTGCCATGGGCCGAGAGATTGCGCTGCCGTTGACCGTGGCCATGACCAGCTTTGTGGCCGTGGTGACCGGCAAAGACGTGGGCCAATTCTTGATTTTGCTGGCCGTGGCCGCCACCGCGATCATGCTGCTGGGCAGCATCCGCAGCCGGTTGCGGCTGATTCAAATTTGTTTGGAAGCCGGTTTGCTGGCGGCCGTTTTGGCAATCGGCGTGGCGGTGCTCGACGGCCAACCGCTGTCGTTGCGGCTGCTGCAAGACGCTGGCCTGTTCGGGTTTTGGACGCTGGCCGCCGGCTTCGTCATCACGGGCGTGCTGCCCCTCATCGAACGCGGCTTTGGCGTGCTCACCGACCTCAGCCTGTACGAGCTGGGCGATGCTTCGCATCCCTTGCTGCAGCAGCTCGTGCAGCGGGCGCCCGGCACTTATAACCACTCCATCAACGTGGCTTCGCTGGCCGAAGGCGCCGCTGAATCGATTGGCGCCCGAGGGCTGCTGGTGCGCGTGGGAGCTTACTTCCACGATATCGGCAAGATGCTCAAGCCGGGCTACTTTACCGAGAATCAGCAGCAAGGCGTCAATCGCCACGACACGCTGATGCCGGCCATGAGCACGCTGATCATCGTCGCCCACGTGAAAGACGGCGTGGAACTGGCGCTCAATCATCACTTGCCGCAGCCCATCATCGACTTCATCGAGCAGCATCACGGCACCACGCTGGTGGAATACTTCTACCACCAGGCCAACGAGCGCAGCCAAACCGATCCCGACGGCGGCCAGGTGGAAGAAAACGCCTTCCGCTACCCCGGCCCCAAGCCGCAAACCAAGGAAGCGGCCGTGCTGATGCTGGCCGACGCCGTGGAAAGCGCCTGCCGGTCGCTCTCGGAGCCAACCCCGGCGCGCATCGAAAGCGTGGTGGAAAGCCTGGCGATGAAGCGGCTGCTCGATGGCCAGTTCGACGAAAGCAGCCTGACCCTCAAAGAATTGCGCTCGGTGCAAAATTCCTTGACGAAAACCTTGATTGCCGTGTACCACGGACGAGTTAAGTACCCGGACCAACGAACCGCCTGAACCCAACATGGATCGCAGCTCAATCAAGCCCAGGGTAAGTGACGCGGACATCGCCAGTCCCCCGCCCGGCTCCGCCACCGATGAAGAACCTCCTGCCACAGGGCCGGTAGTTGCAGCGGCCCGCAAGGTTAGCTCCTCGGCGGGGCCAGCTTCCACCAGCCCCCATTCTTTGGCCGTAACCGTCGCCAATCGGCAATCGCAACTGGCAATTTGCGAGAACACGCTGGCCGAGGCCGTCCGCCGCACCCTGGCCAGCGAAGGTATTCCGCGGGCCGAAGTCAGCGTGGCGGTGGTCGATAACGCGGAAATCCATCGGCTCAACGAGCAGTTCTTGCAGCACGATTATCCCACCGACGCCCTGAGCTTTGTCCTCAGCGAAGACGACGAACCGCTGGAGGGACAGATCGTGGTGAGTGCCGAAATGGCCGCGCGGCAAGCGGGCCGCTACGGCTGGCAGCCAGCCAACGAGCTGCTGCTCTACGTGATCCATGCCGCCTTGCACCTGGCCGGCCACGACGACCAGGAAGACGACGCCGAGCAGCGGATGCGGCAATGCGAACGCCAGCTGTTGGCCTCGTTTGGACTCGATTTCTGCCCCGCTCATCCTTCCACGACCATCGAGCAATCCTTGTGAATCTAACCGTCATCACAATTTTGCTTCTGGTCAGCCTGGCGGTGGCCTGCCTGGCGTCGGTGGCGGTGCGTTCGCTCAACCGTTTCTCGCGGCATCGGCTGCGGGGAATTTGCGAGAAACACAACGCCTCGACCCTGCTCAAAGAAATCATGGTGCGCCAGGACCGCGTGGCCCAGGCGGTGGAGTCGCTGCGCGTGCTGTCGGGCGCCATGGTCGTGGTGTGCACGGCCTACTGGGTGCATTTGCACCTGTTTGAACCGCCTGCCGGCGAGCTGGCCGGCGACCTCACTCCGGCCATCCCCAGCCTGAAAACCATGCTGGCCGCCGTCGGCCTCAGCGCGCTGCTGCTTTCGATCGTCGAGATCTGGCTCCCCTGGGGCATCGCCAGCCTGTGGGCCGAGCAGTTCTTGTTCCATACCTGGCGCGTCTGGCAGGTGGTGGGCTTTGTGCTGGCGCCCCTGGTTTGGGCCGCGCGTTTCAACTACGTGTTGCTCCATCGGCTCGCTGGCAAGTCGCCCACCTTGCCCAGCGAAGACTATTTCGAAGAAGAGATTCGCACCATTGTGACCGAAGGGCATCGCGAGGGGCTGCTGGAAGAAGACGCCCGCGAAATGATCGAAGGCATCATCGACCTGGCCGATGTCGAAGTCTCCAGCATCATGACGCCCCGCACCGATATGGTCTGCATGCCGCTCAAAACTTCCGTGCGCGAAGCCTTGAACTTTGTGATCAACGTGTCGCCCACGCGGATCCCCGTGTTTGATAAAAATCGCGACGACATCGTGGGCATTCTCTACGCCAAGGACCTGCTGCCCGAACTGGCTCGGGCCGACGATAAAAAGATGCGCAACCTCTCCGAGTTGCTCCGCGAGCCCTACTTTGTGCCCGAGACCAAGCGGGTGGACGACCTGTTGCAAGAGTTCCAGCGCACCCGCAATCACATGGCGATTGTGCTCGATGAGTACGGCGGCGTTTCCGGCCTGGTGACCATTGAAGACGTGCTCGAAGAAATCGTGGGCGAAATTGTCGACGAGTACGATCCCGAACTGGTGGAAGGCATCCGCCGGATTGATGAACGCACCGCCGAAGTGCTCGGCCGCGTGCATGTGGACGAAGCCAACGACCGCCTGGGACTACGCCTCCCCGACGACGGCGATTACGATACCGTGGCCGGCCTGGTGTTCCACGAGCTAGGACGAATCCCCACGGTGGGCGAACAGGTTTCGTACGCCGGGGTGCGGTTCACGGTCTTGGAAGCCAGCCGCCGCCGGATCGAACGGCTGCGGATTGAATCGCTGGACGAACTCCAGCGCGAAACGGCCTAAGGATCGGGGATTAAATAACGTCCTAATTCTTCGTCATCCCCGCGAAGAGCCTGCCCTCGTGAAGACGGGGGCGGGGATCCAGGATACGGGAGCAAAACATTGGAATTGCCCTAGGGTTAAAACGACCTATCAGCTTCCCATTTTTCGGATTTTATCTTGTTTTCAATCCCTAAGCCCACCCTCGGGATCCCTCCCACTTCGATGACGAATGACGCTCCCCAAGTCTTGTTTCGCGGTCGCTTCCTCAGCCTGGTGAAAGACGGCCGCTGGGAATACGCAGCTCGGATCAACGCACAGGGGGCCGTCGTCATTGTGCCTTTCAAAAGCGATGGCACGTTGGTCATGGTGGAGCAGGTTCGCGTTCCGCTCGGCAAGCCATCGATCGAGTTTCCGGCGGGACTGATTGGCGATGAGCCAGGCACGACGGACGAAGACGTCCGCGCCGCGGCCCACCGCGAACTGATCGAAGAAACCGGCTATCAGGCCCACCGGATGGAGTTCCTGGCTACTTGCCCCACCTCTCCCGGTCTGACGTCCGAAGAAATCACCTACCTAGCCGCGCTCGATCTGGAGCGCGTGGGCGAAGGGGGCGGCGACGAGCGCGAACAGATCATTGTGCATGAAGTGCGGCCCGCCGCGCTCGACGCCTGGCTGGCGGAGCAGCTGGCCCGAGGCGCCAGCATCTCCGGCACCACCTACACCGCGCTTTGGTTAGCCCGCAACTTGCTCACAGGCGCCAACAGGCCATCCGTTTAAGACGGGTGGCTGGGGTCTGGTTGCCGCTCACAAGCTCTAACCCAAGTTACGCAGTTCGTGGTCCGGATTTGCCATGGCGTAAGGACTTAGGTTCGTTTTTTGCTCAAAGTCTTCACTACA
>CAYUMU010000125.1:0-13387 GCA_964445985.1 uncultured Pirellulales bacterium | reverse complement strand
CACCTAGAATCCGTTCGAGTCAGCAAATTGGGAATTGGGGTTCCTACGGGCTGTGAGAATTCAGCATGCTTACGCCAGTGGGCGTAATACGGGGGTCGGCGAAAAATAACTTCCCGATTCATGAATCACGATCGAGACGGATTGAGATAGTGGGATCCATACCGCCGCATCACCCCCACCCCGGCCCTCCCCCATCAAGGGGGAGGGAGAGAGAAGTGTGTAGTTTGTGATTTGATGTGTGAGATGTGTCAGGGTGTAGTTTGCCAGAAAGGTTCTGCAGAACCGATAGGTATTTTTTGCCGAGCGGCTATTTTTTTACGCGGGATGCTTGCGCCACGGGGGCGTAAGCATGCCTCAAACGTCGCCCCGCCCACCACTCGATAAGCCTCTTCAGGTCCGCACTACCAACAACTCTCGCGCCGCCATCCAAGTCCCCACCGCATCTAGCGCGCGGGTGGCACGCCGGCATTCGGCCAGTGCCATTGGAAATGGATCGCACGCTGCCTGCGTTGTAAGCTGAATGTGGATCGCTGGCCGTGCCAGCGAGTCAACCACGCCCTTCGCTGGGGCTCAGAGCGTGCCACCCCGATCCGTTTCCCTGGGAACCCAACCGCGATGAACTCCAAGCAGCAGTCGTTGTTCGACACCGCGGCCGAGGCTTGGGAGGTCGATGACCAGTCGCACGAGTTGGTGGCCCGGGTGGTCTTTCCCACCACGCTCGACAAAACCTACGACTATCGCATCCCCACGCACCTGGCCGGCCAAATCGCTGCCGGCAAGCGCGTGCGGGTTCCGCTGGGCCAGGCCAAGCAAACTCGCGTGGCCTACTGCGTGGAAGTCGCGACCAGGCCCGCCACGCGGCGCGCGCTCAAAGACGTGGCCAGCGTGGTGGACGAGCAACGCTTGCTCTCGCCGGCCATGCTGCGGCTCACCGACTGGATCGCCCGGCGGTACTTGTGCAGTTGGGGCGAAGTGCTCGAAGCCGTGCTGCCGGCGGCCGTGCGAGGCAACGCCGGCACGCGGCTGGCCGAGTTGTTGAGCGTGCCCGACGAAGTTCGCGCGCGGTTGAACGAGTTGGAACTGCCCGTTAAGCAGCTGGCCGCGCTCCAGGCCTTGGCCGATTCGCCCGAACCGCTGACGGCAACCGACCTGGCTCGGCTGGCCGGTTGCACTTCAGGGCCTATCAAAGCGCTTAAAGAGAAGGGGCTGGTTGAGCTGCAAACGCAGCGGATTCGCACGGCCTTGGTGCAAGAAGCCCAAGCGGCTCGCGAGCAGCATTTGGAAATGCACCCCGACCAGCAAGCGGCCTTGGCGGCGATCGTGTCGGCCCTCGATAATGCCCGGCATGAAACCATCTTGCTGCACGGCGTGACAGGCAGCGGCAAGACCGAGGTCTACATTCAAGCCATCCAGCATGTGGTGTCGTTTGGGCGGCAAGCCATTGTGCTGGTGCCAGAAATCAGTCTCACGCCGCAAACCAAGCAGCGGTTTCGCGCCCGGTTTGGCAACGTGGCCGTGCTTCACAGCCACCTGAGCGATAGCCAACGGCATTGGCACTGGGACCAGATCGCGCGAGGCAAGGTATCGGTGGTGGTGGGCGCGCGCAGCGCGGTGTTTGCCCCCACGCCGCACTTGGGCCTGATTGTGCTCGACGAGGAGCACGAAGGCTCGTTCAAGCAGTCGTCGGCCCCGCGTTACCATGCCCGCGATGTGGCTTTGGAACGCGCCAGGGCGGAAGATGTGCCGCTGGTGCTGGGCAGCGCCACGCCATCGCTAGAAACCTGGCATCGGGCGCGGCAAGGTCAATACACGCTGGTTTCGATGCCCGATCGCGTGTTGTCGCGACCCATGCCGGTGGTGGATACCATCGACCTGCGCGTGGAGTTTCTCGACCGTCATCAGCGGGGAGCGCTGAGCCGGCCCCTCGTCAGGGCCATGGAAAACACGCTGGCCCGCGGCGAGCAGGTGATTCTGCTGCTCAATCGCCGCGGCTACAGCACGCACATTCAATGCCCTGCCTGCGGCGAAACCGTGCGCTGCCCCGACTGCGATATCGCGCTCACCTTCCATCGCTCGGGCGAACAGGCCATGTGCCATTACTGCGAGCACCAGATCGAAGCGCCCCGGCAATGCCCGCACTGCGGGTTCGCTGGCATCCGTTATAGCGGCTTGGGCACGCAGCGGTTGGAGCACGAGGTGCAAGCCCGCTTCAAGGATTACACCTGCCTGCGGATGGATACCGACGCCATGTCCAAGCCGGGCAGCCACGAGCAGGCGTTCGCGGCCTTCCGCGAAGGCAAAGTGCAAATCCTGCTAGGCACGCAAATGATCGCCAAGGGGCTCGACTTTCCCAATGTCACCCTGGTGGGCGTGGTTCAGGCCGATACCGCGCTGCACCTGCCCGACTTCCGCGCGGCCGAACGCACCTTTCAACTCGTGGTGCAGGTGGCTGGTCGAACGGGCCGCGGCGACAAGGGAGGCCGCGTGCTGGTGCAAACCTTCTCGCCCGAGCACCCGATCATCCAAGCGGCCATCCATCACAACTATTCAGGCTTCGCCGAGCAGGAGTTGCCCTGCCGAGAAATGCTCGGCTACCCGCCGTTTGCCAGCATGATTCGGCTGGTCGTTCGCGGGCCGGTGGCGCTTTCGGCCCAGGGGTTCGCGGAACACCTGGCCACGCAACTTCGGGCTGCCACCGCCGAGGTCCAATCCTGCCGGGTGCTCGGCCCCGCGCCCTGCCCCATCACGCGCTTGCGGGGCAACTATCGATTTCAGCTTCAGGCCCAAAGCCCCGACGGTGAAGCCCTGCGGGCCGCCGCCCTCGCCGTCACGCGCGACCTGAAACCGCCCGAAGACGTGCAGTGGATGGTCGACGTGGATCCGCTGGACATGCTTTGAGGCGAGTGGGGAGTGGGGGAAGCCCGGCTCGCGTTGCTAAGGCGCTGGGCTGGCGCGAAGGAGTGTGAGTTGATCGCCTTGGCGGAGCGCTTCGATCGCGCCGGGCAGGTGAAATCGCTGACCGGCTGGCGGCGACTGGGGGGTGAACAAAGCCTGGGCGGCGGCCGCCAACTGTTGCCAATGGGCTCGGTTCATTCCTTGCTGTGGCCAGCCGAGCTGCGTCCACAGCAGCACGAACATTTCACACACCACGTGCATGGGCGCACGCTCCAAGCCATCGCAGGCAATGGTCACTTGAGCAGGGCGCGTGCCGGTTGCAGCGGGCGAGCGGGGCACGTGCCGCGTTAGCAGATCGGCCGCGAGCACGTCGATCACTTCGCTGGCTTCGCCGGCCAGTTCGGCCAGCCGCAATAGGGCCGTGCGAACCTCGGGGTTGTAGTGGGCTTCGAGCAGGGGGAGCAACTCGCCGCGGATGCGATTGCGCGTGTAATGCAGGGCGTCGTTAGTTTCGTCGTGACAATAGTCTTGTTGAAGACTGGCGAGGTACGCAAGGACGTCGGCGCGGCGGCAAGCCAACAGCGGCCGGATGAGGCTGGCGGCCTCGCCGAGCGAACGCGCGCGGGGCATGCCGGACAGACCTTTGAGCCCCGTGCCGCGAAGGATGCGATGCAGCACGGTTTCCGCCTGATCGTCCGCCGTATGCCCGAGCGCCACGTACCGGGCTCCCAACCGTTCGGCCGTGCTTTGCAGAAATGCGTATCTCGCCGAGCGGGTCGCTTCTTCGGCAGGGCTGGCGCCGGCCTCGGCCGTGCCAACTTCTAGCGGGATCGCCAACTGCCGGCAGAGTTGGCGCACGAAGTCTTCGTCGCGCTGGGCCGTGGGTCGAAGCCGATGGTTGTAGTGCGCCGCGATCAAGCGGCCAGGGCCGGGGATTTGCTTTGCCAGGTGCGCCGCGGCGGTGAGCAGGGCTACGCTATCTGGCCCACCCGAGACGGCCACCAGCACCGAAACCTCGCGCCACCGATCCGGCGGCCAGGCTTGAACCAGGGCCGATACCAAGGGGTGTTCACTCATGCGAAGGTAGCGCTGGTTGCGTGGATGGGAGTGACGAGTAGTATGGTAGGGGGTTAAGGAAATTATTGAAACCCACCGTTCGCAGCACTTTAACTTTCGTGGAGGAGGGGCCGGGAAGTTCCACGTTTGAAAGAGCTGGTTTGCTGGGGACGCCACGGCGGCGAATCGTGGTTCAAACGCGCCAAGGAACGGATTGGGAGAACTACGTGGCCGCTGATGTTTCGCAGCCAGACATCAACTGGTATCACGGAAGAATGCGTGGCGACCATCCCGACTGGACTCCGCGAAGAGATGCGGTGGGCGTCTACAACTGCGCCGGAATGGTTTGGCGGTTGCGCTTGAGCCGCGCTGGACTGCATTTGCTGAGAACTATCTGTTTGATCTTGCCCGATTTTGTAAGAAAATATCCGAAATGGACATTGCTCCGCGCGTCGCTGGCGAGTGCTTGAAGGAACGGCAAAAGGCTCCCAGGATTGAGAAGAAGGCGTTCCATGCTGGAAATCGCATTCCGTCAGTCATCCGGGATATCCGATCGTCGAAACTTAGGCTGAGAAGATTGGGTTGAGTGGAACATGCCTAGACTTGAATACTTTATTGTGGCCGAATCGTTTTCAGTCGATCGAGACACAAATGCCGTGAGCATTTTCAATGTTTACAACGAGCGCAAGGTCGACAGCTTTCCCGTTGATCTTCCGCGAATGGTTGCAATCTCTTGCTGGATTGCCTCAGCCGACGAAATTCGGGACAAAGCCGATGCACAAGCGGCCATCGTGATCAAGAATGGAAATTCGTCGAGCGGTCCGCATCGGTTTAATTTCACATGCGATGCAAAAATCAGACACCTAATCATCGAGTTGTCCGACTACCAGGTACAGCACCCCGGCACCTTGGAAATCGAATTGCTTCTGAATGACTCACATGAAGCAACGCACCAGGTTGACTTTCAACTAATCACAACCGATTAGCGTGTTGAGACGCATGGAGACCCATGGTGCTATTCGACGAACCAAATCAATCCACATACAAAAACGCATTGCTGCTTAGCAGCGTATGACAAAAACTGGCCAGCGCCTGCCGCCGCGCTACTTGGGCAGGTTCCTTTTCCTTGCCGCCCGCCTGCAGGGCTTCCTCGAACAGTTGCCGCTGCTCAGCCATGAACGCTTTCGCGGCGGTTTGCTCCTCGGCCGTGGCGGGCCGGCTGAACGCCAACAGCCAGGCCAGGCCTGCCTGATCGGCCGGGTTGTCGCCCGCTTCTGCCGCCACGCGGGCCGCCATGAACCCTGCCTGTTCCACAATGAACTGGCTGTTGAGCAGCATCAGCGATTGCGTGGCCACGGTGGACGACGCCCTGACTTCGCAGTTGGGCTCCATCCGCGGGGCATCGAAGGTATCGAGCACCGAGAGCGGCCGCGTGCGGCGAACCTGCACGTAGATGCTCCGGCGGAATTCTTCCCCCTTCATATCGATCACCGCGCCAGGGCGACCGGCGTTCGCGTTCTCAATGCCGATCACCCATTGGCCAACCAGGTCGGCCATCACCGGCACGGCCGGCCCAAACCGCTGAGGGTTGAGTTTGCCGCTGATGGTGAGAACCGAGTCGCGCAGCGCCTCGGCTTCCAGGCGACGTGGCCGCATCCCACCCAGCAACAGGTTGTCTGGGTCGGCCACGTCTTGCTCGGCATTCCGGCGCACCCCCTGGCGATAGGCCGCGCTGGTCATAATCGACTGATGCAGCCGCTTGGTGCTCCAGCCATCTTGCATGAACCGTTGGGCCAGCCAGTCGAGCAGTTCCGGATGGCTGGGGCGATCACCCAAGAAACCAAAGTCGGCCGGGGTCGCCACCAGGCCGCGGCCAAAATGGTGCAGCCACACCCGATTGACCCACACCCGGGCCAGCAGCGGATGCGATCCGCTCGTCAAATGCCGGGCATACGCCAGACGTCGCCCTGTGGTCTTCAGGCTGGGATCTTTCTCGGGCACTTCCGCCGATGAACCGCACATTTCCAAAATCGAAAGCTCGTCGGGAGCAATCGCCTGCTGCGGCTGTTCGTGGTCCCCTCGATGAAACAGATACGTGGTGGGCACCGCGGTGGGGTCTTCGGTAAACGCCCGGATGAAATCTTCGGTAGGCTTGGTTGCCCGCAACTGATTGATCTGGTTGGTGTACTCTAGCAACTGGGCTTCGGCCGTTTTGTCGAATAGCCGCAAGTTGCCGGCCGTGACGTTCGTGCTCGGGTACTTCTTGAGCAGCGCCTTTTGCTGGGCCGTGCGTTTGGCAACTGGCTCGGCCAAAGCGGCCCGCACGTCTTCGCGAACATCGTCGGGCAGCTTGGCAAGCTCTTTTTCCAAGACCGCGGCAATCAGTTCGTCTTGCTTCTTGAGCCGCTCGGCGGAGATTTCCAGCACCCGCTGATCCACGTCGGCCACCGCCGCCCTTTCGGCGCTGGTGAACAGCGAGACCCGGCGGTTGTTGGGAATCCGCCACTTGGCCGGGTTCAAGCCGGGCTCGAACAGCGCGCGGAAGCGGTAGTAGTCGTCTTGCGAGATGGGGTCGTAACGATGGTGGTGGCACTGGGCGCAGCCCACGGTGAGCCCCAGCAGCGAAGTCGAAACGATCTGCACCGTTTGCGCCACGACATCGTTCCGCGCCAGCGGAGCCATCTCAGGCGGGGTTTCCGTGGTGCCATCGGGAGCCATCCGCAAAAAGCCGGTCGCAGTTAGCTTCTCGGCCGCCTCTGGCGATAGATTGGCATACGGCGGCCCCACCAATTCATCGCCAGCCAACTGCTCAACCACGAAC
Organism: uncultured Pirellulales bacterium; assembly: GCA_964445985.1. Lineage (GTDB taxonomy): Bacteria > Planctomycetota > Planctomycetia > Pirellulales > S012-138 > CAYUMU01. The sequence continues at coordinate 6,615 of CAYUMU010000125.1, read as the reverse complement.
TGATCGAACGGCAAATCGTGGTTGAACGAGCGAATCACATAATCGCGATACTTATACGCGTAAGGGCGGAGACTATCGGCTTCGGTGTAACCTTCGCTGTCGGCATAGCCGGCGATATCGAGCCAATGCCGGCCCCAGCGTTCGCCATACTGGGGCGAGGCCAGCAACCGCTCGATCAAGCGATCATAGGCATCCGGGGCTTCGTCGGCCGTGAACGCGGCAACTTCTTCCGGCAATGGCGGGCGGCCTAGCAGGTCGAACGTCGCCCTGCGAAGTAATGTGTAACGGTCGGCCTGGGGTGAAAATCCAAACCCTTGCTCTTCCAGCTTGGCCAGCAAAAAGGCATCGATCGGCGTGCTCACTTGCTCTGCTTGGGCAACGGCCGGCACCGGCGGATCGGCAATCGGCTGGAAGGACCAGAAGTTGCGATCCTCGCTGGTAAACAACATGCCCGCGCCAATCGATTCGGGCTCAGGCCCGGCCGTGGGCGCGCCGGCCGCAATCCAGCGGCGGATGGTTTCCACCTCGGCCGTCGCTAGCTTCTTTTCGCCAGGCGGCATTTCACCCGCCTCGATCCGGGCCAGCAGCACGCTGTTGGCCGGTTCGCCCGGCGCCAAGGCAGCCCCCGAATCGCCCCCTTTCACCAGCAGTCGCCGCAACCTCGCGTCGAAGTTGCCTTGCAACTCGGGCTCTTCGCCGTGGCACTGAAAGCAATTGGCCTTGAGGATCGGCCGAATGTGCTTCTCAAAGGTCAGCGGCGCGTCGGCGGCCGCCGCGGCAACCACCAGCAGCGGAACCGCCGCCACCAGGCTCAAGCCAACCAGAACGCGGGAAAGCAGGTTCCGCATGGTGCGCATCTCGAAAAGCAGGCGGGGATCGTGGGGGGAATCGCGGCGGGGGGCAGGCCGTCCAACCAGCGATCCTATCACGATCCGGCGGCAGGCCCTAACTCTTGGCGGCATAAAAGCGGTCGCGCGTTTACTTCCGCCGCTCGCGCGCGTAGCGCACCAGGCAGCCAATGCCCACGGTTTCGGTCGTGCTGGGCTTCTGGCCTGCCAGGGCGGCATTCACGGCATTTTCCACGTGCTTTTCCTTCACCTTGGCCGCGTCGGTGTTGTCGTCCATGGCGCCCATGTAAACCACCTTGCGCTCCTTATCGAGCACAAAGAACTCCGGGGTGAACGTGGCCCCGTACTGCTTGGCCGACTGTTGCGATTCGTCGTACAGGTAAGGGAAGTTGTAGTGGTACTTCTCCGCCCGCTCTTTCATGTCCTTGGGAAGATCGCCCGGCACGCGGTTCACGTTGATGGCCACCAGGCCGACTTTGCCCTCTGGCCCGCAATAGTCTTTCACAAACTGAATGATCCGCTTCTCATAGTCCAGCGCGTAAGGGCAGGTATTGCAGGTGAACACCACGACCAGCACTTCTCTATCTTGGAAGTCGGCGAAGGCCTGCTCCTTGCCATCGACACCCGGCAACTTGCCAAACGCCGGGGCCGCGCCGCCAATATCGAGTACCGGGTTGTACTTGCCAGCCTTCGCGGCGGAAGCCGTCATGGCAGCCAGCAGCACGGCGAGCAACATTGCCAACATTTGTTTGGAATGGAGCATGGCGGAGGGCATCTCCCAAGTAGGGGGGGCGAGCCCGGCCCTCGGCGCGCAAGCTCGTGGGGGCCGGTTTCAGGGGGGTAGGCAGGTTTTTGTGTCCGCGGTCCATTATGATCCATGGCGAAGCACGGAAGCAACCTCGCCGAGCGCCGCAGCAACCTCGCTGCCGGTTTGCTCGCACACCACCGGCCCCATTACCGTGCCCGCCGCCGGAGCAGATATGCCCCCCATCCACAGCCCTCACAACCCCCGCATCAAAAGAGCGGTGAAGCTCCGCGACCGTCGCCAGCGTTCCAAGCTGGGGCGGTTTTTGATCGACGGCGCCCGCGAGCTGGGCCGAGCCCTCGCCGCCGGCATCGAGGTGGAAGAGGTCTTTGTATGCGCGGAGCTATGTCGCCAGACCGATGCCCTGGAAGCTCTGGCGTTGTTGGCGGCCGAGGCGCCCCACGCCCGGTTCGATGTGCCGCCGGCCGTGCTGGAGAAGGTCGCCTTCGGCAGCCGCAACGAAGGCCTGGTGGCGGTGGCCGTCACGCCGCGGACCCGCCTGGCCGATTTAATCGTGAAAGACAACGCCGCGATCGTGGTGCTCGAAGGCATCGAAAAGCCCGGCAACTTGGGAGCGATTGCCCGCACGGCCGACGCGGCTGGCATGACCGCCCTGATCGTCAGCGGCGAAGGGGCGACCGATCTCTACAACCCCAACGCCGTGCGCGCTAGCTTGGGCACCCTGTTCTCGCTCCCCGTATGCGCGGCCCAGGGCGAAGAAGTGCTGGCCTGGCTCGCCGCGCGCCAGGTTGCCGTGTTCGCCGCCAGGGTTGAAGGCGCCGTGCCCTACACGGAGCCCAACTATGCCGGACCCCTGGCCATGGTGCTGGGGAGCGAAGCCCAGGGCCTGTCGCCGCTGTGGCATGCCCCGGGCGTCACGGCGATTCGCCTGCCCATGCAGGGCGTCGCCGATAGCTTGAACGTGAGCGCCACCGCCGCCGTGCTGTGTTACGAAGTGCTGCGGCAGCGCACCACCATCCATTACCCGCAGACATAGAAATCAATAGCTGCGATCGCTAGCGAATGACCAGCACGGGGCACTTTGCCAATCGCACCACGCGATCGGCAACCGAGCCAATCAACAGCCGCTTCAAGCCCTGCAGGCCGTGAGAGGGAATCACGATCAGGTCCGCCGGCAAGGCGGCCGCATACTCGGCGATCGTGTGGCCGGGGTCGCCAAACCGCACGGCGAATTGCACCTTGGCAAATCGCGGGTCGGCCAGCTTGGACCGCATCGCCGCTTCGGCATGCCGGGTGCGGCTGGCGTTGTCCACCGTCCCCCACACCATGCCGGGCTCGTTCACTTCCATTTCCGGCAGCACATGCAACACATGCACATGGCTGGCGTCGTGAACCAACTCCAGGCTGGTTTCAATCGCCTGCACCGAAAGATCCGAAAAATCGAACGGCGCCAACACACGCTTCTTGGGCAGCCAACTCATGGTGGATGGTTTCCTGAAAACAATCGGCCCGCCCTCCGAACGCCTCGTCGGCATGCATCGGCGGAGGGAAGGGGCCAGTTCGGCCGCAAGTCGTTACTGCCGCGGCGGCGTCTTGACCGGCTCGCGCGCCCGCAGACTATCGGCCGTTAACCGCAGCGACGCCTGGTGCTTGGCAAAGTCGTCCGCCGTGCTCCAGCATAATATGTTGTTGAAGGCGCCGTCGGTCTCCACCGCCGTAATCAGATAGGTGACCTTGGGGTCCACGCCTTCGACCTTGGCCGTGAGTTGGGTCCGCATCGCCGACTTGCCTTGAATCGAGATCTTTTCGGTCGGACCCACCTCGGCCTCTTGCGTCGACGATTTCATGTTCGCCACCACCCCATCGAAGAACGAAGTCAGCGTGGTCTCCGCGGGAAAGTCCGACTTGCGTTCGCTGATCAAGATCACGTAGCGCTCGGTATCGGGGTCCGCGGCCTGCAATTGAGCGTCGATGTTCAGTTGATCCGTCGCTTTCATCCCCTCGGGCAGCGTGAGTTGCCAACCGCCGTCGGACGAACGAATGGCCGTCAGGTCGGCCTCAAAGCTGGCCGTAATCGCTTTCATTTCGGGCAGATTCTTGTCGGCCAACGACTCCAACGTCCAAGCCAACACCTGGTGAAAAGCCTGCTCGCTATCGATGGTGGTCAACAGGTAAGTGATCCGAGGATCGATCCCCGGCACCGTGGCCGTGAGCGAGGTTTGCACGGCGTCGTGCCCATGAATCTTGAGTTGCACGGCGTCGCCCAGTTTGATGGCCTTGGTCGACTTGGCAATGTTGTCGAGCGCCGCTTCGCGATACTTGGTCAAACTTACGCCCGGCGGAAAGTCGCGTTTGGGTTCGCTGATCACCAGCACGTAGATCTCTTGCACCGGATCGGCCGCCTGAATGGTCGCTTCCGAATTGAGATCGAATTGCGGCTTCATTTCCGCCGGCACGCGCAGCACGATTTCGCCGGTGGTGGAATACAGCGTTTGCCGTTCCGTATTATCCGCGAGCGTTGAAGCGGCCCAAGCGCAAGCGAGCGATAGCAACGTCAATAGGGTTGGCATGGTTGGCCGTCCTCCCAGGGAAGGGATCTCGCGATCAAATTTTTGGGTGATGCCCCGCGGTACGACGCCCCTCAATGATCCAAGCTAGGGCATGCCGCGCGCCGCCGACGGCGCCGCCACCGCGCCGGTCGCAGCGCCGGTCCCTGCGCCTGCCGCCGGATTGGTCACCGACGCTGCACCCGGCGTGGCCGCCGCCGCGCCGCTGGCAGGACCTTCGTTGCACTGAAACGATTCCGTCATCTGCGTCAGCGCGGCACGATCCTTCTCGAAGTTCCCGGCGGTTGTCCACAGCAAAACCTGATGAAACGACTGAGCGCTTTCCACCGCGGTCGCCAGATAAGCCATCTTGTCTGGCTCGCCCGGCAGGTTCGCCACGATCGAGCTCTGCAACGCGTCCAGCCCATTCACCTTGAGCACCTTGTTTCCGCTCACGTTGGCATCGGTGAGAATGCCCGTCATGTCTTGCAGCATGCTCTCGTGATAACCGGCCAATGTTGTGCCAGCCGGAAACGAGCTCTTGGGCGTGGTCGTCACCGCCAGATACAACGGACGAAACACGCTGGCCGCCTGAATGCTGGCGTCTTCGTTCAACGCGTCGGTCGGCGTCATCCCTTCGGCCACCGTAATCCGGGTTTGGCCGTCGGGCGAACTGAGCGTGACAGGCGTGGTATCGCGGCAGCCACCCGCCAGCAGCAAGCTCAGCGGCAACCATTTCAGCAACAGCGCTCCGACTCCGTTCGACATGCCGACCAACATCCTTGGCTCGATGGGCAACCGTAGCGGGCAAAATGGAACAGGGGGGGAACGGCCCGCTGCCGAGGATTATCACGCTTCCTTCGTTTTGGGGCAACACCCATCCGGAGTCTATCTTATGCCAGCAGGCAGAACTCTCCACCTCCCGCGAACCGCCGCTCGCTGGTCTAATGTTCCCTTCCTGCTTCCTCCGTCTCCCTCCAGTGCTGCCCATCCAACATGTCCTCGCCCGCGGTTACTTGGGATCGAATTCACCGCGACGCTCACACCCAGGCGCGCCGCGGCCGGCTGCATACTCCGCACGGCAGCGTGGAAACGCCCGCCTTCATGCCCGTTGGCACCGTCGCCACCGTCAAAGGCCTCGACGTTGCCGCCATTGCTGCCACCGGGGCCCAAATCATCCTCGGCAATACCTACCACCTGGCGCTTCGGCCCGGCTCCGAACTCGTGCGCGAGCTGGGCGGCTTGCACGCCTTCATGGGCTGGTCCGGCCCCATCCTCACCGATAGCGGCGGCTTTCAACTGTTCAGCCTGGCGCAAATGACGAAAATCACCGAGTCGGGGGCGGTGTTCCGTTCGCATATCGATGGCTCGCTCCTCGACCTCTCCCCCGAAAAGGCCATCGCCATCCAGGAAGACCTCGGCTCCGATATCGCCATGGTCCTCGATCACGTGGTGGGCTTGCCCTGCGAACGCCCTCAACTGGAAGACGCCATGCTCCGCACCATTCGCTGGGCCCAGCGGTGCCAGGCCTGCGCCACGCGAACCGATCAGGCTCAATTCGCGATCGTGCAGGGAGGCCTTGATACCGACCTCCGCCTCCGCTGCACCGAGGCTCTGGTCGATCTCGACTTCCCCGGCTATGCCGTCGGAGGGCTCAGTGTGGGGGAAGAACCGGCCGAAATGTACCGAATTCTCCAAGCCACCGTGGCCGCCCTGCCTGAGCACAAACCGCGCTACCTGATGGGCGTCGGCCGGCCCGAAGACCTGATCGAAGCCATCGCCGAGGGCGTCGATATGTTCGATTGCGTGCTCCCCACCCGCAACGGCCGCAACGCCCTGGCCTTCACCGCCGCCGGCCCCGTCCGCCTGCGAAACCTGGTGCACCGCGACGACCCTTCGCCGCTGGAAGCAGACTGCCCCTGCCCGGCCTGCAAACACTCCCGGGCCTACCTCCGCCATCTGTTCATGGCCAAAGAAATGCTAGGACCCATTCTGCTCACGGCCCACAATCTCACCTACTACCAGCGCTTGATGACCGCCGCCCGCCAGGCCATCGAAACCGACACCTTCCCAGAGTTCCGCACGGCCACGCGAGCCGCTTGGGGCCTAACCGGTTAAACGCGCCACTTCTCATATGAGTTCCACCCCGCAGGGGTTTGCAGCCCGTAGCCGGCGGCCCGAGCGCAAGCGACACCGCCGGAAAACCAACGAAAAATTCCTATCGACCCCGCCCAGGGGTCGCGGCCGCGCCGGCGGCTGGTTCCGACCGGCTATCATCCTTCCAGGATGAATGCAGAGATTATGGCCCGCGAACCAGGGTTGTCGCTGCGCTCAAACCCTGGCTATAAGCTACGATCCCTGCCGGGATGAATACCTTGAGACCCACAACTTGCCCGCTAATCCTAGCCCAACTTCCCCAGTTGTTGTTGTAAGTTCTTGCGCTGCAAGGGTTGGG
>CAYUMU010000124.1:0-13610 GCA_964445985.1 uncultured Pirellulales bacterium | reverse complement strand
GGTGAGCACCAACGTGGCGGATTGGTTGCCCGAGTTGCCGCCGCTGGAATTCACCAGGGGAATGAAAAACACCAGCCAGGCCACCGTGGCGATGGTGTCTTCGTGCCCTCGCAGGGCAAAGGCCGTAATCAGCGCGCCGAAGAAGAAGATCGTGAGCCAAATGCCCCGTTTCCAAGCCAGTCGGGCCAGGTGGGTTTCCAAATAGCCTTCTTCGAGCGGAGCCACGCCGCCCTGTCGCTGGGCGTCTTCCCAGGCCGCTTCGCGAATGGCGTCGAGCGCGTCGTCGTGCGTGATGATGCCGAGCATGTGGTGTTCGTCGTCGACAACGGGCACGGCCAGAAGGTCGAAGTCGGCGAACTTGTGCCCTACGGTTTCGCGGTCGTCATCCACGTCGACACTGACCACGTCGCGTTCCATCAGGTCGCCGACTTTGAGGTCGGGCTTGCCCATGGCCGACAACAACTGCCGCGCGGACACAATTCCGCGGAGGTGATCGTCGTCGTCCACCACGTACATGTAGTAGATGGTTTCGAGATGTTCGGCCTGTTTGCCGACGGCTTCCAAGGCCAGCTTGACGGTGGCCTCTTCGGCGATGCGGGCAAACTCCGTGGTCATCAGGGCGCCCGCCGTGTCTTCGTCGAACTCGCGCAGTCGCAAAATGTCGCGGCGTTCTTCGGTGGGCAGGAGCTTGAGCAGTTCCTCGGCCAGTTCGGGTTGCACGTCGTTGAGCAGGTCGACGCATTCATCGGTGGGCAAAACCCGCAACAGCTCGGCAACCTGGTGGCGATCGGCCGTGCTGATGATTTCGAGTTGCTGGTCGAGTTCGATGTATTCGAAAATTTCCGCGCGAGTTGCCAGATCGGCGTGGAGCAGCACGTCCCAGGTTTCGGTTGCCGTGAGCCCTTCCATGAACTCGGCGGTGCGCGCCGGGTGCAAGGCGGTGCAAAACTCGCGCAGCTCGACCGAATTGTGTTCGGCGAGCATTTCGCGAAGCTCGGGCAAATACAGCGTATTGGGCATAATTCAACTATGGCGAAGCGAACTTTGGTCGCGGAAACGTTGGCTCGGAGCGGCCCCTCCCGGCGTGCCCGACGACCGTCTTCCCTTCTCGCCTGGCGGGTGGCGCGGTCACCGATTTTAACGTCGCGAACCCGTGGCGGACGTCGTCGAGCCTATGATTTCCAGAGAATTGTATGCCAAGAAGCTGGATTGGTAGAGCGTGCCGATGAAGTTGTTGGCAAGGGAACGCCCCCCCCACAGCACCATATGCACGCATAGTGATTGCCGGGTGCAGCACGCAACTGGACGAAATTAACCGCCCAGGATGGAAATTCCTTGCGGCGGGAAGCAAAGAATGGGGATCGCCAACGACAGGAAGCCCAGTGCCAGGCGAAACGGTCCGAGGGGAGCCGAATCGTTGCGCGTGGGGGGATGGTCAATACCCATCAGCACGATCAGGGCCAGCATGAGAATCCAGACGTAGGTTTGGGCAAGCACGATATAAGCCGCGGCGAGGAACACGAGCAATCTCGCCAGGATATGCGCCTTGCGGCCCAATAGGGCATAGGTAATGTGGCCGCCATCGAGCTGGCTGATGGGCAACATATTGAGGCCCGTCACCAAAAATCCGACCCACCCCGCCATGAGCAGCGGCGACATTTGCAGACCATGTTCGCCGACCTCGGGCCGCAGCCAGGCCGTGAGCATCTGAATCAACAACGGCTGATGAAAAACGACCCGCGGCGTGAATGTGGCCGCCGGGGCCTGCAGAATTCCGCAGCAAACCACGGGTAACGCGACGACCAGGCCCGCCAGGGGGCCGGCGATGCCGATATCGAAAAGCTGCCGACGGTCGGCTTGCGAACCCTGCATGGCGATGACCGCGCCCATGGTGCCAAGCGGCGAGAACGGCATGGGGATGAACAGCGGGTAGCTGGCCGGAATTCGGTGGCGCAGCGTGAGGACAAAATGCCCCATTTCGTGGGAGAGCAAGATCGCCAGCACGGCGAGCATGTAGATCAGGCCGTCGCGCCAGAATATCGACACATTGGCAATGGCGGAAAACCCATGGATGATGGAGGCGGCGTCAACGTCGGACATGCCGGCCCAAAACGTGGACAGGCACGTGACCAGGAACAAACCCAGGGGGAGTTTCCAGCGGCGGCGATGGGGCCAGGGTAGAGCCGCCGCGTTCGGAGCGGGTAGGGTGGCGGTCGCCGGATAGGCTTCCGACCAATCGCCCGCTGGCGTGGTGAAAGCCAAGCGCCGTTCTTCAAAGTCGCCGGAACGAACTGGGCCAGTCCGGGGGGAACGCTCGGAGGAAGGCGCCGGCAGCGTCGATCCCGATTCTCGGTCCTGGGGTCGATCGGCAGAATTCTGTTGAGCACAGGGATCGATGTCGTCGGTATCGAACGGTTGATTCATGAATTCTCCAGACCGTCGAGCGTGCGCGGGCAGCAGGCGCGTTCCAACCGGCGAATTGATCCGTGGCTGACTTCGGAAAAAACCCGGCCGATTCCATCGCTAAGGATAGCACAATCGTCGCTTGAGGGAGACGCCAGATCAGGCGATCGGGACCGCGACGAGTGCTTGAGTTAACGCGGCAAGTTAGAGCCGATTCAAGAACTCCGGGGAATGCCGTGCCCTGGAACAATTTCGCCGCGAGATCAAGTTCTTGGACCGGCAGTCAAGCGCCTCTCCGAGAACCCTGTTTCCCCCTCTCCCCCCAACCCTCTCCCGCGAGGGAGTGATTGGATAGGCTCTAAGATCTCTCTCAGGCCAGGTGGCCATGAATTGTCGCATTCGGGTTGGTTTTGGACGAACCGACATCGACGGAGGCATTGGGAATCAACCACTGCACGATCGGGGCGGTCGCGGCCGTCGTGACCAAGGCCATGACAACCATCATCGCGAACAGTGTGGGGCTGATAACTCCCAGGTCGAGGCCGATGTTCAGCACGATTAGTTCCATCAGGCCGCGGGTGTTCATCAGGGTGCCGAGCGCGGCGGAATCGCGCCAGCCCAGTCCGGTGAGCCGTGAGGCGACGAGCGTGCCACCGAATTTCCCCGCGGTCGCCACCAGGATGATCGCTCCACACCACAGCCAACTTTCCCACCCGCTCATCAAGTTGATCTGCGTCCGCATGCCGGTGAAGGCAAAAAACGCCGGTAGGAGCAGTACCGTTACCAGATCTTTCAACTTGGTCGCGAACTCGTTGGCAATTCGGCTGTCGTGCGGAATGACCGCGCCGAGCAGAAACGCTCCGAAAATCGCATGGATGCCGATGACTTCCGTGGTCAGCGCGGCCAGGAGCACCGCCAGAAACGTGCCGGATACCGCGAGTGGCGACAAGGCGCCGGACTGGCTTTCCTTGGCACGGATCATGCGGCCGAGCAGCGGCCGGACCACCAGGAACATGAACGCGATGAAGGCGACAGCCCCGCCGATCACCCAGGCCGCGCCGCCAACGTCGGCCTTGGCAACGCCGACAACCAGCGCCAGCAGGCACCACGCCGTTACGTCGTCGGCCGCCGCGCAACTGAGGGCTACCCCGCCGAGTTCCGTTTTTTCCAACTTGCGATCGGTGAGGATGCGGGCGAGGACCGGGAAGGCCGTGATCGCCATCGCCGCGCCCATGAATAGAGCAAAGCTGGTGAACGGCACGACCGCGTGCGAAAAGACGGGATACAGCCCAAGGGCCAAGGCGGCGCCAAGCACGAAAGGCGCCATGATGCTGGCATGCGAAACGGCCACGGCCGAATGCGCTCGTCCCGCCAACCGGGCCGCGTTCAACTCCAACCCAACCAGGAACATGTAAAGGATGACACCCAGTTGCGATACCGCCAGCAGCGCCGCGGGAACTTGCCCCTTGGGGTCGCTAGCGGGCGATGGAATCAGCAAGTGCATGGCATCGGGCGAGATCGCTCCAAGCAGGGACGGGCCGAGCATGATGCCGGCGATCACTTCGCCGATGACGGGGGGCTGGCCAAAATAGCGGAACACCTTCGCCAGCACGAACCCAAGAAAGACCACGGCCGCGAGCGTGGCGATAACATGCAGCACCACATCGACCTGTCCTGACTGGGTACTGCCGACGGGTCTCGCATCGGCCGGCGGTGGCGGGGCAGCCAACCCGTCTCCGAACGCTCGGATCAAAAAGAACAACCCGACTCCCCCGGCGAGCAGGGCCAGATAGCCCGCCAGGCCAAGCCAATGAACCCGGCTAGTCGATCCAGCCGCCGGCGGCGCCGCATCGCGGCAAGCGACGAGGCCATCTTCAATCCGCGACATATTCCACCTTTGACTCGCTGGTCAATTCCAGGGGCGATCCGCGACTCGCGCGGAGCACCTATACCCCGTGGAGGGACTGATACGGCAATGGAGTGGGACGACGGCAGTTTCCCAGGCAGCGGTTTGACGCGGGTGGACCGCGCCCCGCGGCCAACTTAAACGTCGAAACAATAATTGTCTAGACAAATAATTTTCTGGATGGGAACCGAGCGACCCTGCCCTGGGTTGGACGGCAGGCACGCGAGAATTGCACCCGTTTGCCGGCGATGGGGGGCTGGCGCGTTTGCGGCGGGGGATTCGCGTTTCAGGCCGGCTCCCATCAAAAAAACCTCGCCCTCCGCCGGATGGGGCATGAGGACGAGGCTTCCAGAAGGTTCGCTTTCGATCGAAGTTGAGGGCGGATTGGCGGGGGAAGAATGGTCTCGCAGCTTTCCCGCCGCGTTCTACCCTGAAACATTACTTCGAATCCCACCACCATTGGTCGGGGGCCAGGTCTTTGAGGTTCAATTTGGCGTGTTGCTCGGCCACTTTGCCTTCTTCGTCCTTGAGCAGGTTCGACGAAGCCAAGGCCATGCTGGGTTCGATATGCACGCCGCCGCCGACGGGTGTCATGAGCCGATTGCCCTTCCACAGGCTGTTGACCGCGGTTTCCACGTTCTTGGGAACATTCTGGGTGCGAACCGCCACTTTGCTTTCGTCGCGGAGGGTGGGGGCTTCCCAGTTGGCCTTGCCGTAGAAATCGCTGTCTTGAATGTAGGCGGCAGCCACCAGCAGGTCGATGCAGTTGCGAAGCTGAGCGTAAACCGGGCTCTTGTCGGCCAACTTGCCGTAGCTGCGGGTGAAATCCTCGACAAAACCCTTGCTGGCCAGGTTGGGCGTGGCGTTGGCAACCAGGCGTTGCCCGTCGCCGGTCACCACTTCGTCTTCACCCTGGAGTTTAACGCCGTCGCCCACGAGTTCCATGGCCAGGCGGTCGTTGGAAACCCGCACGCACTCGTAGTTGGGCACAAAGAACCACCGCTGCATGGCGTTGCGGCTCACCTGCGTGGCGCTGGCCCGATCAACATAGCTGGTGAGCTTGATCGGCGGCTCTTCCAGGCCGATGCCGATGAGCTTCATGCGGTAGTCAGCTTCCACCAGCACTTGGGCCATGTGGGTGTCGCCTTCCACACCTTGAATGGTCACGGTTTGCAGACCGAGCGACTTTTGCAGGCCGGAGACAATGAACTGGGTGTCGCGAGGGGTGGCCCGACCGCCGATTTGGTTGAGGAAACCCTGCATACGGCTAAGGCCTTCGGCCGTGGGGTCGATGGAGCAACCCACCACAATGCCGCGATCGCGAACGCCCGGCGGATAGGCCCTAAGGGCGACAATCAAGTCTTGCAGTTCGACGATCGGCCGGCCGGACTTGATGCCTCGGGAGCGCCCCGAGAGATCTTTGGCCCACGGTTCCGCGGGTCCGGCGATGACGATGTCGCCCGTTTCCGGGTAGAAGAATACGAACTGCAACCGGGTGAGCCCGGCGAGGTGCAGCATTTCTTCGGAGGGATGCCGGCCCTCGGCAATGCGGCCTTCGATGGCCTTTTCCAAGCGGTTGAGCGAAATCACTCGCACCGGGCTGGGGGTGGCGATATCGGGCGCCAGATTGGCCATTTGGGCCATGACGCGCTCTTTGGTGAGGCGTCCGCCGGGATCATCAAACAACTGCTTGCGCAGCACGCCCTCGGCGTCCACATATACGCCCGCGCTTTGCTGGGCCCACGCCGACGATCCTGCCGAGAGCACGGCCAACACCGTGAGCGCGGCAAGCGCGCGAGGGAGATTTCGCCACATAACCAGGTTCTCCTGTTCCGAGAAGTGACCGGTACGCCCCCGCTCGCGTTAAAACAGCCAACGGTGGGCTATTTTGACGAGCGGGAGCGTGCTTGTACAAACGAGCGGGCAGATAGACGAGATGCCCGCCGCTATGAATGGTTCGCCAGACTCGATGTTAATTTGGCAAGCGGGGCAAATCAAGAAGAATGCGTTGAAGATAGGCGTCTCGCGGGCACTCGCACTTCCGTTTATAACGGTAAGTCTCGACGAAATCACCCTCGGATCGGAAGCGAAAGCAGCCAAGCCACAACATGGTGGCACGGGCGTCCCGCCCGTGAATCCGCGTCGCCACCACAACAACCGCCGCCTTCAACTCCGGCCCAAATCCTCACGCACTCTTGGCGGAGGGCGGCCAAGCCACAACATGAAGCGGCTTTTCCGAAAGGCTGCCACCGGATAAATTGAATTGGACGCCAATTTCCACCAGGTCGAGCGTATTTCTGATGCGATCGGAATGCGGCGGCTGGGGGCGGCGAGCCCTCGCAGGTGGTCGGGTTGGCGGCGGTTTTTCGAATTTTGCCCGAGGAACATCGAATGTCTGAGTTGCACACGCGAACGGAAGCCATCCAAGAACGGATTCTCCAACTTCGAGACTCTCTTTGACTACGCCAAAAAAGCTTCTCAGATAGCGCATTTGGAAGATCAAATGTCGGCCCCTGGTTTTTGGGATAACCAGGAACAGGCCCAAGAAGTGGTGGGGCGGCTCAAGGCCCTGGGCATTGTGGCCAAGCCGCTTCAGGAGTTGGATCGCTCGGCAAACGATCTGGCGGCCATGATCGAAATGGCCGAGGAAGACCCGACCTTTGTGCCGGAGGTGCACCAGGAATTCAAGCGGTTGGAGAAAGTGCTCGACGACCTGGAGTTGCGCGCCTTGCTGAACGGACCGCACGACGACATGAACGCCATCATGTCGATCCATGCCCGCGATGGCGGGACCGACGCCCACGATTGGGCTGAAATGTTGCTGCGGATGTATTGCCAATGGGCGGCCGATCAAGACTACACGGTGGAGTTGCTCGATCGGCAAGACAACGACGTGGCAGGCATTAATAGCGCCGCGCTGGTGATCCGCGGCCCGTTTGCCTACGGCTACCTCAAGGGCGACACGGGCATTCACCGGTTGGTGCGCATCAGCCCTTTCAATTCGGAAGGCAAACGGCAGACCAGCTTCGCGGCCGTCGATGTTTCGCCCGAGGTGAACGACAACGTGGAGATTGATCTTCGCGATGAAGACATTCGCGAAGACGTGTTCCGCGCGTCGGGGGCGGGCGGCCAGCACGTGAATAAAACGAGCAGCGCCATTCGACTCACGCACTTGCCAACCGGCATTGTGGTGCAGTGCCAGAATGAACGAAGCCAGCACAAGAATCGGGCCACGGCGTTAAAAATGTTGCGCGCCAAGATGGTGCAACGCGAAGATGAGAAGCGGGAGAACGAGCAAGCGGCCAAGTACGATCGCCAGGCCAAGGTGGGCTTTGGTTCGCAAATTCGCAACTATTTTCAGCACCCCGACCAACGCGTGAAAGACGCGCGCACCGGTTACGCGATGGGCAATTTTCAAGCGGTGATGGATGGCGACATTCAAGGATTCTTGGACGCTTACCTGCGATGGCGCGTGGGCCAGGAATTGCCGTCGAGCAAAAATTAAGGGGCCGCCGAAGAATAACTTCCCGATTCATGAATCACGATCGAGACTGATTGAAATCGTGGGATCCATACCGCCGCATCACCCCCACCCAGACCTCCCCCAATGGGGGGCATGGAGGTCGCGGGCGCCGCGCAAATTTTCCTCAATGAAGCAGGTTAAACAGCATGGCGGCGGGCATCCCTCTCTTGACCGCTGGCTGCCTGCGATTGCAGTTCGACCGCCGCGGCGACCGTTTCGGGCACACAGTATTTATAGTGGATGCCTCGGGTGAGGAGCGGTTGCTGCTGAAGTCGCTGGAAGGCGATGACAGCACTCCCTGGCCGGCGAGCCCTCCGCTGCAAAATGTGCACGTTGAAAAGCGGGCCGGCGACGTTACCGTGGCCTTGGCGGTGGGCATGGCGGGCCGCAGCCATTGGTCGCTGGCGGTGGAAGCTTTGCCTGGCGGTGAACTAAAATTTGACGCGGCCTGCCGTTTGAGTGAATTGCCGGAGCAGTTGGGTAGCCAGTATTCGCTGGGAGACGACGTGCAGGTTGCAGGCACGGCATCGCCCCTGAAGTTGGATATTTCCACTTTGGCGCGCGTGGCGGTGCAAAGTTTGGATGCCGCCGCGGTTTCTGTCAGGCAGCCGCAAGGCGAGGGCCGGAGCGTCGACGTCGCCGCCAACTGGGGCGATTGCGCTTGGCCGGCGACCGTTCGCTGGCAATACTCGATCTGCCTGGAGTTGCGTGCTTAGTTTGTTATTCGTTAGCATCTTTGCAAGCTGCAAAGAACTTTAATGCCTCAGCGTCTGTTCGCGGTTTGCCCGCGTTCAGGCTGGCGGGAATGGGGTAAGGAGTTGGGGGCCCGGATCGGCTGTGTTTCTCTGAGCTGTGTTTCCCCTGGGCTTGGCTCTTTCACGGCAGTTTTTCGAATCCTCTTGCTCGGTTCGTTATATTGGAGCGAGGTTTCGCGACTTTCATGTTCAGCGATACGTTTCGTATCCCTCGCATCCCGGCATTGGTTCTTCTGCCAAGGTAGAAGCGACCGCGTCCTGCGTTTACCGGATCCAACTGGCTATGATTCCCGTCGTTCGCGAAGAACCGTATTCCTTTTATGCGCCCAAACGCAGCACATGGACCTATCATGTGCTGCGGCAACTGGTTCCGGGCACGTTGCGCAAAACGTATGGCGTGCAGCGGGTGGAATGCCGGCAGATGGAGCGATTGACCGCAAGTATCGAGGCCGGGCACGGTATCCTGTTGGCGCCCAATCATCCCAGGGCTTGCGATCCGCTCACGGTTGGCATGCTATCGCACAACTTGCGCGTGCCTTTTTACTTTATGGCCAGTTGGTATTTATTCCGGCAGGGCTGGTTCAGTCGCTTCATGATTCGGAATCTGGGCGCGTTCAGCATCTATCGCGAAACGAACGACCGCGCTTGCATGAACGCGGCGATCGACATTCTGGCAACCGCTGAACGGCCGATGGTGGTGTTCGCCGAAGGCACGATTTCGCGAGCCAACGACCACCTGATGGAGATGATGGACGGCGTGCTGTTTCTGGCGCGCAGCGCCGCGAAGCGCCGGGCCAAAGAAGATGGCGGCAAAGTGGTGATCCACCCGGTCGCCACCAAGTACGTATTCGAAGGCGACCTGCACAAGGTGCTAGCGCCCACCGTGGAAGAATTCGAAGCCCGCTTTAGCTGGCAGCCGCAACGCCATTTGCCCTTGTTCGAGCGCGTGATGCGACTGCTGGAAGCCCTGGTTTCTTTGCGAGAATTGGAGCACCTGGGGCGGGCCTGCTCCGGCGATGTTTACGGCCGCATCAAGAATGTGATTGAAGAGATGCTTCGCCCGCTCGAGATGGAATGGCTCGGCAAGGTGGGCTCGCAATCGGTCATCACCCGCTGCAAGCGTTTGCGCACGGAGATCTTGCCGGAACTCACGCGGAATGAAATTTCGGCGGAAGAGCGCGCGCGGCGCTGGGTTCAACTTCGCACCATTTACGACGCGCAGCAGCTTTCGCTCTACCATGAAGACTATCTCGGCGCCGGCCAGATTCCCGAACGCGTCATCGAAACCGTCGAAGGATTCGAAGAGGACTTGACCGACGTGATCCGCAAGCATGGTGAGTGGCGCGCGATCGTGCAGGTGGGCGAAGCCATTGAGGTCGAGCCCGGCCGGCGGCCCAAAGATGGAGACGATCCTAGTTACCAGGCGATGGTCGGGCAGGTCCGCGAAATGCTGTCCCACCTGACCGCCGAGGTCAATGCGGAACGCGGAATTGCCCCCCACGCGGCGGTCATGGCAAAGCCGATGCAGCCGGCGATTGAGACGCTGCCGAATTCGGCGCAGCCACTGTCGGCGCAGCCTCATGCAACGCAGCCGATCAAGTCGTCGGTTTAGGGGTCCGCGAGGGGGGCTAGAATCGCATGGCGGTGAAGCCGCCATCCACATAATAACTAGCGCCGGTAATGAAGCTGCCGGCCACCGGCGCGAGCATGAGCAGCGTGGCGCCGACCAGTTCGTGGGGTTCGCCAAAGCGGGCCAAAGGGGTTTGGGCCATGATGCTGGCAACCCGCTTTTCATCGAGAATTTTGCGATTTTGCTCCGCGGGGAAGAACCCGGGACACAAGGCGTTCACGCGAACATTTCGCGGCGCCAATTCGCGGGCCACGTTCTTGGTGAGGTTTTCAACCGCCGCTTTCGACGCCGAGTAGGCAAACACGCGCGAGAGCGGCAGGTGGCTGGTCACGCTGGCGATGTTCACGATGGAGCCACCGCCCGAGTTGGCCATGTGCCGGCCAAAAATCTGGCAACCCCAGTGAACCGCGGTCAGGTTGCTTTGCAGCACGCGGTCCCAATCCTCGTCGGTCACTTCGAAATAGCCGCTGGCCGAATTGACTCCCGCGCCGTTGATGAGGCCGTCGATGCGACCGCGGGCGGCAACCGCGGCGGCGAGCAGGTCGTCCATCGATTGACGCGAACTGACATCGACCGGCAGGAACGAGGCTTCGCCCCCCAGGGCTTCGATCGCGGAAACACGTTCGGCACCCCGCTCGGCCGATCTGCCCGCCACGATCACATGCGCTCCCGCTTGGGCAATGCCGTCGGCCAATGCGCCGCCGAGCACGCCGGTCCCGCCAATGACAACGACCGATTGGCCTTCGAGGCTGAACATTTGGCGGAGGAAAGAATCGGACATGGGCGGCCTCGGGCAAGAAAGATGGGGGCGTTAGTAGACGGCGACGCGTCGGGAATGAGCGAGGGGGTGGCTGGGGTCAGGCTGTCACACCCTACTCCTTGACTTTTCAAAAGACGCCCAAGGCAGTCTGCCCCCAGATTGTTGGACGTTGACTCATCTGCATTCCAGCAATGGCCAGATTCGTCTGGGGGCTGGTTGCCGACAGCGGCTACTTGGTATTTCAGAGCTGGAGGGCGGCAACCAGTCCCCAGCCACCCCTGCCGTCTTCACGGGGGCAGGTTCTTCGCGGGAATGACGAGTTTGCGATGGGAATTATATGAATGTGGCTCCTAGGACTTTTTCTTGGGGGTCTTGCGCTTCTCGATCCACTCGGTGTGGAACACGCCGGGCCGATCCACGCGCTCGTAGGTGTGCGCGCCGAAGTAGTCTCGCTGAGCTTGCAACAAGTTGGCGGGCAGACGTTGCTGACGGTAGCCGTCGTAATAGGTGAGGGCGGTGGTAAAGGCCGGCACCGGAATGCCGAGACTGACCGCGGTGGTGATCACGTGCCGCCAACCACTTTGCGCCTTCTCGACGGCTTTGGTGAAGTAGGGAGCGAGGAGCAGGTTTTCGAGATCGGGATCGGTATCGAACGCCTCTTTGATGCGATCGAGGAATTGAGCCCGAATGATGCAGCCGCCGCGCCACAAGAGGGCGATGTCGCCGTACTTGAGGGGCCAGTCGTGCTCTTTGGCCGCCGCCTCCAACTGCACAAAACCCTGGGCGTAGCTGCAAATCTTCGAGGCGTACAGGGCTTGCCGCACGCTTTCGATAAACTGCTTGGGGTCGCCATCGTATTCGCCATCGGGGCCGTGCAGCACTTTGCTGGCACGCACGCGGGCTTCTTTCATGGCCGAGAGCGCGCGGGCGTAAACGGCTTCGGTGACCAGCGTGCTGGGCACGCCCAGGTCGAGAGCCAGTTGGCTCATCCATTTGCCGGTCCCCTTGGCGCCGGCCCGATCGAGGATGACATCGACCAGCGACTGGTTGGTTTCATCGTCTTGCACGCTGAAGATGTCGCGGGTGATCTCAATCAGGTAGCTGTTGAGCTCGCCGTTGTTCCATTTATCGAACACGTCGTACAGCTCGGCGTTGGAAAGTCCTAGCACATGTTTCAGCAAGAAGTAGGCCTCGCAGATGAGCTGCATGTCGCCGTATTCGATGCCGTTGTGCACCATTTTCACATAATGGCCGGCGCCGCGGGGGCCGACCCATTCGCAGCAGGGAATGTCTTCTTTGGGGCCGACTTTGGCGGCGATGGCCTTGAAGATGGGCTCGACCAGCGGCCAGGCTTTGGCGCTGCCGCCGGGCATCATGCTAGGCCCCTTGAGCGCGCCTTCTTCACCGCCGGAAACCCCGGTGCCCACGAACAGCAAACCTTTGCTTTCGACGTATGCGGTGCGGCGTTCGGTGTCGGCGTAGTGGGTGTTGCCGCCGTCGATGATCACATCGCCCGGCGAGAGCAGCGGCAGCAGGTCTTCGATCACGGCGTCGATGGCCGGACCGGCCTTGATCATGAGCATGATCTTGCGGGGCTTGGAAAGCTTTTTCACCAGGTCGGGCAGGGTGTGGCAGCCAATGAAGTTTTTGCCTTTGGCGCGACCTTGAATCAGCTCAGCGACCTTTTCGGTGGTGCGGTTGTAGACGGCGACGGTGTACCCGCGGCTTTCCATGTTGAGCGCCAGATTTTCGCCCATCACGGCCAGACCCATCAATCCAATGTCGGCAAGCTTGCTCATCGAAAGTCTTCCAAAGCGGTTCAGCAGACAGCCGGCTGCTGTCAACGAGTAACGAGAACGGGGCCTGGCTTAGGCCTGGCAAGCCGTCATTTTCGTCAAACCGGGCTGGGAAACAAGGGGCCGCGCGGGAGGGTGCGTGAACCCGCGCGGCGAGGGAGATGCGGGCGTCGATCGTCGCCTTCGGCGTATTTCTGCCCGGAGCAAATGAGGATCAGCGGCGTGACATCGCGCCGGGCTGTTCATATTATCTAATCCACGACAGGTTCCTTGGAAGCTGCCGTGGCCGCGGTTTCAGCCAACGCGGGGAAGGGGCCATCCAAGAGTCGGTGCGGTGAAAGTTCCTGCCGGGGCATCCACGGAGAGACTGGGGTGAGCCAACCGATCACGAAGTACTGCTTTGCCTGCGCGGCGCCGATCGACGCTCGCGCGGAAATTTGCCCGCATTGTGGGGTTCGGCAGCCCACACCTGTGATGGGCAGCTATTCTGGGTTGTCGCAATCGCCCGATCCGGCGGTGCGCCAAGCGGCGGGCACGAAACTGGCGGCAGGAATCTGCGGTGTGTTGGTGGGGGCGCTGGGTATCCACAAGTTCGTTCTAGGCATGAGCTCAGCGGGCATCATCATGCTGTTGACGAGCCTGCTCACGTGCGGTTTGGGCGCCATTCCGATGAGCATTATCGGGCTCGTGGAAGGCATTATTTATCTGACGAAGTCCGACGAAGATTTCTATCAAACTTACGTGTTGGGAAAGAAGGCTTGGTTTTAGATGGTGGAGCGTGTATCCAGGTCTGCCCCCCCCACCCAACCCTCCCCCGCACTCCGCTCGTTCCTCGCT
>CAYUMU010000123.1:0-13709 GCA_964445985.1 uncultured Pirellulales bacterium | reverse complement strand
AAATTATTTCCAAAAATCGCCAATTTTCAGCCCTACTGGGGAACTTGGGCTAACGCACTGCGGCGGTTGCCGGTTTGCCACCCTATCTGATTGGAAGGAGCATTCAATGAGACGGTTCTTACCACTCCTCCTTGGCCTGCTTTCCGTCTTCGCACTCGAAGCGGTAGCGATTGCGCAAGAAGCCACAAGCGAACTGTTGGGGACATGGCAAGCGACATCGATCATTCGGTCAGAAGAGGAAGCGCCTCCCGAAGCGGTGAAGTTGATGCGAATGACTTTTTCGAAAGACGACTTGCGAGTTCGCGGCAACTTTCGGGATGATCGAGAAGTTAGCTGCGCCTATAAAATCGATGCGGAGAAATCACCGAAGCATTTGGAGTTTCTGCCTGCGGGAGAGAAAAAACCCGTTCTGGGGATCTATCGAATCAAGAACGGCATCCTCGAGATTTGCTTGCGCAATAACAGCGACCACCAGAAAGGCCGGCCGGAGTCGTTTGCTGCCACCAAGGACGATCCCACCGTGCTGATAAAATTCGAGCGTGTGAGGCCGAAGCCAGACAAACCCTAGTGGCTCGCCGGCGCCCAGATCGCTCGCCATGTGGGG
This sequence comes from uncultured Pirellulales bacterium, assembly GCA_964445985.1. Taxonomy (GTDB): domain Bacteria; phylum Planctomycetota; class Planctomycetia; order Pirellulales; family S012-138; genus CAYUMU01. The sequence goes on along the minus strand of CAYUMU010000123.1, from coordinate 13,105 downwards.
AGGCAAGGAACCCATGAAGAATAACTTTCGGGCATAGTCGGCTTTCGCTCCGCGAAAGCCGACTTTGTTTTTCGTGCAATCCCAACCAAGCTTCCTGCTATCGCTCTCAATGCCGAAGTCCGTCTGCCATCCCTGAGCCAACTGAAGAGCGTGCGGCAGCACCGGCCGCCCTGGAACCTTACCCGCTGCCAGCTTTTTGCGGAGAAGGTACTGAATGCGGTTCGAAATGGATTGAAGCGCCAGCCAATCGACCCCTTCGTCCATTTCCCACTTCCGCGCCCGAACCTGGCTTTGGTGGCCAAAGTGCGACATGGTCACCACGCGGCCGCACATACCGCCAAAATACAACTGCATCAGCCCGCCCCCCCACAATGTTATGACGGAAAGTGTGACCATCGCACTTGTCAGGCTCAAGTTCAAACCGGCGGATGCCAAACTCACACCGCTGCGCCACGCCCTTCGCTGGGGCTCATGGCGTGCCACACGTAAAAGCAAACCCGGCAGCCTGCCCCCAGAAACAATGTGTTTCAGCAAGCTGCACAGGGTTTACCTTCGTTTACGCCCCGCGTTCCCCGGCCGAGGCCAATCGGTCGCGGTCGCCGTTCTGATCGGCTTGGCTTTGCGTGGCCTGGTTCCAGGTTTCCCAAGGATGCGCTTCCGCGGCGCCCACGCCTACCAGCGGCGCGTGCATGGCCGAGATGCGGTTTTTGCCGTTTGCCGGTTCCGCCTCCACGCGAATCACCACCATCGGCGTGCGAATCCGCGGCTTAGGCGCCGGCGGCAGCTCCACCACCGGCTCAGGCTCAGGTTGGGGTTCAGGTTCCGGCGCCGGAGGCGCCGGCAGTTCCAGCTTGGCCTCGTCAAACACGGCGGTTTCGGCCCGGCCCAGCCCCTGGGCCACATCGGCGTGCGAAGGCAATTTCCGCACGTCGATCCCTTCGCCTTGGAAGGCCGCGGCAATGTGCTTGTGGCAGGTGAAGACCAGCACCTGCCGGCCGCGCTCGCCATATTCTTGCAGCAGTCGAGCTGCCCCGCTCACCCGTTCGTCGTCGAAGTTCACCAGCACGTCGTCGAGCATCAGCGGCAATACCACGCCCCGCTTGGCAAAGCTGTTGGCGAGCGACAACCGCAGGCTGAAGAACAACTGCTCCCGCGTGCCCCGGCTGAGATCTTCAATCTCCAAATGGTTGCCGGCGTCGTCGTCCACCTTCAGCACATTTTGGCCCAGCGGCGTCCACACGCGGCGGTACTTGCCTTCCGACATTTTTTGGAAGTAAACCGAAGCGTCGCGCAAGGTCTCCGGCTGGCGGTCGGCTTCGTACACCGTGCGGATGCAGTCGAGCATGAACGACGTGGCCGCCAGCACCTGCCAGCGTTCCACGGCCTGCTTGTATCGCTCCTGCACCACGGCCAGTTGAATCTGCTTCTCCGGCAGCCGGCGATCCTTGGCCAGTTCCGAAATCTCCAGTTCCAAACGCGTCAGCGTTTCGTCCTTCTCGATCAACTCCTGTTCGGTCTTTTCGAGTTCCTGCTGCGTGAATCGCAAGTAGCCAGGCAGGTCTTGGCCGTGCTTGCTGGCGAGCAGCTCGCGGACCACCTTTTCGGCAAACTGCCCGGCGAGAATGTGGCCAATGGCTTCATCCACCGTGGCCACGGCGGCCCGCAATTCACGCAATTGATCGCGCTGTTGTAGTCGCAGCTTGAACTCGGCCTCGTTGCGAGCCCGCACCGACATGAGCAGCGCGCGGCGAATCCGCACCAGCTTGCGCACCTGCTGCTTGAGCAGATCGTAGCGGCGGCGCATTTGTTTCAGCTTGACTTGCAGCGCCTCGCGGCGGCGAATCAAACCTTCCTGGTGCGTGAGCTCCTGGCCCAACGCGCGCAGCTGGTCGGCCGCTTTGCCTTCGTGATAGGGCAGGTGCAAATCTTCCAGCAATTGCCGCATGCGGTCGGAAAAATTGTCGCGAGACTGTTGCGTATCGCGCAATTCCTCGCGGCGCCGCTCCAGTTGCAACTGCCACTCTTGCAGCCGATGGCAGCTTTCATTGAGCCGGCGAATATCGTGCGGTTTGAGCTTCTCTGGCAAGCGGGCGTCTTTCAGCGCTCGTTGCCACCGCTCGCGGCATCGCGCCACTTCGCGGTTGGCATGTTCCAAATCGGCCTCCGCGGCCAGCACGCGGCTCTCGGCCGAATCGCGGGTGGTTTCCAGCGGCGCCAGCGATTGCAGTTGCGACAGTTCATCTTGGGCCGCTTGCAGCCGCATGGTGGGAATCCCGCCGCCCCCTGGCAATCTTCGATCGAGCTCTTCCTGTTCTTTGCGAGCCTTTTCAATTTGCGGACGCAGCTGGTCGATGCGGTCTTCGCACTCGGCCAGCCGCAGCTCCGCGGAACGCTCCAGCATCGACTTGGCGCCCACCGCCAAAATCACGCCCAGCACGCCAAAAAAGGCCATCGTCCAGCCCGTCGGCGTGTTGGCCAACTGCGGCAGCATGATGCCCGCCAGGGCCACGGTGGTTCCGAAAATGAAGGCGAAGCCCAGCCAGGTGAGTGCCCGGCCCGACAGCGTTTGCTCGTCGACCAGGTCTTGCCCTTGGTTGCCGACCTCGCGGGCGTTGTCTTCCAGCCGCTCCAAATGTTCGTCCAACTCCACCCGACGCCGCAGCAGGGCCACGCGTTCTTGGGTTTGCTTCACGCGCGAAGCCAGGTCGGTGCCGGTGGTGTTCTGGCTGGTGAACCCGGCTTCCATTTTTTTGAGGGCGAACTGCGCGTCTTGCTCGGCCGCCTTGGCCGAAGCCTGAATTTTTTCCAGCCGGCGTTCGGCGTTGCGCAGCGACGTGCCAGGCGAAGCCAGCCGCGACAGCACCGCCGTGCGAAACCGCTCCAAGTCGGCCGCGCGCTGCTGCCCCATGCCGGTCTCTTCGTACTCGGCGTTGATTTTCTTTTCGAGGATCGAAACATCTTCGCCCAGCAGTCGGGCCTTCTTCTCCAGGCCTTCGATCCACTCGCGATTATCCACCAGGGCGGTCACGCGCGGCGCTTGCAGCCACAGCGAATCTTTGATGCCCAGGTTTTCCATCTCGGCCCGAACTTCACCCGCCTGGGTCCGCAGGTCGGTCATCCGCTTCCGTCGGCCGCGGATGCGGCTGTTCACAATCTCCAGCTTTTGCGGCAAATTCTCAGGGATTTCCGGCACATCGCCCAGCGCGTCGATTCGCATTTGCAAATTGGACCGCTGGTTCCAATAACCGCCCGCCGTGATGCCGATTTGCGTGAGCGCGAATTGCTGCTGCAAGTCGTCGATGGTGGTTTCGAGCCGCTTGACGGTGCTCTTGGCCTCGTCGCGATCGCGCACCAGCCGCGCGTAGCGCCGATTTTGCGATGAGAGATTTTCGATCTCGGCCTTGAGCTCAGCTTGCTGGGTCAGCAGATGCGATATCTCGCAGTGCCCGTCGGCTTTCAGCAGTTCTTCGCGGCGTTCGGCCAGGTGGCTTAGCACGTCGCTCAACGATACATCGAGCCCGGTGGAAAGGTCGTACAGCCGCCGTGAAACCTCGCGGTCGGAAAGCGCGCACACCTCCTGCAATTCTTCCAAGCCAAAGGCGAACACATGGTTGAACACCATCTCGGGAACGTCGCCCAGCACCGCCCTCAGGCTTTGCGTGGGGTCTTCGCCCGATGGCATTTCTTCCAGCGGCAACCTGCCCGACAGCACCAGCGAGCCGGCAGAAGTGCCGTTGTCGGTGCGGCGAATCTCGAATTTGCCCAGCGGGCTCAGAGCCGCCACGCTGCCGCCGGCCGTGCCGCCGTACTTGGGCGGCAAGTACTCGCGGCGAACCTTCGAGTAGCCGTAGAACACGCTGCGCAGGAACTCGAGCACGGTGCTCTTGCCCGACTCGTTGGTTCCATAAAAGACATTGAGACCGGGCCGAATCTGGTCCAGGTGCAAACCGGACCAAACTCCAAACCCGTCGATGCGAATGTCGGTGAGCTTCATTCGTCCACCTCCAGGCCGCTCAACATGGCCGAACCCAAATGGGCCGCCTGATTGAGCACGCGTTGTCGATTGGCCCCGCCCGTCAGGCGTACCAACCGTTGCAAGCCGTCGGGCATTTCCGGGTCGAGAAACGACTCCAACTCCAACTTGCGTTCTTGTTCGCCCGCCGCGTAACGTGCCACCGTCCGCAGAAAATCGCCCAAGAAGTTTTCCTGAGCCGTCATTTCCTCGGGCAGGGGTGACTGATCATCGGGCTGCAGCGACACGCTCCACAGGGGCGGAAGCCCGCTGCCGTACTTCTCTCGCAGTGATTTAAGAATGGCGGCCGAGCGTTTCGAATGACGCAAGCGACCCGTCAAATGCGGCGGCCCGTCCACAATCCAACGCACCAGGTGCGTGATTTGCGAACCGCCCGCGCTAAACTCCAGCACCTGCTGCTCGCATGCCGCTTCCAAATACTCATCCATGTCGTCGGCCGTGGCGTCTTCGGAAAGCGTGATGTGGCCATCGCACCAACGCAGGGCATCGGTGGCCATCGGCCGAGCTTCCACCACGCCGCCCCCTTCCACGTGCACCATCAAGCAATGATGCGTGGCCGTGGCGCTCGGTTCCCGCCCCTGAGGGCTGCCCGGGTAGTACATCGTGCGCCGCGGGCCCAAGGCCGGCCGAAAGCCATGCGAACCACCCAGCGCCCAGTATTCCACGGGCGATTGCAGCAGCGGCTTCATTTCCGATTCTTTAGCGTGCAGCACGCCGATGGTGAACAGCCCACCGTCGTCGCGGTCGTAGTCGCTGGCGATCAGGTTGCGAACGGGGATCGAGCCATTCGATTCGGCGTCGGCCACCTTGTCTTCCACCGTGGTCGTCACCGTTCGCGATGAAAACCGGCTTTGTCCTAGCAGCCGGGCCACGGGAAAGCCGCCCTGGTGAAATAGAAACTCGCCGGTGCCGCCGGTGGGGAACCGCCGCACATTGTCGGGCAAGGTAAAGCCGTCGGGCCACCGCTCCGGAGCATCGAGCGAACTGCCGGCCCAAAACACTTCGATCCCGTGTTCGGCCAGGCGAGAAAACTGATCGATCAAGAACAGCGGGCCGCGGGGACCGGTGGCGTCGGCGTCGAGCAGATCGCCCGCAAGCACCACAAAATCCACCTCTTGCTCCACGGCAAAGTGGAACACGTGCGAGGCCGCTTCGTAAGCGGCGTCGAGCAGCAGATCACGCAGGTGATCGGGCACTTCGGTCAGTCCGCGCGGCGGACGTTCCAAGTGAAAATCACTGGCGTGAATAAAGCGGAATCCTCGACCGCTGGCCATAGGTAGCCTCCTTGCAGCGAGATCGCCATCGGCTTTGCGGGGGCGAAAGCAATCTCCCAATCCATTGGGTCGAGCGCGCTATCGGGCGAGCAGCTCTGGCCCGGTGTTCCAGCCAACCAAAACCACTGCGGGTCGCTCTTGCGCGCTACCTGCATCCACGGCAATGTGCGCTGCGAGCGGCCCCCGCGGGAGGGCCGCGCCGGCAGCATCGCCAGTCGAGCAAGCTGGCGTAGTTTATCCGGATCGCGATTTCATCGCTACCGCGCTTGCGGCGATAGAACCCCAGATTCCAGCAGTGCCCAGCTAGCACTGCCAGCAGGCAACCACCCTTCACCAGCCCCCAATCCCCAAGTCCCCAGCCCCTAGCCAATCTCCACCCACTGGCCACTCTTGGCACTGGCCAGCACGGCATCGCAAACTTTTTGCGTCCGCAAGCCCGAGCGGAAGTCGGGCTGAACCGGCCGGCCCGACTCCAAACCCTTGAGGAAGTCGGCCAGGGCATTGATGAACGTATGCTCGTAGCCAATCGTGCAGCCGGGCACCCACCAGTTTTTCATGTAGGGGTGCTCGAAATTGGTCACGTGAATCTTCTGCCAGCCGGTGATATGGTCTTCTGTCTTTTGGCCGGTCTTGGGGTCGGAGTATTTGAAGTATTGCAGGTACTGCGGATCTTCCAGATCGAAGTACACGCTTCCCCGGTCGCCGTTCAACTCAAACGTGTTGAAGTTCTTGCGACCCCGGGCGTACCGCGTGCTCTCAAACGTGCCGATCGAGCCGTTCTTGAACTCCGCCAAAAACATGCAGGCGTCGTCGATAACCACCGGCTTCATCGCCCCGGTTTCGGCGTGCACCCGCTCTTTCACAAAGGTTTCGGTCTTGGCCGTCACCCGTTGGATGTTGCCGTTCAGCCATTCGGCCGTGTCGATCGAGTGGGCCAGCAAGTCGCCCGTCACGCCGCTGCCGGCCACCGAGGCATCGAGCCGCCACAGCGCCGCGCCCCCCTGGGGCACGTCCGTGGCAATCGTCCAGTCTTGCAGGTACAACGCCCGGTAATGAAACGGCCGGCCGATGCGGCCTTCATCGACCAGTTGCCGAGCCAGGCTGATCGCCGGCACGCGGCGATAGTTGAACCACACCATGTTGGGCACGCCGGCCTTTTCCACGGCCGCCGTCATCTCTTCGGCCTCGGCCACATCCATCGCCAGCGGCTTTTCGCACAGAATCATTTTGCCGGCGGCCGCGGCGGCCAGCACGATTTCCTTATGCGTGTTGTTGGGCGAGCCGATATCGATCAGGTCAATATCGTCGCGCTCGATCAGCCGCCGCCAATCGGTCTCGTAGCCTTCGTAACCCCAGTTCTCGGCGAAGGCCTTGATCTTGTCTTCCTTGCGAGCCGCGCAGGCTTTGAGCACCGGCTGGTAATCCAGCTTGAAAAACTGGTTGACCTTGCGGTAGGCATTCGAATGGGCACGGCCCATGAAACCGTATCCAATCATCCCAACATTCAAAGCCTTGGGCATGGCGCTAACCTTTCGGGGGTGCTGGAGGCGTACAATAAAATCGACGGCGAAAAGTAAACAATGTGCCACGCGGCATTGCAACGGGTGCCATTGGGCTATGCCAGTGTGAATGGACGTAGAAGCTAGCCACAACCGTCGATCTGCTCTCGGCGTTGGTGCATCGGTTGAGCGGCACTACCGAGAGGCTATTTTACCGCGTGTCACTGGCGATGCCAGTGCCCTCGGGCGGTCAGTCCATAGCCCCGCCTGGCAAACCACTCAACCGTGGCAAGCAGGGTGCCACGCCCACGAGCCCTCGGCGAAGGGCGTGGTTGACTCGCCGGCACGGCCAGCTATCTCGGCGTAGGGTGGCGCCCGAAAAAATGCCCTCCGACGGCGCCACCGGGCCGATGCTTTATCTACAAATGTCTGCCGGTCAAATGCCAACCTTGGTTCGGCGGGCTTAGCGGTATAGACTACATTCATCGGAGGACTTTGAGCATGAGCCGTGCCACAACCACACCCGTTGTCGTCGATATCGCCGTGAATCTCACGGCGATTGTCCGTCCGGAACCAGAGGCTGGGGATTACTCTGCCTCGATTCCCGCCCTTCCCGGTTGCCACACCCAGGGCGAAACCCTGGACGAAGTCCGCGCCAACCTCCGCGAGGCCGCCGAGGGCTGGCTCGCCGTCGCCCATGACGACGCCTTGGCCCGCGACGCGGCGGAGAACGCTTCGTGAAGATTGTTTCCGGCAAACGGATGTGATGGTTTTGACGGCGGCAAAAAACACCCTCGTGACTTGGGCGTCCTCGCCCAAGAATCCGCGCGGCAGCATCGTTCCCGCCGCGCGTTCCGCTTCCCCGTCAAACAGCGAATGACGGCGCGGGTAAGGTGACGCCCAATAAAATGACCTCCGACTGTGCCACCCAGCCGTCTTCATGCCTTGATCGCCCCCCGCCACTACCCACACCAGTGAGGTATTGGAACCCGCCCTTAATACGTATCTAATTGTAAATTTAATGACTTGCGAAGAAAATACGTTGGTGTTTTTTCCATGAAGATAGTAGCTTGGTCAAATAGTTCTCAGGGGGTGCATCTCATTGGCGATGCAAAATTTTTTCGATTTTTCCTTTACTCATCCTTCTGCATTTGTTTGGAGATGGTCTATGCAATCGTGTCGTTCCGTGCCCAGACGAGGTTTCACCCTGGTCGAACTGCTGGTGGTCATCGCGATCATTGGCATTCTGATCGCCATGCTGCTGCCGGCCATTCAGGCCGCGCGCGAAGCCGCCCGCCGGGCTAATTGCTCGAGCAACCTCAAACAACTCGGCACCGCGATGCTACTTTACGCTGATCGGAATTCCGAGCAACTTCCCCCGTCGTGCATTCAGCCGAGCACCGGAGCTTCCGGTTGGGAACATAGCTGGGTGGCGTTGATGTGGCCCGTGATGGAGTCGCAACCGGCGTACGATGCCCTGTTGCTTAATAAGTCGGCCAATGATGCCACTGCCGGGCCTATGGGGAAGACCAACGCCGAACTCCACCGCGAATATCGTTCGGCCGCAATGTACTGCCCCACCCGTGGGTTTCGCGTGAATAACTGGTCCCTGACCGGCCAAGGCCAGGCCATGGATTACGTGGCCGTGGGCGTAACCGATGCAATCTCCGGCTACGCCGGTAGTTATCGTTCAATCAGCACCTTGGCGCACATCCAAGGTCCGATCGTGGGTGCCGCTTCCACCGTGCCCGCCGCACCCACGGCTACAAATCCGATTATCATTCGCTCCAAAGTCACCATCGGCGGCGTCACCGACGGCATGAGCTATACCGCGATGGCGGGCGAAAAGCACATCACCCCCGAGAAAATCGGCGTAGCCGAATACGACCATCCGCCCGTGGGCGTGATCGCCGACAACTATCGCGGCGGACGCATCGTCCAATTGCTGGCCACGCGCCCCGACAGCCCGGCCATGACGAATACTTCGGGGGCCTACGATACCTATCCCGAAAACTATTACTTCGGTAGCTGGCACCCAGGAATCTCGCTGTTTGTCTTCGGCGACGCGCGCGTTCAGGGCGTTAAGACCTACGCCACCCCCGCGGCGTTGCGTTCCATGGGTCATCGCGCCGATGGTCAGCCGTACGATCTTCCGTAAGCTTAAAAGGCTTCCCAAGCCTTAAAAAAGCTCCATTCAGACGGGCGGCAAGTTCCAGCAGGGATTTGCCGCCCGTTGTTTGTTTCCGGCGTCTCCACCCGAACCGATATTTCGTGCTGTACACGACGTGAAACAACAAGTTGGTAGACGTGCTCACTGTGTTTCGTGCATAGTTTTAGTCCCGCGGGGACGATAGGTTGTAGCCGCGGGCGCCAGCCCGTGGAAACGGAAACGCCGCAATCCCCAAGTCCCGCGGGGAACGAACACCGCAATTCCGGCGCGCCATCGCCTGCCGTCCCTTCGGGACTGACGAATGGATGGGAACATGGACCCTGGGCTAGCGCCCAGGGCTACAACATTTCGCCGCTTCGCGGCTACTCCATCATCTTTTCCCAATACTCCTTCGTCGTGCCACCCGAACCGCACTCCGCTCGTTCCTCGCTGCGCGGGGGGAGGGCTTTTGCCGCCCTGGCTTTCCACCTACTTTCGAGGACGCCCACGCGTCTCCACCCAAACGCATTGCGATCGGCAATTGCCTGCTCTACATTGGCTGCCGTCCGCCCACTTTTGTCCCTCCCCCCGCTTGTCGGAGCACGCCGCCCATGCGACTGGTGAAGTATCGCTTGCAAAATCAAGAAGGTCCGCACGGCGGCGTGGCCGTACTCGAAGGCGACGAATTGATTCCGCTCAGATTGCCTTACCAATCGCTGGCCGACGTGCTCGAAGCCGAGCACTTGGTGGAAACCGTCGAAGGCTTGATGAATCGGCGGGAACCGCCCGTGCCACTGTCCCAGGTCACGCTGTTGGCCCCCATCGACCATCAAGAGGTTTGGGCGGCTGGCGTCACCTACAAGCGCAGCCAAACGGCCCGCATGGAAGAATCGGAGCACGGGGCCAGTCATTACGACCAGGTTTATTCGGCCGCGCGGCCCGAAATCTTCTTCAAAGCCACGCCACACCGCGTGGCAGGCCCCGGCGCCCCCGTGCGAATTCGTAGCGACGCCACCTGGAGCGTACCCGAGCCCGAGCTCGCCTTGGTGCTTAACTCCAAGCTGCGGCTGGTGGGCTTCACCGTTGGCAACGACATGAGTTCGCGCGATATCGAAGGCGAAAACCCGCTCTACCTGCCCCAGGCCAAGCTCTACGACGGGGCCTGCGCTCTGGGGCCGTGCATCACGCTGCCGAGGGCGATGCCTCCCAAGGACCAAACCAAAATTCACCTGAACATTGTCCGCGACGGCGGCACGGTCTTTGAAGGCGATACCGACCTGTCGCAAATGGCCCGCGGCTACGAAGACCTGATCGAGTACCTCGGCCGCGACAACCGCTTCCCCAATGGCGTCTTCCTGCTCACCGGCACCGGCATTGTGCCGGGCGACGATTTCACGCTCTCGCCGGGCGACGAGGTGCGGATCACCATCGACGGCATTGGCACGCTGGTGAACCCGGTGATTCAAGGCTAACTTGCCAGGCCAGCGGCTTTCCGCGCGGTTTCGTGGTCCTAGCGCCGGGCGCCGCTTACTCGTGGAATGCGACCTCGATGAAATCGCCCAGGGCGGGCGGCTCATCGGGAGCGAGGCTGCGCGGCAGTGGTTCCGGCGCTTCGCCGATATCGAAAAACGAGCGGTCGAGTTGAAATTTCCAGCGGCCATCGACCAATTCGTAAAGCACCACAATGCTGCCAGGACCTTGAGGGCTGCTTAACTCCACTTGGGCCACCCAGAGGCTGGGATTGCGCGGATCGGGCAAGACCTCGATGCTCTCGGTCTGAAAATCACTGGCACTGATGGTGGCGCCGCCGAATTCTTGTTTGCGCTGTTGAATGGTTTGGTAGAAGGCAGCGAAGCTCTGCGCCGTTGCCGAACGGGCGTCGCTGGCGCCCGAGGTTTTGGCGCCCGAGGTCTTGTCCGCCGGAGCAGGCTGGTCGGCAGGCGGGGGCGACTCGCCGGTCGGCCCGCAGCCAGTGGCCAGAACCAGGCAGGTGAGCAGGAATGCCGCCAGGCGTTTGTGAGCATTCATCATTGCCAGGCTTCCGTGACTCTCTATTGTTTTCGGACGCAAACCGCACCATCCACCCTATCCAACCCACGAGAGATAGCATGCCAAAAAACCTCCGCGCGACCTATACATATTTTTTGCAGAAGCAGGAAACCCCAGCGGGGGCCGAAATTGCCAGGCTCTTGAGCAGGTTGCTAATCGACAGGCACGTGGGTTACTTCCAGTTCTGGCAGGCGAACCACGGCGATCGACCGTTGGCTGGCGCGGTAGAGCGCGCCGGGATTGAGCACCAAGGTAGGGCCAATCTGCTCCAGTCGCTGCTTGTGGGTGTGGCCGTGGCAGACCAGTTGAAAGGCGCCGCTGGCAATCGTGTCGTGGAGCCGCTGGGTATCGTCACCGTGCAGAATGGCGATCGAAACGCCCTCGAGTTTCAGTTCGCCATACCGGCCATGGTACGATTGACCGGCCTCTTCAATCGCCTGCTGCATGTGCCGCTCGTAATCGACATTGCCCAGCACAAAATGCGTGGGCCAGGCCGCGAACAGGGGCACGATTTCCTCGCTGCCAATATCGCCGCAATGCAGCACTTGCCGCACCGCCAGGCTTTCCAGCATGCGTACCGCCTGCTGGGTGAAACTGGCATGGCCGTGGGTATCGCTAACAACGCCAAGGAGCATGAAGACACTTGTGGTTCGAGGGGGGCAACGCAATCAAACCTTCTGGCCGGTTGGCAAAGCCCGCTCCGGCGATACACTCGCTGGCAAGGTGATGCCGCCGTTCAAACAAGTGGATCGTGTATGGTAGGGCAAATCATTCTCACCGCAATCGGCGGGCAAAACCGCCACCAGGAATCTGCATGATTGACCGCGTTACGTGGGGCCTGATTGGCCTGGGCCGATTCGGCGCCATTCACGCCGAGGTATTGGCGCAACTGCCCGATTGCCGTTTGACCGCAGTGTGTGGGCGGAATAGCGATCGGTTGGCGGCTGCCGCCGCGCGGTTTTCTGGCGTGACCACCACCACCGACTATCGCCGCCTGCTCGACGACCCGGCCATGGATGCCGTGAGCATCGTGGCGCATGTAAAAGATCACCACCGCCTGGCCTTGGATGCCTTGGCCGCGGGGAAACACGTGCTGCTGGAAAAACCGCTGGCGGCCACCGTGGAGCAATGCACCGAACTGGTCGCCGCGGCCCAGGCAGCGGCGGGGCGGTTCATGGTAGGGCACGTTTGCCGGTTCGATCCGCGCGTGGTGTTGGCGCATCAGGCAATTCGAGAAGGACGGTTGGGAAGAATCTTTGCCATGCGCAGCAAACGAAATTTGCCGGTCGCGCCCGGCCCGCTGCGGCTGGACAAGATTTCCCCCTTGCTGGGCGACGGCGTCCACGATGCCGACCTGATGATGTGGTTTATGAATGCCGCGCCCTCACAAGTTTACGGACGCACCGTTCGCGTGGACAACTTCCAGCACCCCGACGCGGGTTGGGCCATGCTGGAGTTTTCCCGCGCTGACGACGCGCCCCACAAGGCAAACCAGCCCGCGGGTTCCCGGGCCGTAGGCATTGTGGAAACCGTGTGGCGACTGCCAGCCAATACGCCCACCACGATCGACGCCGTGCTCGAAGTGGTGGGCACCGAAGGTCAGTTGACCATCGACTGCGGCCATGCCGGTCTTCAGATTGTGGATGGGCAAGGCGTGGCTTTTCCCGACACCATGTATTGGCCCGCCGTGCAGGGGCAGCGGTGGGGCGCCCTGGCCAACGAAATCGGCTACTTCAATCGCTGCATTCGCGAACAGCGAGATCCTGAAGTGGTCACGCCCGAAGAAGCGGCCCGAGCCGTGGCCGTGATGCTCGCCGCGGAGCAATCGGCGGCGACGGGGGAAACGGTGAGACTTGGACGCTGAGGGCAGGCCTCGCCGAGGCCGCCCTGGGGCCGGAAGCGGAACCACGCCGCCCGCCTGGCCTGATAAAAAGCTTCGCACGACCTTTCTTTCTCCCCCGGTACTCCGGGGGAGAAGGGCTGGGGAAGGGGGTTCTCGCGGGCGGTTTGAGATGGCAGACCCAACTCCGCTTCCCAGGCCCCTCACCCCCGACCTGGCCTGATAAAAAACGGTTGCTGGCGTGCTCGGGTTCTGTTGCGC
>CAYUMU010000122.1:0-14381 GCA_964445985.1 uncultured Pirellulales bacterium | reverse complement strand
TTTTTCTAACCGCAAATTACGCAATAGTTTACATCGGCCTGTAATTTAGGGGGGGGCTTGGCTGCCGAGAAATCTCGGAAAACTGGGCAATCTCCGAACCAATAAGGTTAACGGCGTAGGGTGGCACCCCCCGTCGATCGTGTATTTGAGCAATGTCGAAAGTTCTGGAGGAGCTGGATCGAATCGAATATGAGGAGGGGATAATGTGGTTTCTTGATCGGGAAAATTGCAAAAGGGACTAACTGCGGATGAACACCAGCATGTCTCCGTTGTCGGCCGGCTCAGGCCAATATTTGGGCTGGACCCTTATTATCTTGCCGTTGTCCCATTCGATCGCGAACACCTCCGATTCGATAGCGTATAGTGCCTCAATACATGCCTTTGCGCGTTTCTCCAACTCTCGCCAATCCTGCTCGATTTCTTTGTTCAGATGGTGGAAGTCATTTCGATCGGTGCCGTGGATACGACGGAACGCTGCATACGCGTCCTTGGAAATCATGCGTTCGACATTCTTGCCCTGCAAAATATTGATCTGCTGACCAAAATCCTCCACAACCGATAATTTGGACCGTGCTGCAATGAACTTCGCCAGTCCTTCCGCAACCGACTGCGAGAGGGTGATACAGCCGTAAAAATTGCCATTCACGAACAGTTCCCGGCACTCGGATGAAGCTGCACTAAAGAAATCCAGGGGAATGGGTGAATGTACCTGTGATCCCAGTCGCCGTTCGATTCTTCCGGGAAGTTCTGCCTCAAACCAATTGCGAAGTTCTCGTTCGATTTCTTCAGGAGTAGGCACGTATTTTTCCATCAAATGCCTCGCTATTCGCCGAGTAGATGTAGGGCATGCGTTCTTCCTGCCACAATGCGGACCGATCCCTTACGATAATCGCTCTTGGTGGCAATCGTAGCCCTGCTTACGTTTGGGGATCAGGCTCATCGTGGGGTTCATTTGCTTCCCGCATTGCATGCTTACGCCAGTGGGCGTAAGCATGGCACACCGAAGTCTTTTCGGAGGCGTCGATCATTAACTTCCTGGATAGTCATTGAAACTCTTTTATCGCTCGCGAACCCGTCATTCCCGCGAAGAGCCTGCCCTCGTGAAGACGGGGGCGGGAATCCAGTCGCGGCGGATGCGGCGCTACAATTAGCATCGGCGTGGATGCGAACTGCAAAACGGGAAGTTGTTTTTCGGGGCCGGCGAAAAATAACTTCCCGATTCATGAATCACGATCGAGACGGATTGAAATAGTGGGATCTATACCGCCGCGGCACCCCCACCCCGGCCCTCCCCCATCGAGGGGGAGGGAGATAGAGGTCGCTGCGCGACTTATGTGGAACCATGTGCATAGAAACAATCGGGAAGTAAATGATCGATGCTTCTTTACGAGCAACCTTGGCTGTTGCCGCAGTTGTAACAGAGGTAGCAGTTGCCGGCCCGGACGGTGATGCTGCCGCAGTTGTCGCAACTGGGAGCGTCTACCTGGAAGCTGGCGTACAGGCTTTGAGGGTTATCGGGCTCGGCCGATTGGGCAGCGATCGATTTGACGGCGATCGATTTGGTGGGGGTCGCGGTGGCCGGGTGATGCCCATTTCCGTTCTTGGTTGCGCCATTCTTGGCATCGCCATTTTTTACATTGCCGCTCACGCCGGTGTTGCGGCTGGTCAGCGGCAGGTGCGGTTGTGGCTTGCTCGGGTCGGCTTTGGCCGTCTCTGCCTTGGCGGTTCCTGCTTTGGTGCTGTCGAGCCTGGCAACTTCGCGGCTCCCAGTCTTCTTGACCGGGGCCGCCGGCTTAGGGTTTGAGGAATCTTCCGCGGCGGCGGTCTCCTCTTTCTTCTTGTCGCCGATGCCGCTGAGCGAGGCGTTGGCCTCTCGGAAGCCGGGCAGGAACATGATGCCGAGGAAGCGGAAGATGTAATCGACCAGGCTCTTGGCGATGCGAATCTCGGGGTTCTTGGTGAAGCCCATCGGCTCGAACCGGGTGTGCGAGAATTTGTTGACCAGCACTTCCAGCGGCACGCCATATTGCAGGCTCATGGAAATGGCCGTGCCGAAGCAGTCCATCAACCCGCCGACCGTGCTGCCCTCCTTGGCCATGGTGATGAACACCTCGCCGGGGCGGCCGTCGTCGTACAGGCCCACGGTGAGGTAACCTTCGTGGCCCGAGACGTCGAACTTGTGGGTGAGCGATTGCCGGGTGTCGGGCAGGCGTTCTCGCCGCGGGGCCGCTTTTTGCTTGGCCGCGGCCTTGTCGCCTTCGGTGCTGGTGGAGAGCGGCTGGCTTTCTTTCGAGCCGTCGCGGTAAATGGCCAGGGCCTTGAGCCCCAACCGCCAGCCTTCGAGGTAGGCGCCCGCGATTTCGGCCGGGGTGATCTCCGCCGGCATGTTCACCGTTTTGCTGATGGCGCCCGACAGGAACGGCTGGGCGGCGGCCATCATTCGCACGTGGGCTTGCCACACAATCGAGCGCGTGCCGCCGCGCGGCTGGAAGGCACAATCGAAGATGGACAGGTGCTCGTCGTCCAGGTCGGGCGAGCCCTCGATGGTGTCGTGCTTGTCGATATAGGCGATGATTCTGTCGATGGTTTCCTGGTCGTAGCCCAAGGTTTTGAGGGCCAGCGGCACCGTGCGGTTGACAATCTTGAGCATGCCGCCGCCGGCGAGTTGCTTGTACTTTACCAGGGCAATATCGGGCTCGATGCCGGTGGTGTCGCAATCCATGAGGAAGCTGATGGTGCCGGTGGGGGCGAGCACCGTGGCCTGGGCGTTGCGGTAGCCAAAGCGGCGACCGGCGGCCAGCACCTCGTCCCACAGTTCTCGGGAGGCGTTCTTGAGATAGTCGGGGCAGGCGTCGTCGATTTGCTCGACGGCGTCGCGGTGCATTTGCATCACGGCCAGCATCGGTTCGCGGTTGATCTCGAAACCATCGAACGGCCCCACGGCGGCGGCCATTTCGGCACTGGTGAGGTTGGCCATGCCGTGCAGCAAGGCGGTAATCGCGCCGCACATGCCGCGGGCCTTGTCGGAGTCGTACGCCGCGCCGGCCGTCATGATCAGGCTGCCGAGGTTGGAGTAACCCAAACCGAGCGGGCGGAACATGTGGCTGTTGCGGGCGATCCTTTCGGTGGGATAGCTCGCGTGATCGACCAGGATTTCTTGGGCGATAAAGAAAATGCGGCAGGCGGCCAGGAACCGTTTGAAGTCGAACACGCCGTCGGTGAGGCGGAACTTCATCAGGTTGATGCTGGAGAGGTTGCAGGCCGTGTCGTCCAGGAACATGTATTCGGAGCACGGGTTGCTGGCGTTGATCGGCCCCGAGTTGGGGCAGGTGTGCCAGCGATTGATGGTGGTGTCGTATTGCACGCCGGGGTCGCCGCAGAACCACGCGCACTGGGCCATGCGGTCGAGCATGTCGCGGGCCTGAAATTCCGGCGGCTGGCCCGAGTTCTCGGTGACAAAGCGGGTCGTCCAGGTGCGATCCTTGACCACGGCTTCCATGAAGGCGTCGCTAACCCGCACGCTGAGGTTGGCGTTCTGGAAGAGAATGGAGCTATAAGCCTCGCCGTTGAAGTTGGAGGCGTAGCCGTTCTCGATCAGCACGCGGGCCTTGCGTTCTTCTTTGGCCTTGCACTCGATGAACTCCATGACATCGGGGTGCCAGTCCTTGATGGACTGCATTTTGGCGGCCCGGCGGGTTTTGCCGCCGCTCTTGACCACGGCGGCAATCTGGTCGTAAACCCGCATGAATGAAAGGGGTCCGGACGGTCGGCCACCTCCAGACAGTTTCTCCTGATGCGACCGGATGGTCGAGAGATCTGTCCCCGTCCCAGACCCGAACTTGAAGAGCATGGCCTCGCTGCGAGCGAGCTCCATGATGCTCTCCATGTTGTCTTCAACACTTTGAATGAAGCAGGCGGAGCCCTGTGGAAATTCGTAGGGGTTTTCCGGCTGACGAACCATTTGGGTTTCGGCGTCCCAATTCCAGTTGCACTGCGCGCCCTTGACGCCGTACTGATGATACAGACCCACGTTGAACCACACCGGGCTGTTGAAGGCCCCGTGCTGGTGCAGGCAGAGCCAGGTCAGTTCGCGGTAGAACCGCTCGCCATCTTCGCGGCTGGCAAAGTAGCCGTCGGCCGTGCCCCAGTCGGCAATGGTGCGGCTGACGCGGTGAATGAGCTGCCGCACGCTGGTTTCGCGTTCGGGCGTGTTGACCTCGCCGTAGAAGTACTTGCTGACCACCACGTTGGTGGCCAGTTGGCTCCAGCTTTTGGGCACTTCGGCGTCGCGCTGCTCGAACAGCGGGTTCCCGGACTCGTCTTTGATCACGGCCGTGCGGAGATCCCATTCCACGGTGTCGAAGGGATCGGTCGCGTCGGTGGGGCAAAAGACGGAGTCAATTTGCAGCCCTCCCGCTCGACCAAGGCGTTGGACGAATGAGGAGCTTCTAGATGAACCGGGCTGCGAAGACATCGAGGCTGTGGACACAGCAGACCTCCTTGTCGGGGAACATGGATTGAAACATCGGCGGGATGCATTTCCCACCGCGGGTTTGGACGTACGACTTCGAGAAACCTGAGCACCTTAGCCAACCGCAGTTTAATGTACGCGAGTACACTATCCTATCGCAAATCCCGTGTCGCGCCCTGAAAGATTCGTGGGACAGGTCGCGTGGCAACGGATAGGAAAAACAGGAGGTTTAGATAGGGTTTTTCAGGCTCCCAGAGGCGGCTTTGCAACTATATGTCGTAGCCAGTCATTAATCAACCACAACATATGGACTGCATGGGTACGAATTTACCGCTTCTATCCTTTCCGTCAATTTGTTTCTCGATGTTTTGCGCAAGGCCCGGTTAAGAAACCATTTAGCACGTTCGCGGCAGTCTCGACTGGCGGGGCCGTGCTAGCGTCGCTAGCGGAAGTGGGGCGCTAAGGCGTTAAGGGACTTGCGGTTCGGAAGAATGCTGCCTGAGGTGGACAGCTAGCGGGCGACCAAGAAAATTTTGCTGGGGAATGCGGTTACTGCCCATTGCGGGCTGGGTCGGCCTGGGGAATGTGTTCCACGAGCTCGCCCAGCGTGAGCAGCGATGGTTGCTTGGACTCCACCACCGAACGGACGACCGGGGTGGGCATGGGGATCAGCCCTTGCACCAGGTTGGGCTTGTTGAGATCCTTGCCATGCACCAGCACCAGCGGCAGGTCGAGCAGGTTGTCGTCGAATTGCAGCAACGCCTGAAGCAAGTGGCGGGCGGTGTAGTACGTACGTTCTTCTTCATCCATGGAACTTCGCCGAAATCGAAGATGGACAGCCGCCACGCGGGTTGTGGAACGTGCCCTTCCCACCCCCTTACCAGCGGCCGGTGGGCGAACAGCGCATCTTAGCTTAATCCATGCCGTTGGGCGATCAGCTAAACTCGCCGCGGATGTATTGTTTGGTGTATTCGTGTTGGGGATCGTCGAACAGTTTCCGCGTGTCTTCGTATTCCACCAGGTAGCCAGCGCGGCCGCCCTGGGTGGTGTCGACGTAGAGGAACGCCGTCTTGTCGGCCACGCGTTTGGCTTGCTGCAGGTTGTGGGTGACGATCGCGATCGTGTACTTCTTTTTGAGCTCGTGCATCAGGTCTTCGACCCGCCGCGTGGCAATGGGGTCGAGGGCCGAGCAGGGTTCGTCCATGAGCAGCACTTGCGGTTCCACGGCAATGGCGCGGGCAATGCAGAGCCGCTGCTGCTGACCTCCGGAGAGCGACAGGCCGCTCTGGCGGAGTTTGTCTTTGACTTCGTCCCAGAGGGCGGCGCCGCGGAGGGCTTCTTCCACTTTTTCGGCGATATTGCCGCGGTAGCGATTCAGCTTGAGGCCGAAGGCCACGTTCTTGAAGATGCTCATCGCGAATGGGTTCGGCTGTTGGAACACCATGCCGATGTGCCGCCGCACGGCCACGGGGTCGATGCTGGGGGAGTAGATGTCTTGCCCCCGAAAGTGGACGTGGCCTTGCAGGCGGAAGCCGCGAACCAGGTCGTTCATGCGGTTGAGCGAGCGGAGCACGGTGCTCTTGCCGCAGCCGGAGGGGCCAATCAAGGCGGTGACCGAGCCACGTTTGATGGGAATATCGGCGTCGCGCACGGCTTTGAACGTGCCGTAATACAGTTCCTTAATGCGGCAATCGAGCACCACGTCGTTATCGCTGGTGGGATCGGCAGCGGGGAGTTGGGCGGTCGTCATGGTTCATCCTTCGCCGAGCGGGGGCAGGCGGTCGCGCTCCGTTTCGTTCCGCGCCCCCCAAGTCTTGGTTTTTAGCGAATTGCTTTCTCCGCAGGCCGCGGAGATTTCTGTCACGTTTGTGTCGGGTGGTTTCGTTGCGTTTAACTGTTGTGTGGTTAGTATTCGTCGCCGCGCCGCGAGAGCGCCTGTCCGGCCATGTTGACCCCCAGCACCATCAGCACGAGCACCAGCGAGCAGGCCCAGGCCATTTGCACGCGGTTTTCGAAGGGCTGGCCCGAAAAGTTGTAAATGAGCACGGCCTGCGAGGCGGTGGGTTCCATGAGATCGAAGCCGCCTCCGGACCAAATCCAGTAATCGCTGCTGAGCGCGGTGAACAGCAGGGGCGCCGTTTCGCCCGCGGCGCGGGCAACGGCCAGCATCACGCCGGTGAGCATGCCAGGAAACGCGGTGGGAAAGATGACCTTCCACACCATTTGGGTTTTGGTGGCTCCCATGCCGATGGCGGCCTCTTTCATTTTGTGGGGCACCATGCGAATGGCTTCTTCGGCCGTGAGAATCACGATGGGCAGCATGAGCACGCTCAACGCCACGCCTCCGGCTACGGCCGAGAACCCGCCGGTGACCAGCACAATGGCGCCGTAGGCCACCACGCCGGCGATGATCGATGGCAGGCCGGTCAAAACCTTGGCGCAGAACCGCACCGTTTTGGCGAGCGTGGAATCGGGACTGATTTCGGCGAGAAACACCGCGGCCATGATTCCAAAGGGGACGCTGATCACCGAGGCGATGCCGACCATTACCAGGGTGCCGATGATGGCGTTGCCGAATCCGCCGCCCGGTTCGTTGGGGCCGGGGGGCAACTCGGTGAACGAGGCCAGGCTGAGTTGCTGGCCGCCTTCGTAGATCACCTTCCACAGCACGGCAAACAGCGGAAACAGGGCGGCGAAGGCCATGCAGCCCGTGAGCACGCTTAAAGCGGCGCTGAACAGGGCGCGGGGCTTGCGGAGCGACCGTTTCAATTCGGTGAGATTGGGTTCGCCCGGTTCGCCCGATTCGCTGCGAAAGCTGGCGCCCCAGGCATTAAGGCGGCTCAATGTTTGGCTCCTTTGGATCGGGCAGCGGCGCGCCCCAGCATGGCGGCGCCAAACATGTTGACCACCAGCGTGATCGCCATTAGCACCAGGGCGGCATACATGAGCACGCCAATCTCCAGGGGGCGAGAGGCTTCGCTGAAATTGTTGGCCAGCAGGGCTGCCAGGGTATTGGCGGGAGCGAACACGGAAAGATTGATCTGGCTGTTGTTGCCCACCAACATGGCGAGGGCCATGGTTTCGCCCAGGGCTCGGCCGAAGGCCAGGATGATGGAACCGAATATTCCGCCCGCCGCCGTGGGGAGCAACACGCCGAAGATGGTTTCCCAGCGCGTGGCGCCCAATCCATAGGCGGCCTCGCGAATGCGCGGGGGGACGGCCACCAGGGCTTCGCGACTGATGGCGGCGATGGTGGGCAAGATCATGATTGCCAGCACCAGCGAGGCGGGCAGCACGCCGCCGGAACCCAGGGTGCCGCGAAAGAAGGGAATCCAGCCCAGGTGTTCGTTGCACCACACGGTGAGCGGCCGCAGCGCGGGAATCACCACATAGATGCCCCACAGCCCATACACCACGCTGGGAATGGCGGCCAACAGTTCCACCAGGGTTTTGATGGCGCGCTCGGCGCGAGCCGGCAGGGTTCGCCAGAAGGGCTTGAACTGCAAGCCGAAAGGCGTGAGCGCATAGAAGACGAAGGAGCCCAGGTAACCTTCGCTCAAGAAGATGGCCACGGCCACTCCGAACAGCGAGCCGATCAGCAGGGCGAACAGCGAGGTATAGAGCGTTCCCCAGATTTCGGGCAGGATGCCGTACTTGCTTTGGTTGGGATCCCAGGTGGCGCCGGTGAGAAAGCCGAGGCCGAATTCTTCAAAGGCAGGCGTGGCTCGGCGACCCAACTGAAAAACAATGAACAGCACCACCCCGATGGTCAGCAGTCCGAAGGCGTACGTCAGAAATCGGAAGGCCCGATCGCTGCCGTTCTCCAGGCCGCTGGGGGGCCGGGAGATTCTCGTCGATTCTTGAACGCTCATAAAGCGAGCAGCCTGGGGATGACAAAGTATGAGGGGGGGCTTCGCGGCGGAGGCGATCCTTCGCTCGTTGATCCCGTCAGGCGGCCGGAGTTGCCGCGGCCGGCTTGGATTCCGACGCCTTGATGTTCCCCAAGGCAGCCTTGCATTTTTCCACCACCGACGGGGGCAGCGGAATGTAGCCGAGCGCCGGGCTTTCTTTCTGGCCTTCATCCAGGCAATACAGAATGACCTCTTTCAAAGCGTTGAGCTTTTGCTCGCTCTCATATTCCTTGTAGCAGAGCAGCCAGGTGAAGGTGACAATCGGATAGGCCGCTTCGCCCGCCGGATCGGGAACCCAGGCCACCAGGTTTTCGTCGAAATCGGCTGCTTCGAGCCCTGCCTGGAAAGCCTCCATGGTGGGCTGGATGAATTTCTGGGACTTGTTTTCCAGCGCGGCCATTTTGAGGCCGTTGTTGTCGGCGTAGCCGAATTCCACGTAGCCAATCGAGCCCGGCGTGGTTTTGATGCTGCCGGTCACGCCTTCGTTACCTTTGGACTTGGAACCCACGGGCCAGGCGGGGAGTTTGTGGGTGCCAGGACTGGCGGCGAATTGGGGACTGATTTCGCTGAGATGTTTGGAGAACACGTAGGTGGTGCCGCTGCCGTCGGATCGCACGACCACGTTGATGTCGGTAGCTGGCAGGTTCGCGCCTTGATTCTCGTCGGCAATCAACGGATCGTTCCACTTGGTGACGGTGCCCAGGAAAATGCCGGCGTAGGCTTCGCGCGAGAGCTGCAGGTTATCCACGCCATCGAGGTTGTAGGCCAGCACGATGCTGCCGGCGGTCACTGGCAGCAGTTGCACGCCCCGCTTCACGCGGCTCATTTCTTCAGCGTCCATCGCGGCATCGCTGGCGCCGAAATCGACGGTGCCGTCGATCATGGAGGTAACGCCTTGGCTGCTGCCCACCGATTGGTATCCGATGAAGATTTCTGGGTGCTCGGCGTTGTAGGCTTTGAACCATTTGCTGTAGAGGGGCGCCGGAAAGGTGGCCCCGGCGCCATTGAGCTTAACGGAATTGCCGCCGTCACCGCCCGAGCAAGCCACCAGGGTTGGCAAGAGTGCGAAAGCAGCGCCCAGAATGAGACAGCGCGAAGTACTCATGGGAATCAGAAACCTTAACTTGAAAAGCCAACATCCAGATCGATGTTGGACAGTTGAAAGGGGTTCTTAGGTGGTACTTTGGCCGCGGGGTATTCGCCAGGGTCTTCACGAGGTTTTAACGAAAGCACGGCGTGCTGTTTGCCGCCGGGCTGATGTCACAAGCCATTGGTTGATAACGATTTGCAAACCGACGCGATTCCGGAGCCGGCACTCGCTGCCAGGAAAGCAGCCAAGAAACGGAACTCTAAGCGCGCCGGGAGACGATGGGCGGGGCCGGGTGACTTTCGGGATTGTGTGGTCTATGCCCGATGTTGAGGTCGGGAGAATTGTGCCGCCGAGGACGCCGCCGCTTATCGTTTCGAGTGCAAGTTGCCGACTGAGCCGGATAGAGCGCCTATCCGCATGGTGACGAACTGCGCGAATGGCAGGCCCGCTTCACCGCGGGCTGCAACGGGTTCGGTCGGTCAAGTTCATACGGCCTTGATATCCGTAAACGAACGGTTTATCGCTGGAACACCTACAGCATGATTGGCGCCCGGTTCATGGTGAACTTCTGATCCAACCAACCAGAAACAGGAGACGGTTCCATGATCCGCAAAGCAATACTCGGCGCACTGCTCATCCTGGCGGTTGGTCGCGCCACGCCGGCGGAAGAGCGCCGCGAAAAACCTTGTTGCCCTCCCCTCTGCCCCAACTGCAAAGCCTATTGCAAGTTTGAGTGGGACAAGACGCCCGAGGACAAATATTGCTGGTGCATTGAGCGCAAGCCGATCTGTATTCCGAAAGTCACGTTCCCCTGGCAGTCGTGTGGCGAACCCAAGTGCGCCAAGCTCAAGTGGGTGAACGTGCTGAAGAAGGTGGAATATGAGTGCCCCCATTGCAAGTGCAAATGGACCGCGGTTGAAGTCCCTTGCCAGCAGTGTGGGAATTGCTCGGGCTGCAAGTCGGGCGGGGCGTGCACGCGTTGTGCACCCTGTCAGAAATAGGTTTTTGGTTTGCTAGATTGTCAGGGGGGTGTCGAGAAATATCTTTCTGGCAATGTAGTTCGTGTTCAAGAAGCGCCACTGGGGCGCGTGATCTCAAGGTTTTCATCCCGGCAGGGATTGCAGCTCGTAGCCAGGGTTTGAGCGCGGCGACAACCCTGGTTGAGGGGCTGTAAATTTCTGGGTTCATCCTGACAGGATGACAGCCGGACGGAACGAGCCGCCCCACGCGGCTGCGCCCCCAGCCGAGGTCGATGGGGATTTATTGAAATTCCGGCGGTGTCGCTTGCGCTCAACCGCCGGCTACGGGCTGGAAACCCCTGCGGGATAAAATACGGATGAGTTGACCGTTGTGCCGCCGAGATGATCGTTTCGCTGCCGCGACTGGATTCCCGCCCCCCGTCTTCACGAGGGCAGGCTTCGCGGGAATGACGGGCATTTGCGGCGTTTGGGAAGCTTGTCTCCAACGCCGCGTTTTGCTTGATGGGCAGGTCTTTCGCAAACGGCCCAGCAAAACTGGTTCATTACGGTTTCGACACCGATGTTGTCTAATTTGGTTTTTCGGCGTTTGACGATGTTATCGGCATAGGAATGGAAGCCTATTTCCCCCCCGAGTAGACCAAACATGGGCATGCAAGCCTGGAAGCGCATTGTGCCTGCGACGCTGCTTTGTATTGCGGCGAGCAGGGCCGTGGCGGCTGACGATGGCCTGGGGAACGCATCGTCTCCCTGGCCCACGCCGATGGTTGCCGACCCGCACGTTAAGCCGCTACCGCCAGCGGCGGCCTCGCCGTTAGCAGCGCCGAAAGACTTGACGGCAATCGAAGCTGGACCGGCCACACCGGTGAGCGCGCCAACGCCCGCTACCCCAGTGGCGGCGAAAAAGGCCCCCACCAAGTTGGGCGCCCCCGACGGGATTGTGTTGACCGATTACCTGCACCAGATCCATGAGCACGAGGCGTGCGATACGCCCCCGTGCGAAAGCGGCGCCCCTGCCGCGTGCGGGGCGGCAGCCAAGAGCAAGTATCCCACGATCATTGGGACAGGCTTCTTTCAGGCCGACGCGCTTTATTTTGCCCAGGACGCGAACAATCGAGCCGCGGTGGGCGACGCGCAAGACACGACTGACTTTCGCCGGGCGCGGATGGCCTTTAAGGGGAATGTGGCCGAGAACGTGTCTTACATGATCGAGATGGACTTTGCGTTTCCCGGCCGTCCGAGTTTTATGGACGTGTTTCTGGACATTGCCGATCTGCCGATTGGCCATGTGCGGGTGGGGCAGTGGCGGCAACCGTTTGGAATGGACGCGCTCGCCGGCGTGCGTGACCTTACCTTTCTTGAACGTGCGTTGCCGTTCGCGATGGTTCCCTTTCGTCAGATTGGGATCGGGGCCTACGACACGGCGCTCGAAGAGCGCGCCACTTGGGCCGCCTCGGCATATCGGTTTCCGACCGACGTGTTCGGCGACGTGACCGGCGACTCGGGCTACGGCTTTGCAACTCGCGGCACCGCGCTGTTGTTCAGCGACCCCGACGAAAATCAGAACACCCATGTTGGCTTTGACTATACCATCAACAATCCGTCCACCGATACCACGCGGATTCGTTCGGCGCCCGAGGTGGGGTTCAACCAGCTCGATTACAGCACGACGTTTTTCTCGGTGCCGTTTTTCGTGGATACCGGGATTGTGCCTACCCAAACCTATCAGGTGGTGGGGGTGGAATTGGCCCAAAGCTGGGGGCCGCTGATTTTTCAATCCGAGCTTTACTATGGCATGGTGGACCAGATCGGGGATCCCTCGGTCACCTTCCCCGGCATGTATGCGCAGGCCTCGTACGTGTTGACGGGCGAGCATCGCAACTACAATCGCCAGGCGGGCGCCTTTGGCCGCGTGATCCCTGATCAGAACTTTGGCGCCAACGGCTGGGGCGCGTGGGAGGTGGCGGCGCGTTGGTCGTACCTGGACCTGACCGACGCCAACGTGCTCGGCGGCGAGCTGAACGATGTTACGCTGGGCGTGAACTGGTACTTGAACCGGTACACCAAGTTCCAGTTCAACTACATTCGCGCAATGCTTAACTCGCCCGGCCTTGGCCGCAGCGAAGCCTCGGTGGTCGGCGTGCGAGCCCAGCTCGATTTCTAGCCTTGCTGGCACAGGCAACGCCAGCTTTTTGAACGCCGCGTTTCACATATCCTCCGCTACTCCTCCAGAGCTTGGCGCGCGACTGCCCTATTTTTGCCCTGGAGCAATGCCTGCTGCCAGGGACGCTGCTTCGAATATCGTTACGCGCGCGCTATTGAGGAATGGCCGGGGAAGGCGACCGCCGGGAGCCTGGATTCGTGAGCTATTAGAGCCGATCCGAGAACCCTGTTTCCCCCTCACGCCAGCCCTCTCCCGCCAGGGGCGAGGGAGTATTTGGATAGGCTATTAGCTCGCGGCGGAGGGCGTTGGGAGCGCGGAAGTCAATAATTCTCCCATTCTTAATACTCAAGGTAAAGCGCGTCGCCGATGTTTTAAGGCACATTCATGAGCAAAACATCGTCCTTTGGCGCGGTCATATGAAATCGGTTTCCATATTATCCTTGCCAGCCTTGCTGGGGCTGGTGTGTTGGGTGATCCTGGGCTCTACTTTCGTTCGCGCTCAGCCAGATCCTCGCTATCCGCTGAGCTATCAAGCATCGCCGCCAACAGCGCATCCCACCGTTGAGTTGGACGCCATCTACCGGCGCCTGGAGGAAACCGAAAGCCGGTTGCGCGAGCTGGAAATGGAAAAACTGCCGATGCCCAGCGATGGCGACTCAAGCGATGACAAGGACGAGTCGGCCGCGAAAATTAAGGAAGCCGAAAAACCCAAAGACAAGAAGTGGTATGAGAACCTGAGTATTCGCGGCTATGCCCAGTTTCGCTACAACTATGTGACCCACTTGGAGCCCGGCTCCGCGCCGCCGCAATATGCCGGCGACTCGTCGATTGGTGCCAACGAAGAGTTCCTCATTCGCCGGGCGCGCGTGATTCTTTTCGGCGATGTTTCGGACCATTTGTACGTTTACATTCAGCCCGACTTTGCCAGCACGCCCAACGGCAGCACCGATGCCATTTACTTTACCCAAATTCGCGACTGTTATGGCGATATCTATCTCGATACCGAGAAGGAATTTCGCCTGCGGGTAGGCCAATCCAAAATTCCCTACGGCTGGGAAAACTTGCAATCGAGCCAGAACCGCATGCCGCTCGATCGCAACGACGCGTTCAACAGCGCCACGCGGAATGAACGCGACCTGGGCGTGTTCTTCTACTGGACGCCGACGTGGGCGCAAGAAACATTCAAATTTCTGATGGATGAAAATCTGAAAGGCTCAGGCAACTACGGCGTGTTTGGCTTTGGCGCCTACAACGGCCAGGGCGGTTCGCTCCGTGAGCAAAACGACGAATTGCACCTGATCAGCCGCCTGACCTGGCCCCTAACCTTCAACAACGGGCAGATCGTTGAAGTCGGCATTCAAGGTTATGTCGGCCGGTACGTGGTGCTGGGCGCTCCGATTCGCCCTCTGGGCGTGGGGCCGCTGATCACGCCCGCCGGCAGCAGCACCTCGGGCAACCCCGACGGCATTGTCGATAATCGGTTGGGCTGGAGTTTGATCTACTACCCGCAACCGCTGGGCTTTCAAGCCGAATGGACCATTGGCACCGGTCCGGCCCTCAATGAGGACCAAACCGATATTCAGCAGCGGTCGCTCGATGGCGGCTACTTCATGACCAACTATAAGTATGAAACGGACTGCCATGGCACCTGGTTTCCCTATGCCCGCTGGCAGTATTTTACTGGCGGTTACAAGTCGGCCCGCAACGCGCCGTATAGCTAGTGAGCGTCGGGAAATGGCTTTGAGCGGGCGTTTTGCGGGGTGGCCGG
>CAYUMU010000121.1:0-14735 GCA_964445985.1 uncultured Pirellulales bacterium | reverse complement strand
CAGCGTGGCAGCCGCATCACGCTGGAAGAGGTGCTCGAACAGCAAACAGCCCGCGACGAGCGTGACCGCACCCGCGAAGTTGGCCCCCTCAAGCCGGCCGCCGACGCGGTGATTGTATCGACCGATGACCTGAGTATCGACGAGGTGGTGAACCAGCTAGCAGCGCGGGTTCGGCAAACCCGGTAGGGCCAGCCTCGCCGAGGCGTCTCTCAAACCGGAAACAGCAGCGCATCGCTTGTTCTTTGGCCCAAAGACGGCGCGGCGAAACCTTCCCCACGCCAGGCCCTCTTCGCCGCCGAGCATTGCCATTTTCAGCGAGAGCCGGCCTACCTACGTCGCCGAATGCGAAGACGGAGCGAGTTATCTCACGGGTAGATTTTGGTTTTCTCGTCCGTCATCGCTAGAATTTGCGAAATGTTGCGAGCTTTATTCGGGCCTTGGCCCGGTGGTGGAAGTTCCACGCGGGAGAATACGAACGTGCGCGCCTGCTTTCGTTTAACCATGGTCTGGGCGGTGTTGGTCATCAGCGGTTGTGGTGAAGAGCCACCGTCATCGGTAAATCCGGCCGCGAGTCCGTCCACGCCGTCCACACCGTCCAATCCGTCCAATCCGGCTCAGCCAGCGGAGGCCAAGCCCAAAGAATTGCCGCCGCTGCAAATGGTGCTGACTTCGAGCTTGCCGGAGACCAACGACATACCCGACCTGGATGGCGGCCGGTTAACGGGCGCCGTGCCGGTGGACTGGGTTCTGGCTCGCTCGCCGGACACCATTTTGCAATGCCGTCGCCGGACGGATTCTGATTATCCGATTCTGATGCTGACCGCCAAGGACGATTCGGCGCGCGGCACGATCAATAAAGAAAACGTGCAAGCCTTTGCGGAAGCGCTTGCCGCGGAGTTGGCGGCCGATAGCACGCTGGCCGAAACGCGGCTGAGCGAACCGGTCACGCCGGTCAAAATTGGCAGCTTTTTTGGCGTGGAATATGGCCACGGGGCCAAGACCAGCAAGCATCGGCTGCATCGTTATCTGCTGGTAACGGTGGTCGACGGCCGGCGGTACACCGTGGAATTGCGGGCTTTGGAAGGTACCCAAAATGGATATCTCACCGCCGCTCAGGCCATGGCGGGCAACTTGAAATTCAAGCCTGCCGACTGAGGCCCAGCGGGCCGTGTTCAGGTGTACTTGGGCACGACCTTGACCACGAGCTCGTCGATAACGCGGCGTACGCCTTCCACGCCCAGGCAGGCCCTGACCGCGGCCTGCCGTTGGTTGGCGTATTGCAGGGTGCCGGCCAACGTGACGTTGCCGCCGCTGCTGCGGACGGTGACGCGGCTGGGAGCCCGGATGCCGCTGCTGGAAAGGCGACGATTGACGTGCTCAATGATTTTAGCGTCGGGTACGAGCTTCATGGTTCCGGCCTTTCGAGGGAGGGGGGAGGGGCTTGGATCAACCGCCTGGATGTTGGCAACGTGACAAAGCTCGCTGGGCGTGGCGGACCCGCGGCGAGCGATCCTGTCCTTCAACCAGCCTCCCTGCGTAACGGGGTCACAGGGTCATGGGGCGGATTGCTGGGAACGGATGGGAAGCCGGCTCGTCCCCACCCTGTTCGAGCTGCCGCGACCTAGCGAACGGCTTCGGGATTTTCTGCATCGGGGCGATCGATCGAGTCGTCCTGATCCAGGTATTTGGAAGCGTCGTCGGGCTGGTTGTCGTCTTTGCGAGCCTGGCGGCGATTGCGCTTATCTTCCGCCTTGCGGCGTTTTTTGGCTTCGGTTTGCTGTTTGGCGAACGTGATTTTTTGTTTAGCCATAGTTGCTCCTGCAAGGGATCGAACATGCAGGGAACCCCATCCAAGCGGTTCCCTTCTTTTCAAACGAATACGGTGCGGTGCGAGCAACGAGGTGGGCGTTCCCCCCCTCCGTGGCTGCGCATCTCGCCTGCGGTGGCGAATATCGATTGGGTGCGGCCGGAGCCGCGCCGTGGTTTGGTGGCTAGGCCGGCTCGGCCATCAAGCGCACTTCGGGGATGGTTCGGAGCAGCCGTTCAAAAGAATTGCGATTGTTGCGCGAGTCGTAAGACACCTGGAAAGTGCACCCTGGGGTGAGACGATCTTCGCGAAGCGGCTCGCAATTCTTGAAGACAAAGCTGCGGCTAAGTCGGTCGAGCAACCATTGAGCCTGGCCGACGCTATCGACGCGGATACGACAAAAGGTTTGGCCGAGGGGGCGTATCCAAACACTGAACTGCGACATGGAACACACTTATACGGTGGAAGAAACTCCCGGCGGCGGTAACAGAAATTATGGGTTAGCGGTCGCTGCTGGATTGCAAACTCTGTTCTTCGATGGCGTTGCGGCGATTGCGCACCGAGGAGAAGGGCATGCCTTCTTTTTGATCGTAACGCTCGGCGCGAATGAACCACAGGGCGAGACCGCCCGAGTTGTGGTTGGCGACCCCGTCTTGCGAAGCGGCGCGAACTCCCAGTGAGCCCTTGCGGCCTGTTTTTTGCCAGCCGCGGCGCTCCATGATGATCCGCACCAACACCCCAATGGCTTGCCGCAACCGCTTGCTGCGCTGGGGATGGATGGTTTTCAGGAAAGCATCGACCCGCGGCTGGGCTTCCAATTCGCGCACGACCCCCGCCAAGGGAGGGCGATCGTGGTGAATTTCGGATTCTTCCATGCGGCGTTGACGCGACTCATGGTTGAAGAACTCCAGGACGGCGTCGAACGGTTGCTCGGCGTCGTTGAGTACATCGGCAAAGGTGCGACCTTGGCGATCGGCCAGGAATTGCTCCCGCGTAACCGTCACAACAGACATGAAAGACGCCTTTCGGCAAGATGGGCAGGTCGAGGTGCAAAAATCGCACCTGCATTTA
Source organism: uncultured Pirellulales bacterium (assembly GCA_964445985.1). Taxonomy (GTDB): domain Bacteria; phylum Planctomycetota; class Planctomycetia; order Pirellulales; family S012-138; genus CAYUMU01. Next base: position 11,857 of record CAYUMU010000121.1, on the reverse strand, counting down.
TTGTACGTCCATTATCGGCATCTGCAATGCGAGTTTGCAGCGGAATGCCGGGACGCTTACCGGTTGTGCACGGATGTTCGCTTGCTAGTTAGATTTACCGCTGTTAGGCTAGTGGCGGTTGGTTTGTCGAAACTCTGTGCGCATCGACCCCGTTCTGGGGGTTTGGCCCGCGGCCTTTTCTCGCCTCTCCTGCTTGGTGGACCACCATCCTGGTCTCTTTCTCTCCGGCCCGGAAAGCATTCTTTGGGTCGAACAGCCCTTTGATCAGGAGTTGAGCGATGGGCAAGAAGTTGTATGTGGGTAACTTGAACTACAAAGTTACCAATAACGATCTCGAAGAAATGTTCGCCGAGTTTGGCGAGGTTCGCAGCGCCCAGGTGATTCAAGACCGCGGCACTGGCAGCAGCAAGGGCTTTGGTTTTGTGGAAATGACCGACGCCAACGCGGCCAACGAGGCGATCAAAAACCTGAACGAAAAGGTGCTGGACGGTCGCCCGCTGGTCGTGAACGAGGCCAAGCCCCGCGAAGGGCGCGCCGGCGGCGGCGGCGAGGGTGGCGGTGGTGGCGGCGGCGGTGGCGGTGGTCGATACGGTGGTGGCGGTGGCGGCGGATACGGCGGCCGACGCTAACGCGAGCCTCTGCTCGGAACAGCCGCTTGGCCTGACTGCCAAGCGATGATCGCACAACGAAACGCCTCGGAGTTTGCCACACGGCAGTCGCGAACGCCCGAGGCTTTTTCGTGCGCGCCGAACGCAACGTGGCGCCAAGCCCAGGGGCGGGGTTACCGGGTTTTCACCGCGGCCAGCACGAACGTGGGGTTGAGGGCATCGAAGCGGATCCGCTCCAGTTGATACGTGCCGCGGGCCACGTTCAGCATCCAGACTTTGACGTCGGGCACATGGCGATGGAGGGCGGCGTGCACCAGGGCCACGTTTTCCACGCTGGTGACGTTCACCACGATGCGACCGCCGGGCCGCAGACGCGCGAAGACGGCTTCGACCAGCGGCGCCACGTCGCGGCCGGCGCCGCCGATAAACACGGCGTCGGGGTCGGGTAGTTTGCTCCAGGCCTCGGGAGCGCGGCCGAGCACCGGGGTGAGGTTTTGGGTGCCGAACCGCTGGGCGTTGGCCACCATAATGCGGTGATCGTCGGCGTCCATTTCGATGGCGAATACCCGGCCGGTGCTGGCAATTTGGGCGGCTTCCACACTCACCGAGCCGCTGCCGGCGCCCACGTCCCACACCACGCTGGCCGGACCCAGGTCCATTTCGGCCAGAGCCAGCGAGCGAACCTCGCTGGGCGTGAGCAGGCCCTGCTTGGGCTTCGATTGCAAAAAGGCTTCGTCGGGGTTGCCGAACAGCCGTTTGCCGATCCGCTCGCTGGGGCGGTCGGGCATGTCGGGCTTGCGCACCAGGATCATCACGTTGAGCGGGGAGAAGCTCATCTCCGCGATTTCGGCCAGTTCGCCTTGGGTGACGCGTTCGTCGGGCGAGCCCAAGTTCTCGCACACGTAAGCAAAGAAGTAATCGATGCCGCGCGCCAGCAATTGCCGCGCAACCAGGGCCGGCGTGGCTTCGTCGCTGGTGAACAGGCCCACCTTATCGACCACGCGGATCCGTTCCAGCACGCTTTCCAAAGGCTGCGTCGCCAGGTTGGTCAGGTAGGCTTCTTCCCAGCTTTCTTTCACGCGGGCGAAGGCCAACTGCATGCTGCTCACGTGCGGAACGACATCAAAGGCGTCTTTGCCCAAGCGATCGCAGAGGAAGCGGGCCACGCCGTAGAACAGGGGATCGCCGGAGGCCAGCACCACGGTTTTCTGGTTGCCGCGCTCGGCAACGGCGACCAGGGCCACTTGCAGGTCGTTGCCGACCACGAGCCGCTGTTGCTTGCCCTCGGGGATGCGGGCCAGGGTGTTATCGGCGCCAATCAGCAGATCGGCCTCTTCAATGGATTGGCGGGCAAAGGCGGTGATGCCTTCGAGCCCACCGTTGCCGATTCCAATAATGCGGACACGTTGCTGTTCGTCGGCCACTGGCAAGGGTTTCCCAATAGATTTCTGACGCGAGTGATCGGACCTCCGCGCCCAATGCGGAGACCTGGGAGAGACAATTTGCGAACGCTGTGGGGGGCGATCGGCGGATTACAAGCGAGCGGAAAGCAATGACTCCACGCGGCAGAATCATTGCCACTCGAGCCGAAACCTAGCGGTCGCGGTGCAGCCACCAAGAACCAAGTTTCCAGGCCAGCATGGCCCCAAAAGCCGCGCCGACGCCAAACAGGAAGCTCAGCAGCGGATACTCTTCAACGGTGATGTGGGCGAACAAGTCCATCGCCAAAACTCCTTTGCACGAAAGTGAATGAACGGAGCGCCGGGGGGAGAGGCCGTACCAAGAGCTGGATCGTAACGGGTCGCGAGTCAGTTTACCCGACCCGCCGCTGGGCACAAAGGGCGCGGGCAAAGCGGGACGCTATGGGAGCAAAAGGGAAACAGCCCTTCTCGGTGGACACATTTGCAGTCGGCTTGCCAGCGCCCGCGGCGGATCCAGCCAGGTATCCCAGGCCGCGCATTTGTCGCAAGCTAAATTTTCGGTATTTCCGTCTTAAAGCTCACGGTCGCGACAGCCGATAACCCAGCGGCAGGGTTCGCGCAGGGCCGGAGCAAGGATTGCGCTGGCTCGAGGGGGTTTTCCACCCCGGCCAGGGTGATAGCACCGCGCCCACTGTCGAGGGAACGCCAAGCCAAAATTCCCCTGCGAAGGCGGCCCTGCTGGATGGTTCGGTTTCATTCGCTCGCAGAGGCAACGATGCTTCGAATTCTGGTGGTGGTGGCGGTGGTTTCGGCGGGCATGGGCGCCGAGAGCCGGGCGCAGTATGGCGCTCCTTATGGCACGTCGGGCTCGCCCCCGCGGTCACCGGCCGATCCCGGCTATCGCTATCCCACCGAACCACGCTATGGATCGGCCCAGCCAGCGGCCGCTCAGCCTGGCTATGCGCCGCCGAGCAACCCAACCTCGGGCTATCCCCAGCCAGGCGGTTATGCGCCGCCGGCCAGTTCGCAACAGGCCAACGGGCAGCCGGCGTATGGGCAGCCGGCTTATGGACAGCCATACAACGCGCCGCCCGGCGGAGCGGCGCCGAGTAATTCACCGAGTTTCCCTCCGGGGGCCAGAGACTACCGCACGGTCGACGCGCGATCGGCACTCGTGCCCAGCGGGCCAGCCGCAAGTGGGCCTGCGCCAAGTGGGCCTGCGCCGATTGGGCCTGCGCTTGGCGCGCCGGGGATGGATTATCGCAATCCGCCCGTGAGCCAAACTCCGGCGTTCACGCAACCTCGGTACGGCCAACCACAGCCTGCCACGCCTCGTGCTGTTGCGGCGGAGGAGGGCGAAAGCGTGCCTTGGCCGGGGCCTGCCGATGGCGGTTCGCCCTCGGGCGTTTCCGCGATGAGCGGCGCCATGCCGGTCGTGGTGAATGGCCATGCCGCGGCGGGGTCTGGCGCCAACTCGTCGGCAAACCGCGGCATGATGATCAATCCCGCATTGACGGGCGAAGGCCATGCCCCGGCTGTTGGCGGCGCCGTTACCCCTTCGGGTTTGATGCAGGCTGTCACGGGCACTGCGCCAGCCGCGGGCGCGACAACGCCGGCTGGCTCCGCGGCCAGCACGGAAGCTGCCACCGCGGCGCCGGTAGCCAATGCGAAATGGAAGCAGATCTCCGACGACATTCAAAAGCAACTCGAGCAGGTGAAAACGGCCGAGGGCTTAGACGAAGCGGTCAAGACCAAGCTCACCGATCAGCTGCATGTGGCCCTGGAGCGGTTGCAATCGGCCGACAAGGCGGCCAAGAAGTCGGCCCAGCATCTGGCCGACATCGAAGGCGCGCCGGCCAACGTGGCCGCCACCAAGGAGCAGTTGTCGCAGCCGGCCGCGGAGAACGTGTTGCTGCTCACGCCGGAGATTGCGGTGGCGCGGTTGGAGCAGCAGCTTGCCGAGTGGGAGCAGAAGCTGACGGAGGCCAAGGAGCAGCAAAAGCAAACGGCGGAGCGGGCCGACGCCAAGGTGCGGTCGGATCGCAAGGCCGAAATTGCCAAGTCGAAAGACGCGGTGCAGAAGCAGCTCGCCGAGGTGGAAAAGGACAGCAAAGCGGCGATTGCGGACGAAAGCCCTCTGGCGGCCGCTTGTCGGAAGTTGAGCCTGCAAGCCCGCCGGGCCGAAATGGAAGCCCAACTGGCGGCCTTCGATGCCGAAGGTCGCCGCGATGACGCCTACAACGAGTTGTTTCCGCTGCAACGCGACCTGGCCAAGCGGCAGGTGAACGTGCTGGAAAAGTCGGTCGATCGCTGGAAGGTGGCGATCAGTGACCAGCGAAAGCTGGAGACGGAGCGTCAGGCGGCCGAGGCGCGGCGGAAGCTGGAGAGCGCCCACCCGGCGCTTCGCAGCGTGGCCGAACGGAATGCGTCGCTCACGGAGCAGCGCTCGCGGCTCACGTCGCTGATGGAGTCGGCGGCCGCGGCCCTGAAAGAATCGGAATCGTCGGCCAAGGCCTTGCAGGAAGACTTTGACCGCGTGAAGCGCAAGGTGGAAGCCAGCCGGATGTCGTCGGCGGCAGGGCTGTTGCTCCGCAATCGTCGCGACCATCTGCCGGCGCCGCGAGTTTACGAGGAGCGGATTGTGTTCTGCGCCGCCGAAATGCAACGGGTGCAAATGGCCCTGGTGGAACTGGAAGAAGAACGTGAAAACCTGGGCGATTTGGATGCCCAAGAAGAAGAGGTGATTCGCGACCTGCATGGCGCCATGAACTCGATCGCCGCGGCGCAAGCCCAAGGCATGGTGCGCGAGCTGCTGCAAAACCGGCAGAAGTATCTCGACGACTTGCTTAACGATTACAAGAGCTACCACGACGATCTGAGCGACCTGGAGCTGGCGGGGCAGCATTTGCTGAAGTGCCGGCAAGAGTACGAGCAATACATCGATGAGCGCGTGCTGTGGATTCGCAGCGAGCGGCCGCTTGAAATTTCCGACGTGAGCGAGTCGATACATGGGCTGGGCGTGCTGTTCAACGGCGCGCGCTGGAAGGCCGTGGCGGTAAGCCTGGGGCGAGGCCTGATTCGTCAGCCGCTGATCTGCCTGTTGGCCGTGGGAGTATTTGCCCTGCTGTTTATTAGTCGGCAGCGATTGCGCAACCGTTTGGAAGCCATCGGCGAGCGACACCAGGCCATTGCCAGCAGCCTGCTGCCCACCTTCGAGGCCGTGATCCTCACGCTGATGATCGTGGCCGTGTGGCCCTCGGTGCTGTGGTTCATTGGCTGGCTGCTTGCCAGGGCTGGCGATAGCTCCGACCTTTCCTACGCTTTGAGTTGCGGCTTTCAATCCACGTCGCTGCTGTTCTGGACACTCGAAACCATTCGCCAGACTTGCCGCCGCAATGGGCTGGGCGAGCAGCATTTTGGTTGGAACGCCGAGAACCTCCGCCGGGTTCATCACAGCATGGTGGGCTTAATGACCTGCGCCCTGCCGGCCACCTTCCTGGTGACCGTGGCCGAAGCCATGCAAGACGGCGTGTGCCGGGTGTCGCTGGCCCGATTGATCTTTCTCACGGCTTTGTTCCTCATTGCCGGGTTGCTGCACTTTGTGCTCAAGCCCACGGGGGGCGTGGTTCACAAAATTTTGGAAAACCGCGCCACCCGCTGGCTTTCGCCGCTGCGATACGGGGCTTACGCCCTGGGGGTGGGCACGCCGCTGGTGCTGGCCGGCCTGAGTGCCTGCGGGTACTCGTTCACCGCCAAGCAGCTATTGCACCGCAGTTGGAACACGCTCGGCGTGGTGCTGGTTGCCGTGCTGTTGCACGCGTTGCTGTCGCGCGGCGTGGACATGATTCGTCGCAAGCTGGCGTCGTTCCGCCACACAACCAATCTGAAAGACCCCGACGCCCGCGAGGTGGCCACGGCCGCCCAAGACGCCGGCAAGCACCTTTCCGGCTTGTTGCGAGGGGCCATGTGGGTGGGGCTGCTGATTGGCTGCGGTTACATTTGGTCCGACGTGGTGCCGGCCTTGAACGTGCTGGATCGGGTCGAGTTGTGGCACACCACGGTGACGGCTTACGAGACCATGCCCGACGTCGATGGCGGCAGTATTACCCGCGAGGTCACCAAGGCAAAGCCGATTACCTTGGCCAACCTGCTGTTCTGTGGGCTGGTGCTGTCGTCCTCGATGTTCGCGGCCCGCACCATTCCCACGCTGCTGGTGGCCACGCTGCTGCGGCGGCTACCCATCGATCACGGCGGCCAGCACGCGATTGCCCTGATCGGCCGATACTTGATCACGCTGGTGGGACTGATGATTGGGTGCGGCCTGATTGGCATTACCTGGAGCAGCCTGCAATGGCTGGCCGCGGCCATGACGGTGGGCTTGGGCTTTGGCATGCAGGAAATCTTCGCCAACTTTGTGTCGGGCTTGATCATTTTGTTTGAACGCCCCGTACGGGTGGGCGACCTGGTCACGGTCAACGGAACCACGGGCACCGTCACGCGAATGCGGATTCGGGCGACGACCATTACCGACCCCGACCGGCGGGAGTTGATCGTGCCGAACAAGACGTTCATTACCCAAGACGTGGTGAACTGGACGCTTTCGGACACCGTCTCGCGGTTCGTGGTTTCGGTGGGGATTGCGCATGATTCAGACTCCACGAAAGCTCGGGAAACCTTGCTGCGGGTGGCGCAATCGCATCCGCTGATTCTGCGCGAGCCGGCGCCCACGGCGCTGATGGTGGGCTTTGGCGAAAGCACCAAGAGGTTCGAGCTGCGCGCGTTCATGGGCAGCCGCGACAAGTTCTCGGTTATATTGCACGAGATCCACGTGGCCATTGAAAAGGCCTTTCGCGAGGAGGGTCTTGAAATTGCATACCCTCAGCAGGACATTCGCATCCGGAGCGTGGAGGGCCTGGCGGAAGCGCTGTCGAGCAAGCGCGCAGGGCCGCGCCACCATCGCTTGAACCGGGTTTACAAGCAGGCCGGGTAAGAGGCGCCCCTGTCGGCAAATCCAAAGCACATGGCCCATACGCCGCATTGGATTGCAAAGATACCCCAAAAAAGGAAGCTTTTTCTCCCCTCTCCCCGGTATTTCCGGGGGGAGAAGGGAGAAAGAAAGGTCGTGAGAAACTTTTTATCAGGCCACCCCAACCTCTACCGCGAGGGGCGAGGAAGTATTTGGATAGGCCCTAATTTCACTTCCCGAGGATGTTTAGCGGGACATGAATTCGATAACCGGCCCGATTTCGACGGGCAGGCTGACATCGGCCTTGGGATCGGGCAGCGAGCTGACGGTGAAGCTCATGTTGGTTTGGTCGAAGGTGATCCAATCCGGGGGATTGGGCGACTGCGACTCCATGATGCCTTTGTACAGCTCTTCGACGTTGGGCCGCTTCTTGACGGAGACCACATCGCCGGGGCGGAGCAGCACCGAGGGGATATCGCATTTGCGGCCATTCAGCAGGAAATGGCCGTGAACAATGCCCTGCCGAGCCTGCGAACGGGTGACGGCCAAACCGGAGCGACGCACCACATTATCCATGCGACGCTCGCAGAGCACCAGCAAGTGCCCTCCGGTGTTGCCTTTCATGCGGCGGGCCATGTCGAAATACCGACGGAGCTGGCGTTCGCCCAGGCCGTAGTAGTATTTGATCTTTTGCTTCTCGGTCAACGCCATGCCATAGGTGGACTGCTTGCCACCGCGGCGGGGGCGGCCACCGGAGCCGGGAACATCGGGCCGACGGTCGTAAGCCCGTGAGGCGCCGGTGTTTTCGAAGATCATTCCGCCCAGGCGACGATTCACTTTCGCCCGAGGACCGGTATAGCGTGACATGCTGAACCCTTGAGGAAGTTGTTCGATAGCGGTGGCATCCGTGGACCGTTCCTCCCGGCAATGGGAGCCGGTCAACGCGCGAACGCCACCTGTGGCTGTCGTGTGACAGATCGGCCATCTTATAACGAAGGCCGGCTACTTTTCCAGAGGTGTGGGGCAGATTTTCGGTCAATTTTCCCGGCGGGCTCGGCTCGGCTAGGGGCGGATTGCCTCGGCAGCTGGCAAATGCTGCTTGAACCAATCCACCATGCGGCGGCGCATGTCGGGCAGGTATTCGTGGCCAGTGTTGCGGTACAGCACGCTATGAAAGTTCTCCGGCTTGCCATACAGCGCGTACACCGCCCCGATTTTGCGCTCCAAAACTTCGATGCCGTCGGGAGGGGCGTTGCGGTCCTGGTCGCCCGAGAGTTGCAACATGGGCCGCGGGGCCACCAGGGCGTAAATGGCTTCGCTATCAAAATGCTTGAGCAGGCCGGGCACAAAGTAATAGATGCCGTGCGAACTATTGTGCGCCATCAACTCGGTGTAACGGGTGAAGCAGGCCACGCCGACCACGGCTTTCACGCGGTCGTCGATCGCGGCCGTCCACCAGGCGCGGGTGCAGCCCATGCTGCCGCCGGTGGCGCCAATTTGCCCGGGGTCGATCTCGGGTCGCGTTTGCAGGTAATCGATCAGGCATTGCTCGTCGCGAAGCATCATTCCCCACAGGGTGCGGCCCTGCCAGAGATGCAACTTGAAGAGAGTGAGTTCTTGGCCCGCGGCGCCGCGCTCGTGTTCGCCACGCGGCCCTTTGCCCACCCGCTCGCCATTGAAGTAACCATCGATCGCGGCAACGGCAAAACCTTGCTGGATGAGCATCCAACCGAGCGAGCCTTCGCTGGCGGGGTTGGGAATGTAGTCGGTCTTGGAGCCGCTATGACCGTGCATGCCAATGATCACCGGCGCTGGTTTTTGCCGGTTCTTGGGAATCGCCAAGATGCCCGGCACGACCATATCCACGCCGTTGTGGAACTCGAATCGCTCCAGGATGAACGAGCCGTGGTCGTCGCGGCTCAGCACCTTCACTTTCGCCGGGTCGGGGCGGGCGGGCATTTCGCCCAGGCAGTCGAGCAGCACGGCCCGAACCCTGAGCCGGTCCTGCTCCCAGGTTTTCAGGTTGGCGGGCGGCTGCCAGTCGGGGATGCCGAGGTTTTGAAAATCGGCCGGCACGCCATCCCAAGGCTGGCCAAATGGGGTCCCGCCTTTGCTGGCTGGCGGGGTGACCCGTTCTTGGGCTGGCGCCTCTCTTCCAGAAGCAAGCAGGAGGGGCGCTACCAGGCACCCCAGGGCAAGCAGACGCATGACGTTACTACTTTGGGCTGGAGAAGGCGGTACGGGAAGGCGCAAGTGTGGGCCGGTTAGCGCTGGGATTGCTTGAGCCAGGCCAGCGGGAAGCGGGCCAGCACAATCTTTTCATACGGTCGGCTTTCACCGCGCTCGTACAGGCAGAGGATGGCGCCGTCGGCGGTGACCGCCAGGTCGGAATAGGCGGCCGGGCCTGCATATAGTTCGCGGGCAACCGGCCAGGTTTCGGCCTCGTCGTCGCTGAGGCGAACCGTCAAGTGATCGCGGCTCTTGCTGGCCGGGTTCGAGAACAAAATGGGTCCAGCGGCTTCCTTTTCCCCCGGCTTGGCATAACGAAGGATACTGCCTTGGCAGACAGGCTCGATCAAAGCCTCATCGTGTCGCACGGGGGCAAAGGTTTCACCGCCATTGCGGCTGATGGCCACGGCCCTGCGGTTCTGGCCAAAGTAGCTGCGCATGTTCAAGCAGAGTCGGCCGCCGCTCAGCTCCACGGCCGTGCATTCATTGGTCTTGAGCTCGCTGTTGCCGCCCAGCTTCCAGGTCTTGCCGGAATCGTCGCTGTAAACAATGTGCGAGTACGAGAACTTGTCGTTGCCCACGCGGTGATCGCTGGGAAAGATCATCCGCCCACTCGCGAGTTGCACGCCGTGGCCGGGGCCGGTGGCGTACCAGGTCCAGTCGCTCAGTTTCACGTCTTTGGTAATCAGACGCGGCTTCGCCCAGGTTTGCCCGTCGTCGCTGCTATGCGTGACGAAGACATCGTCGTTGTCGCGGGTGAAGGGGAGCCAGATGATGCCGGTGGCGCGATCCACCACGGGGCAAGGATTGCCGATCGTGTGGCCGCCTTCGTCGTGAATGGTGATGGGCGAGCCGAAGGTTCGTCCGCCGTCGGTGCTGCGTCGCGCCACCAGGTCGATATTGCCGTGGTCGCTCGATTTTTCTTGTCGGGCTTCGCAAAAGGCCAGCACCGTGCCAGCCTTGCTCACCACCAGCGCCGGAATGCGATAGGTATGAACGCCGTGTTCGCCGGCCGTGAAGACGTCGACTTCTTCGAGACCCGCGGGCTCGGCCGCGGCAAGAAAATTGGCGTGAAGCAACAAGACCGCCAGAGCGAACAAAGTGCGAGCCATTGGGGGGCGACTCCTGGGGCGAGGTCGTTCATCTGCCGGTTCAAGGCCGGCCTCGGCGAGGCCTGGGCCTACTGGATCAGGGCTTCGGTTTCTTCCGCCCCGTGCACGGTGATTTCGCCGGCGTCTTCCAGGCGGCGAATCACGTCCACGATTTGCTGCTGCACGCCTTCCACATCGGTCTGCCGAACCGGGCCGAGGTAGTCCATTTCTTCGCGCAGCAGTTCGGCGGCGCGGCTCGACATATTGCCGAGCACCACCTGTTTGATTTCGTCGCGGGTCCCCTTCAGGGCCATGGCCCACTGCGAGGTTTCCACGTTCTTGAGCACCGCTTGCACGTCTTTGTTGGAAAGCTTGGCAATGTCTTCAAACACGAACATCAGCCGGCGGATTTCATCCACCAGTTCGGGGTCTTCTTGGGCCAGGCTTTCCAGCAAGGCGCGCTCGGTGGCTCGGCCGGTGACATTGAGAATGCCCGCCACGGCGTCCACGCCGCCGGCGTGCTCGAAGTGTTGATTCATCAAGCTCGACATGCGGGCTTCGAGCGCGCGTTCCACCTCGGCGATGATTTCAGGGTTGGTCTGTCCCATGGTCGCCACGCGGCGAATTACCGATAATTGCCGCTCGGGGGGGAGCGCCGCCACAATCCCAGCCGCTTTGGCGGGCTTGAGATGCGATAGAATCAGGGCGATCGTTTGCGGATGCTCGTCGATGATGAACGTGAGCAGATTCTCGCTATCGATCTTATTGAGAAAGGCGAACGGCACCGCTTCGATTTGCTGCCGCACGTTCTCAATCGTGGTGGCGGCATGGTCGCCGAGCGCCTGTTCCATCAGACCGCGAGCCACATCCAACCCGTGCGATTCAAAGCCCATGTTCGTGGGGTTGATGCTGGCGAAGGCCGTGATGGCCTGATGCTGCTCGTCGGCCGAAACCGCGCCCAGCCGGGCAATTTCCACGGAGACTTGCTCAACCTGTTTGGGGGAGAGCTTCGAGAGCAGCTTGATGGCTTCCTCGCGCGGAAGGCTCATCACCACCACGGCCGCGCGACGCAAGTTATCCACGGGAGCAGCCATTGCGCACCTTAGCGATTCAAACCGCTGCCTGGCGCCGCTGCCCGCAACCACTGCGACAGCACCTGTAGCACCGAATCGGGTTGTTGTTGGGCCAGCATCCGCAATTGTTCCATCGGGCCAGTCATCGGACCAAGCCTGGGCACGGCAATGGCCGTAGATTTTGCGGCGGCAAGCGACGGCCGGGCCGGTTGGTCTTGAGGCATGACAGCACTCTCGCGATAGAATCAAAGCAGACGTGACGACGCGCTTCCCGCAAGCCCAAGCGCCGCGGGATGGCATCGCCAGGATTATCGGACGCAATCGGCCGCGGCTTGAAGATATTCGCTTGTCTATCAAAACCCCTGACTCTAACGGATTCTAGGTGCGAGCCTTCGCCGCGGATTCATAACCCGCCGCGTTACAACATTATGCAAGTGCTAGCACGGTGGGGACTGGAAAAAGTGAGCTT
>CAYUMU010000120.1:0-15204 GCA_964445985.1 uncultured Pirellulales bacterium | reverse complement strand
CATGAATACTAGTGTTAGAAAACATCCGAAGTTATTTTTCGTCAGTTACTAAATCTCCATAAATCACCGAGCTAGCACACCGGATAGTTGAAGCACTAACGAAACAACATTTTCATCAGGCTAGGCAAGCACTCTCCCAAATCCGCGGCATTTGCGGGAGCTTTCCTGATGCCGGTCTGCCACGGTTGAGCGGTTAGGCCTGCCGAGGCGGTGGGCTGGCGGCCCATGGGCACCCGCGCGGAAATGCGCTTAACAGTTATGGTCGGGGATATTTGCCGTAAACTCAGTTTTTGATTGAGTTATTTCGGCATCTTGCCAATGAGCCTCAACCTCCCCCCATTCCAGATGTGGTAGTGCTACCACCGTTCGTCGGGCCAGGAGGTTCCAGAGCTGCATTTGCAAGCAAGTCCCCGGCTACTTCCTCCTGCAAAGCTCGCCAGCCCGCATTGGCGGACGCTCGACGTCGATCTTGACGAGCAGTTTCTCTCTTCAATTCGGACGCGTATCCTCGGCTCAGGTCTTCGAGCTATGACCACTCAACAATGGGCTGGCCTTCGATCAACCTTACGGGCCGACCGTCGGGGCTGTGGGCGATCAGGTCCGCGGGGATGCCCAGCTTGGAGTACACCGTGGTGGCAATGTCGTCCGATTTGTATTCGTCTTGCACGACCACTCCGCCTTCTGCGTCGGTGGCCCCCAGCACATGCCCACCCGGAATTCCGGCGCCGGCCATAATGGCGAAACCGGCCGTGGCCCAGTGATCGCGGCCACTGGCGGAGTTGATCTTGGGCGTTCGCCCAAAGTCGGTCAGCCAGCAAACCAATGTCGAATCCAGCAGGCCTCGTTGTTCCAGGTCGATCAGCAACTGCGGCAAAGCTTGATCGACAGGCGGAACGCGCGAATCCTTGAGCGATTTGAAGTTATTCTGGTGCGTGTCCCAGCCACCGTCGGTCAGCGTAACGAATCGAACGCCCGATTCGATCAGTCTGCGAGCCAACAGGCAACTCTGTCCGAAACGGTTGCGGCCGTAGGCGTCTCGCAGGCTGGGGTCTTCGTCGTCGATGGCGAAGGCCTGCTTCGTTTGGGGCGAGGTGATCATGTCCAGCGCGGCTTTGTAGTGTTCGTCCAAAGCTGAGTAGGCGGCAGGCTGCAGATCGACCGATCGTTGCAACGCGTCGACGCGTTGCAACATGCCGCGACGCCGTTCGATCCGGTCCATGGTGATGCCCCGCGGGGGCGTGATATCGCGCACCGAAAACTCGGCCGCATTGGGATCGGAGAGCATTTCGAACGGATTATGCTCCAAGCCAAGAATGCCGGACGAGCCGCCGCCAAATCGCCGATCCACCGAGCTGCCCAGTTGGACGAAGGGCGGCATCGCGTTGTTGAAGCCTTTGTAGTAGCTGACCACCGAACCGTAGCACGGGTAGGGCACCGCTTGATTGAACTTGCGCCCCGACATCACCCACTGGTCGGCCATGCCGTGGCTGCCGTTTTGAGGATTCCAACCTCGCAGCAAGGCAAATCGCTTTTGCTCGCGGGCCATGTTCGGCACGATCTCGGTGAATTGCACGCCCGGCGTGGCGGTGTCGATCACATTGAACTCGCCGCGCACACTCACCGGCGCTCGCGGCTTGGGGTCGAACGTGTCGTGATGGCTGGTCCCGCCGAGCGTCCAGATCAAAATGCAATTCACGTCGCGGGGCGAACCGCCCTGGGCTTTCCCAAGCAGCCGCTTCTGCAGGGCCATCGGCAGCGAAAGCCCTAAACCGGCCAGGGCTCCCAGTTGCAATACGGTGCGACGCGAATGGCCTTCACAGTTACGATCAGCGCAAGACATCACGTTGAGCATGGAAGACTCTCCAGGGGAGTGCTCGGTAGGCAGGATGGTCGTTAGGGGGGGGGCCTGGGAATCGCAGCGTAAAGCTCCGGTCCCCCGGACTGCCAGCCATGATAACATTCCATCAGTAATTATCAATCTGAACTTGTTCCCGGGTCTTAATCCGGAGAGAATTGCATCTCTACGAACGACTAGGCATAATCAGAATCGCCTGCCGGAAGCGTTTCCTTAACCTTCCAAAACTCCCTCGACAACAAACGCTCTACGGCGTTCCCACAACCGCACCCCTTAGCCAGGTCCGGTTCAGCATCCCTCCCCCGGAGAATTCCGATGCGACTGCGTGTTGCTTTCGTGCTATTGGGTTTCGTGCTGCTGATCGTCTTGGCTTCATCCACCGTCCAAGCCGAGTCATCGCTGCAGGTCGTGCCCAGCGAATTGAACCTGTCTGGCCAATTCGACCGCGCCCAGTTGCTTGTGACCAGTTTGGCTTCGAGCGCCGCGGACGAGCGGGCTGTCGACCTCACGGGCTCGGCAACGTATCAATCTTCCCACCCCCAGGTGGCCACCATCGTGGAGGGAGGACGCGTGTTGGCCGTGGGCAATGGACAGGCCACGATCACGGTTACTGTCGGCGGACAATCGTGCCAGGTGCAGGCAAACGTGCAAGATGTCGACTCGACGCCCGTCGACTTCATTCGAGACGTTCGCCCCATTCTCAACAAGGCTGGCTGCGCATCGGCGGCCTGCCACGCGGCCCAACATGGCAAGGGTGGATTCAAGCTCTCGGTGTTCGGCTACGATCCGCGAGCCGACTACGAAGTGATCGCACGCGAAGGACGGCAGCGCCGGCTCAATCTGGCCAGTCCCGACCATAGCTTGTTTCTGCGGAAGCCCGCGGGGGCCATGGCCCACGGCGGAGGGTTGCGGCTTTCCAAAGGATCGAGAGAGTACCAGCTATTGCGAGCGTGGGTGGCCGAGGGCGCCCGGCAGCCAGCCGCGGAAACGCCGGTCACGCATCTCACCGTGACCCCTCGGCAACGAATCGCCGAAGTGGGGCAGAGCCAACAGTTACGGGTCGTCGCCCATTACGCGGACCACACGCAGCGAGACGTCACCGCGCTGGCCAAGTACGACTCCATGGACGACGGCGTGTTGTCCGTCAATGGCGACGGCAAGGTTTTCTGCGTGAGCCAAGGGCAAGCAGCCGTTATGGTTCGCTACGAAGGACAGGCCGAAATCACCACGTTCTTGCTGCCCTATGCCGCCTCGGTTGATCTGTCCGACTGGCAAGGCAACAACTTTGTCGACGATTTGGCCGCGGCCAAGTTCAAGCAGCTGGGCGTGCAACCTTCCGGACTGTGCGACGATTACACCTTCGTTCGGCGGGCATTCCTCGATGCCATCGGCACGCTTCCCTCGCTCGACGAAATCCAGGCATTCGTTCAATCCAACGAGCCCGACAAACGCCAGCGACTGATCGACCGGCTGCTCGGACTGACGGGCGACCCCACCCAAGACATCTACAACGACCAGTACGCCGCCTACTGGACGCTCAAATGGTCCGACCTGATTGGCAACAACAGCAACTCGCTGGGCGAGCAAGGCATGTGGGCTTTGCACAACTGGATTCGAGAATCGTTCCGCACGAACATGCCCTACGACGCGTTCGTCCGCGAGCTAGTCACGGCCAAGGGGTCGATCTACAGCAACGGGCCGGCCAACTACTTTCGCATTCACACCGACTCCTCCGCCCTCACCGAAGCCACGGCCCAAGTGTTTCTCGGCGTGCGCTTGGAGTGCGCCAAGTGCCATCACCATCCGTTCGAGAAGTACAGCCAGGCCGACTACTACGGGCTGGCTTCGTTCTTTTCGCGCGTCGGTTCGAAGAACAGCGAGGAATTTGGCCTGTTCGGGCGAGAGAGCGTGGTGATTGTCCGCGAAACGGGGGATGTGCGGCATCCCCGCACCGGTGAGCTGATGAAACCGACTCCGCTGGAAGGCGAGCCAATCGATGACCCGCTCGACCGCCGCATTCCCTTGGCCCACTGGCTGACCTCGGCCGAGAACCCGCTATTCGCCAAGGCCGTGGCCAATCGATACATGGGTTACCTGCTAGGCCGAGGGCTGGTCGAACCGCTCGACGACATGCGCAGCACCAACCCACCCAGCAATGTGGAACTGCTGGATGCCCTGGCGCAAGATTTGGTCGAACACCAGTTCAACCTCAAACGCCTGATCCAAACCATCATGCACTCTCGGCTCTACCAGCTCGAGTCCCAGCCGACGCCCCAAAATGTTTCCGATCGTCGATTCTATAGCCACTATCGGGTGAAGCGAATTTCGGCGGAACCCTTGCTGGACGCCATCGACAAAGTGACCGAGGTCCAAACCAAGTTCAAGAATCTGCCCCTGGGCACGCGAGCGATCGGCTTGCCAGACGCGCAGTACCCCAACTACTTCTTGAATACGTTCGCCAAACCGAAGCGGGCCAGTGTCTGCGAATGTGAGCGGGCTCCCGACGAAAACCTGGCCCAGGCGTTGCATACCTTGAACGGCGATACCCTGGCGGAAAAAATCGCCGACAAGAAAGGCCGGATTGCCCGGTTGCTGGCCGAAAAGCGGCCCCATACCGAAGTCGTAAGCGAGTTATATCTGGCGACCCTGTGCCGGCCGCCCAGCGAGAAAGAATTGTTGCTGAGCGAACAGTTCCTGGCCGAAAGTCCCAGTCCAAAAGAGTGCTACGAAGATCTGCTTTGGGCGTTGCTCAATTCCAAACAATTCCTGTTTGCGCGGTAATAATCCATGGCTCGACTTCAACTTGTGCTAGGGCTCGTAATTGCCACGTGGCTCTCGGGCATCGCCGTTGGTCAAACATCGTATCCCATGCTCATGAGCCTCAAGCCGGTGGCGGCACAGCAAGGGCAAACCTCGGAGCATACGATCAACTCGCGGTACAGCATGTTCGGCGCCGACCAGGTTCTGGTTTCGGGGACCGGCGTCACCGGCGAAATCGTGCATCCGGAAGTCAAGGAAGGCGACAAAGACAAGACCCCCAACCTGCAGACCATGAAAATCAAGTTCACGGTTGCCCCCGATGCCTTGCCGGGAGTCAGAGACTTTCGCATCGCCACCCCTCGTGGCGTGAGCACGCTGGGGCAATTGGTCATTACCCGTGATCCGGTGGTTGCCGAGTCGGCCCCCAACGACGATGCCGGTCAGGCCCACCCGTTTGCCGTTCCGGCGACGGTTTGCGGCACCATTGAGAAGGCCGAGGACGTGGACTTCTTCAAGTTCCATGCTCCTGCCGGCGCCAAGCTCAACTTCAACGTGCGCTGCATGCGCCTGCAAGATCGAATTCACGACCTGCAGCAACACGCCGACCCCATTCTCACCATCCGCACGGCCGCCGGCGTCACGGTGGCCTCTTCCGACAATTACTTCTACGGCGATCCATTCATCAGCCACGAGTTCGACCTCGAAGGAGATTATCTCCTGGAAATTCGCGATGTCCGCTACCAGGGCAACGCGTACTGGGAATACAGCATCGATGTCAGCGACCAACCCTTCGTAACCAACGTCTTTCCGCTCGCCGTGCGTCCGGGTCAGGCCTCGCGTTTGCAATTGGTCGGCCATCACCTTCCCCAGCAGGCCCAGGCAGAAATTACCCTGCCCACCGGAACAGATCGCTCGACCCTGTGGCAGCCCCTGCCTCTGGCCGGGGCGTCCAGTAATCCGGTCCCCCTATTCGTAACCGATTTGCCGCTGGTTCTGGAAAGCGATGGAGACAACAACGCCGTCGAACACGCTCAGCTGGTCACCGTGCCCGCCTCGATCAACGGCCGAATCGAGTCCGAGGCCGACATCGACTGCTTTGCCTTCGACGCCAAGAAGGGCGAGAAACTATCGTTCGAAGTGCTCGCTCGCAGGCAACAAAGTGAGCTGGATTCGCACCTGCGGATCTTGACTGACCAGGGAAAACAGCTGGCCCTCAACGACGACCTTCGTTTGGGCAAACGCGGTTACGCCGACTCCTGGGTCGAAGACTGGACGGCGCCCGCCGATGGGCGCTACGTGATCGAGCTTCGCGACCTGCATCTGCGAGGCGGAGACGCCTTCGTTTACGCCCTGAATGTCACGCCCAGCCAGCCCTACTTCGAGCTCTACGCCGATACCGACAAGACGCAGCTGTCGCCCGGATCGAATGGCGCCATCTTCGTGCGGGCCGTCCGCAAGAATGGTTTCGACAAGGAAATCCAACTGCATGTCGACAACCTGCCGTCGGGCGTCACGGCGGTTTGCGGACGGATCTTGATGGGCAAAAGTCAGGACGGCTGCATCGTATTGCAGGCGGCTAGCGACGCTTCGCTGAACATCGCCAACGTCACCATTCGCGGCACCTCGACTTCCGCGGACGGGAAAGAACAACTGTCGGCCGTGGCGACCATCTACCAAGAGACCTACCAGCCCGGCGGCGGCCGAGGCCATTGGCCCGTCGAAATGCACACGGTCGCGGTTGCCGAACCTTGCGATATTCTGGCCGTAACCCTGAGCGAATCCGAAATCACTCTCAAGCCCGGCGAATCCAAGCAAATTGATGTCACGATCCAGCGGGCGGAGGGATTCGACAAGAACGTGACGCTGGACGTGGAGTACAAACACTTGAGCAGCGTCTTCGGCAACTCGCTGCCCGAAGGCGTCACGGTCGATTCGGCAAGTAGCAAGACCTTGCTAACGGCCGGCGCCACCGAAGGCAGCATCACGCTCAAGGCGGCCGACAACGCCGTGGCCACGCAGCGTCAGGTCGGCGTGGTGATGGCGAGTGTTTCTCTCAATTTCGTCATGAAGGCGTCATACACCAGCCAGCCCCTGCTGGTAACGGTTGAGCCCAACCCGTAATCCAATCGCGGTCAACTTCAAGTTGCTGCCCGCGGAGCGAGGATCACAGCCTTCACCGAAGCATGGCGGCTGCCACCCGCTCCGCGGCCAGTTCTCGGGGGTGAGGTTGTAGGGCGCGGCGCGGCAGCGAGGTCAGCACCACGCAAATGGTCTCGCTTGCGGGATCGGCCCAGCAAATGGTGCCCGTCGAGCCACCGTGACCGAATGTTTGATCCGAGCACCCAGGACTGCCGGATTCTTTGCCGACGTCGAACCCCAACCCGCGGGCTTTGGTTCCCAAAGGATTGTGGTTCTTGATCATCAGTCGGGCCGTCTCAGGCTTCACAGCCTTGCCCCGCGCATTCAAAAATTCCGCCAAAAACTTGCCAATATCAGGCGCCGATGCATGGGTTCCACCCCAGGGCGCCCCAAGTTTCCGCCAATAGGGACTGTTCCAATTCCACTCCTGGGCCGTGGGATCGCCGCTGCCCGACTCCGGCGCCGCGCCGTCCATTTGGCACGCCACCAATTCCTCCAGCCGGAAGCCGCCCAGCCCTTGGGCCGAATGCTTCATTCCCAGCGGCTGAAATACATTCTCGGCGACTAACTTGAGAATATTGGTTCCGCTAATGACTTCCGCAATTCGCGTGGCCAGTAGAATGCCCATGCTCGAATACTGATACTTGCCGCCAGGGCTGAAACTGAGCGGGGTGCGCAGGGTATATTTGACGAATTCCGCCAGCGGCGCATGTTGCCTGCGCAGGTCGCTGTTGTTGGCCAATTGGTCAGGCAAGCCAGAAACATGTGTCAGCAGATGACGAATCGTTACCCGTTCGCGCCCCTCCCCCTTGAAGTCAGGCAGGAACTTCTGCACGGGGTCATCCAATTGAAACTTGCGCTGATCATAAAGTGTCATGATCGCAGCCACGTTGATGGGCTTGGAGATAGAGCCCAACAAGAACATGGCATCGCCGGTCGCGGCCTTTCCAAAGCCGCGCGTGGTTGACTCGCCTTTGTGAACAACATGCAGCGCGGCCGCCTCCACCGGCCCCGAGGCCGTGGCCTGCTGCAGCACGTCGGCGGCATCTGCCCACTGCTGCTTACGCACGGCGGCAAACAAAGAGGAAGAATTGGCAAAGGCCAGGGCCGCACCCAAAAAGGTTCGTCTCTGCATCAGTTCGATCTCCGCAAGCGTGGACTCTCAATGCTTTAGCATCGCCCCAAGAATAACTTCCCGAGTTTCTCGATAAGCATGGTTGGGACAAATGCTACGTCTCTCGTTTCTATAACCATCTTTGATTATAAATCAAACCGTGTGACCGATGAACCAACCGGCCATCCCTATTCGTCCCGGCCGGGGTGCGTATCAAACCATTTGAGAATATAAGCGCATTTGGCGATCATCTGGCTCGGTCGGGCTCCGATGTCGTGCGACGAGTCGGGAACGCGAACGAGCACCGTGTCGACCTTCCGCAATTTCAACGCTTGATAAAACTGTTCGGCCTCCGAAATCGGCGTGCGATAGTCGACTTCCCCCGTCATCAGCATCGTCGGCGTGCGAACATTGCCGACCAGCGAAAGCGGCGATCGCTTCAGATAGGCCTCGGGATCTTCCCAAGGAAATTTGCCAAACCAATAGCGGGCAAAAAAGTTGTAGTGATCCGACGTCAGCGCGAAGCTATACCAGTTAATAACGGGTTTAATCACTGCCGCCGCTTGAAAACGATCGGTCTTGCCAATCATCCAACTCGATAAGATTCCGCCCCCGCTGCCGCCGGTAACGTAGAGCCGCTCGGGATCGATGTAGCCACGCGCGATAACAGCGTCAACGCCGCTCATAAGATCGTCGTAATCCTCACTCGGATAGTTCTGGTCGATAAACGCGGTAAATGCGTCGCCGTAGCTTGTGCTGCCGCGAGGGTTCACATAAACGACAACGTATCCGGCCGCCGCGTAGAGTTGCATCTCCACCGAGAAGCGGCCCCCGTAATTGGCAAACGGCCCACCATGAATCTCCAGGATGAGCGGGTATTTCTTCTTCGGGTTAAAGTCGGGCGGCGTGACAATCCAGCCGTGAATCGCTTGCTGATCGTGAGACGAATGATATCGGAACGATTCCACCTCCCCCAGTTTGCGATACGGCAGCAGGTCGTCGTTCAGCTGGGTTAAGCGCTGCGGGGCAGAGCCCGCGGATTCCGCGGTCGCCACGTCGGCCAGTCGCAAGGGATGACTCTCGGTGAATGCAATCCGGCCATCGTCGGCTACGGAGTACGAACCGCTCGAGTAGGGCCTGCCGAAATTCACGCCGCCCACATCCGCGGCGACTTGCTCAACTTTGCCCTTCGCCAGCGAAACGTAGCCCACTTTGGTGTTGCCCTCGTCGTCATACTGAAAGAAAACCCCCCGGCCATCGCGGGCAAAATAGGGGTTCGTAACGTCGCGATCAAAATCTTTGGTGAGGCAGTTGCGGTCCTGCCCATCGAGCGACATCACATACAGGTCAGACTGATGGTAGCTGCGGCCAACGTCGTCAAAACCAACATAGGCAACCTGCTTGCCCCGAGGCGATACTGTAGGGCTCGCGTCGGGGCCGGCCCGGTCGGTCAGCCGCGTCAACTGGTTGTCTGCAATCGAGACGCGATAAAGATCACTTTCCAGCGGCTCATGTTCCCAATCGTTTCGCCGGTTCGCAGAGAACAGGAGCGACTTGCCGTCGGCCGTCCACGTCGGCCGTTCGCGATGGTGAAAAGCCCCGCTTGTAATCTGACGGGGTGTTCCACCCTCCGAGGGCAAAACAAACAAGTGATAGAAGCCCTCTTTCACATATCCCTTGCCGTCGTCGCGATACACGAGAGAGTCGTAGAGTTTGAATGGCTTGGCCCAATCGGCGCCGTCTGGTTTCTCCGGCAATTCGATGTAAGGCTTGCGCTTCTCATGAACCAACATCGAAAAAGCCAGCCACTTCCCATCGGGCGACCACGCGAGTTCACCAGGTGACTCGCTGAGGTTTGTCAATCGCGCCGTTTGTCCGCTCTCAATCCATTGGACAAATACCTGCGTCACCTCGCCTCCCTTGGCGGCATAGGCCAGCCGCTTGCCATCGGGCGACCAGCGGGGAGAAGAGGCGTTCACGTTCCAATCGGTCAACGGCTGATGCTCGTCGCCATCGATGCTGACCAGCCATAATTGCGAGCGCACTCGGTCGGTCATTACGTCGACCGCATTGCGAAGGTAGGCGACCTTCGACCCATCGGGTGAGATTTGCGGGTCCGAGGCAAATTCCAATTGAAACACGTCGGCCGGCGTGAACAGCGGCAGATCGCTCGTCGCCGATCGTTCGGCACTCAAGGCCAGGCCCATTACCCCCAGGCCATACGAAACATGCACTGCCACCACGAGAATGAGAGAACGACAATGCATCGGTGTACCTCGATTGCGACCCAGATAAGCTGATCCTGCACCCATTCGAAGTGCGGCCAAGTCGCCATCTTAATCACCCGAAGCACCAATGATGAGCGCGGCCCCCAATTTCTGGTCGGCTGCCCAGATCCAACCGGCCAGCCCAACCACTTGCCCGCCAAAACCCAGCCCCGCCAGCGACTTTAGAAATACCCCCGGCAAGACTCGAACTTGCGACCTGAGCTTTAGGAAAGCTCCGCTCTATCCAACTGAGCTACGAGGGCGTATGGCGTTGCGGTTTCAGGCCGGCAACAGTCGGCTTGCTGTGCGCCGCTGGAACCGGTCGGTTGGGGGTTATCTTATCTTCGGTTGGCTCATCTCGACAAGGCGCTGCCCAGGCGCTCTGGGGGCAATGCTGCCGAAGTTGCCGGCTGTGAGCACGCCCCGGCCAAGGTTGTGTTCACAAGACAGGCGATCTGGGCGATAAGTTCTCCCCGGCATTCATTTCGTGACTCGGGTCATTTCGAACAGCTGGGTTGCTTGGGGTCCCAGGAAGCCTTCGAACCGCGTCGGTTGGCCCGTTTGCGGGTCGGTGACGTTGCCCCGCTCCGCCAATTCAAAGTACGCATAGGTCCAGGGCATTTTTGCCGCTTGGCCGGCGTCGCGCACCTCCACATCGATCACGGCCGCGGCCGTGGCGGTCTGGCGGAGCTTGCTGTCGGGCGTTCCTTCAATTTCGCTCTTCATCGGCACGCCCGCCGCTTGCAAGGCGGCCACGGTTTTCTCAATGTCGCCCAGGCTTTCCACCCCATGACTGTTGATCAGCGAAGTGAAGTGATTGACGTTGTAACCGTGAACCAGCACCCAGGCCGCGTATTGGCTCACCCCGTTAAGCGATTCCACGGCACTCCGTTCGGGCGGATTCCAAGGGAGTTGTTCGATCCAATTTTGTGCCGCCGCAAGCAGTTGTTCTTCGTCGCTTTCGGTCAGTGCGTCTTCGTTCAGGCGGGCCAGGGCCGCTAACGTGCTGGCCGGCAACGCCGAGCGGTGACTGGCCACCACGGCTTCGATCTGTTGCTGGGCCTTGGGCGGCAATTCCCAAACCCGTAATTCCGATATGAACAACTTGGGGAAGTCCGCGTGCGGGTGCGCGTAATGCAGCGCCGAGAGTTGCTTGTCGGGAAAGTTGTAACAGCCCGCCGCGTGGTAGCCGAGCGCTTCAAAAAGTCGCGAAATGCTGGCAATACCAACGCTGGGCTGCTGGCAAGCAAAGGTGCGGAACGCAATATGGTCGTTCACGAAGTGTCCACCCTGCTCAGCCACCACCTGCTCATAGGCGCCCACGTGGCTCACCCGGGTGCGGTATCGCTGCCACAGGCGGTCGAACAATTGCAACGTAAACCGCTGTTGACGATCGGATCCGCCAACATCCGAATGGGGGGTCGATTGCTTGCCGCCTTGCGTCATCGGTTTGCTCCTGAAGAATTCCGCACTAGTTTCTTGCTCGTTAACATCTCTGCAAGCTGCGGAGAACCTTAATGCCTCAGCGTCCGTTTGAGGTTTACCCGCGTTAAGAACGCCGCATTGCCAAAGGCCACGGCTCGCACGCCCGGGCGAGCCCTCCCGCGGCTCGCTCTGAATAGAAGCGATACCCCTCCGTTGGCCATTCAACGAGCTACGGCAGCCTTCTCTCCTTGGCATTGTACCGTAAGATTAGTCCGAGGCACCTGCTCGGATCGTATCTGCTCGCATTCTCACGTCTTGGAACTCTTCGAGGGAACGGGCTTTCAAGCCGCGGCGTTGACGTTGAATTGGAGCATGAACGGTTCTCATTCAGGTTGGGGGAGACATTTCTACCGGCCGGACCATCTTCTTGGCGACAGCACCGGGCTGAGCCAACAGCAGGACGAAAGGGTGAAGATCGCATGCAAACCGACTACGAATCGTTGGCCGCACTCACGACGCCGCAATTGAGAACGCAGCTGCCAGGGTCCAAGGCCAAAGCACTGATCGAGCGCGACGAACAATGGACCTCGCCCTCGTATACCCGCGTTTACCCGTTGGCGGTGGAGCGCGGGGCCGGCGCCGTCATCCAAGATCTCGACGGCAACCGTTTCCTCGACTTCACCGCCGGCATTGCCGTTTGCTCCACAGGCCATTGTCATCCTCGCGTGGTCGCGGCGATTGAACGGCAGGCGCGGCAACTCATTCACATGTCGGGCACCGATTTTTACTACGGACCCCAGGCCGAGCTTGCACGGCAGCTGGCCCAACTGGCCCCCGGCAATACTGCCCGTCGCGTGCTGCTCTGCAACTCGGGAGCCGAATCGATCGAGGCCGCGATCAAGCTGGCCCGCTATCATACCGGCCGCGCCAAAATCATCGCCTTTCAGGGCGGCTTTCACGGGCGCACGCTCGGGGCGCTATCTCTCACGGCGAGCAAGGCCATCCAGCGCCGCGGCTTCGGGCCGCTGCTGTCCGATGTTTATCACATCGGTTATGCCAATCCCTACCGGCCGCAATACGATTCCGCCTTCGGCGATGTCGGCGAGGCCCCCGCCCGATTCTTGGAACGAGTCCTCTTTAAACAAATGATTCCGCCCGACGAGGTGGCCGCCATCGTCGTCGAGCCCATCCAGGGCGAAGGGGGATACGTCATTCCGCCAGGCAACTTCCACCGCGAATTGAAGCAACTCGCCGAACAGCACGGAATTCTGTACGTGGCCGACGAAGTGCAAACCGGGATGGGCCGCACCGGCAAGATGTTTGCCAGCGAACATTGGGAAATCGTGCCCGATATTTTGTGCCTGGCCAAAGGCATCGCCTCGGGCATGCCGCTGGGCGCCATCGTCGCATCCAGCGAAATCATGACCTGGCCTTCGGGCGCCCACGCCAGCACGTTCGGTGGCAACCCCGTGGCCTGCGCCGCGGCGCTCGAAACCATCGCCTTGCTGCAAGAAGAATTGCTGGCCAATTCGACCCAGGTAGGAGAGTTCCTGCTCGAACGCCTGGGCTCGCTCGCCGATCTGCACAGCCTGGTCGGCGACGTTCGCGGCCTCGGCCTGATGATTGCCATTGAACTGGTGAAAGACCGCCATACCAAAGAACCCGCGACCGAAGCACGCAACCGCGTGGTCCAGCGCTGCTTTGAACAAGGGCTGCTGGTTTTGCCCTGCGGCCAGAGCAGCGTACGGTTCTGCCCTCCGCTCATGGTCAACGAGGCCCAAGCGCAAAGCGGCGTTCACATCTTGAACGAGGTGCTTACCCAATTGGAGTCGGAACTGGGCGCGGCAGGGTAAACCCCGTTGGCTTGCAAACTGGCAAGCACGTCGTCCGCCATGGGCCGCAGCAGAGGATCGCGATTCAGCATGGCTGCCAGCAACGGTTGAAAGCGACCCGCCGCCTGCGGAACCCGCTGGGCAATGTCTTGGCGATCGAGCGCTTGCAGCAGGTCAGGCAGATTGGTTTCCCCCAGCACAACCTGCTCCGAAAACATTTCGCACAGCACCAACCCCAGCGAGAACACGTCGCTGGCGGTCGACAGCGGTTGCCCCGCGGCCTGTTCGGGCGACATGTAGGCAGGCGTTCCCGAAATACCCGGCACGCCTGCGGCGCCGGCCTGCTTGCTATCGGCAATGCTCATGGTCTCCAGCAGGCGAGCATGGCCACGCGGCACGGCCGTCGGCGATGTTAACGCCGCGGCTTCCACCACCGCCGCTTCATCCAGATCGAGCGTGGCGAACAGATCCACCTGCCGCGAAAGTTCCTCGGCTTGAGACCGCGTCAGTTTCTTCGTGGGACGCTGGGCGCGGCGATGCCCCGCGGCCAAACCAAAATCCACCAGGCAAGGCCGCGACTGTTCGTCGATCAGCACGTTGGCCGGCTTCAAGTCGCCATGCACCACTCCCTGCCGATGGGCTGCCGCCAGGCCAGCCGCTATCGGAATCGCCAGCTCCAAAAAGCGATCGCGCGCGAGCCCTGCCGGCACCAGTTGCGAAAGCGGCCGGCCCGCCACAAATTGCATGGCAATCACCGGCAGACCATCGTGCTCGTCCACCGAATAAATGGTGCATACCGCCGGATGCTCCACCCTCGCGGCAACGCGGGCTTCGGCCAACAGGGCCTCGCGCGATTCTTCCAGCGAGCGTTTCAAAACCTTCAGGGCCACCGTTCGATCGAGCCGCAGGTCGAGGGCTTTGAATACCACGCCAAAGGTGCCGCGGCCTTGCAGCTGTTCAATGCGGTAATGCCCCAGCACGCGTCCTGGCTCGAGCAACTTCTCAACATCCACCGTGCCGTCGGCCGCTGTCCAACCCGCGGGGCATAGCCCACCCGATTGCAAGGCATCCATCACCCGGAGCACCTCGCTCACATTGCGGCCCACGCTCAGGTTATGCACCACGGCGTATTGCAGAATCCCCTCAGGGTCGATGATGAACAGCCCTCGGTTGGCCAGCTCGGTCGCGGCATTCCAAACCTCATACGCTCGGGCCACCTCGCCCCGCTCATCGGCTGCCAGCGGAAACCGCAACGGCCCCGCGCCGCCGGCAACCGGGTCGGTGCTTAACCAGTCGCGGTGCGAAGCGATCGAATCCACGCTCACGCCCAGCAGCTGGCAATTCCGCCGCTGAAAGTCTCCCAAGTGGGCGCTGAAGGCAATCAGCTCGGTGGGGCAAACAAACGAAAAATCGCGGGGATAAAACAGCAGAATCAACCACTTGCCCGCGAAACTGCCGCGCGTCAGGCGAAAACGGCTCCCGCTGCCGGCCTCCACGCACTCCAGGTCGAAATCCGGCGCCATCCGGTCGACATCGATCATGATTCTGCTCTGCGGGCTGCTGGGTGAGTCGCGCGCCGAGAAAAACCAACTTCCTCAACGGCTGCCCACATTCTAACCCAACTTCCCCAGTTGTTGACGTAAGTCCTTAATTGGCTTGGCGGGGGGCTCTGATTTTTCCACTACATTTCGATTTCTTGCAGGGTGTTGGGGAGTTGCCAGCCGAGGTGGTTGGCGCTCTGCTTCCAGGTGAGTTGCGATTGACCTTGGGCGTCGGCGGTCACTTGAATCTCGAACAGGGCCGACGCGCGCT
>CAYUMU010000119.1:0-16169 GCA_964445985.1 uncultured Pirellulales bacterium | reverse complement strand
CTACCCAAATAAAGCAAACGGAAATGTAGTGAGAAAATCGAAAGACCAACCCTTGTGACGCAAGAACTTACAACAACGGCTGGGGAAGTTGGGCTAAGGGCCAACTTGAGTGTCGCCTTTCGCTGCGCGAAAGGATTTGCTTTCGCGGAGCGAAAGCCGACTTGAAAGCAAACGCTGCAGGTGCTCAGCAGCCCGAATGACATCGTTCGGCAGCGCCGCCGCCGCAGCCTGCAAACACTCCACCTGCCGGGCTGTGAAGGGCACCGCCTCGCCAGGCGCAGGCTCACACGGGACCAACCTCGCCGCGATGGCTTCCGCCAGTTGCGAAATGCCTTGGCCGGTCTTCGCGCTTACTGCCATGCCCTGGACACTCGGCAAGTTGCGCTCGGCGTCGGGCGACAGCAGGTCGCTCTTGTTCGTCACCGCCAGCGCTTGAGGAAATCGCTCGGCCAACCGTCGGTATTCTTCGGGCTCGCCGCCGCTGGCTTCGTTCACCAAGATCAGCAGATCGGCCTGGGCGGCTTCGGCCTCCGTCAGCAGCATACCGGCGGTTTCGAGGGCATCGAGCGTATGGCGCCGCAAGCCGGCCGTATCGGTCAGGGTCACGGGCCAGCCGCCAAATGCCGCGGCCTGGGTCACCACGTCGCGCGTGGTGCCCGGCGTATCGGTCACAATGCTGCGGGCATAGCCCAACAGTCGGTTGAGCAGGCTGCTTTTGCCCACGTTGGGCCGGCCGGCCAGCACTACCCGAAAGGGCTTCACCAACCGCAGCCCCAAGGGCGACCATTGCAGCAGAGCGAGCAGTTGTTGCCGCGCGGCCGGCGTTTGACGGTTTTGGAGTTGCTCGATCATCTTGCCCACCGCGCCGGCCAACGCGCCTTGGTACTGCTCCAGCAGAATGGTCGCCGTGCGGCGGGTGCGACATTGAGCCAACGCCTCCGCGGCTTCGATCCGAATGGCATCGCCCGGCGGCAACAACTGCTGCCAGGGCACGCTTTGGCAGCCAGCCGCAACGAGGGCTTGCACGATTTGCGCCGAGGCAGCCAGTCCACCGTGGCCATGAATCTCCACTCGCTGGTCTGACAGCCGGCAAGCAACGACTTCCTCGCCCGGTGGTTCGCCCCAGCGGCCGAAGATGATGCGGCCGATCGGAACTTGCGACAAGCGTTGTTGGCCAGAGGGCCGAAAGTAACCGTCGGCGACGCTTGCCGCGCGCGGTCCCACCAGCGCCACCGTGGCCACGGCGCCGCGGCCCGAGGGGGTAAGCACGGCCAAGCGGGTTTCTTCCGCTGGGAGGATGGCGGCGGCTTCCCCGCATTGATCGCTGGGAAAAGATCGATCGCCGGAGGAAGATGGCGGTGGCGAAGCCGGCGGATACATGAAGGGTGCACTCGGATGCGCAACATTGTAACGAACGCAATGTTGTTACGAACGCGACTTCACCAACGCGTCGAGTTCATCCAACTTGAACCGCACGCTGACGATAAACGGCTGCTCGCCCTCGACCCAATGCCCATAAGTGGTGACGACGAACGTGCCGTCGGGCAGGAGTTCCACGCCGGGGTAGGCGCAGTCCCATTCGTGGGTGTTGTCCATCAGCCGCACCCGATACTGTCCCTCGCGCCCCTGCACGAGATCGTCATAGGTGCCAACCCAGCCGACCCAATCCCCGTGAGTCGGGCTTTCGCTCGCCCTGTCCCGAAAGGAGATGAACAACCGCCCGTCCGGCCCGTACTTGCCCACGTGGCGATCGCCGGTGATGGCGCCGGGCAGTTCGCGCGGCTCGGTCCAGGTCTCGCCTTCGTCGTTTGAGAAGATGATCCAGGAATTGTTGTTGCGGTTGCTGTCGCGCAGCAGCACGGCGATTTGGTTGCCGTCGGGCGAGCGAATCAAACCCGGCTCGCACAGGCTGGCCCGTTGGCGGCGGGCGATGACCTCGGGCTGGCCCCAAGTCAGGCCGCCGTCTTTGGAGATTGTTTTGAAGACCATATACGCTTCCGGGGTTTTCTTCCAAAGGCGTTGGAACCGCGGATTGACGTGAAACAGGGCCATGTGGCGGCCGTCATGAAGACGTTCGAGGCTGGCCATGGCCACAATGCCGCCAAAATCGCCGATTGGTTCCAGCGGCGTCCAGGTTTGGCCGTCGTCTTCGGAAACCGACATGCGAACGGGATGCATGCCTGAGAACAGGATCAACCGCTTTTTGCCCTGCGTATCGACGACGCGGTGGATGGTGGGCGTTTCTTTCGAAGTGGCCCAACTGGCGGGGGTTGGCAGCCGGTCGGACCAGGTGCGGCCTCCATCGTCGCTGCGTTTCATTACGATTCCTCCCCCGCCATGCCCTTTGGGATAGACGGCCAACATGGTTTTGCCGTCTTCCAGGAGCACGGTCGTGGGGTGGCCGAGATACCGTCCCGGCTCGCGATCGACAACCACCTGGCGATGCTTCTGTTCGTTCAAGTCGATCGAGGGGATGGCAAAACCGCGTGGAACCGTTGCCGGTTGCGCGGTGACAAGCGTCAGCATCAGAAAAATGCCGACGGTTCCCAGGGACATGGAACGATGCATTTGAATTTTTCTCACCCTACCGTTTTCTAGGTGCGGTGCAATTTTGCAGGCTTTTCGCGGCTGGCCCCTGGTGTTGTGAATGCCTTATTTTGGCAACCCGACGCGTTAGCGAGGGACGTTTGTGAAACCCCCTCGCTAACCAGCATTATGCAAGTGCTAGCATATCGTCCGATTCGTAAGGATTTAAGTGTGCTAGCAGTGGCCGACATTGGCCGTGCCAGCATCCTTAACTTCTTACACCATGGTGAGCCGTGCTAGCACTTGCATAACATTCGTTAGCGAGGGACGTTCGGGGATTCCCTCGCTAACGCGTCGGGTTATGAATTAGCGGCGAAGGCTCGCATCCCCCGCGAAAGGGACACACCTAGAATCCGTTAGAGTCAGTCAAGTTGCAATCCAATGCGGCGTGTAGGCCATGTGCATTGGATAGGCTCGAAGCACTATTTCTGACCAAGCACTGCCGCCGTGAGAGCGCCGCCCGCAAAGCCGCCGTTGGCGAAAGCTTCGTTGACGTTCGCGACAGCGATCTTGTCGCTCGCGGGCGAACCCGTCGCGGCCGACTTGGCCGCCTTGGGGTCTTGAATGGCGAACAGGTGGGTCTTGTTGCAAATGAACAGGGTATCGTTGGCAGCCACGGGCGAGCTGTACACCGAGTTGCCCATGTTCACTTCGTTGATAATGTCCAACTCGCGCGAGTGCTTGAACACGGTCACGTCGCCGTCTTCATCGCCCACGTACATTTTGCCGTCGGCAATCAGGGCCGAACCCCAGCTGGCCGCCAGCATGTCGTGCGTCCAGAAGCGCTCGCCGGTCTTGGCATTGACGCAATGCACCAGACCGGAAAAGTCGGCCAGCAGCAGAATGTGGTACGTTTGGCCGTCTTCTTCCACGGGCTTGATGGCCACGGTGCCAATCGTGCGGTGCATGGTTTCTTCAAAGCCGAACTTGCCGTTGCCGTCGTCATCAATCTTGTGATAGTGCCACACCACGCCCGAGTTGGGGTTGTCGCGAACGATGTCGCCCTTTTCCTCTTCGGCTGCTTTCAACCGTTTGTGCGGAATGGGAGTGCTGGGATCTTTGCTGTTGAACACCTGCGTGGGGCTGATGTCGCCGCGTTTGGTGGGGTCGACGCACCACAGGTGGGCTTCGCCTTCACCGTGCTCGGGGTCTTGGCCCACGCCCAAGTAAACCAGGCCTTCGTAAATAACCGGCGTGGCGATAATCTCGTTGCGAGTGCCGCGTCCGCCGAGCAGGTATTCCGACTCTTTGGGGTTGGCGTCGAACTTCCAGAGCAGCTCGGGGGCGCCGTCTTTGCCGGCGTCGCCGCGGAAGCTGTACAACCAACCATCGCCGCCAGCGTAAATCACCTGGGGAACGCCATCGAACACGCCATAGGCCGGCGACGACCATTGGCCATGCAGAATGTTCGTGCCAGGCGACTTGTCGCTCCACAGCAGCTTGCCGGAGTTCTTATCCAGGCAGATGAAACTGGCGGAGTCCGGGGCAGGCAGGATAATGTGCGACTCATCCACCCCATTGGAGGTGCAGACAAACAGCAGATCGCCCACGGTGGTCACCGAGCAACTGCACATGTTGTGCTGCGAGATGCCCAGCTCCTTCATCATGTCGTACATCCAGATGACGTCGGCTTCCTTTTTGTCTTCCGAAAGCTCGGACTTGTAGGAGCCATCGTTCTCACCGTCGTGGAAGCCCTGCGTATCGAGGCAAGCCACCTCGCCGCGGCTGGTCACAAACCACAGGCGCTCGCCTTCGACCAGCGGCGAGCAGCAAATGCCTTGCAGCGGCCAGTCGTGAACCCGCCCCGTCGCCAGCTTTTCGCTGGAATGCTGCCACAGAAGCTCGCCATCGCTCTCGCGGAAGGCCAGCAAGCAGCCCAGGTCCACGTCGGCCGGGTAGCGCTCGATGTAGCCGGCGCCGTTGTTGGTGCCCACATAAACCTGGCCGCCGGCAATCACCGGGTTGCCGTAGGTTTGCGAACCTACCTGCGAAACCCACTTGATGTTCTCGCCCGTGCCCGGCTTCCAGGCCCCGGTTTCATCATCGAACTCGCCAATGTCCCAGAAGTCGGGCAGGTTTTTCACGTCCGGCGCGTTGTTGCGGGCAGGCGAGCCACCCCATTGGTTCCAATCGTTGGCGCTGGCCTTGGCGGCGGTTGGCACCGTGGCCGACCCTTCGGCGTCGGCAGCGACCACCGTGGCGTCGCCTGGTTTCACTTGGCAGCAAGACATGGCCACGCCGGTCGATACCGGCCGGCCATCCCCCTCGTCGTCCAGCAATTCATTCTGAGCCGCGGCCGGAGTGGTGGAATGGGGCGGCGTGGTCTTATCTGCCTCTTTGCAGCCAAGGACAGTGAGGCCAAGCGCCAACATGGCCCACGACGAGGCACGAACAGCGAATCTCATGGGATGGTTGACTCCATTGGAAACAAAGCCCACGCGGCGCATTGCCGCCAGACTGGTAGGCGTAGTTATTTTAACAGATCGTTATCCGCCGGGCAGTCCCCCGCCCCCCCTTGTTTGGGGGCCAACGGGCCGCGGCCGGCGCAACACGCACCACAACAGGCCAAAACTACTTGTTTTGGTAAACGCTAATATTGTCGATGAAAAATTCCGTGTCTTTGGCGTTACCCCAGAAGCCGGGGGCGCCAATCCGCTCGGGAGCCGGGTCTTCGGCGGTCAACGTCCACTCGGCCGGTTCTTCCGCGTCCTTGGGCCACACCTTGGCCTTGAGCACCACGATGTCGTTCTTGTTTTCGGAACGCATTTTAATGCGATACCAAGTGTAGGGTTTCCAACTGTACGGCACCGACTGGGCCATCCGCTTTTGGGCAAACCAGGTGCGTATCTCGAGGTGCTGCGAGGCCCCGTTCAATTCCACCTGGTAACGCTGATTGTTGAGCCCCATGTCGGGCAACTTGCCGCCCTTCTCGGTGGCGTAAAAATCGCCCTCAATGGTGTAGTCGTGAAAGTGGATTGGCCCCATCCAGCCCTGGCTGCGCGTGCCCAACTGCGTAAAGCCATTGGGAGTGGGGATGCGATCGAGCTTGACCATCACGGCGTTGTCGATGGCGCGCGAGCCCTTCTCCACGCTGAGGCCCAGGCCATCTTTTCCTTCACCCAGCCAGACGTAGCTGGCCAGCACTTTCTCTGCCACCAGTTGGTCGAGGGCCTCGTTGAAGTGGGCTTTGGCCTCGTCCAGCGTTTGAATCTGGCCATGCACGCCGAGGAACTTGAGAATCGAACTGAAGGGGATCGGCTTGGTGGTTTCGGTGTAGCTCAGCGACGACTTGCCGCTGTCGAGGAACGCCTTGCCGAAGTACAGGTAAAGCTGATGGGCCAGCGGATCGCTCGTCCGCAAGGTATTGGCCAGATCAAAATCGACCACGATGTGGCGATTCCGCATGCCCACCCAAACCTCCGGCACCCGGCCGTTGGCAAAGTCAAACGACCAAGGGAAGTCGCCCACCACCCGCACCCGGGCCACCGCTGTCAGATCGCCCGATTGGGCCGTGATGGTGCTGGCCTGGTGCGTGTAATCCTTGTCGGCGGTGTACTTGCCATCGGCAGTCACATTGCCCCCGCGATCCACGCTGAATTCAGCCTTGCTGGCGCCCAAGAACTGCCCAGCCGCGTTGTAGGCGCGAATGGTAAACTGTTGCGATTCGCCCGGCGCTAGCATCGCTTCGGCCGGCACAATCTGCAATTGGGCCGGTTGTTCATCGCGGGGGGGCTCGGCGCGGGCCTCTTCGGCTGGCACGTCGCCCAACTTGGGCTGCTGATCCTTGTTGCCAATGCAGTAAATGCCATCGTCGGTGGCCAGGTAAATGCGGCCGTGCGATACGATCGGCGAGGCATTCACCTCGGTGTTCAAACGCACCTGGCGCTGCACCACTTTCACCCCGGTTTTTTCGTTATCGTCGGGCTTGAGAATCCAAAAGTCGCCCGAGGTGCTGCAAGCGTAGATTTTGCCGTCGGCGTAGAGAGGGCTGCCAAACATGCCGCGGCCAATTTTCATTTCATACTTCGGCCGCGGACCTTTGTTGAACGGCTGCTTGCCTGTCTTGGCGTCAAAAATCCACAAACCGGCGCGGTCGTCAAACTGGTACAGCTTGTCGCCAATCACCACCGGCGTGGTTCGCACGTTCATCACTTCCCGCTGGATCCACTTGGCGCCCTTTCCGGTGATGTCGCCCTGGAGGGCGCCATCGATGGCCACCACGGCGCCCATCGTGGCGTCGCTGTCGGCCCATTGTTCTTCGCCGTGCGACATATACACCACGTTGTCTTGCACCACCGGCGTAACATTCACGCCGCGGCGAGATAAGCCAAATTTCCAGATCGGCTTGCCGGTTCGCGGTTGAAAAGCATGCACAGCGCCATCCGAAGAACCAAACACCAGGGCGTCTTCCCCGTTCAGTTTGCAAATCACGGGGGTGCTATAGGTGGTGTCGGGAGGGCTCAGGGCGGTGCCGGTGATCCAGCGCGCTTCGCCCGTTTTCTTATCGAAGCAAATCAGGCGGTGCGACGGCACGGCCATCTCGCGCCAGCCGACAATCACCGCGCCAATAATCACCGTGTCTTCAAACACCACCGGCACGTTGGTACGGCCGCCGTAAGTGCTGAGCAGGCCGAACTCTTCGTGCAGCGAACGGCTCCAGATGTTCTTGCCGGTTTCGCCGTCCAGGCACATGAACAGCCCGCACACGCCCTGGGCGTAAATATTGCCGGTTTCCGGGTCGCCGCACACGTTGGACCAGGCCACGCGAGTGTCGGGCACTTCCGAAAGGTACACGCCAAACTTGGTTTCCCACACGTCTTTACCGGTCACGGCGTCGATGCACACCACCCGCTCGCCTTCTTTCTTGGTGCCGGGTTCGGCCCGGGCTAGAAAGTACAGCTTGCCGTTCATGGCGATCGGCGTACTGCGGGTCGGCAGGTCATCCCGCTTCCACAGCAGGTTTTCGCCCGATTCGGGGTCGAACGAGTCGACCAGCCCAACTTCGTACGAAATGCCATTGTGATGGGGACCGCGCCAGTTGGGCCAATCCATGGGATCGGCGGCAACCAGCGGCGCGGCGCCGGCCGTGGCAAACAGGCAAACAGCAAGCGCGGCAGCGCGACAAAAGAGTTTCATGAGGCAAGCGCTCCGGCTTATCGCGTTTGGGTGGGAAATATCGGGGAGTGGTAAGTATAGAATAAATGCGACCAGCCCCCGAGGCAAGCAACTGTCTGTTTCGTCATGTCTGTTTCGCCATCCCCCCTCGGCCTCCGACGTTCCCCCCTAGTACGCAACCAACGGTCAAATCGTGCTGTGCGAAATCTCACGGTTCTCGCATTTTCCGTAGTTGGCTATTAGCTTGTTGTAGCGTGCGGCGTCTTTTTGGGCGTAGCGCATGAAAGAGGGGGATGCCTCGAAGTGAGCTAGGGTTGCTTTTTGGACACGCACCCTACTCGTAGAAGGTCATCCCCCCGTATGGCAAAGAAAGCTTATCGTTCGGTCCCCGTCAAGCAGGTCCGGTTATCGCAGTTGTGCGGGCAACTTCCGGTCCAAGGGCAGCCTTGGCAAGGCTAGCCCTACGAACGCCAACCGCGTCCTCAACACCGGCCAGTCGGACCACGAGTTGGTCGTGTGTGGCCTGTCCAGGCGATACAATCGGTCTTGGAACGCCACGTTTAGATACTTCTGGAGGGGCGCGCCGTTCGGCAAGGAAGGCGAATCGACATCACCACCAGCAGCCTCCCCCCCCCGCCTTGGGCAAAACAGTTCACGCCAATCGCAGGGGGGGGCAGGGCAGGAGCGGGGAGCTTAGGCATGATTGCATGGGAATTCCTTCTGTTTTCCGTGCTGTGCATATCTGCCGGCATCTTTACCTCTCTGCCTTATTTGCCGTGCATCTGGTTGGGCTTGGGGAGAGCGACATCGGAGCAACGCCTGTTCACGCTGTTAGGACTGTTGTGCGCGCTGGCCGTAATCTTGTCGGTCGATGGCGTGGCGTTTGCGGTTCACCTGCTGGTGACCACGCTCGTGCTGTTGGGCTGGAGGTGCGTGTTCTACGAACGTCCCCGATACTCACTCAGCTTCCTGTTCGCGGCCACGTCCCTGCTGGCCGTGTTTCTCGCCCTGGCCGTGCCGTTCATGAAAACCTGGCAACCGCCAGGCAACTTTCGTTGGATGAATGTGCTGGTTTCGCTCGCCGCGATCGTGCCGGCGCCTGTGCTCCTGGCCTGGGCCAGCGTGGCACTCCAGCGGCGGATTTGGGCCGTGGCGCTCTACGGCATCGCGCTGATTGCATTCTTCCAATGGTGGCTGTTTGATGGAGTGACCTGGGCAGGGGCGTGGTTCACGCTGATGTTTCAAACAGGCTACGCGCTGACCATCGTGGTGGTGGTGAGAACGGTCTTGCGACATGATCTGGTGATCTGGCCCAAGCCCAAGAATCCCCGCGAACCCTTACCCCGCCGTTTGCCGTGGATCGAGCCGGCCGCGGGCGAATCAGCGGGGGAGGCATGAGCGTGGAAGCGGTATTCTTGGCAGGTTTTGTCGCGACCCCTTCGCAGACCAATCATCGGGGGAGGCTTGAACGTGGACCCCATTTCGGTGTTTTTGCTGTCCTTTTTCTTGGGAGCCGTCTTCATGCTCCCCTTCTTGCCCTGCGTATGGCTGAGCCTGGGGCGAGCCAGCAGACTTCGCCGCGCGATCCTGGGATCAGGCCTGATGCTCGTTGTTCCTGCCTCCCTGACCGCCAACACCCTCAGCACCGGAATCGCCCTTGCCATGCACCTTGTCGCGGCAACGTGCGTCCTGCTGGCCTGGCGGCATTTCGCGCTGGAACCGATCAGGTTCTCTCTGGCCTCCCTGTTCTGGGCCACCTTCGTGCTGGCCGTGGTCCTGGGGTTGGCCGTGCCGAGCATCAAGTATTGGGGCTCGCCTGCCTCCGTGGATGGAATGGGCGTGGTAAGCCTCGCCTGGATTGCGACAGCGCCGACCCTCATTTGCTGGGCCAGCGGATCGCTCAAACGGCGGTTTTGGGTCTTGCCCATTGCCGCCTTCGGCATCACGGCGTTGATGCTGGGGTGGTTCGTCATCGACGCCTGGTGGTTGTTCGCAGGCATGGTATTGATGTTTCAGGCCGGATTCGCGCTGGGCATGACGTTTATTGTGAGGATTTACCTTCGCGACTACCTCATCATCTTCGCTGCTCCCGTTCGCCGCCAGGCCCTCCCCGACCGCTTGTCCTGGGTCGAGCCGCCCCCCAGCGAATCGCCCGAGGAGGCATCAACGTGGACATAGCGCAAATCATCGCGGGGGCGCTCATGATCGTGGCGTGGCCCCTGATCTGGATGTTCGCGGGCGCCCTGTTGTCGTCACCCTGCTTGCCTTGCATCTGGCTCAGTCTGGCACGCAACACTTCGCTGGGGCGACGATGGTCGCAAGTTGGTTTAGCGTGCGTGCTGCCCGGCATTGTGGCCGCCATCGATATTTCCATCGGAGCCCTGCTGGCGGCGCACCTCGTCGCGGTCACCTTGGTGCTGCTGACCTGGCGGCATGTTGCCTACGAAAAACTGCGGTTCTCCCTGGCCGAAATGTTCGCGGCCATGCTCGTGCTGGCCGTCGTTCTTGCTCTGGCCGCGCAGCACCAACACTGGAAATCGATCCATTCCGACCTATGGTTTCCCCTGCGAGTCATCGTTCCGGTGATCGCGATCACTCCTCTGCCTGCCATTCTCACTTGGGCCTGCGCGGCATGGCAACGACGGTGGTGGGTCTTTGTTGTCTTCAGCGTTGCCAGCTTTGGCTATTCGCGCTGGCTGATATTCGACCAACCCTTGAGTGGCTGGGACATCGCGATGTTGATTGCCATTCAGGCCGGGTACGCGCTGAATATGGCGGCGTTCGTATGCCTTACGGTGCGTGGAGACTTGTTGATCTGGCCCGCGCCGATCGATCAGGCTGACGGTTCGCCCGACACCTTGAGCGATACTCTGCCCTCGAACCACGCCGTGGAAGGTGATTCAGCGGGGGAGATGTGAACGTGGCCATCGCTCTATTGTACTATTTTCTCTACTGCGTGATGTTCTTGATGGCGGGCTTTCTGGTCTCGATTCCGTATCTCCCATGCCTGCTGTTGAGCCTGGAAAGAATGTCGTCCGGCTATCGTCTCTGCCTGCTGGCCGGAGCAATTGGCGTGTTCGCTATTCCCTTTGGCGTCATCAATCCTTCCCTGGGCATGGTAACGGCGATTCACTTGCTCGCGGCCACCTGCGCGCTGATGGTATTGAAATGTTTTCTCAACGAGTGGCCTCAATTTTCATTGCGCGCCTTGCTGCTCTTCATCTCCATGTTGGCCGTGGCCTTGGCGGTCACCACGCCGCTGATGAGCAACCGTGTTCTATTCTCTGCCATGGAATTTTGGTTGAGCCTGGTGATTGTCGCCCCCACGCCTGCCTTGCTGGCGTGGGCCAGCGTGTCCCTCAAACGGCGACTGGTGGTGGTGCTGTTGTTCTTTCTGGGCACAGGCGCGCTGCTTCAATGGTCGTCTGGTAGCGGTCGGATTCATTGGCCCATCGCCTGGGCTCTGCTGATGATGCAGATTGGTTTTTCGCTGAGTATCGTGCCCTTCACAAGATGCTTCTTGCGCGACGAACTGGTGAGCTGGCCCCGGCCGATCGATCAGGCTGACACTTCGCCCGGCACCTTTCGATAATCGTCAGACCCGTCCCTTAGCCCCGCAGTTGGCGAATAAACGCTTGAGCGGCCTGGCCTGGATTGTCTGCCGCCAGGATTCCGCCCGCCACGGCCACTCGGCTGGCCCCGCTGGCTAGCACTTGCGGCAAGTTGTCGAGCGTGATGCCGCCAATGACGAAGGCTGGCAGAGAAATTTCGGCCGCCACGGCCCGCGCCAGTTCTAAACCGGGGAAGGCCGCGAACTGCTTGGTCTGCGAAGCAAAGGCCGGCCCCACGCCAATGTAGTCGGCCCCGGCGAGCACGGCCTGTTGGGCTTGTTCCAGGCTGTGCGTGGACAGGCCCACCAGACAATCGGGCCCCACGATCCGGCGGGCTTCGGCCACCGAAAGTTCTTCCTGCCCAACATGAACGCCGTCGGCCTCGGCCAGTTGGGCCAGGTCCGCCCGATCGTTCATGATGAACAGCGTGCTAACGTCGCGCGTGAGTTCGCGGAGGCGTCGAGCCCTGGCGAGCAGCGTGCGGTCGTCGAGCCTCTTATCGCGAAGTTGCAGCACGTGCACGCCGGCGGCGATCAACTCTTGCGCCAGCTTCACAAACGCGGTTTCACTTTCGCGGCCATCGATCAGCACGTAGAGCTGTGCGTGTTCCAGCGTGCCCGCGCTGCGCATGGCGGTCTGCAGCGATCTTTCCAGCGTGTAGCTGTGGTAACGCAGCGACTTGCATTGCTCGGCCACGGCCGGATCGACCAGCTTGGCGTATTCTTCGAGGCTGCGCAGCGACTCTTGCAGACGCTTGCCGTTGGCCACCAGCACTGCCGCAAGGTCGGCGCGGGTGGCCTCGCTGGGCGTGCTCAGCGAAGTGCCTACGTCGGCCACGGTATCGCGGGCTGCCTGCAACGAAGTGGCGGGTAAGCGAGAAAGCGCCGCCGCGAGCGCGTGCCGCAGCGTCTTCAACCGCTGCGTCAAATGCCGATCATCCAACGCAAAGCGGGCGTAGTCTTCCAGCACGCGCACCGCCTCGCGAGCCCGATTCGCGGCCGCGTCCAAAATTCGCCACACCGCCAGCGGCGGCGAATGTTGCAGTTCCATCGCGCGAGGAGAATCAGAAACAGCCTGAGAATCTATCGCGACCGATTGCGCGTTCGTTGCCGGCGCTTCTTCTTCCAACTCGCTCACCGAAAGCGGTTCGTGCGAAACTTCGTACTGCTGGCAGGTGGCGGCGACAATCGCGTCGGCATCGAAGCCAAAGCCGCGCAGAAACTGGGCCGCCTCGCCATCGGCTTCTAAGATGGCCAGCAGCAGGTGCTCGGTGGCCAAGGGCAACGGTGGCGAGAACGAGGAGAACCGCCGCGCGGCCGACCGCAACGCCCGCTCCACTTCGGGCGACCAGCCCCCCAGGCCCTGCCCTGCCGATTCGCCAGGCAGCGATATTTCACCGGCGGAAGCATTGGCTGAGTGCGGTGATACTTCTGGCCACCGGGTTTGAATACTTTCGGCCGTGACACCCCGCTCTTGCAGCATGTCGGCCGCGCGGCACTCGGTTTCGCTGAGCAACCCCCATAGTAACTCGGGGAACGAGAGCGGTCGCGGCGGTTGGGTCCAGGCCGTGGCGGCTTGCAGAACGCGCAGGCTGGCAGGCGTCAGCTCCAGTCCGGCAAAGTTCGCCGTCTTCAATCGGCTGCTCATGGGGGGGATGGTTACCGTGGGCCAAAAGGGTGCAAAGCGGCAAGCGGCTGCGAGCTTTTCCGCCGGTTGTGAGGGTTGCCAGGCTGTGGTAGGTTCGCCTGCGGGGGCAGGGCCATTCGGCGCGATTCTGTGCCCGCGCCCTGCCCGCCGCTAATCGACATTATACGAACTGGTGCCAGATTGCCACGAACTCCTGGAGCTGACGATTCGGCCGCCACTTCGCCCCCCCTGCCCGCCCCTGGCGATGGAGCCAACCAGGCAGGCGCTCCGCGGGACGCGTTGGGGCCGCGGGGCGTGCTAAGGCTACGCGGAGTGCGGGTTCACAACCTGCGCAATCTCGATGTCGATATTCCCCACAATCGGCTGGTGGTGATGACCGGCGTGAGCGGCTCGGGCAAAAGCTCGCTGGCCTTCGATACCATCTACGCCGAGGGCCAACGGCAATACATCGAAAGCCTGTCCACCTACGCCCGGCAGTTCCTGCATCAGTTGGAACGGCCCGACGTCGACCTCGTGGAAGGGCTCGAACCCACCATCGCCATCGACCAGCACGCCGGCAGCCACAACCCGCGCAGCACGGTGGCCACGGTCACCGAAATCTACGACCACCTGCGGCTGCTGCTGGCCCGGCTCGGCACGCCCCGCTGCCCTCATTGCCACACGGCCATCAGTCAGCAGTCGCCCGATCAGGCATTGGAAGAAATGCTGCGGCTCGGCGAAGGCGCCAAGGCCATGCTGCTGGCGCCGCTGGTGCGCGGCCGCCGCGGCGCCCATCAAGAAGTGATCGACCAGATTCGCAAGGCCGGCTTCGTGCGTGCCCGCGTGGATGGCGAGATTCTCGATATCGAACGCGTGCCGTCCCTGGCCAAGCAAAAGAACCACACCATCGAGGCCGTGATCGATCGCGTCATCATTCGCGAGGACGCCAAAAGCCGGTTGGGCGAGTCGCTCGACTTGGCGCTACGTCACGGCGATGGCCTGGTGATCTGCTGCTTTCAAACGGCGGACGGCCAATGGCAAGACCGGCTGTTCAACACGCGGTTTGCTTGCCCTAGCTGCGGCGGCGGCTTTGAAGAACTGGAGCCGCGCACGTTCAGCTTCAATAGTCCTTACGGCGCGTGCCCCGCCTGCCAAGGGCTGGGCTCGGTGGAGCAGTTCGACCCCGCGGCGGTGCTTCCCAATCCGGCGCTGTCCATCGCCTCCGGCGCGGTGGCGCCCTGGCGACGCAAGGGCAAGCTGCCCAAGCTGCCGCGAATGCATCGCGACGAAACCATCGCCTTTCTCGAAACCACCGGCGCTACGGCCGAAACGCCTCTCAAGGACCTTTCCGAGCGCACGTGGAAGCAATTCTTGTTCGGCAATGGCAAAGACTATCACGGCCTGTTGGCGCTGCTTCATGGTGAATACCTGGCGGTGGAAAACAACGACGACGCCCGCGCCTGGTTGGACACCTTCCGGCGGCAGTTGGTGTGCCCGGAGTGCGGCGGCAGCCGCCTGCGGGCCGAAGCCCGCGCGGTGACCTTCGCCGGCAAAGCCATCCACGAAATCACCGCCCTGCCCATTGCCGACGCCGTGCCGTTCCTTGCCGAGGCCAGTCAAAGCTGGGGCCAGGCAAGCTCCACGAACGACACGGCTTCTCATCAAGACAGGGGCGAGAGTCCGCAAGCCGAGGTGGCCCGGCGGATCTTGCCCGAGATCTTGTCGCGACTGAAGTTTCTCGATCAAGTAGGCTTGGGATACCTGTCGCTCGATCGCTCCATGCAATCGCTCTCGGGCGGCGAAAGCCAGCGCGTGCGGCTGGCCTCGGGCATGGGCTCGGGGCTCGTCGGCGTGTGCTACGTGCTCGATGAGCCATCGCTCGGACTGCACCCCCAAGACAACCAGCGGTTGCTGGCCGCCCTGCGAAACCTGCAACAACTCGGCAACAGCGTCATCGTCGTCGAGCACGACGAGTCCATCATTCGCGCGGCCGACCACCTGCTCGACCTGGGGCCTGGCGCCGGTCGCCGCGGCGGCTACCTGGTGGCACAAGGCACGCCGGCCGAAGTCGCCCAGCACGAAACCTCGCTCACCGGTCGGTATCTTTCCGGCCGCGAAAAAATCCAAGTCCCCACCACGCGCCGCCCCTACGACCGCGGCAAGCAACTCCGGCTGACCGGAGCCAACGGGCACAACCTGCGGCACGTTACCTTGGAAATTCCGCTGGGCCTGCTGGTCTGCGTAACCGGCGTCAGCGGCTCAGGCAAAAGCACGCTGCTCAACGACACCCTGGCCCCTGCCATCTCGCAAGCCTTGGGCGAATCATTCTTGGCCCCAGCGACATTCGACAAAATCGAAGGCGTGGCCCAGGTCGATATGCTGATTCAAATCGACCAGGCCCCCATCGGTCGCACCCCGCGAAGCAACCCGGCCACGTACACGGGCGCGTTCGACGAAATTCGCCAGGTGTTCACCCACACCAAAGAAGCACGCCTCCGCGGTTTCAAGGCCAGCCGCTTCAGCTTCAACGTGGCCGGCGGGCGCTGCGAGGAGTGCCGAGGGCATGGGCTGCGGAAGCTCGAAATGAACTTCCTGCCCGACCTGTACGTCCCCTGCGAAGCCTGCGGCGGCAAACGGTTCAATCGGCAAACTCTGGAGATTCAATACCGAGGGCACTCCATTGCCGACGTGCTCGAACTCACCGTGGACGAGGCCGTGGAGTTCTTCGAACACCATCCGCCGGTCCATCGTCCGCTGGCGAGCATGCAGCAAATGGGGCTCGGCTACTTAACGCTCGGGCAGGCCAGCACCACGCTTTCGGGCGGCGAAGCCCAACGCGTGAAGCTGGCTGCCGAACTGGCCCGCCCCGGCGCCGGCAGCACGCTCTACCTGCTCGACGAACCAACCAGCGGGCTGCACGTGGACGACGTCCGCCGGTTGATTTACATGCTGGAAGAACTGGTTGCGCGGGGCAACACGGTCGTGGTGATCGAGCATCACCTCGACGTAATCAAGAGGGCTGACTGGATAATAGACCTCGGCCCCGGCGGCGGCGCGGCGGGCGGGCAGATCGTGTGCGCCGGCACGCCCGAAGCGGTGGCCGCGTGCGCCGAAAGCCGCACAGGCGTCTGCTTGCAAGAAGTGCTGTAGGCCCAGTCTCGCCGACCCTGGCCTAACCCAAGTTCCCCAGCATTTTTAAAAAGTGGCTGGGTAGGGTGGTTTTTTGAAGAT
>CAYUMU010000118.1:0-16244 GCA_964445985.1 uncultured Pirellulales bacterium | reverse complement strand
GACTTCCTCGCCCAAGTCCTGGTACTAAAATAACTTCGATACGCGCTGGCCCTGGTCGTCAGGCGATCGCAGGGGCATTCGACATTCGAACGACTTGATGCGACTTCTCTCAACGAATGGTTAGACGAGTACTCTGTTGGAGAGCTTTGGCAGAAGAACGTAGTTCAGGGGGGCCCTGCCAATGAGTGAACTCGTCGTGATTGTGGAGGGTGAGACCGAGCAGTCGTTTGTGCGTGACCAATTGGCGGCACATCTTGCACTGCTCGGCACGATTGCATGGGCTGTGCTGCCTGGTCGTCACCGAAACCACGGCGGTGTCAAGAGATGGGAAGTAGCCCGACAGGATATCATCAGAACGCTTAAAGAGAAACGGTACTGCAGCACAATGATTGACTACTATGCGATGCCGGATGACTGGCCCGGAAGAGTAGAAGCGAAAGCACTGCCATGGAATCAACGTGCCACACACGTGGAAAGCAGGGTTGCTGAACACGTCGTTGCGGCAACTGGAATCAATCCGAAGTTTTTTATTCCCTATGTTCAATTGCATGAATTTGAATCTCTAGCGTTTGCAGATGTCAGTCACCTCGTATCAGTCGTAGCGCCAGTTTCCGAACTGAGTGAAGCTGCGATCGAAAAGAAGTTGGTTGAAGTACTGAAACAAGCAGGGCACCCCGAAGCGATTAATGACGGATATGAAACTTGCCCTTCTCGACGTATCCGCGCAATATTTCACCCAGAAAATAGCCCAGTGTGCCGCCGAGCACGCCACCGATGAGTACCGTATCGCCGGTAAAAAAGGGCGGCTCGTCAAAGATATAGATGCACACGCCCAGGCCAAGTCCGCCGCCAATCAGGGCCCCCAGCAGAGTTCCCGCGATCACGTTCTCACGATGATAGTTGTCATCTGACATGCTTGCCTTCCCCAGGGTCGCTTAGGAGTCCACCTGCGGCTGACTGTCGGAGCGGATTTCGTAATCAATGACCAGCGACTCCACAAACTCCCAAAAGGTGCGGGCGACCTGTTTGTACTTTCGATCCTCGCCGTCGGTGAACTGGAACACGGGCGGATCGTCGGTAGCGCCATCGGCGATAAAGAAAACCCAGACACAGCCGCAGTTCTCGGCAAACACAAAGTAGTTCGCCGGCAAATCACAATACTCATGATAAAAATCTGCCCGCGCCCAGGCGGAAACCTCGTCCAGCCGGAACCCCCATTGGTACGAAAGCATGAACTCGCCTGCCCCTTTGCCCAGCGCCGCGAGAAACTGTCGATACGCTTTCGGTAAAGTAACGCCCTGTTGTTGCTCCAGCTGATCGATCTCCCCGTCCGAGCAGCCCTGCAGCGCCACGTCACGAAACCGGGGGATCGCTTTCAGTCGTCGCAGTACTTCTTCGGCCGTTGGCAGCGGAAAGACCTGCGGCCGGTGGTGGCGCCCGAGCATGGCTCGAATCTCGGGCATGTCTTCGCTGACGTCGTAAGGCGTCTTGCGATGACGGTTGGGAATGTTGACATCCGCACCATTTTCGAGCAGCAGCCGCACGGTTTCGACGGTTCCTCGATACACGGCCGCATGCAGGGGAGTATCGCCTGCTCGATTCTGCTGATTGGGGTCGGCTCCTGC
This sequence comes from uncultured Pirellulales bacterium, assembly GCA_964445985.1. GTDB lineage: Bacteria > Planctomycetota > Planctomycetia > Pirellulales > S012-138 > CAYUMU01. The sequence continues at coordinate 14,619 of CAYUMU010000118.1, read as the reverse complement.
CCTGAGCAGCGGCAGCAGCAAGTGGTGGTGCCAACTGACACAGGCATGATAGAGGGACGGGTTGCCATCGCGGTCGCAAAGGCTGACGTCGGCCCCCCGGTCGAGCAGCAGCCCCAGGATCTTCAAGTCGCTTTCTTGCGTGGGTGAGCCTTGGATGCCGTAGATTATGGCAGCCACCGCATTCAGGGCCGGCCAGCCAGCAGGCGGAACGTGATTGATCTCGACTTCCTGCTCCATCCAGAACTGCATCACCTCGAACGAGCGAATATATGCGGCGCAATACTGAAAGGGATATCTTCCAGATTGATTCATGACGTGGAGGTTGGCACCAGCCGCTGCCAATCGCTCAATGATTTGCCGAGATTTGCAATAGAAGATCGGCGTTTCGTGTCGTGTGTCCGCGCTATTTACTTCGGCGCCCGCCTCGAGCAGGCAGTTCACGCAGTCCATCGCGTCCGACGCCACCGCAAAATGCAGAGGCGTTTGCTGGTACAACTGCTCCCTGGCCTCGGGGCTGGCGCCTCGTTTCAGCAAAAGTTCGACGCAACGCAGATTTCCTGCCTCTGCGGCGACATGAATCGGATGGCGACCGAACCAGCCGCCTTGGTCGCGAAGCGCCGGCGATTGATCAAGCATGGCCGCGAGTTGCTTTACATCGGTTTTGGCCGCGGCATGAATCGGTCGGTCCTGGTTCACGTTCTACCCCACCTTGTAAAGAGCCGCAGGCGGCGACTTCCGCGATCCGCCCCGCCGACGTTTGGCCGCAAACGCGCTTGCGATCACCCACCATCCGTCCCATGATAATAACGCGCGCGATTGATCGAGATACTCAGCAACTTCCCCCGAGGTGCGGTCATGTTCCTGCCCAAGCGATTCGTCCCCTGCGGGCTAAGCCTGGTTTGGTGTTTCGTCAACCTGCCGATCATGGCAGCCGAAGCCCCGCCGGTGGTGACCGGCGTGGAGCGTCAGCCGCTGGAAGCTCAGCTTAAACGGGTGGTGCAAGCTCTCGACGCCGTGGGCGCACCGCTCACCGCCGAGCAAACGAGGGCGTTCCAGGCCGCAATCGCCTGCGAAGATTCGCCGCAAGCGGTCGTTGCTTTGCAAAAATCTCTCGACCCGCTCTGCCTGGCGGTGGTTGGCATCAATCCCGAAAGCCGCGTCACCGTTTCTCCTGGCCCCGCGGCGGCTCAACTCGACCAGCACGGCTGGCGAACCTTCCTGGTCAAAGTCATCAACGAAGGCGGAGTGACCGCGCCGCTGCGGTGTCAGAGTCCCAACTCCATCAATCCTAAATACTCCACGGCCGCCCATCGCCCCACGGCCAAGATGGAAACCCTCCCCCGCGACAATTGGCTGGCGATCGAGGTTGTGGAAAAACAGCCGCTCGTCAAGAACCTATCGGGGCTGGCCGTGGAATACCGCCTGCTTTCGCTCTACAGCCGTGATGCTGGCCAGCGGGAAGCCAAGCTCATGTTCGACGTGGGCCAGGGCACGCAAGACTTGGGCTTTCGCAACGAGTTGAACCTGCTGTTCGACTGCGCCCCGGCGGTGGAAGTCACGCTCGACGTGCTCGATCACGACGGCACGCCAACCATGGGCCAGTTCGTTTTCCACGACGCTCAGGGCCGCGTCTACCCCGCCCTGACCCGCCGACTGGCGCCCGATCTGTTCTTCCACGAGCAGGTCTATCGCGAGAGCGGCGAAACCGTGCTGCTGCCGCCGGGCGAATACACCGTGAAAGCCACCCGCGGTCCGGAGTACGAAATTGAGGAACGCCAAATGGTGGTGCCTGGCACGCGCGGCCAAGCTGCCAGCAAACCGGGCGAACCTCTGGCGAAGCACACCGAGAAATTCCGCTTGCGGCGCTGGATTCGTCTGGCCGATCTCGGCTGGTACTCCGGCGATCATCACGTACACGCGGCCGGTTGCAAACACTACGAGGTCCCCAGCCAAGGCGTGCGGCCGGAAGACATGCTGCGGCACATCCGCGGCGAAGACCTCAACGTAGGCTGCGTGCTCTCCTGGGGTCCCTGCTGGTATCACCAGAAGCAATTCTTCACCGGCGAAGTCGCCCGGCTTTCCACGCCGCAACATCTCATGCGGTACGATGTGGAAGTCTCTGGCTTCCCCTCGCAGCACGCCGGCCACCTCTGCCTGCTGCGCTTGAAAGAAGACGACTACGAATACCCGGCCGATGCCGACTTTGATTGGTCTTTCCGCGACGAGAAAGGGCATTTCTCCGGCCGCAAAACCACGGAAATTGGCGAGTGGCCCACCTGGGATCTGCCGATCCTCCAGTGGGGAAAACAGCAGGGGGGCGTGGTGGGCTTCTCGCACAGCGGCTGGGGCCTGAAGGTCAATGCCACCAGCCTGCCTACATTCGAAATGCCCCCCTTCGACAGCATCGGCGCCAACGAGTACATCGTCGATGTTACCCATGGCGTGTGCGATTTCATTTCCGCCGTCGATACGCCCAGCGTGTGGGAGCTCAACATTTGGTATCACACGCTTAATTGCGGTTACACCTGCCGCATCAGCGGCGAGACCGATTTCCCCTGCATCTATGGAGAACGCGTGGGGCTGGGCCGTTCGTACGTGAAACTGGCCCCCGGCCAGGCACTCGATTACGATCATTGGGTGCAAGGCATCCGCGATGGTCGCAGTTACGTAAGCGATGGGCTGAGCCACCTGGTCAACTTCCAGGTGAATGGACTGGGCGTGGGAGAGCCCGGCCAGGAAAAACTCGCCAGTGTGCTGGCGGCAAAGCCTGCTGAACCATTGCGCGTCACCGTCCAAGCGGCGGCCATGCTCGCCGAAACGCCCAACCAGGAAATTGCCCAGCGGCCTCTCGACCAAAAGCCATATTGGCACGTGGAGCGCGCACGCATTGGCGAAACAAGGCGCGTGCCTGTGGAGTTGATCGTGAACGGCGAGGCGGTAGCCCGGCAAGAGATCGAGGCCGACGGCCGCGTGCAAGACGTGACCTTTGATTACCGCCCCACCCAATCGAGTTGGGTTGCCCTGCGGATCTTCCCCTCTTCTCACACCAACCCGGTCTTTGTGGAAGTGGACGGCAAGCCGATCCGCGCCAACGCCCAGAGCGCTCAGTGGTGCCTCGATGCCGTGGACGTGTGTTGGAAGCAGAAAGAGCCGCAGATTCGCGATTGGGAAAAAGCCGCCGCGGCCGAGGCCTACGAACACGCCAGGGCCGCCTACCGCGAAATTCTCAAGCAAAGCCCATGACCAAGGGAGCCAACTTGGGGCGGTTTGTGCTGCTGCATCATGTGGTGCCGCGCAACGATTTGCCCGCGGAGAGCCAACGCGCGGATGATGAGAACGCAGGGAACCGTCCGGATCATTGGGATCTGATGATCGAATCCGGACCTGTCCTGTGGACTTGGGAACTGCTGCAACTTCCCCTGGCAAATACGCCGCAGATCGTGCGGCGGTTGCCCGATCACCGCAAGCAGTACCTTGATTTCGAGGGCCCCATTTCTGGCAACCGCGGCCATGTGCGGCGGTGCGACTCCGGCCCATTCCAAGTCGTGCAGGCCGATCCTGCCGAAGAAAACGCACCGCAAAACTTGATGGTAAGCCTGCAGGGCAACCTTCTCCGCGGCACGTTGCACCTCAGTCGCCTCGGCGCCTCGGACGAATACCAGTTGGTATTTCGCCCAGAACAGACCAGCTAAACGATGCCGCTGACGAAAGAAATCCCCTACTTCGTCGCCTCGGGCTGGGCGGCATCCGGCTTGTTCCCTGGCGCCTTGGCCACGCGGGCCGACGATGTGCCAGCAATGTAGATGCCTTTCGGCCCGATCTCCAGCGTGTCGATCGAATAGATAAGCTTCTGCTTTTCATTGGGAGCAGGCAGCGTGATGAAAGCCACGGGGTCGCTATCTGCTTGTAACCACCGCACGGGCACCTCGTGCTTGGCGGCTTCTTGAGAGAGGCCATCGAGAATATCGGTCAGCGGCAGGGGCAGCGACCCAGCCCTGGCTTTGCGAAAACGAACTCCCACCACGTTGGGTTCGGCCAGATAGGCGTCGACCTGTAGCGACAGCACGGTGGTGATTCGTTCCGATTCGTACCGGCAGGCCAATTGGGCTCCGCCTTCGGCCAAGGCTACGCGAGGGTCGCTGACACCCGGCGGTAAGCTTTTGGCATGGTTATTCACCACATCCACGGCCAGCCAGCTGTTGATCTCCTCCACCGTGAACATGGCTTCCCAGCGTCCTGGTTGCTGCAGTTCGCTGTATAGATCGGTCGCTTCGCTCAAGAATGCATCGCTCTTGCGGGCCTGATCGGCGGGCGGTTGCTGCAATGCCTGCTGGTAAAACTCAGGCACCTGCTGGGAAGCCAGGTAAGCCCAGCCCACCAAACCTCCCCCAATGAGAACGACCACCCCCACTACCAGGGCGAGTCGTCGGATAAATCTACCCATTGCAGACCTCGCAGCTCGATCAATCCGGTGGCCGCATCAATGGCAGCGAAGTGCCGCGTATCTCAGCAAACCCGAGTGGGCGCGATTGGTCATCCCCTTGGGAGGGAGCCGCCAAATGTTAGGTGGATTGCCAGCCGAGGTCAAGACACCCCGGCTCGGCAATCCACCCTTCATGGGGGGGGTGGCATTTACCGACCGTACATCCGTTTATTCACTTCCGACTGCGGAATCCGGCCCTGGTTGGCTTGTTGTTGCAGCCAATACCAGTAGTTGCCGTTGTTTCCACCGCCTTGGAAAGAGTTCCCGGTCGCTGCCGGGGCGGAATAGGAAGGGTAGTAATTGTATTGAGGATAGGCGTACGGAGATCCGTAGTGGGGGCGATACGTATTGTATCCATACTCCCGCTGATATGGATTGCCGTAATAGCTTCCGTAATAAGGGTTTCCGTAGCGGTAACTGTAATTGTAGCTGTAGTTGTACCCGTAGCCGGGGACAAAGACCTGGGCCCGAGCGGGCTGCGCCACCGCCAAGAGGACGACCGCCGCAGTGAGGGCAAGAGTAGCACGAAACATGGTTCCGTCTCCGATTCGTTCGATGGGGAGTTTATGCGCCAGACGCACAAGATCTTATGTGCTAGCAAGCTACGTGCCAGTTGTTCCGATTTTGCCGCCGACAACGGGATTGGCCCATTTTTGCCCTGGGGTGCGAAGCGTACGTGGCTTTGCACCGCTCAGGTTGCGCCATCGGAATGACGGCAGGCGTGTCAGCGGGGATACAGCCCCCCTGGGGGCATGGCGGCACCCGGGTTTGGCCCGCTGCGACGCCCGGCGTGGTCCCTAGCGGCACAATCGCTATGGCCCTCAATGGCGGTTCATTCCTTATCACTGCCAGAAACAGCTTAAAGAAACGCCCCCTGAAGATTCGAAGAAATAGTTCGACAGGAGGATCCTGTGACTGAGTGTTGGAGCCACTCGCTCATGGGAAGGATTGGAGTAGTGGAGAGGGGGGGAAACATGCATGCCTTTGACGCCTGCCTACACCGCGGCTGTGCACGCAAGTGCATTAGTATCGGCCCCCCCTTCTTGCTGCGACTTTCGCAACTATGGAATGGATGTTTGTGAACATCCGTTCTGAGCGGCCTGAGCCACGCCTTCTCTATTTTACGGATTTTCCCTGGGTGATGATTGCTTTGATTGCCGATGTACACCCCTAGGGCGCGGATCAGATGGAGCTGAGCCAGTCGTCCCGGAGAAGCACAATGTACGCCCCGGACCCAGTTGTTTTGTAACCGGCGATTCCGCGATGCCCGACGAGGGATGCCGGAGACAAGCAAACGCGGGGGCGATGATGTTTCAGACGGTTTCCTCGGCCGGGCTGAAACGAAGTTCCTACCGAATCAAAGAATGGAGAGCCTGCAATGAAGGTCTTCACTACTGGACAGGTCGCCAAGATCTGTAAGGTAGCGCCGCGTACGGTGAGTAAATGGTTCGACTCGGGGCGGCTCAAGGGATACCGCATCCCTGGATCGCAGGATCGCCGCATCCCGCGTGAGTACCTGATCCGATTCCTCAAGGAGCATGGTATGCCCCTTGGCGAACTGGAAGATGAGACCATGGCCAAAGTATTGGTTGTGGCTCAGGACCAGGTGCTCATCGAGAACCTCAAGCGCGAGCTACCGATGGAGCGTAACTTTAAGGTCGGCGTGGCCGCCAGCGGATTCGAAGCTGGTATCCAAGCCGAAAGCTTCCATCCCGACTGCATTATTGTCGATTTTTCGATCGGCCGCACCGAGGCGTTGCAGATTTGCCAAAATCTGCGCCGCAACACGGAGTTTGCCGAAACAATCTTGATCGCGCTGCTGCCCGACGACGGCGCCAGCACGAGCTTCGACCGTTCGAGCATCAATGAGACGTTCAAGAAGCCGTTCGACGCCGCTTTGCTGGCCGAACGTTTGCGAACGCTCATCAGTGCCCGCAAAGAATTAGTATGAGCCTAAAAGGTCATGCCCCGAAGCTCAAGAAAACGTGAGCCAGGGGCATGGCCGGCGAGCAACCTGCTGTTTTCCCACGAGCGGCAGTTTGATAGGGACAGCGGTCTAGGAGGGACCGCTTGATAAGGGCCGGACTTCCCGGGTCCGGCCGTTTATCCTTATCTTGCAAATCGCACACCCACCCCAGCTCATTTGGAAAAACCGGCCCTCGCGCCGGTTTTTCTATGCGCTGAGGGAGAGGGGCTGGTAGCTGGTGGCGGTACTAGCGGCCGCTTTGGGCCACCTCGGCGCATTTGATGCACAGCGGGGTAAAGGGCAGGGCATTGAGCCGCGTTTTCTTGATTTGCTCGCTGCAATCCTGGCAAGTGCCGTAGGTTCCCTCTTCGATACGCTGCAGCGCTTCTTCGATTTGCGTTAGCGTGTCTTCTTCCGACTGCATCAGACTGAGCGTGAATTCCTGCTCGTAGGCGTCGCTGCCCAAGTCGGCCATGTGAATCGGCATGCCGTTGCGATGGTCCGACGTTTCACGATTATTGTGCAGCGCGGCGTCCGCCATCTGCTTGAAATCTCCGCGCAACCGCGCCCGCAGTGTGAGCAACCGTTCCTTGTAATCCTTCATGTCGGCCTTTTTCATCGATGCAAACTCCGGCGAAAAAAGAAAAACATTGGGCAGCTGCGCCGAGCCTTTCACTGTATTTGCCCCGTCCGCAGAAGTCAAATAATTCCCCGCCAATTAGGGGGTGCCGTGTGAGCCTCCATTGGAGCCCGTAGGCATGTGCGAATGCCTGCCGAAGAACCCACAAGTGGATTTCTTCCCCTAAACCTGCTCCGACGAGCGACGGATTCAGGCCATTACACCAAGATGTCCTTTACCACCTCCCCGTGGACGTCGGTCAGACGGAAGTCGCGGCCTTGGTAGCGGAAGGTGAGGCGTTCGTGGTTGACGCCGAGTTGATTCAAGATGGTGGCGTTGAGGTCGTGGATGTGGACTGGGTTCTTCACGATGTTGTAGCTGAAGTCATCCGTCTCGCCGTAGGAGATGCCGGGCTGGATGCCGGCGCCGGCTAGCCACACGCTGAAGCAACGGGGATGGTGGTCGCGGCCGTAGTTTTCTTTGGTGAGCGTGCCCTGGCAGTAAGTGGTGCGGCCGAACTCGCCCCCCCACACCACCAGTGTGTCTTCCAGCAGGCCGCGTTGCTTGAGGTCTTGGATCAGGGCGGCCTGGCCTTGGTCCACGTCGTGACATTGGTTGCGGATGTCGCTGGGCAGGTTGCCGTGTTGATCCCAGCCGCGGATGAAGATCTGCACGCAGCGAACGTCGCGCTCGATCAATCGCCGCGCAAGCAGGCAACTGGCGGCAAACGTGCCGGGCGTTTTTACCTCCGGCCCATACATATCAAGAACATGCTGGGGTTCGCTGGAGATATCGGCGAGGTCGGGCACCGAGGTCTGCATGCGAAACGCCATTTCGTACTGGGCGATGCGGGTTTGAATTTCGGGGTCGCCTACGGCCTGGTATTGCTGTTCGTTGAGCTTGGCCAGGGCGTCGAGCATGTTGCGGCGGAGGCCGGCATCGAGGCCTTCGGGATTGGAGAGGTACAGCACGGGGTCGCCCTGCGATCGCAAAGCCACGCCGGCGTGCCGCGAAGGGAGGAAACCGGCGCCCCAGAGGCGATTGTACAGGGCCTGGGCCGATTTGCGTCCGGTCCAACTTGCCGTGAGCACCACGAAGGCCGGCAGATCGTCGTTCATGCGACCCAGGCCATACGACAGCCACGAGCCGAGGCTGGGGCGGCCGGGTCGCTGGTCGCCTGTTTGAATGTAGGTGATGGCCGGATCGTGATTGATCGCTTCGGTATGGACGGTTTTCACCACGCAGATATTGTCGGCGATGCCGGCGGTATGGGGTAGGAGTTCGCTGACCCAGGTCCCATTCTGGCCGTGCTGGCCGAACTTGAAGATATTGGGGGCGATGGGAAACCGCTTCTGGCCGGAGGTCATGGTCGTGAACCGCTGGCCGGCAATCACCGAGTCGGGCAAGTCCTGGTCGAACATGTCGACCAGCTTCGGTTTGTAATCGAAGGTTTCGAACTGCGAAGGGGCGCCCGACATGAACAGGTAGATGATGCGTTTGGCCCGCGGGGGATGATGCGGCTGGGCGAGAACGCCGTCGGACAGTGGCGCCGCGGCTGGATTGTCGGCGGGAGGGGCGGCGAAAATCGCAGGGCTAAGCACCGAGGCCAAACCGACCGAGCCAATGCCGGTGGCGGTTTTGCCAAAGAAATGCCGTCGCGTGAGTTGCTGTTGGTACTCGCGAACCGGGTCCATGGTGCTGCTCGCTGGGGCGAAAGTTTTGGGTGGGGCAGGTCTAAGCGGGGTATCAACGAATGTTTATTCTAATCGGGTCGAGGGCAACCTGCCATGCGCCAGGGTGGTTGAGTGATGGCCTACCGACCGGGTATACCTAGCTTTTAGCAGTGGGAGTTCGTTGATACCGATGGCCGGGGGAGGCTGGTGCGTGGAAGCACTTCGCACAGCACTGAAAACATACTGGGGCTATGCGGATTTTCGCCCGCTTCAGGCTGAAGCGATGCGCAATGTGACCGAAGGCCGCGACTCGGTGGTGGTTTTGCCAACCGGGGGAGGCAAGTCGCTTTGCTTCCAGGCGCCGGCGATGGTGATGCCGGGGTTGGCGGTGGTGGTTTCGCCGTTGATTTCGTTGATGAAAGACCAGGTGGACGCCCTGGTGGATTGCGGCATCCCGGCGGCCTACATCAACAGTTCGATGACGGCGGATGAGCGTCGCCACGTGGCCGATCTGGTCTCGGCCCGCGTGCTCAAGTTGCTGTATCTATCGCCCGAGCGGCTGACGACCTCGCGAACCATCGAGTTTTTGCAACGGGCCAAGCCGGCGTTTTTTGCGATTGATGAAGCCCACTGTATTAGCGACTGGGGGCACGACTTTCGGCCTGAGTATCGGGCACTGAAGGTGCTGAAGCAGTCGTTTCCCGGCGTGGCCGTGCATGCCTATACGGCGACGGCCACCGAGCGGGTGCGGGGGGACGTGGCCCGCGAACTGGGGTTGGAAAACCCGGAGATTTTGGTGGGCTCGTTCGATCGCCCCAACCTGGTGTATCGGGTGATGCGGCGAACCGATCGGATGAGCCAGATCAATGAGATCATCGACCGGCACGCGGGCGAGTCGGGCATTATTTACTGCATTCGCCGCACCGATGTGGAAACCGTGTGCGCGAGCCTGGTGGCCTCGGGGCGGAGCGCGCTGCCATATCATGCCGGCTTGGAAGATGGCGAGCGGCGGCGAAACCAGGAAGCCTTCATTAAGGACAAAGCCAAGATCATTGTGGCCACCGTGGCCTTTGGAATGGGCATCGACAAGTCGGACGTGCGCTACGTGATTCACGGCGCTGCTCCCAAGTCGCTGGAAAGCTATCAACAGGAGAGCGGCCGCGCCGGGCGCGACGGTTTGGAAGCCGAATGCTGCATGCTCTACTCACCAGCCGATTTTCTGACTTGGCGCAAGTTGCAAAGCGATTTGCCGCCGGCCGCCGCCGAAGCCGCCATGACGCTGCTGGCCGGGCTGGAAAAGTTTTGCACCACCCTGGGCTGCCGCCATCGGGCGATTGTGAACTACTTTGGCCAAGGGTTTGAAATCGAAAACTGCAAGGCGTGCGACGCCTGCTTGGAAGAGCTTGAGTTTGTCGCCGATCCGCTGATTGTGAGCCAGAAGATTCTGTCGTGCGTGGTTCGGCTGCAAGAAAACTTTGGGGCCGCCTACACGGCCAAGGTGTTGGTGGGATCGCGGGAGCAAAAGATTTTGGAGGCGGGACATGATCGGCTCAGCACCTATGGCCTGCTTTCCGCGCACGACGTCAAACATATTTCGGCCTGGATCGAGCAACTGGTGGAACAGGAGTTCCTTTGCCGCACGGGCGAGTACCGTTTGATCTCGGTCACGCCCGCCGGCTGGGAAGTGTTGCGGGGCAAAACCACGCCGCGATTGCTGCAACCGGCCAAGAAGGTCAAGAGCCAGTCGAAGGCCGAAAAGATTTCGTGGGAAGGCGTGGAGCGAGGGCTGTTCGAGCACCTGCGAGCTTTGCGGCGACAGAAGGCCGAAGAACGCAGTCTGCCGCCGTTTGTGGTCTTTGGCGACGCCACGCTTCGCGACATGGCGCGCCGCCGGCCTTCCACCAACCAGGGCTTGCTGGCAGTGCATGGGGTGGGCGAGCGAAAGCGGGCGCAGTACGGCGACGACTTTCTGGCGGCAATCGTCGAGTATTGCCAAGCGCATGATCTGGCGATGGATGTGGAGGGGGATGCGCCGAGCGCGCCGGCGCCCACCACGGTGATGCCCACCCGGGTGATGCCTGCCGCGAACGAGACCAAGCGCATGGCCTACGACATGTTCTCCCGAGGCAAATCGCTCGACGAGGTGGCCGTGGCGACCGGCCGAGTCGCTTCGACAGTGTGCAACTATTTGGCGGAATTTGTCCAAGCGCATGAGATCTCGGACGTAAGCCCTTGGGTGGAAGACGCGGTCTTCGAGCAAGTGCGACTCGCCGGTGCGAGGGTGGGATTTGAGCGGCTGAAGCCTGTGTTTGAAGCGCTGAACGGTACTGTTTCTTACGACACGTTGCGGCTGGTCGCGGCTTGTCTCAAGAACATTCCGCCCGAGGATGAAGGGAACGCGGCTGAAGACGAATAGCGAACGAAGGCCAACGGCAGGGGAGAGGAAGGTTCGCGGTTTGGTGGCGGCGGCGGCGTGGGCAGGTTAACTTGTGGGGAATGTTTGGGGGGGCCGCTACCCGCTTTGCTGTGAGGGAGAGTTTCGATGCGCGTGGGAAGTTTGTTATGTGGATTGAGTGTGGTGCTGTTGGTACTGGGAATGATGATGGATTCGCCCGCGAACGACGATGCCGTGGCCGCAGAGCCGGCCGCGGGCAAGGGAAAAGTGCTGCGGCACCTGGTGCTGTACAAGTTCAAAGACGACCAATCGCCCCAGCGGGTGCAAGAGGTGGTGGACACGTTTGCCGCCTTACCGAGCAAGATCGATGCGATCATTGATTTTGAGCATGGCACGAATGTGAGCCCCGAGGGCAAGTCGGAAGGGCTGACGCACTGCTTTACGGTGACGTTTCGCGATGAGAAGGGGCGCGACGCCTATTTGGTGCATCCGGCCCACCTGGAGTATGTGAACGTGGTGAAGGACCGCCGCGATAAGGTGGTGGTGTTTGATTATTGGGCGGATGCGAAGTAGGAATCGAGGATTTAATACCCGTCATTCTCGCGCATGCGGGAATCCAGTTTATGGGTGCTAATCGACGTATTTCCGGGCGCAGCACGATGGCACGATTTCTGAAATCCCAGCGATGATGGTTTTTGATCCCCTGCTTGCTCCGACGCACCGCTTTAATCCCGGCGGATCGACAAGGGTCTGCCGCTCAATGTCTGCTGTGATATTCACAGGTTGGCCGACTCGCCCATCGTAGCTTCACGCTCACTATCACCTTGTTTAGGTTTGCCGGTCATTGTTTAGCGTCTCCCCCGCGTGGGGAGGGTCGTTGGCCGTGGTGAGCAGAGCGCGCGGATCAGCCATCGGAAGCCGTCGCGGCCGCGTTGTTCACACGTTCGCAGCACCGAGGCAATTGTCGCTTGCGCTTGAGCGCCGGGCCAGGTGCGGTTGCCCCCCCACACCTTGCGGTTCACCACCGCCGGCCGAATGGCTTGTTCGGCCCTCCAGTTGGTCGCGTCAATACCAGGCTCAAACAGGAACCAGAACCACTGCCAGATGTGCTTCTTGAGGTGCTTGGCCAACCTCCGATTGGGTGCGTAGGTGAAACGCCCATCCGTCAGTTCCTCCAGATGACAGGCCAGCGCCAAGCCTTGCAGCGTCACCTGCTCGTCGTCCAACTCGCCCGCTTGATGGGCGTCGCGGACGGCGAAGGCGGCGTCGATCAACTCCAGGATCTGGCGAGGGAATCGCACCGCGCCGCGGCGAGCGGTCAGCAGAATCCGCTGGCAGCGCCGCTGAAGATGCGCGAGACACTGCTGGCGCCGCGCCTTCCGGAAGTGGTCGTAAGGACTCCAGCCGTCGTGAATCATCACGCCGGACCAGTCTTGGCCCAGCAGGCGTCGGACCACGCCGGAATCTCGCTGAGGGTCGATCTCATAGCAGGTGGCGTCCGCTCCCACGATGGCGTGCAACCACGCGCTGCGGCCGCCCACGCGCCAGCCGGTTTCGTCGGGCACAACCCAGGGCGAAGCTCGTGCCCGAGCCTGGATTTCCTGGTAGGCCGGTGTGCATTTCTGGCCCGTGCGCAGCACCGAGTGTGCGGATGCCGCGCGCGAGACGGTGATCCCGAACAGCCGCCGCAGGCAGCGTTGAATCTTGCCGTGGCTCAAGCCAAGCTCTTTATTGAGCACGGAGATCGCGGCGTGAACCGCCGGTCCCAGTTGAGCCGCTGCCGCGCCGACCGCGTCGGACGTTTGCAGCTCATGCCGGCCATGCACGGCCCGCCCGCAGTCGCCGCAGACACCGCAATGGATATCGAACTGCCGACAGATTGGCCGCAGCGGAATGTCCGTTTGGAACTGGGCAGTGACGCAGGTTTCTTGCAGATTCTGGCCGCCGCAGTGCGGGCAATCGTGCGGCAGCGGCACGTCGTAATGCTCGTCAATCTGCTGCGGAAGAGGAGGCGGGCGATGGGCTTTGCGGCCATAAGCTGGACCTGGTTTGCGGCCCGGCTTGCGAGGCTGACACTTCGGCTCGCCATGCGTGAAGGGAGCCGCTTGCCGCTTGGACTTTCGCACGGCTGCTCGCAAGGCCGACTCGAGCTCGGCGACGCGCGCCCGCAGCGCGGCGTTCTCGGCAAGCAGGCGAGACTCCTCGGCCCGCAGCCTGTTCACTTCGGCAAACAACTCGTTGTAAGACGGTCGCAACATCGTCATGCCTCCTTGCGGCCACCGACCATCCAGCCAAAATTAACCGCCAAGCAAATCCCGCGCCGAAGACGCTAAACAAAGACGTTAAGGCTTAACGACGACAAGACCCGCGAAGGTACGTAGAAGATGCCCGAGCCCAAAACCGAATAAATCGAGCGAACGCATGTCAGTCAGACATGCCGTGAGACCAGTCAAGCTCATGCACTTCCCGTGGCGCCACGGCCTTCAATCGCACGAACAACCATGATGAGCCGTCCGCTTGAATTGCCCGCCGCTTCGCTAGATCAAGCCGTAACTTGTTGTTTCTTTTCACGTCGCCGACGAAGGGCGGCACCCCCAGCAGTGAAACATGCACCGATGCCGAAGATGGCGAGGGAGGAGGGTTCGGGAACGGCGGAAGCGGTCATTACTTCATTGAATGACAGGTCATCATATCCTGTTAACTCCTCTGGCGTCGTAAGATTGATGCGAGCGATTGCGCCGATGTTTGAGAGGGAAATGAATTGATTGTTGGTAGTTGATGACGTAACCCCAAGGACGTTACCATTGCTATCGAAGGCTGTCATCGTGGTGGTGCCAGTTAAGATTCGAATCTGAACAAAATCTGTGAAGGCAGGTGTCGACCAATTAGATGGATCAACAAAGAAAAAATTGATGTTGGGAGTTGTGTCTGCAGATCCGTTATTATTCCCGTATAGGTGAACTGGGTCTGAGCCAGCCCCAAAGGTTAAATCGTTGACAACAACTCCCAAGCTTGGGAAGTCGCCATCCCGAAAAAGAATTCCAAGTGGAGCAAACTGGTCATCAACAACCTGCTGCTGAAATTGCGGCAAGGGAGTATAGTTTGCCTGTGCGACATCGAAATCGATTGCAATCAATGCCGCCTGCACCTGCCCCGTCGTGATGACCAGCACCGCCACGCAAACCACCGCCAGTTGAATCGCCCGCATCATCTTTGCTTCTCCGACGTACTAGTTCTGGTAACTTCAAAAGGCTCCGCCCGCCTTGGGTGTATTAACATTCAACGACCACATTACCTTCCAGCCTGACGGGGGGCTAGGGAAAATCGGAATTTCCGAAAAAATTCCCCCAACCCCTCGTCGTGACGGCACCCCGAGCTTGGCCGGGGATGCTGGTGTCGCACGGGTGCCGATGCTCATGGAAGTGTGCCATCCCTGAAAGAGTTTGAACTGTCAACCCGGTTTGCGCCGTCGCTCGGGCGGTT
>CAYUMU010000117.1:0-16550 GCA_964445985.1 uncultured Pirellulales bacterium | reverse complement strand
TACGTACGGTGGTGTGGGAGGGGCGGAGCCGAAAGGCTCCCCCCTATCCCGATTGGAATTCCCCTCCCAGGTTCGCGGCGGCGGGGGGTTCCAGGCGCGATAATTCGCCTCGCCGGCATTGAGAAGCCGCGGCGTGGGGGAGATAATAGCCGTGCAACCGCGCTGGCAAGGGATCTGCCCGCGAGCCTGCTGCCGGCAGCGGCAACCTGACCGCACCCCGCGCGGCCTGGCGTTCCTTCCCTGTTGCTCCGACCCCATCGCTCCCCATCCATGCAAACCGTACTCCGCAAACTATTGCAAGCGATCCAAGAACAACGGCCTGTCGCCTATTGCCGGCTGGTCGAAACTCGTGGCTCCACTCCACAAAAAGCGGGGGCTGGCATGCTTGTCTTCGCCGACGGCAGCCAGGCCGGCACCTTGGGCGGCGGCTGCGTGGAAGCGGAAGTCAAACGTCGGGCACTTAAAAACTTGGCCGACGGACAGCCGGAGATCATGTGCTTTCAGCTCGATAACGATTACGGCTGGGATGACGGTCTGATCTGCGGCGGCCGCATGCAAATTCTAGTCGATCCGTGCCGCGACGAAGAAACCGTGCGTTACCTGGACTTGCTGTCCAAGCAGCTCGAAAGCGGCGCGGGCTGTTGCGAAGCGATTGTGTTCGATGAAGAAAAGGCCGGGACGACTGCCACGGCTTGCTGGCTGTGCGACGCCGAAGGCCAGCTGCTCGCCAGCTGCCGGTCGCCCGCGGCAACACTGCCCCACGGCGTGATTTCGCAAATGCCCCGGCTGGGCGACCGCCCTCGGCCGCGGGCCGCCGCCGGAGTTGCCTACTTGCCAAACTTGCCGCGGTGCACGCTTGTCATCGTCGGCGGTGGACACGTCGGTCAAGCCGTGGCTTCTTGGGCGGTGGATCTCGATTTCGAGGTGTGGGTGGTCGACGATCGCGAAGTGTATGCCAGCGAAGAGCGATTTCCCCGAGCGACCCAGCGCATCTGCGGTCCCATGGGCGAAGTCTTGCCCAAGCTGGAGATCACCCCGCACACGTTTTGCCTGATTGTGACCCGAGGGCATGGTCATGACGAAGAGGCCTTGTTTCACCTGATCAATCGCGGCGCCCGCTACCTGGGCATGATCGGCAGCCGGCGGAAGATCAAACTCATCTTCGACGATCTCCGCCGCGAAGGCATCCGTGAAGAAGCCCTGGCCCAGGTGTACGCTCCCTTGGGTATCGATATCGGTTCGCAAACGGTGCCGGAAATCGCCGTGAGCATCCTGGCGGAGCTGATCGCCCATCGCAATTTGCAAGGACGCGTGCCCGGCCGGCCCACGGAAACTGCGGCCGCCGCGGAGTGCTCCGAAGCTAAATAGCAGGTGGCGGCACGTCCCACCAAGCCAAGCGGGGAGGGCCGGGGAGTGGGCTCGTGCCTTGGGAACGCCAAGTTTTTTCAGCTTAGAAAGAGTCGGACGTTATGCCAGTGCAGCCTGCCCTTACGTTCTTAGCTTCGGCCAAAACGAAGCCGGCCGCGGTGACGGCGCTGTTTGGGGACGAGCCTTTTTTGAAGCGGCTGGTGCTGCTACGGTGTCGCGAGTTGATTTTGGGGGACGACGACGGCGAGTTTTCGCTGACGACGTTTTCCGGCGAAACTCCCTGGCGGGATGTAAACGATGAGCTCTCCACGATGGCCCTGTTCGGTGGCGGACAGCGGCTGGTGGTGGTGGACGACGCCGATGATTTCGTGACCGCTTGCCGAGGGGAGCTTGAGCGGTACGTGGAGCATCCGCGAAGCGGCAGCGTATTGCTGCTGCAAATCCGCACCTTCCCCAAGAACACGCGGCTTTTCAAACTGGTCGATCAGCATGGCCTGGCGCTCGATTGCGGCACGCCCAGCGAAGGCCAACTGCGCACCTGGCTGGGCGATTGGGCCAGCAAGCGTTACCAGGCCAAGCTGGAGGGGAGCGCTGCCGAACTGCTGCTCGACCTGATCGGCGGCGAGATGGGCTTGCTCGATCAAGAACTAGCCAAGCTGGCCGGGTATGCCGGGGAGGGAAAGGCCATCACGGCCGACATGGTGCAAAGCCTGGTCGCGACCTGGCGGACCAAGACCACCTGGGAAATGATCGACGCGGCCCTCGATGGCAACGCGGCCCTGGCCTTGGAACAACTTAGTCGGCTGTTGGAAGCCGGCGAGGCCCCTCAAATGTTGCTGGCGGCGTTCGGCTATCGGATGCGGCAGTTCGCGACGGCCACGCGGCTGATTGAGCAGGCCGAAGCCAGCCGACGGAAACTGAGCTTGCGCGACGCCCTGGTTGCCGCCGGGGCCAAACCGTTCAGCCTGCGAACCGCCGAACCGCAACTGCGGCAGGTAGGCCGCCGCAGGGCAGGGCAACTCTTTCGCACGCTGCTCGACGTGGACCTGGGCCTGAAGGGCAATAGCCGCCTGGAACCTGCGGTGCTGCTGGAACGGATGATCGTGCAGCTATCGAAAGGGGCGTAGGGTCCGCACCCCGTGCGTACCACCCGCGCCGACGATCGTTTGGCGATGAAGTTGCCGCGGGCCGGGTTGTAGCCGCGATGTTGGATCGATCCGCCACGCGGAAGGTAGGCACGGGGTGCCTACCCTACTTTAGAACTCGGCATTCCCGGGTGTTCTTGGGAACGGGATAACGTCGCGGATGTTGGCCATGCCGGTCACGAATTGCACCACTCTTTCCAGCCCTAGCCCGAAGCCGGCGTGGGGGACCGTGCCGTATCGCCGCAGGTCGAGATACCACCAGTAGCTGGCCGGGTCGAGGTGCATGTCGGTCATCCGTTTTTCGAGCACGTCGAGCCGCTCTTCGCGCTGGCTGCCGCCGATGATTTCGCCCACGCGGGGAACGAGCACGTCCATGGCCCTGACGGTTTTGCCGTCTTCGTTCACGCGCATGTAAAACGATTTGATCGCCGCGGGGTAATCATGCACGATCACGGGCCGCTTGAATTTTTTCTCCGTCAGATACCGCTCGTGCTCGGTCTGTAAATCGGCGCCCCAGTGGCAAGGGTACTCGAACTTTTCGCCGCTGGCCGCCAACAGGTCGATGGCCTGGGTGTACGAAACCCGCTCGAACTGGCTTTCCACGATGGTTTGCAGGGTCGAAATCAGCGTGTGCGATTCATCGACAAACTGGTTGAAGAACTCCATATCCTCAGGGCAGCGTTCGAGCACGTCGCGGAAGATGGTCTTCAAAAAATCTTCGGCCAGGTCCATGTCGTCGTCGAGGTCAAAGAACGCCATCTCGGGCTCGACCATCCAAAACTCGGCCAGGTGCCGCGGCGTGTTGGAGTTCTCGGCGCGGAACGTGGGGCCAAACGTGTAGACCTTGCCGAGCGCGCAGGCAAAGATTTCGGCCTCGAGCTGGCCGCTGACGGTAAGAAACGACGGCCGGCCGAAAAAGTCTTGCGACCAGTCGAGCGGTTGCCGCTCTTTGAACTGCTTTTCGAAGTCGAGCGTGGAGACCTTGAACATGGCCCCCGCGCCTTCGGCGTCGCTGGCCGTGATGATCGGCGTGTGAACGTAGAGGAAGCCGTTCTGCTGGAAGAAGTCGTGGATGGATTTGCAAACGCAGTTCCGCACGCGGGCAATCGCTCCGAAGGTATTGGTCCGTGGCCGCAGGTGTGCCCATTCGCGGAGCTTTTCGAAGGAGTGCCGCTTCTTTTGCAGGGGATAGGTTTCGGGATCGGCGCCGCCGTGCTGGACCACGCTTTCGGCATGCACCTCGGCCGCCTGTTCCTTGCCTTGCGACTCTTTGATTTCGCCGCGCACCGTCACGCTGGCGCCGGCGTTGAGATGCTTGATCACGCTTTCGTAGTTTTCCAACTCGGCCGGAGCGATCACCTGAATATTCGCCAGGCAGGTGCCGTCGTTGATTTCGATGAAACTGAACCCGCCCTTGGAATCGCGGCGCGTGCGCACCCAGCCTTGCAGCAGAGCGGCTTGGCCGATGTTTTCCTTAAGGCGGGCATTGGCAACGGTGCGGATGGGCATGGGGGAGTGGCTGGTTGCTAGTTGCTGGTTGCTGGTAGTTTGCGGATTGTTGGTTAGTGGGAGTCGTTCAGCTTCTTTTTTAGGCTGCGCAACTGGCGTCCGAGCTGGTCTGCCTGACTGAGTAAGGCTTCGATGTTCGACTCTTCAAGCAGCCCAATTCGTGAGGTCAACATAAGTTGCGTTTCCCATTCGCTCAACGATCCCATAGCCATGCCTATGTAGCGGCGAAACTCCTTGCTTGACCCGCGGGCATGTCCCTCCGCAATGTTGGAAGGAATGGAAACCGCTGCGCGGCGCAGTTGCGAGCAAAGTCCGAAACGCTCGTCCGACGGAAGCTTCCGGCTAATTTGATAAATATCAGCGGCAAAGTCCATCGCGGCTTGCCACACGCGCAAGTCGCGATAATGACGAATGGTCATATATCAGCCCCTAAAACCGACCTCTCGGCCACAAGCAATTTAACACAAACCTCCCACCACCAGCCACCAGCCACTAACGGCTCGCAACTCCCAAGCAATACAAATGCCCTGCCGTTCGCAAGTAAATCCGCCCGTCCACAATGGCCGGCGTGGCGTAGATTTCTTCTCCAAAGTCGGCTTCCGAAATGACTTCCCACTTGCCTTGGGGGTTTACCACGCTGACTTGGCCCTTCTGGCTGCAAATGTACAGCTTGCCGTCGCCGGCGACCGGGGAGGCGTAGTAGCTGCCGGTGCCTGGCAGGCGGGCCGTTTTTACTTGTTCGCCCGTCTTGGCGTTCAGGCTGGTGAGGATGCCGCCGTCTTTCACCGTGAACAGCGTGCCATCGACGAGAATCGGCGACGCGCAGAACGGCACGAACTTGCTGTACTCCCAGGCGATGTTGGTTTGCGTCAGGTCGCCTTGGCCGCCGAGGCGGATGCCCAGCGTGACATTGCGGGCCACGTCGAACAGCGTGCGATGGAACTCGTATTCGCCGCGGTCGATGGACTGCGACTTGTCGCGATCGATCTGCGCGTAGCGGCGTTCGACGTCGTCGCCCTTGGTCAGTTCGGCTTGCTCGAGCGTGCCGTTGCCGTTGGCGTCGTGCTTGGCGATGGCCTCATCGAAGGGCACCAGCGACACCCGCTCGCCAGCGTCGCCCCCCACGGCCCAGCCGGAGACATAGAGCATGTTGCCTGGCCCCACGACAGGCGTGGTGCAGACCACGCGCGAGATGCCGCGAACCGTCCACAGTTCGCGGCCATCGGCCACGTCGTAGCCGACCACCCGCAGGGTAGCGGCGACGATGATCTGTTTTTTGCCGTCGATCTCAGCGACGATCGGAGAGCAGTAGTTGCGCGGGAACTCCGAGCGATCCACCAGCCAAAGCTGCTGGCCGGTGCGCTTATCGTAGGCGGCCAGAAACGAGCCGACGTCGTGGTCTTGCACCAGGATCACGCGGTCATCGACGATGATGGGGCTGGTGGCTGCGCCGAAGTCGTTCTTGAAGGGGCCGAGCGGCTGATGCCAAAGTTGCTTGCCGGAGGTGTCGTGGCAGAAGAGGCCGCAGGAGCCGAAGAACGAGACGACGCGCTCGCCATCGGTGGCTGGCGTGCTTTGGGCGTGGCTGCCAATGCGGTGGATTTCTTCGAGGCCATCGTGCGGGGCTTCGGCTCGCCAGAGCTCTTTGCCGGTGGATCGATCGAGACAGAGGGTGAACAGCTTGCCGTCTTCTTCGGCGACGAGGTAGATGCGCTTCTCATCGAGCACGGGCGAACCATGCCCCGGCGGCGTGGCGACCTTCCAAAGCACGTTTTTCTCGGGGCCGATCTCGCTGGGGAGCGATCCGGTTCCAGCGGCCAAGGCGGTGCCAGCGGGGCCGCGGAATTGGGGCCAGGTGGAGACCGCGTCTTGGTCTGTTTTGACCTCGACTTTGAATGTGCCCGGCTGGGCACTGAGCTGGTAATTCCCTTGGCCATCGGTCGTTACTTCTAATGGCTTTCCACCGTCGGCGGGTTCAAAGATGACCTTGGCATTGGCGACGGGTTTGCCATCTTTGTACGAGACCTTTCCGGAGACAGGAGCAGAACCCAGTGGTTTGATCCCCACCTTGCGAAAGGCCACCGCGTCGCCATGGCCTGCGAAGCCAAAGTAGCCGCTGCGGAGGTCTTTGCCGGGGTGGGGTTCGCTGCCCTTGAATTCTTTGATTTGGGCGAGGTCGGTGTTGAGAATCACGGCGCCGTTGAGTTCCACCTGAAGGGTGGAGCCAACTACGGTAACGCGCTGGTGGTTCCATTCGCCGGTGGGCCGCAAAAAGCCGCGCTGGGCCGCCGCCATGCCGTAGGCGCTGCCGTGGTATTGCCGGGGGTCGAGCTTTTCGTACTTGGGATGCTCGTTATCGAGAATCTGCAGTTCGCACATGCCGGCCAGGTGAGGGCGACCTTCGCCGGGGTAGCGAATGGCCAGGCCGTTGTTTCCGCCCTCGGGCAGTTGGAACTCGAACTGCACGGAGAAGTCGTCGTACTTTTCCGTGGTGAACAGGTTGCCGCCTTGGCCGGGCTTGCAAACGATGGCGCCATCGCGAACTTCATACTGGTCGGTATCGCCCTGCCAACCGGCCAGGCTCTTGCCATCGAACAGTGGCTCATAGAAGGGACCGCTTGCTTGCGAGAGCAGTTTGTTGGCTTCGTCGGCGGGGATTTCGCGGACGAAGATATTCTTCCAGCGGATCTCGCCGCCGTGGGTTTGCAGTTGGATGGAACCCTTGGCGAACAGCGGCTGGCCGCGGTCCCAGTAGTTTTCCATGGTGGCGCCATCGACCACGAGCTTTTCGTTCAGCCAGACCCAGGTGCGGGCGCCGGTTTGCACAATGCGAAAGTGGTTCCATTCGCCGAAGGGCTTATCGGCATGCTCGGCCGGCAGTTGGCCGGGGCCGCCCTTGGTGTTGTTGAACAGGCCGCCGGAGCCTTTGTCGGCGTTGCGGTCCCACTTGCCGCCTTCCTTGGTGGTGTCCCAGATTTGCACCTGGGGCGTGCCGCGGAGGTAGATGCCGGAATCGGCCTTGGGCACGGTTTTGTAGTCGATCAGGAGTTCGATATCGCCAAACTCGCGATTGGTGGTCAGGTAGGCGCCTTTGCCATCGTTGACCAGGTCGCCGTCTTCCACGGTCCAGTGCTGGCGAGCGTCTTCGGTCCAGGTCTTGATCTGCGCGGCCTGCTGCTCCTGGGTCATGGCGGCCAGCTTGCGGGGATCGAAGTGCGGCATGCCGTGCCAACCGCTGAGGTCTTTGCCATTGAACAGGGCGGTAAAGCCTGGGGGCGGAGCGGGCTCGGCGGCCTTGGCCGTGGGCACCAGGGCGGGCATTGCCAGGGCCAGCAGCAAGGGGAGGGCGAAGGCCACCGCGCGCGATGATTTTTTTTGCTTGCGGAAGGGGGGCTGAAGCATGGTGTGGTCTCCTGTTGCAGGGAATCGCTGCCGTGCGTCCGCGGCCCCCAATCCCGGTGGCCGGCTACGGGGGGCCAGGGCAAGGAGGGCGCGACGGATTGGTCGGCGAGCAGGCCGGGGCGGTAGCTCGGGCCGCCATTATCGGCGGATCATCGTCAAATGCAAAACAATCGTTGTCATCGCTTGCCAAAGATCCACCCCCGCGGGGAGGGGCAGATTCCAGCGATTCGTCCGAATATATCCCGCCGCGGGGGACAGGCTGCGAGGAATCGAAGCCGCCACGGGGCGTGAGAATTGTAAGGTCTCTGTTTGCCGGATACACTGCTAGCTCGCCTGCGGTTCCCAGGGCAGCCAGCAGGGGCGAAATCCATCGCCCACAAGGAGTGCCTCCACGGCAAAACCGCGATCGAACCGGTGGCCACGGCCGTTCCTATGGGAGGCGCGGACCTCCCACCGGTGTTTGGCTCCGGCCAAGTATGCTCCCCAGATAGACAACCCGAGTCGGCAACCTGTGTGCCCTTCCACCCAGGGCGCAAGAAAACGGGCGGCTTACGAGGAAAGGAAGGCGTTGATGAGCGAATTGGCCAAGTTGCTAATCGGTAAGAATGAAGTGGAATTGCCGGTCTTCGAGGGTACCGAAGGCGAAAAGGCCGTTGACATTTCGACCCTGCGCTCGCGCACCGGCTACATCACGCTGGACGAGGGCTTTGTCAACACGGGCTCCACGACCAGTGAGATCTGCTTTATCGACGGCGACGAAGGCATCCTTCGCTACCGCGGTTACCCCATTGAAGAACTGGCCGGTAGTTGCAGCTTTCTGGAGATCAGCTACCTGCTGATTTACGGCGAGTTGCCCACCGTGGCCCAGTTGGAAGATTTCCGCAATGCCCTGCGTCGGCACACCATGCTGCACGAGGACATGCGGACGTTTTACAACGGGTTTCCCCGCGACGCCCACCCCATGGCCATTCTCAGTTCGGTCGTGGGGGCGCTGTCCACCTTTTATCAAGATTCGCTGGATCCCCGCGATCCCGAGCAGGTGAACTTCACGATCCACCGGCTGATGGCCAAGCTGCCCACCATCGCGGCTTTCAGCTACAAGAAGTCGGTCGGCCAGCCGTTCATCTATCCGCAGAACGATCAGAATTATTGCGCCAACTTTTTGCAGATGATGTTCGCGGTTCCGTGCGAACCGTACGAGGCCGACCAGGATTTTGTCGATGCCCTGAACCTGCTGCTGATTGTGCATGCCGACCACGAGCAGAATTGCTCGACCTCGACGGTGCGGATGGTCGGTTCCAGCGACGCCAACCTGTTTGCGGCAATTTCGGCCGGTATTTGCGCGCTGTGGGGGCCGCTCCACGGCGGGGCCAATCAGGCCTGCGTGGAAATGCTGGAGCGGATTCGCGACGATGGCGGCGACGTGAAGAAGTACGTCGACATGGCCAAAGACAAGAAAAGTTCTTTCCGCCTGATGGGCTTTGGCCACCGGGTTTACAAAAACGTCGACCCCCGCGCCACCATTATTAAGGCCACCTGCGAAAAACTGCTCAGCAAGCGGCGGATCAACGACCCCATCTTCGATATTGCCCAGCAGCTCGAAGAAGTGGCGCTCAACGATCCGTACTTTATCGAGCGCAAACTGTATCCCAACGTCGACTTCTATTCGGGCGTCATCTATCGGGCGATTGGCATTCCGGTGCCGATGTTCACGGTGCTGTTCGCGATGGGCCGGCTGCCGGGGTGGATTGCTCACTGGCTGGAAATGCACCGCTCACCCCACAAACGGATTGCCCGCCCCCGCCAAATTTACACGGGACCCGCCAAACGCAAGTTGCTGCCGATTGATGAGCGCAAGTAGGGCAATGGGTTGCTGTTAGGCTTTGCTCCGCGGGGGGAAATCGCCGTGAGGGGAAATCTCTGCGCGCCTTTGCCGGCCCCAATCCGAGGCAGGGGGGAGAGGATCACGGGCGGCTGGGGCAGATCTGCCGTCGCAAGTGCTGGCGGTGGTAGCTGGTCAAGCCACGCCACGCCAGCCCCCCCCCAACTGAGCAGGCTGTGCCAGCGGTGCGGCAGGTTGCCAGTTCTCGACATCCACTGGGCGGCGATTTAAACTGTCTAGAGTTGTTACGCTGGGATAGAACCTGGCAACACCCACACAACGGTGGACCGGGGCTTTCGCTCGCCGCCATTCATCCGCGGCAGGCATCGCCCTATTTTTCGGGAGACGACACCTTCATTCAACGCCCACTTTGCACGATACGCATGGCGAGCGGCCGAGAAGCTTTTGGTTGGACGCTCACCCGCGGTGTTTGAGGGCAGCCCCTCCCCTCCATTCAACCCATCCAAGTGTGAGCATTGCGCTTTATCGAGAAATGCCACCCTCGCCAACCGAATTGATCGGCCCTCCCCGCTACTTCCCTCTGTGTTGGGAATTTTGGGATAGGGAGCAGGGCTACGCAGTACTGCCATCGGGCAACCTATATTTCGTGGTTGCTGAACCCCAGGGTCCGTTGAGCCCGCCGACCGTTCTGGGCACTCCCCGCCCAGCTTCGGAAATCCATGCCCAGGGAAATCTCTGGAAGGTTTAAGACACGAATGAATTCCGAACCTAGCCAACTGACGGCGGCCTACCGCATTGTCCAGCAGTCGCTGCTGGAAGAGCGCGATTCCGCGGGACATTGGACAGGGCACCTCGCCAGTTCGGCGCTCTCCACCGCCACCGCCGTAAGCGCGCTGGCCCTCATGGAACGTAGCCTGCCGGCCAACGACGAAGGTTTTTGCGCCCACGAATCAATGCTGGCCCGCGACACCTCGCTGATTATCCGAGGCTTGCACTGGCTGGCCGAACGGCAGAATCCCGATGGCGGCTGGGGCGATACCGACCGCAGCCTGTCCAATATCGCCACCACCATGCTGGTGCAGGCGGCCTTTCACCTGACGGGCGTGCCGGCGATGCACGCCGGCATTCTTGAGAAAGCCAAGCTGTATGTCGAACGGCAGGGGGGGCTCGCCGGCCTTCGCCGCCGCTACGGCAAAGACAAGACCTTTGTGGTGCCGATCCTCACCAACTGCGCGCTGGCCGGCCTGGTTCCCTGGAGCAAAGTCCCGGCGCTCCCCTTCGAAGTCGCCAGTTTGCCGCAATCCTGGTTTCGCTTTCTCCGCCTGCCGGTGGTGAGCTATGCCATTCCGGCGTTGGTGGCGATTGGGCAAGCCCGGTTTTTTCACTCCAAACCATGGAACCCCATCAGCCGGGTGCTGCGAGGCGCCACGGCCGAACGATCGCTGCGGCTGGTCGAACAAATGCAGCCCGCCAGCGGCGGCTTCTTGGAAGCCGCGCCGCTAACGAGCTTTGTGGTGATGAGCCTGGCCAGTATTGGCAAGGCCGATCACCCCGTTTGCCAGCGAGGGCTGAAGTTCTTGCACGACTCGGTGCGGAAAGACGGCTCCTGGCCGATCGACACCAACCTGGCCAATTGGAATACCACCCTGACGGTCAACGCCCTGGCCGATGAAGAGACAACCGAGGCCCTGGGGAAGGATGCCCGGCTGCTGGACTGGATTCTCGAGTGCCAGCACACGGAAATCCATCCCTACACCGCGGCGGAACCGGGCGGCTTTGCCTGGACGGATCTTTCTGGCGGCGTTCCCGACGTGGACGACACCAGCGGTTCGTTGCTGGCCATTGCCCGACTGCACCGTCACGTGCCCCAGGCCTCGCAGCAGCGGATCGAAGAGGCGGCTGGGGCGGGCCTGCGCTGGCTGGCCTCGGTGCAAAACCGCGATGGCGGCTGGCCTACCTTCTGTCGCGGCTGGGGCACCATGCCCTTCGATCGCAGCGCCACGGACCTCACCGCCCATGCGGTTCGGGCCATTCGAGCGTGGCTGTCCGCCGGAAAATTTCCGGAACTGGTTTCTCAGTTAGAAAGCTGTGTCGATCGCGGTTTCCAATACATGCAGAAAACCCAGGCCGACGACGGCAGTTGGATTCCGCTGTGGTTCGGCAACCAGTTTCACCCCCAAGAACACAACCCCGTGTACGGAACGGCTCGCGTGCTGCTGGCTTACCGCGACTATCGCCGGCTTGATACCTCCCAGGCTCAGCGAGGGCTCGCCTGGCTGTGTGATCGGATCAACCCCGATGGCGGCTGGGGCGGCGGTCCTCCGCTGAGCGCCGTTTGGGAACAGGGCATGGCTGCCGAAAATTCGACCCCCTCGCGTTCCGCTTCGGCCAACCGCCGGCCCGGAATTATTTCCAGCGTGGAAGAAACGGCACTGGCCGTGGAAGCCCTGCTGGCTGCCCCGCAGGATGAGCGTTGTCGCCGTACGGCAGAACGCGGGCTGGCCTGGCTTGTGGAGGCCGTCCACTCGAAACATTATCGAGATTGCTCGCCCATCGGGTTCTACTTCGCTAAGCTGTGGTACTATGAAAAATTGTACCCGCTGATCTTCACGGCTTCGGCGTTGGGCGAAGCGATCCGTCGCGTTCCCACCTGGTCCGACACGAATCCGCAACAGGCCCACCCGCTGAACGTATAACTAACCCTCAGAGGTACACCCCTTGGCTATTGCTTCCATGGATTCAGCGCAGGGCGGCGCGGAGACTCCAAGGCGCCGGCGACGGAGCACCACCCACCTGAAACACGTTCCGCCTACCAAGGCGGCCAGGGAAGAACTGCGCGCCAAGTGCCAGAGCGTGGCGGCCAAACTCGATAAATCCCGGCCTCTCGGTAAAGACGAGATGGAGGCCCTGGCCCGCGCAACCCTGGCCGAAATGAACCAGCCCGAGAGCTATGTCGGCTGGATCATGGTCGTGCTGGCAGGCGAGTTCTGGCGACACCAGGTGGCCGCCGTGCCCTTCGAGCGGCGACTGTTCCTGCTGCCGCATTGCCTGAAGCACGCCGAAGGCTGCCCGGCCGATTACGACGATTTCGGCCTCGATTGCAAAAGCTGCGGCGCCTGCAGCATCGCCGATTTTCGCGGCATCGCCGAAGACCTGGGCTACAAAGTTCTCGTCGCCGAAGGCTCCCCCATCGTGCTGAAGATCATCGTCTCGGGCTATGTGGACGCCATTGTGGGCGTCGCCTGCCTGAACGTGCTCGAAAAGGCCATCGATAAAATCCTCCTGGCCGGCATTCCTTGCATGGCGGTGCCGCTGCTCTCCAGCGACTGCCGCAATACCGATGTCGATGCCGATTGGGTCATGAACATGATCCAACTCCAGCATCAACAGCCGGAGGTGCAAACCCGTTCGTACATGCACTTGCTACGCACCGCCAGCAGCATGTTCGAGCCCCAACACTTGGACCACCTCGCGCCTCGGCTCCGCGGAAAGACCGCGGCCAGCTCTTCCAATGGGCATGCGGAAGGTTCCAACGGACACGCCGCCGAGCGCAAAACGCTCGACCCCATCAGTGGCACCGAAGAAATTGCCTACGACTTTTTGGCCAAAGGCGGCAAGCACTCCCGCCCCTTCATCACGCTGGCCGTTTACGACGCCCTCACCGGTGGCAAATGCACCTCGGGCGAAGGTGGGCAGCACTCGGATCAGCTTTCCGACGCCGTTCGCCGCGCGGCCATGTCGATCGAAGTCTTCCACAAGGCCTCGCTGGTTCACGACGATATCGAGGACGACGACCAGTTCCGCTATGGCGACGATACCCTGCACCGCAAGCACGGCGTGCCGACGGCCATCAATGTGGGAGACTACCTGATTGGTCTCGGGTATCGGCTCATCAGCCGCGAAGCTGCTGCCCTGGGGTCCGACGTGGCCGCCGACATTCTCGACAAGCTGGCCGACGCCCACATGAAACTCAGCGAAGGTCAGGGGGCCGAGCTCCTCTGGCGCGACTCGCTTGACAAACAGCTCAAACCCCTCGATGCCCTGAAGATTTACGCCCTGAAAACGGCGCCCGCTTTCGAGGCGGCCCTGTTCACTGGCGCTCGGCTGGCCGGCGCCATCGACGCCTATCGTGAGCCGCTATCGCAGTTTGCCCGGCACTTGGGCGTGGCCTTCCAAATCCTCAACGATCTCAAGGACTGGCAGGGGGACAACGACAACAAACTTACCGCGGGCGGCGACGTGCTCGGCGGCCGGCCCACGGTGCTGTGGGCCTTGGCCCTGGAGGGGCTCTCCCCGGCCGATCGCGAAGAACTGCTCAAGTTGGCCGAGCACTCGCGCCAGGCTGCCTTGGCGCCGCCCAGTTCATCCACAAATGGTCAGAATGGGCATGCCCATCATTCCAACGGCAATGGAACGCCATCCACGGGCGCCATCATTCACCGCGTGAGGGCACTTTACGACAAGGCCGGCGTCTTCGAGAAGGCGGCCCGATTGGTTGATAAATACCAAGATCGCGCCGAAGCCATCGCCGACGAGATCGAACCCGACGAACTCCGCCGGCTGTTCTACTACCTGGTCGATACCGTCCTCGAACGGCAAGAAGCGTCATCAGCCGGCCCGGCCGTGATGGTGCAAACAATCGAAGGCGGCCTTCCGGTGGTGAATCCTTCGTAACCGCGGAAGTCAGCAGGATTGTGTGCCATGCTTACGCCCGTGGCGTAAACATGCCGCGATTGGCGCCGCGTTGACCCTCGGTTTCCGCTAATTCGCGTCGATTATGTCTGCCGAAGACCGTCAAAAATGGAACGACCGCTACACCGTTCCCAATTTTGAAGTCGGCCCTCCATCAGCCGTCATCCAGCGGTTGTTGGCTTCGCTGGGTTACACTCCGGCCACCACCTCGTCCGCGGATGCTGCTCCTCGCGGCCGGGCACTCGATCTGGCGGCCGGCCCTGGGCGTCATTCGCTGCTGCTGGCCCAATGCGGTTTGGACGTGACAGCCCTCGATATTTCGGCCCCCGGATTGGAGATCGCCGTCGCCAGGGCCCAATCCGCCGGCCTGCCACTAAAGTCGGTGTGTCTGGATCTCGACGAATCGCCGCTCCCCTCCGGCCCTTGGGATGTGGTTCTCTGCACGATGTTCCTCGATCGCAGCCTGTTTGGCCGCGTGTGCCAGGAACTGGCCCCCGATGGCTATTTTGTTTACGTGCAACCCACCCAAGCCAACCTGGCCCGGCACGCGAAGCCGCCGGCCGATTTTCTGCTGCAAGATGGCGAAATGCCGAGCCTGGTTTCCGCCGCCGGCCTGCGGACGCGGCATTATGAGGAAGGCTGGCTCGAAGACGGCCGACACGACGCCTGCTTGATCGCAACCCGTTGATACCAAGGCAGCCCCTACAAAGGGGTCGGAACCGACAATGACTTTCCTGCTTCCGGCCGTTAAGTCCCCGTTCTCAGGCTTGGGCCGCGTCGTTATGTTGGAGTGTGCGCGGCTGCCGGAAGAAGGCCGCCCGTACCACTTGAACTTTTAGCCGAGCCAAGAAGACGCCGATGTCCAAGGAACCTGAAGAACAGCATCAACCACCTTCCGCCCAAAACTACACGGTGGAAGTTTCGGCACGCGTGAAACGGTTGCCGCCGTACTTGTTTGCGCGGATCAACCAGTTGATGCACGAGAAACGTCAGGCCGGCGACGACGTGATCGACATGGGCATGGGCAACCCGTCCGATCCACCCCACCCCATGGTGGTGGAAAAACTGGCCGAAGCGGCCCGCGATCCGCGAAATCACGGCTACATGCCGGTGGCCGGGGTGCGGAACCTGCGGCGGGAGATTTCGTACAAGTACTTCAAGCAGTACGGCGTGCGGCTCGACCCCGATAGCCAGGTGGTAGTCACGCTGGGCTCGAAGGAAGGCTTCAGCCACATGTGTTTGGCGCTGATGGGGCCGGGCGATACGGCGATCGTGCCCAACCCGGCCTACCCGGCGCACCTGTACGGCGTGGCTTTGGCGGGCGGAAACGCGATCAGCCTGGAGGTTGCCGACAGCGAGAAGTTTCTCTCCAACGTGGCCTACACCTGCCAGCACCTGTTCCCCAAGCCCAAGGTGGTGGTGCTGAACTACCCGCACAACCCCAGCACGGTGACGGTGGAGCCGGAGTTTTACGTGGAGATGGTCCGGTTGGCCAAGAAGTACAACTTTCTGGTGATCAGCGACCTGGCCTACGCCGACGTGACGTTCGACGGCTATCGGGCTCCCAGCTTTCTCGCGGCCCCCGGCGGCATCGATGTGGGCGTGGAGTTCACCACCATGAGCAAAGGCTACAGCATGGCCGGCTGGCGGGTGGGCTTTTGCACGGGCAACGCCGAAATGGTGCGGGCCCTGACCACGATCAAAGCCTACTACGATTACGGCATGTTTTTGCCGACCCAGATCGCCTCGATCGTGGCTTTGCGGCATTTGGACGCCGCCGTGGAAGAACAGGCGGCGGTGTACCAAGGACGCCGCGATACGTTGTGCGAAGGGCTCTCGCGGTTGGGCTGGGATGTCACTCCGCCCAAGGCTTCGATGTTTTTGTGGGCCAAAATCCCCGAACCCTGGGCAAAGATGGGCTCGCTGGAGTTCGCCATGAAACTCCTCAAGGAGGGGGACGTGGTCGTCAGCCCCGGCGCCGGCTTCGGCCCCGCGGGCGAAGGCTACCTGCGAATGGCCCTGGTGGAGAACGAAGAACGCATCCGCCAAGCCGTGCGGCAGATTGGACGCTGCCTGCGGGAGACGCCGGTGAAGACGGGGGCGACGGAGCAGGTGTAGGGCTGGTGGCTGGTGGCGCGCTTTTTGACGTCAGGATGGGGGGGCGATTGCTCATGAATTGCACCACGCTCTACCGGCCTGTCGGTCCGAAAGAGCTCGCGCTCATCGAGGCTGGTGGCTTCAAGGAGTTCCCTCCGCGGCTGCCGGAGCAGCCGATCTTCTATCCCGTGCTCAACGAAGAGTACGCCACGCAGATTGCCCGCGACTGGAATGTAAAGCAAAGCGGGGCCGGCTTTGTGACCCGCTTTCAGGTGGAGACGGACTTTCTGACGCAATACCCAGTGCAAACCGTCGGCGCGCGCATTCATCAAGAACTGTGGGTGCCGTGCGAGGAGCTGGCGGAATTCAATCGGCATATTGTGGGGCCGATTGAGGTGATTGCTACTTTTCGAGCCGATGTTGGTCAAGATGCGCCGCGTTAGCCCGGATTATTCATTATCTTGGGAATAAAACAGCCTCCTTGTGCGTCTAAG
>CAYUMU010000116.1:0-16740 GCA_964445985.1 uncultured Pirellulales bacterium | reverse complement strand
GTTGGATAAGGGACTTGCACCCTATGGTTGAAAAACATGCCTGGCAAACGCCCCACGCGGGCGGCCCAACTCGGGCCGCCCGTTTTCGTTCACGAACGCTGCCCGGACGCCGTCAGCATCGCACCCGTCAACATCCAGCAACGGCACAAGTCTGCTCTCGTCAACTCCGAATTCCCCACTCCGAACTCCGAACTCCCCACTCCAACTTCCCAGCGGTTACAATAGCCAGCACGCCTGGCCCAGGGCTGCCAACATTTGCCCCCACATAACGAACCCTCGGTAATCTTCTGCCATGTCCAAAGTCTTGATGCCGATTGGCGACGCGACCGAAGTCCTCGACACGATGTACCCTTTTTTCCGCCTGGCGGAAGATGATTACGAAGTGGTCGTGGCCGGCCCCGAAGCCCGGCTCTACCACATGGTGCTGCACGAAGTCCCCCCGGGGGCCAGCATCCCCTGGGACATCACCCAGGAACGGCCTGGCTACCATCTCCAGGCCACCGTGGCCTTCCGCGATGTTGACCCGGCCGACTACGTGGGTCTCTTTGTCTCCGGAGGGCGTGCCCCCGAATACCTCCGCTACGATCAAGACCTGCTCCGCATCACCCGCCATTTTTTCGAAACCGGCAAGCCGGTCGCCTCGGTCTGCCACGGCATCGAAATCCTCACCGCCGCCGACTGCATCCGCGGCCGCACGGTCACCACCGTGGCCAAGTGCGCGCTCGACGCCGAGCAAGGGCACGCCCGCTATGTGAACGAAGCCACGGTCGTCGACGGCAACCTGGTCACGGCCCGCACCTGGCACGACAACGCCCCCTTCTTCAAGGCGTTCATGAAGATGCTGGCGGCCCAGTAGGGTAACGCACCCCGTGCGTACTCCCCCGTGGCCGATCGTTCGCGCCCGCGGCGTAAGCATGCCGCGGACGGCGCGGTGGCGCTGACAATGTTAATTCGTTGTCCGAAGGCGGTCCACGAGTTCGACGAACCGGGTCATTCCGGGATCATCGGGGGCGGCCAGCGTTTGCCATTCGCCGCGAATCCAATCCACGTCAAGGCGGTCCCTTTGAGCGGCGGCAAGATTTTCGATGTCCAACCAATCTTGCGCGCGCCCCGCCAGCAGCTTCATCAGGATCAAGCCTTCGGCCGACGCCACGCGGATGCGCCGGCCCAACCACGTCTCCTCCGTGGCCCGGTCCAGAACATGTTGATAGGCGGGAATGACTGCCTTGAGCCAATCGACGCGCACGCCGCGATACGACCAATTCCTCCATCGAGATTGCACGGTCTTCAGTCATGGCTTGCGAACAACTCCTGCTGACAGCGCCGCCACTGGGCCTCTTGCTCGGCGAAGCGGCATTCGATCCAGCCCCGCCGCGCGGACGTTCGTATCGTCGCCAATCCGAATTCCATCAGCGCGGCAATCTCGCGCCAGCGGGCCTCGGGGGCAAGCGTTGGAATTCGTCGGCCCGCCGGGCGGCTTCTTCCAGGGGATCGGGAAAACGAAACGGGAGTTCCACGGCATGGGCCTTTCGCGGTCAAACGGACTTTCGCTCGAACCTGGGCGGAGCGGCGAAGCCTGGAAACGAGGTCTTCCCAGATTATATGCCTACCCTACGTTTGCTTTTTATCAGGCCAGCCGGGGGATCGCTTAATTGTCCGGCGGCCCAATCACTTGCTTGCCAACGTACTTTTGCAGCACGTCGGGCACCACAATGCTGCCGTCGGCCTGTTGGTAGTTTTCCATAATGGAAATCATCGCCCGGCCGACCGCGAAGGCCGTTCCGTTCAGCGTGTGCACAAACTGCGTCCCCTTCTCGCCCTTAATGCGGTAGCGAATATCGAGCCGGCGGGCCTGGTAGTCGGTGCAGTTGCTGGTGCTGGTGACTTCGCCCCACTCGCCGTTCTCGCCGCGGCCGGGCATCCAGGCTTCGAGATCGAACTTGCGATACGCCGGGCCGCCCAGGTCGCCCGTGGCCGTATCGACCACGCGGTAGGGGATGCCCAGGTTGTCCCACAGTTGGCATTCCAGCCCACAGAGCATGTCGTGCATCACGTCACTCTCCTCGGGCTTGGTGAACGCGAACATTTCCACCTTGGTGAACTGATGCACGCGGTACAGCCCTCGCGTCGCGCGGCCGCCGGCGCCCGCTTCGGTGCGGAAGCAGTGGCTAATGCCGACCAGTTTGATGGGCAGGTCGTCGGCGTCGAAAATCTTGCCCGAGTGCATGCCGCCGAGGGTAATTTCGGCCGTGGCCACCAGGCTGAGGTCGGTATTTTCGACGCTATAAATTTGCGTTTCTGGGCCGCGGGGAATGAAGCCAATCCCGTGCAGAATTTCGTTCCGGGCCAGGTCGGGCGTGATGACCGGAGTGAAGCCTTCGGCCATCAGGAACTGCACCGCATACTGCTGCAACGCCAGTTCGAGCAGCACGGCGTCGTTCTTCAAAAAGTAGAAGCCGTGCCCTGCCACGTGGCCTCCGGCTTCCATATCGATCAGGTCGAGAGCCTGGCCCAATTCCAAATGGTCGCGCGGCTTGAAATCGAATGCGCGAATCTCGGTGAGGCCCCGCTTCACATCGAGGTTCGATTGGTCGTCGGCGCCCACGGGTGCGTCGGGATGCGCCATGTTGGGGATCAGGCCGTGCAGCTTTTCCAGTTCCAGCTCGATCGCCTGAAGTTCCATTTGGCCGGCGTCTTTTTGCTCGCGCAGCCGGCGGCCTTCGGCCATGCGGGCTTCGCGCTCGGCGGGGTCTTTGGCCTTGCCAATCGTTTTGGAAACCTCGTTCGCCTGGCGATTGAAGTCCTGCACTTCGGTATCTTTCGCCCTCCGCAGGTTTTCCAACTCCACAAAGCGATCGACGTCGACCCGCAGACCTCGCCGACGGCAATTTTCCGCCACGGCGGCCGCGTTTTCCAAAATGAACTTGCGGTCCAGCATCTTGAATTCTTCCTACGCAATTCCCATTCGCTCTGGGTGTTATCACCCGCTTCCCGAGGAGCAAGGTAGCCTACCAAGGCCCCCGCCGATTGGCCAGCGGGCCTGAAAGCCATCGGCCTCCAATTCCATGGCGCCACCAAGTGGATCGGCATGTGAACCAAGAACCTGGGACAGCCGGAACGGGCCGTTTCGTGGCCCCGGCCAATTGGCAAAAGTTCCCTCGTATGCTACGAAGGCCCTATGTTTGCAATCGACACCATCATTTACTGGACAGGCGTTCTGCTTCTGCTGGGCATTGCTTCCAGTAAGTTCTCAACACGGCTCGGGCTGCCGGTGCTGGTGTTGTTTTTGGCCCTGGGAATGCTGGCGGGTTCCGAGGGCATCGGCGGCATCGACTTTGAAAACTACGAGTTGGCCCACGGAATCGGTACGGTTGCCCTGGCCATTATTCTATTCGATGGCGGGCTTAGCACGCCGCTAGCATCCATTCGCCTGGTCTGGAAGCCGGCTTTGCTACTGGCGACGTTCGGCGTGCTCATTACCGCCGGTATCACTGGCTGGGCGACGGCCCTGGTGCTGGGCCTGCCGATCTTAAAAGGGATGTTGCTGGGCAGCATTGTCGGTTCAACCGACGCGGCCGCCGTGTTCGCGGTGCTCCGATCGGGCGGCGTGAATCTGTCGGATCGGCTGGCTTCCACGCTCGAAGTTGAGAGTGGTTCCAATGATCCCATGGCTATTTTTCTCACCGTGGGTTTTATTGAGATTATCACCGCCCAGGCGACCCCTGGGTGGGGGTTGCTGAGCCTGTTCGTGACCCAAATCGCCGTCGGCACGGTGGTGGGCCTGATCGTTGGTTGGATCGCCGCGAAAACCGTCAATCGCATGAATCTCAATGCGGCGGGACTGTATCCCGTGCTGGTTTCGGGTTTTGGCCTGCTGTCGTTTGGCCTGGCCGCCAGCTTTTCGGGGAGCGGCTTCCTCGCCATCTACCTGACGGGCATCGTGCTCGGCAACAGCCGAATCGTGTTCAAACGCGGCATTTTGCTGTTTCACGACGCCGGGGCCTGGTTTGGCCAGATTATCATGTTCGTGGTTCTGGGGCTGCTCTGCTTCCCCAGCCGCTTGATCAATGTCACTGGGGAAGGACTGTTGATCGCCGCCGTGCTGGTGTTCGTGGCCCGTCCCGTGGCGGTTTTACTGTGCGTTCCCTGGTTCCGCTATAGCTGGCGCGAGGTGGTGTTTATCTCATGGGTAGGCTTGAAGGGCGCGGTCCCCGTGACATTGGCAACATTTCCGCTGCTGCTTGGCGTGGAGGGCGCTGGCGAACTGTTCAACGTGGTGTTCTTCGTGGTGGTGGTTTCGGCCGTGGTGCAAGGCTGGTCGCTGCCGGTGGTGGCGCGCTGGCTTAAGGTGCAAACCCCCGCGCCTCCCGAACCCCCGGTAACGCTGGAGATCAGTTCGCTGCACCACGTGGAGGGCGATATCGTTGATTTCGCGGTGGACGCCGACTCGCGCGCGGCCGGGCTCAAGGTCAAAGATCTGGCCCTGCCCGACGGCGTGGTGATTGCCCTCATTGTGCGCGGTCGCCAGATCATTCCCCCGCAAGGCAAGACCCGCATCGAGGCCGGCGACCACGCCATCCTGGTCGTCCGTCCTGAAACCTTGCCGCTGGTAAATCGAGTGTTTGCCCGCCGGCAGGAAGTGCCGCAAGATATTCCGCCCATGCTGGAATTTCCACTCCCTGGCCATGTCACGATCCAAAAGCTGCAAGAGTTCTACAATATCAAGCTCGATGCGCCCGACCATTTCACCCTGGACGAGGCCATTCGCAACCAACTGCCCGATCACGTGTCGGAGGTCGGCCAATTTGTGAACTTCGGCGCGATTGGGGTCATTGTTCGCTCCGTATCTTCCCTGGGAGAAGTAGAAACCGCCGGCATGATCATTCCTTCGCCACCAGAGCCGGGTGCACCTAAGAAGCCGGCGGCCGATGGACAATCGACGCGAAGATTGCCAGCCAAGGTGGTCCCAGCGGAGGCGGTTCCCACGGAAACGCCCGCCGGAGAAGCCGCCTCCGCTTCGCCCCCAGGCGCCCAAGATCCCCCCGAAACGCCGCCCCAAGCAAGCCAAGTGTAGGGCGTCTTTCCAGCCATCTGCCAAGACAAAAGATGTCTGATTCTGCTATCCAGCGCTGGAAGCCGGCAGGCCATGTGTACCTTTGGCAGTTTCGGCGCGACGTGCGTGAATACGCAGGTTGGAATTGCATGGCGGACGAGGATGGATGCCAAGCGATGATCGCCTTCTTCGAGATCATGGCGAAAGCCCGCTGGACTTCGACAGGCAATATACCTCTATCCGTTCCCAATGCCGACATGATTGCCGTTCCCAAAGGTTGGCGAGAAGATGCGCGCATCTCGCCCCCGAAGCTCAAGATCAAATTTCCCAAGGGTAAAGTCGCGGACAGCCATTGGGCCTGGGCGGGCACGTCTTCGGCCCCCGAGTTATCGTTGGGAGAGGCAAAGATCAAAGAACTACTCGACGCATTTCGAGCACTTGCCGCGGGCGACGAGGATTTTTGCGTGGTCGCTGAAGGCGCGCGTCGGCATGAACGAGACGAAAGCAAGCTGGCGATTTGGTTTTGGCAATTGCCTCGCGCCGCGCGACAGACGAACTAGCAGCGCGACGGCAGCGGATGCGAAAGCTGGCCGTGCTAAGGGGGCGTCGATCATTTACTTTCCGGATTGGCCTTGACACTTTGTTAATCCTTGCGAGCTCGTCATTCCCGCGAAGGCGGGAATCCAGGCGCGGCGGATACAACTCTGCTCACCCTACCGTTTTCTAGACGCGGTGTATTTTTGCAGGCTTTTCGCAACTGCCCCCGGTGTTGTGAATGCCTTATTTTTGGCAGCCCGCCGCGGTTAGCGAGGAATGTTGGTGGGATTCCCTCGCTCACGACGTTCCTGCTCCCTTCTCCCCCGGTACTCCGGGGGAGAAGGGCTGGGGAAGGGGGTTTTTGCGGGCGGTTTGCGATGGCAGACCCAACTCCGCTCCCAAGGCCCCTCTCCCCGGAAATACCGGGGAGAGGGGAGAAAAGGGTTTCGCGCCTGCGGCTTGCACAGATGATAACAAGCAAGAAACTAGAATCCGTTAGGGTGAGCAACTCTGCAATCCACATCGGCGTGGATGCGAACTGCATCGCGGGAAGTTATGCTTCGACGGCCGAGCTTAGCCGCCGGTTGCGGGCGTTGGCATACTGTCGGCGATTTTGCCATGGGCCAAAAATATCGATCGCCCGGCGTAGGCCGCGGCGTCGGCGTCGTGGGTCACCAGCAGCACCGTGCCGCCTTCTTGGTGAAATTCTTTCAGCAGGGTGAGCACGCCGGTGGCGTTGGCCGGGTCGAGGTTGCCGGTCGGTTCGTCGGCCAGCAACAGTTGGGGAGAATTCAATAGAGCCCTGGCAATGGCCACCCGCTGCCGTTCGCCGATGCTCAATTGGCCCGGCCGATGTTTGAGCCGGTGCCCCAGTTGGAACCGCTCCAACAGTTCGATGGCGCGCGCGCGGGTGGCGCTGCTGCCACTTTCCTTGGCCGCCACCAGCACGTTATCGACCACGCTCAGGTAGGGGAGCAAATGGAACATTTGAAACACAAACCCGATCGATTCGCCGCGAAACCTGGCCCGGCCAGCCCCCGAGAGCGCCGTGAGATCCTGCCCTGCCACCAGCACCTGGCCGGCACTAGGCGTGGCCAAGCCGCCCACGAGCGTGAGCAAAGTGGTTTTGCCGCAGCCGCTAGGCCCGCGCACGGCGACGAATTCACCCTGCTCCACGTGCAGCGAAACGTCGTCGAGCGCGCGCACGGCGCCTTCGGCGGTCTCGTAAACCTTACTGACATTCCGCAAGCGAATCACGAGCAGGCCCAATCCCTACAAAAGACAACAAACAACCACCAGCCCCTAGCCACTCCTACGCCACACCACCAGGCCCACCACAATCATCAGCAAGGCCGAAGCGCCGATGCCAATGCCCAGGTAGAGTGACATCGAGCGGTTGAGCGAATCGGCTTCCGCCTGGGATGGGCTGAGGCTCGTCGATGGCAACTCTAGTTTTGACCCTGCGGCGAGCTTGTCATCAACGGCTTTCGAATCGCTAACTTCGTCCAAGGCCGCCCGAATGTTCGTCTGCGTGATAGAACCTGGTTGCTTGGACGCCGATTCGTCCGCCTGCTTTTCGCCCGGCATGCCGAGCGAGAGCGTCGGCACCAGCGAACTGATGCCCAGCAGGTCTTCGTTGCCTTCTTCTTCGCCAAACCGCCGGGCCAGCTTGGTGGCCGAGCCGCGCCAATCCCAGGTCGTCAGCAAGTCGGCCCCCGGGTTTTGGCCTTTGATTTCGCACGAGCAGGGGCCGAGCAGGAACTGCACGCCCGACTCGTGAATCAAATTGTCCTTGGTAATTCCAGCCCCAATGTAAGGCGGCAGCACGCGACCGCGGCCGTAAGCCAGGAACACCATGGAGCGATCGGCAAAGCGGTCCAGGTCGGGCTCCACCGCCATCAGCATGGCCACCAGAAACTGTTCGCGGGGATCGGTGCGCGAAACCACGATCGACGCGATTTCCAGCGATAGCTCGCCCACATTGGGTTTCGCGGCCGGATCGCGTTGGGGCGGAATTCCCAGCGGCAGTGAATCGCCTTCGATTTGGCCCGCGGCCGCCTGTTGGGCCACTTCGCTCAGCACCTTGTTAACGGCCTTGTTTTCAGCTTCGTTGGATCCTTCCAGGAGCAGCGCCACCATTTTGCCCTGCTCTTGGGCCTTGCCAATCTGCTGACGAACGGGCGAATCGATCAGGGCCGCCACCAACGCGTCCGTTAAGCGGCCTGTGAAGATGGGCGTGGGCGCGTGGGGCGGCATTACCACCCAGAGGGGCTCGATGGCCTTGGAATCGTCCCAGACTTTTCGCACTGCGGGCGGAAGCTCGTCCCAAACCGTGGCCTCGTTCACGTTTATGGCGTGGACCACCAGGTTGGTGCGCTGGGGAATTTCGCTTTCGAATGCGGCCAGCCGCTGATGGAGCGCGGAGTCGGCCGCGGGGATCTCGCCCTGGTGCAAGTAAAAGGCCGCGTAGGGCCACGGCGCCCACGAGTCGCTGTACATCGAAAAGCGATAGACAGGCGTATCGCAGCACCAGGCCGCGGTGGGGGGCAGGCAACTGCCTGCCAGCAACAGGCCCCCAACGCACAGCCACAAGCACCTATGGGTGTAGGACAGCATTCGCACTCTCACAGGCAAAGGAGCAAGCGATTATCACCACAGGGGTGGGATCGTTAGCCTGCTTCCAGTAGGTTATGCGGGGGGGTGGAGGACGCGGCGCGCGCCCAACCCAGTAGCCCTTGCCTTCCAAGGCAACAGCTTATGACCAAACATAACCAAGCCCGAGGCGCGCATCAAATAGTGGCCGCGCGGCATGCTATTTGACGGTTGCGCCGCCAATGTCCGGAAGGCGACCATCGGGAGCCTGGATGCGTGGGCTCTTGGCCCGCGGCGTACGACATTGGGAGCGCGGCGATCAATCGTCCTGTCCGGCTATGGATGGCACGAAAAACAAAGTCGGCTTTCGCTCCGCGAAAGCAAATCCTTTCGCGGAGCGAAAGGCGACTATGCCCGAAAGTTATTCTTCATGGGTTCCTATGCCGGTTTGGCCTTGGGGCGTTTCCAGATCATGCCGTCGTAGGCGTAGTGCAGGAAGGAAACGTTCAAATTGATCCACAGCCAGGTCCCCAGGTAGGGGCCGTCGAGCAGCGCCGTGGTGATCACGAAAAACGACATGAAGGCCAGCAGCGTGAGCAGCCAGTGCGACACCAGCCGCCGGAACAGGCCCGATTCCTGCCAGGCTCTGTTCTTCGGCGCATGCCAGGAAACGATGGCCAAATACTCCGAAGAGTGAACCAGCGTGGTAGCCACGGCGCAGCCCAGCGCCAGCGGACGCAGGTCGTAACGCACGGCCAGCAGCAGCGTGGAGTACAGCGCGCACACGCTCACCAGGTACAATACCCCGCCGAGCGATTTTCTTTCCAGCCGCCCCAACTCGCGAAATAAAAACCACGCCGGAATCGCCAACGCCACAAAATCCAGCCACGCCAAGCAAGGGCCGGCATCGGCCACGGCGTCGAGCCAGGGCTGGCTATCGCGCGGAATGAACGAGCCGGTCAGCCGGATCAGCACGAACAAAAAGAACCCCCGCAACAGCCATTTTTCCCACTCCGGCCCCACGGCGGCGCCGCGGGCCAGGCGACCATAAATACGGTGGATGCCGGAGTGCTGCCCGGCAAAATGCCAGGCGTTCCACAAGTAGTCGGCGGCCACGAGCACGGCCAGCGATGCCATGCTGAGCTTGACCACGGCACACGAGAAAATCACCAGCCCCAGCACGCCCAGGTAGGCCACCGGCCGCTCGGCAACCCGCTTGCGATCGCCAAACACCAGCGGCAACGTGATCCACCGATGCGGCATGATCACAAAGTAGGCCAGCAGGTATCCAAAGGTTTGATAGGCGGAGCTTTCCGCGGCCAACATCGCAAACAGGGCCACCACCGGCCAGGCCAGGTTGGCCACGAACAGGCTGTCGAGCACGGGTCCCAGCAGCCAACCCCGGGCCGCGGGGTTCGCGGCGCTCGCTTCCATCGGGGCAGGCGTAACCATGGGGGCGGCAATCGTGACAGACATCAAGCCATCCTTAAAATCTCGGCAGGCAAAAGTCGGCGATCTCTCTCGGGCAAAACCGCCGGCAAACCGCATCCGGCCGGGCCTGTCCTCCAGAGAACGCCTCCTATGCGCATAGCTTGAAAACCGGCGCCAGGCAAACAGGCCGTAACGAAAACCCCCGTTTCGTCAATGATTGGGTGGCCCTAGTGGGCTTCGCCAGCTCGCATCAACCAAATTTATTGCATTGCGGAGCCCAATCGGTCAGAATCGGCGCTAGGCCGATTTCAGCCATCCCGGCGGGTTCGGTCCTACATTTCCAGCCATTCCGGGGGGCGGACTTCGGACACGCAAATCGCGCTTTCCCCGGGTATTCAAGGACGACCGACGCTTCCTATTTCAGCGTCGGGCCAGCTACGCTAACGGGAGTAACCAACGATGCCCGCCAGAATTCCACGTTCGATTCGGCACCGCACTTCGTGGTTTCTACGGGTTGGCTGCTTGGCCGCGGCCTCGCTGGCCACAGCCCAGGCATTGCACGCCGCCCCGCAAACGCCCGGCCTCGGCAATCCCGGCAAGCTCACAAAGATCGTGGTCGAAGAACCCCACGCGCTGGCCATGCGCGGCAGCGACGCTCGCACGCAGTTAATCGTTACCGGCCATTACAGCAGCGGTCAATATCGTGATCTCACGTCGCAGGTTCGCTATGCGGCCCAGCCGTCGGGCATTGTGGAGATCGACGCCACGGGCTTTGTTTCGCCCCGCTCCAACGGCCAGGCCACCCTTACGGTGACAGGTCCCGGCGGGCTGAAAGCCACGGCGCCCCTTACGGTCACCCGGCTCGACGAGCACATCCCCATCAACTTTCCCAATCAAATTGCTCCCATTTTCTCCAAGCTGGGTTGCAACTCGGGCGGATGCCACGGCAAGTCGTCGGGGCAGAACGGCTTCAAACTGTCGCTGCTGGGGTTCTATCCCGAAGAAGATTACGAATACCTCGTGAAAGAAGGTCGCGGCCGCCGGCTGTTTCCGGCCTCGCCCGACAACAGCCTGTTGCTGCTCAAAGCGGCCAACGTTCTGGCCCATGGCGGCGGTCAGCGGCTGGAACGAGACAGCTACGAGTACGCGTTGCTGCGAAGCTGGATTGCCCAGGGCATGCCCTACGGCGAGGAACAAGACCCCACGGTGAGCCGGATCGAGGTCTTTCCTCAACTGCGAACGATGGATCGCGGGGACCAGCAACAACTGGCCGTGTACGCCCATTTTAGCGACGGCTCGATTCAAGATGTGACGCGCGTGGCGCAGTACGAGCCCAACGATGTGGAAATGGCCGAAGCCAGCGGCAAGGGCCTGATTCGCACGCTCGATGGCACGGGCGAAGCCGCCGTGATGATCCGTTTTCAAGGGCAGGTCGATGTGTTTCGGGCCAGCCTGCCGCTGGGGCTTGAGGTCACCTCGCTGCCGCCGCAAAAGAATTTCATCGACGAGTTGGTGTTTGGCAAGCTCAAGCTGCTGGGCATTCCGCCTTCGCGGATGGCCAGCGATGCCATGTTTGTCCGCCGCGTTTATCTCGATCTGGCGGGTCGTTTACCCACGGCCGAACAAGCGAGGCAATTTGTCGAAAGCCAAGACCCAGCCAAGCGCGACAAACTGATTGATCGGCTGCTGGCCAGCGATGGCTACGCCGACTTCTTCGCCAATAAGTGGAGCGCGATTCTTCGCAATCAAAAGCAGGCCGCGAACTATGCCCGCGGCACCTACGCATTCCATGCGTGGATTCGCGAGAGTTTCCTCAAGAACAAGCCGTATGACGAGTTCGTGCGAGAAATCGTGGCGGCCTCGGGCGACGTGGGGCAGAATCCGCCCGTGGCCTGGTATCGCGTGGTGGATAACCAACTGCTGCAACTCGAAGACGTGGCCCAACTCTTCTTGGGTTTGCGAATCCAATGTGCCCGTTGCCACCATCACCCGTTCGAACAATGGAGCCAGCGCGACTATTACAGCCTGGCGGCATTCTTCAGTCGGGTCAAAACCAAAA
The DNA here is from genome assembly GCA_964445985.1 of uncultured Pirellulales bacterium. Taxonomy (GTDB): domain Bacteria; phylum Planctomycetota; class Planctomycetia; order Pirellulales; family S012-138; genus CAYUMU01. Next base: position 5,068 of record CAYUMU010000116.1, on the reverse strand, counting down.
ATGGCTTGGCGGGGCCAGCCGAACCAAAGGTCTTCCATAGCCGCGGAAACGCCACGGCCACCAATCCTCGCACCAACGAGCGGTTGGCCCCCGCCGGGTTGGGCTCGCCGGCCTTGGATCTCGACGAAAGCGACGACCCCCGCCATGCATTGGTGGATTGGATGGCCGATCCGGCCAATCCCTTCTTTGCCAGGGCATTTGTGAACCGGCAATGGAAGCACTTTTTTGGCCGGGGCATTGTCGATCCTGAAGACGACATGCGAGTCACCAACCCACCCACCAATCCCGAGCTGCTCGATGCCTTGGCCCGGTTCTTCATCAGCTCAGGCTACAATATCAAGGCGCTCACCCGCGAAATCTGCCGGTCCAGCGCTTACCAACTCAGTTCGGAGCCCAACCAGTACAACGTGGCCGACAAACAGAATTACTCGCGCTACTACCCCAAACGCATGCATGCCGAAGTGCTGTATGACGCCCTGAACCAGGTCACCGGTGTGGGCACGCGATTCACCGGCATGCCCGAGGGCGTTCGGGCCGTTCAACTCCCCGATGTCTCGATCAATAACTACTTCCTCACCGTGTTTGGCAAACCGCAAGGGAACAGCCCTTGCGAGTGCGAGCGGGCCACCGAAGCCAACCTGGCCCAAACACTGCACCTGCTCAACTCGGCCGAAGTGCAGGGCAAGCTCAATGGCGGCGAAGGTTGGGCCAGCCAGGCTTCAAAAAATACCGAACACTCGCACGAAAAGCAGATCACCGATCTGTATTATGCGGCGTTTGCCCGCGCTCCCTCCGCCGACGAATTGTCGCTGACGCTCGGCTACATCGAACAGAAAGAAAAGCTCCGCGAAGCCTACGAAGACATTCTTTGGGCTTTAATCAACGCCAAAGAATTCAGCTTTGTTCGTTAAGAGCTCGCAAGGCTCATGCCAGCATCCGCGGCACGGAAACAGCAAATTTCCCTGCCGCAATCCGCCCATTCGACCGCCGTGCCCCCCCCATTCCAGGGGCCTGGTGGTAAACCCTCTGCTAAAAAGCGGCGGGCCTCCTTCCCCCCGCCCCACTGAGGGCTACAATTCTGACGCTTCGCCCCGACAAAAGAGGGCCACCGCCAACCATCGAAGCAACCAGGCGCCACAAAACAGATGGTTAGCGGCGGCCGCCACACGTAGTCAAAAGCGAGATACATTTAGATAGCAGCGGTAGGCGCTGCGACCACGCCCCCAAGCCGGTAACGCCTCCTTTGCTTCTACGCTTTGGTCTCAAGAAGCGTTCAAAAGGTCGCCGACTCAATTGGGATGAGAGGTGATGGGATGGCGTCGAAATCCATGCTCAACACAAATCGCTTGGGCCGTCCGAGACAATCAGCCGCAACCCAAAGCACCGGGGAAGTCGGAAGTTTGGCACCGCAACCTTCACGCCGGCAGCAGGTTTTGACGCCCGGAACGTCCTCGGCGGAAATTCGGGTTCGCGAAGTTGCCAGCCGCCGCGACCGGCAAGCGTTTATCGACTTGCCCTGGCGGATCTATCGCGACGACCCCCACTGGGTTCCCCCGCTCAAGCGGGAGGTTGCTTACTTCATCGACCCTCGTCGCCACCCTTTTTTTCAACACGGCGAAGCCGCCTTTTTCGTTGCCTGGCGCCAAGGGCAGCCCGTGGGTCGGCTGAGTGTCAGCGACGATCCCACCTGCCCCGCGGCCCGGAGCGAAAACTTGGGTTGCTTTGGCATGTTCGAGTGCCTGCCCGATCAAGAAGTCGCCAACCAATTGCTGGCCTCGGCCCGCGGCTGGCTGGCCTCGCGTGGTCGCGCCCTCATGCGGGGGCCGATCGATTACTCCATGAACTACCCCTGTGGCTTGCTGATTGACGGATTCGAGACGCCGCCCCGCATTCTGATGAACCACCAGAGGGCCTACTACCAAGACCTGCTGGAGAACGCCGGCCTGGTCAAGGCCAAGGACCTGTACGCCTGGTGGCTGGACGACACCTCGTACCTGCACGGCCTGGCGCCTCGTTTAGAGCGTTTGGCCCAGCGGTACAAAATCAAGGTTCGCAGCGTTGACCCGAGCGATTGGCCCGACGAGATGCAGCGTTGCCGCGACATCTACAGCAGCGCTTGGGAAGATGCCTGGCAATCGGTGCCGCTTTCCGATGGTGAATTTGTCGATCTGGCCAAAAACCTCCGTCGCATTTCGCGGCCGGAGTTCACGTTGTTGGCAGAGGTCAATGGCCAGCCGGTCGGCGTGGTGATGCTGCTCCCCGATGTCAACGAAGCCATTGCGCCGCTGAACGGTCGCCTGACGACCTGGGGGCTGCCGATCGGCGCGGCGCGACTACTCTGGCGTTTGCCCCGAGTCTCCACCGGTCGCCTGGCCATTTTAGGCGTTGAGGAAGGCTTCCGCCGTCGAGGCGTGGCCGAAATGCTCATCTTGCAAGTCACCCGCAACGCGGCCGCGGTCAACATCTGCCAGGCCGAGATGGGCTGGACCCTGGAAGACAACGCCCTGGTAAATAACCTCATCCAACGGATCGGCGGCCAGCGCTATAAAACCTACCGCATTTACGAACAGCCAATCAATCCCGTCATTCCCGTGAAGACGGGAATCCAGTGACCTCGTCATTCCCGTGAAGAGCCTGCCCTCGTGAAGACGGGGGCGGGAATCCAGACGCGGCGGAGACGACCCCGCGATCAACATCCACTGGGAGGCGAACTGCATGGCGGGAAGTTATTCTTAGAGCGCCCCTTAAGCGGGTCGAGCAGGTTCGTCCCACGCAATCTGCGCGAAAAGTTTCCGCAGCCGCTGTCCGCGCGCGGGGTTCACCATTTCGACAAACGACACGCGTCCCAGCAGGTGCGCGCGGAAGTCGCCGTGCCCAAGTCGATTTTGACTCGCCGCTCCCAGCTTGATGCAATTAGTCAAGGTGGCCTTGAGGCGATCGTATTCTGCCCTGGGAATGTTCACATGCTGATTCACGACCAGGCCGGCCAGGTGTTGTCGACCGCCCGCTGGCATGATTCGCGTTTTATGATGATGCACCCCAAAGCCTTCATCCATGGCAATCGCCGCCACGTGCGGCACAAATCGCTCGGCGCAGCGGGCAAAATCGCTATCGCCCGAGAACGCCAGATCGTCGGCGTATCGCGAATAGGTCCCCCCCGCGGCCACGGCCAGCGCCGTCAAGCGACAGTCCAATCGGTAGGCGCACAAATTCGCCAGCGCGGGCGAAGTCGGCGCGCCCTGAGGCAAGTGCGGTCGCGCGTAAAGCCAGCGGGCTTCGCGAAGCAATTGGCGGTCGGCCGCGACTTCCAGATGGTCCCATGCGTCTGCGGGGGGGGCGTTGGTACACATGCCAGCGAGTCGCTCGGCCACCGCTTCCGGGTAACCAACAGTGCGAAACACCGCCTGAACTCGGGCGGAAGAAATCCGCGCGAAGAAGTCTTCTAAATCCATCCGCAGCACCGCCGCCTGGCCCACGTGCGGCGAAGCAAACGAACGGATGGAGCGGCCCCGCCGAAAACCATGCACGGCAGCATGCACGGGAATAGCTTCCAGAATCTCTGTCAGAATTCGCCGCTGAAGCTGTTTGAGCCGTGGTTTGGGGGCTTCGATCATCCGAACGCGGCCGAACCGCTTGGCGAGCGCGCGGTAATGATAATGCCGTAGCCGGCCATGGCTGCGTTTATTCTCCCAGGCACGCACGTCGGCGAACCAATCGAGATCTCCCTGCCCTAGTTCCAGCCAAGCGGCCAACGCGCCTACATTCGCCAGCGGGGGAATCTCCCAGGGACGGGCGATCGGCATGGGCGCCATTTCTGGGCCGCCCCCAATGCGATCGACGAGCGTTACAGAGTGTTTGCGAGTGGCGCGAATCAAGCCGGCATCGAGAAGCAGAAATTGCACCAGGGCAGCCTGCCGAGGTCGGGCTTTGCCATGCCAGGCGACACAGATTCGGCGCGCCAGTGGGCGCAGCCACCGCCACCGCTTGCCCAGCAGCAGAGCCCCGCGCTGGGTCATGGTCTCTTCGTCCAAAGCACCAGCGGTAAAGGCCGCTGCGAGTGCCCGCGCGATGGTTGCCCTGTTGTGCTTCATAGCAATGGTCGGGGCCGCGGAATGCCTTAACGAAACCGGTCCAGCGTGATGAAGCATGCGAGCAGCGCATCCCCCGTCACGCGTCGAAATCCTTGCCCTTCACAATTCCCTGGGGTAACCCCAGAGAGGCCGTTCTCCGGCGCACGCGCCAGAACTTGCCAGCTTAATGCATTCCACGGCCCCATTCGCCGCACTATATCAGCGCTGGAACGTCGTCGCCAGAGTGCGATGCTTACGCCCACGGGCGTAAGCCTGCCGCCCCCGACGCCCGCTTTCGCGCATCCAACCCGCGCATGCCATCAAGGGCGACAATCATTTACATCCCGGATTGGCATGGACACTTTATAATCCGTCGCCAACCCGTCATTCCCGCGAAGAGCCTGCCCTCGTGAAGACGGGGGCGGGAATCCAGTTGCGGCGGAGACGACCCCGCAATCAACATCAGCTTGAACGCGAACCGCAAATCGGGAAGTCATTTCTCGTCGCCTCCATCACCCAAAAAAATGGCCACCCGGCAAAAAATACCTATTGGGTCGTGCATAACATTTATGGCATATTGCACCCTGACAGATAACACCACTTCAACAGTCTCACACTTCTCCGAACTCCGCGCTTCCCCAACCATGTGTGCCATGCTTGCGCCCCCTGGCGTAAGCATGCCGCGCCCCAACACGCGCTGAACCATCTCAACCAAAATCGCCACCCCCAACTGGTTGCTGGTTACTAGTCAATCAACGGTCACGTCAGCTTCAAGCCACCAACATCTCTTCTTTCCAATCCTCAATTTTTCTGACTCTAACGGATTCCAGGTGCGCCCCTTTCGCGGGGAATGCGAGCCTTCGCCGCGGATTCATAACCCGACGCGTTAGCGAGGGAGTCCCTTTTCAATTTTCCTGACTCTAACGGATTCCAGGCGCGCCCCTTTCGCGGGGAATGCGGGCCTTCGCCGCGGATTCGTAACCCGACGCGTTAGCGAG
>CAYUMU010000115.1:0-16808 GCA_964445985.1 uncultured Pirellulales bacterium | reverse complement strand
TGCAATTGGCAATGGTTAATTTGCAATTTGCAATCCAATGCGGCGTGTAGGCCATGTGCATTGGATTTGCCGGGTAGGGTTGAGCGCAAGTGACGATCAACGCGCAACGACTTCGACGCGGCCCAATTTCTCCAACTCGCCGCAAATGACGACGTTTTTATCAGCCCACCCCGGCCCTCCCCCATCGAGGGGGAGGGGGATATAGGTCGCTGCGCGACTTGGAGTCCGTCGATCAATTACTTCCGGGATTCTATCGATTAGATTTCCATTTTGTTTGCGAATCCGTCATTCCCGCGAAGAGCCTGCCCTCGTGAAGACGGGGGCGGGAATCCAGTAAGCGGCGGAGTTGACTTTCCAATTTAACCCGGCTTGAATGACAGTTCTAAATCGGGAAGTTATTTTTCGTCGCGCCCGCAAGTGCCGCATTCGATCGATTTCAATACTGGGGGCACTCATACTCAATCCGAGTCCTTAATATGCCAAGACCCAATATATTGCCAATCAAGTACATGGATGATTTGCATACCAACTTGATTGGTTGCTCTGGTGAATGGCAATTCATGATCATCGAATACTATAGTTGCAATTTACCCAACGTGTACGTCGTTCGGTATCTCTTTCACATGTCCGGTGAATTTCACAATGTAAAGCATGCGAAACTCGGCATCCCTGCTTCAGAGGAGGAAGTGGAAATCGTAAAGAATGGCTTCTTAAGCGAACTGGAACCGTACCGACTATGCGACATTCGTGTGCAGCTATTCGAGGTGGACATTGACAGTATAACATTTGGTCTTTTGTATTCCGAGGAGACTGAATCCGTGGATCTGGAACCAAGGGCGCTTATTACATTCACGGAGCCGTGGGACGGTGAATATAACACGTAACGAGCAGCCGATAGGGGAAGGCATTCCGCTTGCCCTACTTTCCCTGAGATTCGCCCGTGATGTGTTCTCGCATTTGAGGGTCGGAAACCCTGTCTAGAATGCTCCATTCCTCGACACTAAGCTCAAGGTATTCTCCCGGCTTTCTGCCATCTTGTTGGTAACCCGAAGGCAGCGCATGCACCGTGACAGTGCGGAGCCGCCCGATCAAGCGGACGGGCTTACCAATCGCATTGTAGCTAAGGTAGTCGATATTCTGCACAGAAACCGTTGAACCATCGACGAGTATCAGTCGTTGACCATTTCCTTTCGATAGTCCCCAAGCTAGTCCTTCCACAATCACCCGCCGACCTGCCAGTTGGGACCAGGCTCTTGGGGGGCCATCGTCCACGACCGCCTTTTCTGTCTCTTGCGCCCGCGCGCCGATCATGCCGGCGACCAGCATCACGACAACGATGGCGGCGGCCAGGCCGATGGTTCTGCCACTGGGGGTGCTCATTGCCCAATCTCCAAAAAAATACGCCACGGCGCGCCCTGTCATCGAAACCGCAGGCACGAGTGTGGGCAACCTGATGTGCGGCCCGTTGGCCGTGCTTACCGATCATCGTCGGGGATTGTACGCGTTCCCGCGAAATCCACCAATGTCGGCCAGAAACGCGCGTTCGACGCACCCCATCCATAAAGCCGCGTGCCGGGCGGCGACTTTTGCTACCCGGCACGCAATTGGCTTCAGCGCCGCTGTTTGACGTTCGATTGCCTGCAAGAGAGGGTGGGGCAGTGCTTACGGCAGGTCGTACGGCTGGCCGTCGTTGCGTCCGCCCATCCACCGGAGCATGGTTTTGTCGGCGTAGTTCTTCACGGCCACCACGCGGGCGTCGCCGAAGACAAACTGGCTGATGCCGGGATGCCAGCTGCCGAAGTAGTAGTTGTTGATCACGTTGGGGTCGGCGGAGAGCGAGTCGCCCGAGCCCGTGGTCATGACCGGCGTATCGGGGCGCTGCGCGAGGCCGAGGCCCGTCACGCGAATACCACCGTAATAGTGGGCCGCCCAGCTCATGCCTGGCGACGGCGGACCGTCCTGGTAATTGACGCCCAAGGCGACCGGCGTCACGTGCTTCTCGCCCGCGAAAGCCGTGTAGGCCATGCCGTCGGTCACGCCTCCAAAGCTGACTTTGGAGCGGACGGTTGGCGCAGCCGCGGTAAAGTTTTGACTGGGTCCCACGATCGGGCCGTTCAAATAGTCAGCGGTTCCCTCCCACACGGTGGGCGCATTGGCCCAGGTGCTGGGAATGTCGCTCATGCTTACGCTCACATAATCGGTGCATTGGGCCGTGCCGTAGAGCGTATTGGTGCGAAAACCGCGGGTGGGGCAGTACAGGGCTGGCGAACGGAACGCCCCATGCTTATCGCGGTTGGGGGCCAATTCGGCGTCGATGGTCAGGTCCAATTGGTCAAAGGCCGGCCCCGCGTCCATGACCGGCCACATGAGCGCGATCCAGCTTACAGCATAGGGATTCGAGCCAGCGCCAAAGGGAACCACCTGCTCCGAATTTCGATCGGCGTACAACAGAATTCCATTGCCCAATTGCTTGAGATTGCTGGCGCAGTTGGCTCGCCGGGCAGCCTCGCGCGCCGCCTGAATGGCAGGCAGCAACATGGCAATCAAGATCCCAATGATGGCGATGACCACCAACAACTCCACCAGCGTAAAACCAGCTCGGCGCGCATGTTGAGACAGCATGAATTCGAATCCTCGGGGGGGATAAAGGGAGGGCGAGAATACTAAGCGACAACCACCAGGATGCAGCGTCCGGCTGACACCCAGGAACAAAGGAAAGAATGAAGATGTCGCTTCTCGATGGTCCCCTCACGCAGCATACGTGCCAAAGAAATACGCGGCCCCGAGGAATGCCTCACAATCAACTCAAAATCCAAGAATTATCTGCTGTTCTTCACAAGGGAAGCAGCCCATCGCAAACAATTACAGCACCGGCTGCCCGGCGAAGTAGCAGCATGTGCCAGAACAGCGCGTGCGCTTCCCCCTCACAGGTGTGCTAAGGTTGCCCGACTCCCCCCGGCTGAGATTCAAGCTGAGCGCGAAGGGGGCGCACCAGGCCGATTGAGCCATTTGGCCATGCTTACTGAAGGATGCCCTGGGCCACTTGGCCCGCGGTATCGGTCAGGCGAAAATCGCGGCCGGCGTAGCGAAATGTCAGGCTTTCGTGATCCAAACCCAGCAGGTGCAAGATGGTGGCGTGCAGATCGTGGGTGCCAACGATGTTGTCGACCGCCTTTTCGCCCAGTTCGTCGGTGGCGCCGTGGCGAATCCCGCCGCGAACGCCGCCCCCCGCCATCCACATGCTAAAGCCCTGCGCGTTGTGGCCCCGGCCGCCGGGGTTATCTTCGCGGGCTCCGCGGCCGAACTCACCTCCCCACACAAGCAGGGTATCTTTGAGCATGTCGCGCTGTTTGAGGTCGGCAATCAAGCCGGCGATCGGTTGATCGATGGCGGCGAACCGGCTGGCGACGCCGGTTTTCACTTGATTGTGATGATCCCAGCCCGTGCTGGTCAGTTGGATGAATCGCACGCCCTTCTCAGCCAGCCGGCGGGCCATCAGGCAGGCCGAGCCAAACCGGGCAGCGTCGGGGTTGTCGATCCCATACAGCGATTGCACGTGGGCCGGCTCGCGGCCCAGATCGAGCGCCTCGGGCACCGAGGTCTGCATCCGATAGGCCAGTTCGTACGACTCGATCAGGCCCTCCACCTCGGGGTGGCTGGGTGCATGTTCCAGCACCTTGCCGTTCAGGCGTTGCAAAAAATCCAACTGGCGACGCTGATCGCTATCCGCAATTTGATAGTTGGCAATATTGGGCACGCCGCGTGAACCGCTATTGAGCCGCGTGCCTTGGAAAGTGGCCGGCAAGAAGGCCGAGCCGTAATTGGCGGCGCCCCCCAGGTCGGGAATCGGGTCGATGGTCACGAAGCCCGGCAGGTCCTCGGCCTGCGTGCCCAGCCCATACACGGTCCAAGCGCCGAGCGACGGGCGCACAAAGTTTTCGTTGCCGGTGTGCAAGGCGACAATGGCCTGTTGATGCCCTGGGTTCTTGGTTTGCATGCCGTTGAGCAAGCACAGGTCGTCGGCGTGCCGGGCGAGATGCGGCATCACGTCGGCCAGCATCAATCCGCTTTGACCACACGGCTTGAACGCAAAGGCCGGCGGCAGGTAGCGACCGCCAGCCCGAGCCAGTTCCGGCTTGTAGTCAAAGGTGTCCAGGTGGCTCGGGCCGCCTTGCATGAAGAGAAAGATCACTCGCTTGGCGCGGGGGGCAAAGTGGGGCTGCTTGGCAGCCAGGGGGCTGCGCCGTGGCGGGGTTTCCGCGGCGCCGGCCCATTGCCCATGCAAGGCCGAGAAGGCGAGCCAACCAAAACCGGCCGCGGAATTTTGCAAAAAGCCGCGGCGCGTGGCCGACCAGGCGGTATTTCGGCAGAGGTTCATGTTCGTTCTACCTTTGCTGTGTTTGGGGAGCGTGGTTTTTGGCCGCGCTTACGGGGCAAAGCGGGAAACGCAATTAACGGATGTAGCCAAACTCGGCGCTGCCCAACATGGCCTGCACCAGTACCGTCCAGCGATAGAGCTGGGGATCGCGGGTTTCGGCCCCCGGGCGCAGGCTCGCCAAAAACGCTTGGGTTGCCGTCACGTCGCTGGCGTTGGCACCGCGGCCCAGCAGGCGGAGGTAAGCCAGGCGAATCCGATCCGCGTCGCTGCCGGCAGGTTCGCCGAGCAACCGCTCGGCGGCGAGCGTGGCACAGTCGCTGGCAAAACGGCTGTTCATCAGAAACAACGCTTGCGTGGCGACCGTGGTCACGTAGCGCTGGCCCGTGATCTGGGTGGGGTTCGCAAAATCAAACGTATCGAGCATCTCGGGCAATAACGAACGGAGCACCGGTAGATAGATCGTGCGGTAGGGGGCGTCGATGGCCAGCAGGCTATGCGTCATCGATTGGCGGGCCTTTCCGCCCGTGCCGGCGACTTGAATGCCAGCAGGCCGAGCGGTTTGCAGCCTTCCCGCCACATACAGCATGGCGTCGCGGAGGGGCTCGACTTCCAGCCGGCGGAGGTTGGCCCGCCAAAGCAGCTCATTCCGCGGATCGACGGCTTCATTCGTGGCATTGCCGGCGCTGCTCTGCCGGTAGGCGCGGCTGAGCGCGATCGTGCGGATCAACTGTTTCACCGACCAGCCGTTCTCACGCAATTCACTCGCCAGGTAATCGAGCAACTCCGCGTGGCTGGGCTCTTCGCCCACGGTTCCAAAGTCGTCCACGGTGCGAACCAGGCCTTGCCCTAGCAGGTGCTGCCAAACGCGATTGGCCATCACGCGGGCCGTGAGCGGGTTGTTCGGAGCGACCAGCCAGCGGGCGAATTGCAACCGTCCGCTCTCGTCGGCAGAAATCGGTTCCAGCGGCGGCAGGCCGGCGATGTGGACATCGCCGCGCGGCGGCGCGGGGCCGCGGTCGTAGGGTTCGCCCTTGAACCGCAGTTGGCAGTCGCGCGGCTGGCCTTCGGTAACGCCCATCGCCAGGTCGTCGTTGGCGTAGCGCATCTCGCGATGGCCGGCCGTCCAGAAGTGTTGGAATTCGGCCATCGACCGAATCTCGGGCAGGTTCCGCGGATTGCTCACGGCCGAAGACGGCATGCTTCCCGAACTGCCCGTCGGGGCGAGATTGAGCAAACGCTGGTAATCCACATAGCCATTGGGCGCGCGTTCGCTGAGCAAACCCTGGCCCGAGTGGGTTTCGCTGCTGTAGAAAATGCCGGCCAGGGCGTAGTAATCGCGAATCGAAACGGGGTCGTACTTGTGATTGTGGCAACGAGCGCAGCTGACCGATAGCCCCAGAACGGCCCGGGTGGAAACATCGAGCTGATCATCCACCCGCTCCAGAATATACGGCTCGTAGCTCCCTTCCTGAATGTTGACCGATCCCAGCGTGAGCAGGCCCGTGGCGATGAGCTGAGAACGCCGCCGCTCGGGCGAATCGGCGGGCAGCAGATCGCCCGCGATTTGCTCCACCACGAACCGGTTGTAAGGCAGATCGGCGTTGAAGGCGTCGATCACCCAGTCGCGGTAACGCCAGGCATGCGTGAAAGGAGCATTCCAAGTGCGGCCAACCGAATCGGCATACCGCACCACATCGAGCCAATGTCGGGCCCACCGCTCGCCGAAGTGCCGCGATGCCAACAGCCGATCGACCAGCCGGGCCAACGCCTGGCTGTCGGAAGCCGGATCGCGCACGAAATCGGCAATTTCCTGCTCCGAAGGCGGCAGGCCGATCAGGTCGAAGGAGAGTCGGCGGATCAGCGTGTAACGATCGGCGTCGGCATTGCTTGCCAGGCCCGCGGCTTCTCGGCGGGCCAGCACAAACCGATCGATGTCGCCCGCCGGCCAGGCCCCGTTTTGCACCGCCGGGGCCGCCGGTCGCTTGAGCGGTTGAAACGACCAGAGCGGATAGGTCTCGGCCACCGGTTGCGCCGGCACGTCGAGCGGGTCGCCGCTGAACTTTGCCGAACCCGGCCGCCGTGTGGAGGGGGCTGGAGGAACGATCGTGCCCAGCGGCCGGCTATTGCTGCCAGAGGGCGCGGAGCCCATGGCGGGCGCGCTGTCCATCGCCGGCGCGCCCATGGCCGGAGCGCTACCCATGCCGGGGCTCGACATCCTGCCTGGCGGCGAGGTTTTCGCGGGCAACGACGTGCTCGCGGGCAACGAGGTTTTCGCGGGCAACTTGGCCGGAGCCACGCCACGCATTTCGTTTCGTAGGGCGTCGATGTCGCGCTGCAAATCGCGCAGCGCGTCGAGCAGCGGATCGGGTTCGGCGCCGGGCGAGGGGGGCGCGGAGCGAGCAGGCTTGGGCGGATCGGCGGCAAGCTCGCCGAGACCGGTCAGCAACAAGACGGCCATGGCCGCCATGGCCCATGCGGCTGCAAAAACACGCGATTGCATCGAAGGGGAACCTCGAGTGAGGATGAAGAAGGCGAAGCGCCAATTCGGCGGCACAATCGTGAGCGGCTGCCTCGCGCGGGAGTCAGCCGCTCGTTTGCCGATGCGTCAGCAGAGGTCTGTTGGCTCTTACGGCCGGTTATCGGTCGCCATCTCGGGGACCAACCTTGGCGCCCCCTTCGCCATCGCGGGGGCCGGGGCGTGCGCCGCCCTCTCCATCGCGGGCACCAGGGCGAGCGCCGCCTTCACCATCGCGAGCACCCGGCTTGGCGCCACCTTCGCCTTGCAGCAAGCGAGCGGCGGCGGCATTGTTGTTCTGAAAACGGGCTTTGGTGTACCAGAAGGCGAACTCAGCAGTCGTCATTTTCCCGTCGTTGTTGGGGTCGGCTTCCTGAAAGCGGCGCGCTTCCAACTGACGCCGGGCCACGTCGTCCGCGGCGATGGCCCGCATGCCGAGCCACTCGTCGAAAGTCACCAGCTGGTCGCCGTTCTTGTCGTAAGCCTTGAACACGCGGCCTTCGCTGGAGCGTTCAAAGTTGGCAGGCAGCGGTGGAACCGCGGCATTGCCCGTTTCTCCCCCGGCGTAGGCCGGTTTGGCGGCAGGCTCGCCAGCCGGACCAGCCGCGCCGCCTCGCATCTGGCTCAACTCGCCCCGCAAATCGGCCAATTCGGCCTGCATTTGCATGATCATTTGCAGCAGCGCGGCTTCACGCGGCGTTTGCGGTTGGAAACCACCCAACCCAGCGGGCTGGGCCCCTTCGCCGTCGCGCGCACCCGTGGCAGGCCGCTCGCCGTCGCGCGGCCCGGTCGCCGGCCGCTCGCCATCACGTGGGCCAGCGGCGGGGCGTTCGCCGTCTCGCAATCCGCCCGAGGGACGTTCGCCGTCGCGAGGGCCGGGTTTTGCGCCTTCGCCGTCGGCCAGCAATGCCACCGCGGTAGTTTGCCCCGGGCCGAGCGTGGCTTCAAGAAAGTAACCTTGCGCCGAGCCAGAGCCAGACCCTGGGGGCGAGGCTGGCAGCAAGCTGGCGCCCACCGCCACGGCGGTAAACAGCGTCAGCGACCCACAAACGACCTTGGTTGCGAGCGACATGGTTTGAAAGCTCCCATGGACTAAAGACACGACATTTTGAGACACACAACCCGCCACGGACTGGCCGGCTGCTTGTTGCAGTCCGGCTTGCACGGTGGCGGCCAACAACGACGACGACACGACGGTAGGCGCCGAAGCCGCCTGGCCCACCGACGCGGTGAGCAACAAGGCCGACATCGATACGCCGCTCAAGGCCAGGCGCCGCCGCAACAACGCCCGGCCCCGTTCCAAACGACCCTTGAGCACGCTCGCCGACCAGCCGAGCTGTTGGGCCGCTTCTTCCCGCGACTTGCCTTCAATGGCGCACAGGAACAGCGGCAAGCGATACTTCTCGGGCAGCCGATTCAATTCTTGATCGAGCAGCGTCCGATCGAAATCGGCCGCGATTTCTGCAAGCGGTTGGGAAGCCACCACGGATTCGACCTCCAGCGATTGTTCACGCCGCCGCGCGGCGACCATCCGCGCCTTCAGCGCCGTTCGATGCGCGGTTTTATGCAGCCAGGCCGGCAGCGAAACCGCGGAACGAACCGTGGCCGCTTTTCTTGCCAGAATGAGGAAGGTGGCCTGAAAGGCGTCTTCCGCGTCTTGACGATTACCCACCACCCGCTGGCAAACCCCCATCACCAACGAACCGTGCCGCGCGACCAGCGCCGCAAACGCAGCTTCATCGCGGGTAGCGAGAAACCGCCGCAGCAGGTCGTCGTCGGGGGTGTCGCCGAGCACGCTGTCCGTCTCGAGCACGCTTACGGTCTCCAGGCCGGTGTCGGCTGCCGTGTGGGCCTTTCGCATGGCAGAACTGCCTTCTCCTGTTCGTTCCTCAATTAAGAGACCCGCTCCCACCAAAACGGCACGAAAGTTTTCCAGAAAATCTCAAGAAGTTCGCCCCGGCCGCTGGCAGCGCCGCCAGAAAAGCCCCCGCTCCCGCCGGCCCACATCACTGGGCACAACCTCGCCGGGGGGGCTGCCAGAGGGCAGTATATCCGCTGCCTGAGCGACAAACTTCGCCCAATCGTTAGCGGGGCGATCGGCAGGCCGAAAACTCTGCGGCGTCTGTCGCGCCAGGGTGGGGTGATAGCGTTCTTAACAGTTGATTTGGCTCAACGCGTCTTGCCGAAGAGGACGAAGATGCTGGCAGGGACGGTCCCGCGCTGTCGTTTACCGGCTTCCTGCTTTTCCGCCTTCCGGCATCAACAGGGCGGTCGCTTTCCGAGGCACCTTCGGGCAATGCGATTTCAGAAACAGAAAATGCTCCGCGCGGCACTCGCCGTGGCCATGCTGTGGTCGAGCGGTTGCACGCCCTTTCGCGAGTACGTGCGAAACGGCTTCAAGGTGGGGCCGAACTACTGCGCGCCGCCAGCCCCGGTGGCCCAAGATTGGATTGACGCCCTCGACGCGCGGGTCGACGAAAACCGCCCCGACCTGGCCCACTGGTGGATGGTGCTGGGCGATCCCACCCTCGACGCCCTGATTTTGAACGCCGCCCAGCAAAACCTCACGGTTCGGCAGGCGGGCTTTCGCGTGCTGCAAGCCCGGGCGGCCCGAGCCATTGCCGCCGGCAACCTGTTCCCGCAGCAACAACAGGCCGTGGGCGGCTATTCCCGCAACGCGCTCAGTGCCGAGGTGGCCAACCGCGAGTTCATTGCCGAGCGGTTCTTCGACCAGTGGGACGCCGGCTTTGGCCTGGCCTGGGAACTCGACTTCTGGGGTCGATTCCGCCGAGCGCTTGAAGCGGCCGACGCCGATCTCGACGCCACGGTCGAAGAATACGACCAGGTGCTTGTCACGCTGATCGGCGATATTGCCGCCACCTACGTGGAAGTGCGCACGCTGCAACAACGCATCGACTACGTGCAGGCCAACATTCAACTCCAGCGGCAAACGTACATCATTGCCGACGCCAACGCCCGAGCCGGCCAGGTGAGCGAGTTGGACGTGGACCAATCGATCAGCACCCTGGCCCAAACCGAATCGCTCATTCCCCAATACGAGCTCCAACTGCGACAGGCCACCAACCAGCTTTGCATTTTGCTGGGCATGCCGCCTTTGGATCTGATTCAGATCATCGCCCGCGGACCCATTCCTCGCACGCCGCCGGGCCTGGTGGTGGGAATTCCAGCCGATTTGCTGCGACAGCGGCCCGACGTGCGGCGCAACGAGCGGTTGGTGGCCGCCCAAAGCGCGCGGGTGGGCGTGGCCACCTCCGAGCTTTACCCCCACATTTCGATCACTGGCTCGCTGGGCTACTCGGCCGAGAACTTCAGCAGCCTGTTCAGCAAGGGCGCCTTCACCGGCAGCGTGGGGCCGTCGTTTCAATGGAACATCTTGAATTACGGCCGCTTGATCAACAACATTCGCCTGCACGACGCCCGCCTGGCCGAGCTCATCGTGGCCTACCAAGGCAGCGTGCTGCAGGCCAATCTCGAAGCAGAAAACGGCATCGCCCAATTCCTCCGGTCGCAAGAACAAGCCCGAGCGCTGGCGCGTAGCGTGGAGGCCTCGGTGAAAGCGGTCAATATTGCCGTGGCTCAATACAAGGGGGGCGAAACCGACTTCAACCGCGTTTCGTTGCTGCAGCAAAACCTGGTTCAACAACAAGACCTGTACGCCGTGGCTCAGGGAGAAATCGTCGCCGGACTGGTCGAAACCTACAGGGCTTTGGGAGGTGGCTGGCAGATTCGGCTCGATCCCTGGCTAGGCCCCGTGCCCATTCCGCCGGGTCCCATGCCAGTTCCCGGAGATCGGGCGCTGGAGAACCTGCCGCTCCCGGCCCCCACGGCACGGCAACCGCAGCCAGAAGCCCAGTTGGCCTACCTGCGAACCCCGGCTCAGGGCCACGCCATTGGGCCGCTGATGCCGGCCGCGCTTTCACCCGCCATTGCCAACCCGCCGCTGTTAATGCCGGCCCCCAGCGCGTGGCAACCACCCCAAGAGGCCACGCCATGAGCAAAGTCTGCACCCTGGTCATCATCGGCCTGCTGGCGATCGCAGGGCACTTCGCCAGCCCGCCGGTCACGGGCGGCGAGCCTTGCAACCAGGGCGCCTGCCCCACTTGCGAAGCCTGGCCGGCCATTCACTGCGGCTGTTGCCCCGACACCTATTGCGTAAAGCGGCTCCCCCCGGTGCCCTGCTTGCCGCCGTGTTGCAGCGGCTACTGCTACTGCGCGAAACCGCTGCCGCCCGTGCCCAAGTGCTGCGAACCCTGGTATCGCTGCCTCGGCCGCGGGTGCAAAAACGGCGGAGCGAAAACGCGCTAAGCACGCACACCCCGCAGGGGTTTGCAGCCCGTAGCCGGCGGTTGAGCGCGGCGACACCGCCGGATAGCCACCCCACCCGCAAGCTCAGGTAACATCCCCCTGCGTCCATTGCCCGTTGATATTCCGCCAGGTTTTGCCCGTGGGATTCTTGTCTTGCAGAATCGCCGGCAGGCGCTCCGGGCGAACATTGTCGTAGCTTTGCAGCATGCCAAAGCGAACCAAGGCCGCGGGGATGCCCACGGCGGTAAAGCCCGGATGGCCCGTGGCCGGGTACGGCCCGCCGTGGTTCATGGCGGGGCTGACCGCCACGCCGGTGGGCATTTTGTCGTTGAGCAACCGGCCCACTTTGTAGCGAAGCAGCGGAGTGAGTTGATCGTAGAGAGCGTCGTCGCTACCGCTCGTATCGCTGTAAACGCAGCCGGTGAGGTTGCCTTCCAGGTTATCAATCATGCTGGCAGCCTGGGCGGCGTCTTTGGCAACCACAATCAGCGAAGCGTTCCCGAATGCCTCGGTCTGCCACAATTCGGGGTCGGCCAAAAACTTTTCACCGCTGACTTGCAGCAACGTGTTGGCGTGGCAATAACCCTTGCCCGAGCCTTGGCCGGCGGTCAGCTCGGTGGCCCCCGCCTTCTTCAGCGTGCTAATGGCTTGTGCCAGGCTCTTGGAAACTCCCGCCGAGAGCAGCGTGCCCACTGGGGCCGCATTGAACCGCTCCGCGAGCGTGGCCACAAAACTCTGGGTCTTGTCGCCCGCCAACAGCAGCACCAGGCCGGGGTTGGTGCAGAACTGGCCGGCGCCCATCAGGCAACTGCCGACAAACTCCTCGGCAATTTTATCGGCTCGTTCGGCCAGGGCGCCGGGCAGCACCACCACCGGGTTGATGCTGGAAAGCTCCAGGTAGATCGGCTTGCCAGCCGCATCGGCGGCCGCTTTTAGTTTGAGGCCGGCGCCGCGGCTGCCGGTGTAGCCCGTCGCGCCCACGCGCGGATCGGCCACCAGGCGTTCACCGTCGGCGTGGCTGGTGCGGTAGATCAACTGCACCGTACCCGGCGGCATTTTGGATTCTTGCTCGGCCAACAAAGCCTGCTCGGCCAGCAACCGCGTGGTGGCTGGGTGCGAACTGTTGGCTTTGCCGATCACCGGGTTGCCCGCGGCAATCGCCGCGGCAAAGTCGCCGCCGCCAATGCTGTTGAAGGCAAACGGAAAGTTGTTCGGCCCAAACACGCACACCGGCCCGAGCGGAGCATGGCAGGCACGGATGCCGGCGCCCGTATCAATCGTGGCATTCCGCCACGAACCTTCGCGGGCGGCTTTGGCCGCCTGACGCAGTTGCCCCGTGGTGCGAGGCAGTTCCACATCTTTTAAACGCGGCGAAGCCGGCAAGGCCGACTCGGCGTGCGCAACCTCCACCAACTCGGCGGCCCGCGATTCAATGCCGGCGGCCATCACTTCCAGAAACTCGGCCAGCCGCGAGCCCGGCACGTCGCGCAGCACCTTGGCCGCGGCATCCGCCGCTGCCAGTGCCGCTTCGCAGTCGGCCCAACTGCTAATGGGGTACTCGTCGGCCAGCTTTTCCTTGGTGGCCGGGTTCTCCGACTGAAAAGTTCCGGCGGCTTCAGCGGCTCGCCATGAACCGGCGATGAGTACGGGGCGCGTCATGGCAATTCCTCAAAGGCTGGCGGTCTAAAGACATTTTGTGTTGCCAGGAGTGTAGGAGTTTCGGCTGCCAGCTTCAAGGAACCTCGCGCGATCCCCACCAACTTCCAACCCGCCGCCCATCCCTGGCGCTTCCTCTGAACGCGGATCGCTTCATTCCTTTACTTCAGCACCTCGTCAAACAGCTTGTACGCCGTTTCTCGCATTTCGATCGGGAAGTCGTGATCGCAGTCGGGATGGGCCACGGTCAGCCGATCGGCTTTGCCATACAGCTTGTAGACCTCCGCCGCGGCCGCCACCACCCGGTCCACGCTGTCGGCTTTGAAATTGCTGTCGTGCAACGGCGCGGCAATGAACACGTGCCGAGGAGCCAACGCGCCGATCATTTCGTGAAAATCAAACGGGATGGCTTCCAACTGCCCCCGATACTCGCGCAGCTTGGGAATGTAACGGGTTTGTGTCCAGCCAGCCTCGGGCAGCCAGCGTTTCTCGTCGCCCCCCATGTAGTCCAGGTACGAGTCGAGCCCGCAACTGGAAACCACGGCCTGAATGCGGTTATCGAACACGCTGGTATAAACCGCGTTGTGGCCCCCCAACGAGTGACCGATCGCGCCGTAACACCCGTGACGCACGTAAGGCAGCGAATCCAACAGGTCGAGGCCGCGAATGTTGTCCCACACGGCTTTCAGCGTGCCGCTTTCCCAGCCCAACTGGCGGATGTCGGGCTGATAGCCGGCCAACAACGGATAGGCGGGCGCCAGCGTCACATAGCCCCGCTCGGCCAATTCGCTGGCGTACTGGCGATTGGGCTTTCCACCCACGCCCACCACCACGCCATGCCCCGTGACATTATCGGTGGGGTGCAGGCAGAGCACGGCGGAAACCTTCTTGCCCGAGCCATTGAGTACCGACTTGGGAACCAACAAGTAAGCCGGCGCCCGCGAGCCCGGCTCCGAGGCATAGCTAATCAAGCGCCGCACGTAGGTGCCGCGGTCTTCTTCCTGATCAACCCGCATCTCCAGCGGGCAGCGTTTTTCTTCGCCCGGCAGCTTGCCCATCACCGCTTCCATGCCGGCAATGATTTCTTGCCGCCGGCGCAGCCATTGGTCGACCTTTTCCACGCGCGTGGGCTGGTTCTTGTCGTTGCGATACACCAGCAGGTTGTCGCGGGGAAGGCGCGGGCTGGGCGTGTTCGCCGCCGGCGATGGCTTGACGTCGTCGGCAATCGCGGCCCTCCCCATGCCGGCCACCGCCCCTGCCAACATGCCGACCAGTAACAACCTGCTTTGACGAAACCCTGGCATGGAACAAGCTCCGATGATGAACTTAGGTGCGGTAGGGAGGGAGGGGGGAAGCGAGCGTGGGGCTGGGCTTCCAACCCGGAGGTTGGTGCGGGGGGCGTCAACATCCCGCGCTCCCCCACGCCCACCCGTGCCGCGCTTCGTTGGCGCCCCCCCCCCGCGTTCGGTCAATATAGTCGCCGCGGATCGCCAAAGCGTGGATTTACCCCCACAAAATGCCTGAAAATCCGTTCTCTTCCCCGCGCCGCCAAAATGCACGGCAAACACTTTTTTTGGCCGGGCGAGCGGCGTAGACTGATTCTGCCGATTGGCAGGCGGGAGGAACCGATTCCGAGCCGTTGGCAGTTTTTCCTCCTGCAACCCAACGTTTCCCAATCGCTCTCCCGTCATCATTCTCTTCTTGAAGTGGGGCGCCCCCCAATGACAACTTTTCGAATCGCAGGGCAAGCCTGGTTGCCCTCGGCCCTGTGCCTTTGCCTGGCCCTCTGCACCGGCTGCCGCGAAGAAGCGCAACCCGCGAACACCGATGGCACTCAGGCTGCGTTGGAACGCATTGAAGCCCGGCTGGAAGCTCTGGAAGCCGCTGTTCAGTCGGTCGCCAGGCAGCCAGCCCCGGCGCAGGTTCCCGCCACCCAACCCATGCCGCAGCCGTCGGTAACGACCGACCCCAACCTGGTGGCGCAGTTGGCCTCGATCGAAAAAGAACTGAAAGCGCTGCAAGGGCAAACGCAGGGCATCGGCGAAACGGCCACGAGCCTGGCCGCCCAGGTCAACAAGCTGACTCAAATTCCCACTTCCCGCTCAGCGGCGCCCCAGCCCGAAACACCCATCAACGAGGCCCAGGCCCTGGCCATGCTGCTCCGCAAGCAGGCCAGCGTCGAAACCGATCGCACGGCCCCCGGCAACCCGGTGCGAAAGGTGCAATTCGATCGAGCGGCCCAATTCACCGAAGACGAACTGAAATTGCTCGCCGCATTGACGGGTGTTCGCGAAATCAGCTTTGGCTACTACGGCGGCTCCGTGGGCGGCGAAGTCCTGGAGCATCTCAAAGATCTCAAGGAACTGAAGAAACTATCGCTGAGCTCCCACGGAAGCTGCTCCGATGCGCACCTGGCCCACATCGCCGGCCTGACCGAACTGGAGGAGCTCAGTTTCAACGCCGACGGCCTTTCCAACGCCGCCGTCGCCTCGCTGGGAAAACTCAAGAAACTCAAGTCGCTGTCGCTCGACGGCAGCAATGTCAACGTGCTGTGCCTGCCCGACTTGGCGGGCATGACGTCGCTACAAACCTTGTCGCTTCCCTATGGCCTGACCATCGGCGACGAACAGGCGAAATACCTGGGCAAGCTGGAGCAACTCCAGAATTTTTCCGCCGATATGTCCGCCATTGGCGATGAAGGCCTGGCCTCGTTGGCGAAGACCAGGCTTACGCGAATCAATCTCTGGAACGGCAAGATTACCGATGCTGGTCTTGCCAATTTGGCCGGAATGACGTCGCTGGAAGAACTCCATCTCGGTCAGGCTCCGATCACCAATGCCGGCCTGAAACACCTCGCCGGCCTCCGCAATCTCACTTCGCTCACCTTGGGCAATGCCGGCATTAGCGACGAAGGTTTGGTCCACCTGGCGGGCCTCGCCTCGCTGGAGGAACTAAGCCTGTCAGGCACCAGCGTCGTGGGGCCGGGCCTGGCCAACCTCGGCAAGCTAACCTCGCTGCGGAGGTTGAATCTGTCAGAATCGCAGCTCACCGATCAGGGACTTCCCCACCTGGCCCCCATGATCCAACTCGAGAACCTGAATCTATCCGAATCTCAGGCCACCGGCGCCGGCATGCCCAAGCTCATTCGCCTTGGCTGGTTGAATCTCGATGGGGCGCCCATCAGCGACGCCGGTCTCGCCGATATTGGCAAGTTGGAATCGCTACGGAATTTGAGTCTATCCGCCACGGCCATCACCGACGAAGGCCTGAAACACCTGGCAGGCTTGCGCCAACTGACCGACCTCGACGTCTCCTCCACCCGCGTGCAAGGCACGGGGCTGCCCGTCCTCCCCAAACTCAGCACGCTCTATATGCCCGACACCGCGGCTACCGACGAAGGTCTGGCGAGCATTGGCAAACTGACCGCGCTCGTCTATTTGATCCTCAATGAATCCGCCGTGAGCGATACCGGCCTCGCCGAACTCAAAAACTTGAACGCCTTGGAATCGCTCAACCTCGACGATACCAACGTCGCAGGCCCGGGGCTCGTCCATTTGAAGGATCTCCGCAACCTTAAATCGCTCAGCTTGAATGAGTGCGCGGTGTCGTCGAACCATTTGGCGCCGCTTACCGAGTGCCCAAAACTGTACTCCCTCTCCTTGTCGAACACGGCCGTGGACGACTCCGCCATCGAAACGCTCACCAAGATGCCCAAGCTGGATTACTTGAGCTGTTACGACAGCAAAATGACCAAGGCCGGCGTGGAAAAGCTCAAGAAGGCCGCTCCCGAAATGGAGATCAACTCCGGCTTCGATTTCAATTCCGACGACTAACCCCCAGCCCCCGCATCCAACATCTTTGGCGCCTGGGGGGGCTTGAACAGCTTTGCCTGCCGGAGGAGCTCGTTCCCCGTTCACCCAATCGTTCGCCTCG
>CAYUMU010000114.1:0-17082 GCA_964445985.1 uncultured Pirellulales bacterium | reverse complement strand
TGGAGTTGATGCTCTCGAAAATCAACTGCGGGTTGTCGTCGTTGGCATCAATGGCGACGGTGATGATCTCAAACCTTTGCAGGGCACTGATATAGGCTTCAAGGTGGTCGCGTTGCAGAAAATAGCGTCTGAACTGGTCATAGACTTTTTTCTGTCGATTGGCTGCTTCGTCGGCGGTCAGGCTTTGCCCCTCGAATATCTTCTTGAAGACCTCGTTATCTGTTGTTACGGTGCGCAGAAGAATCTTGCGGTCCTTGTCAGGTGCGCCGTATTGGTCGTAGAGATACTGGTTCCTAATCTGCTCCGCCGTGATGGACGACTTTTCAGGATACTCGCGCAGGATGTGATAGATCGCGACGAGCATCAGCAGCGTGGTGGTCAGGCGCTGCTGGCCGTCAATGACCGTGAAGTGGTCAGCCTCAGGAACATAGACAACTGTCCCGAAATAATGGTTGCGCGAAGATGCGCGGACATGCTCCAAATCATGCAGAAACGCTTCCACTATGGTAGCATGCCAAGTGTAGGGACGCTGGAAGTCCGGGATCTGGAAATACTGCGTGGCCTTATAGATGAAGTGAATGATGGTGTTCTTGTTGGGGTGCATGCTTATTTCTCCTTGCCGATGGCGAACACCTGCTTCGTCAGGATGTGATCCACCCGCGCTTGCACGTCGCGCATCTTGTCCGTCAGCTGTGAGGTGATTTCACACGGAAACACGCCGGCTTTGGTGAACGGGGCGAGGAACTTTACGTTCGGGTCAGCCCAGATACTCGTGCCATCGTGATCCGTGGCCCACATCGTCTCGACCAGCCACGCCGGGGTGAAGACTTCCCCGTGGTCGGCGACGCGTTGTTTGGATTTGACGTTGTTCATGGGCCGGTGCATTTCGGGTGATGCTTCCTCTCGCTCACTGCGGGGTAACGACTGTTTATTCGGAAAAGTTCTTAATAACCTGCGCACGTTATTCGGAATTAAAACCGTCGAAATCCGCCGGGCTGCCGCCGCGCGGGCGCCACTGGCTTTATCAGGCTTTGCCAGTATGAACGAAGGCCCCCAACTACCCGCCGCTAACAACCTTCTTCTTGCGCTCAATCGTCAGCACGCGGGTCACACCGTCGCCGCAGGCCACGGCCACGGACTTGCCGTCGGGGGCCAGGGCGATATCGAAGATCCGTCCCCGCTTGGGTCCTAATTGAAACGTGGCGGCCGGTTCGATTTTTTGCAGTGGGCCGGCTTCCAAAGCCTCGGTCGAAGGCAATTCCCAGAGCGTGATCTGACCGCGGTTGTCGCAGCCGGCGAGGAGCGATTCGTCGGCCGAAAAGTTGGCGGCCACCACGTCGTTGGCATTGGCGCCGCCCAAATGCAGCAGGTCTGCCGCGGTTTCGGCGTCCACCAGTCGGAGCCAGGGTACATCGGTTTGCACCACGATCTTGCGGCCCCGCCGATCGTGCCGCGAACGGAAGTGCGCCTGCTGGGGCTCTTCCCACAGCGGCTCACCGGTGGCCGTATCCAATTGAACCAGGTCGTCGTCGCCCAGCAGCGCCAGGCGGCGGCTGTCGGGGTGAAACAGCAAGCGGTTGGGGAATGTCTCGTCGATGGGGATTTCGCGTTGCAGTTGGCCCGATGCCACATCCCAAATCTGCACCTTCCATTGAACTTCGCCGTCCACTTTATTGGCGATGCTGCTGGCCAGCAGTTGCCCGTCGTCGCTGAGCGCCAGGGCTTGCACGTCGTCGGTTGCAATCGCCAACTCGCGGCGCAGCTCGCCGCTTTCCCGATCCCACACCGCCACGCCATGGGCGACAAGTCCGGCGTACACCTGCCAATCGCCGCTCAAAGCCACGGGGCCGCCGCGGGCTTCGTTCAGGTCGCGAACCACCCGGCCCGTAAGCGGGTCGGCCAGGCGGATGCGCCCATCGCGACTGAACAGGGCCAGCAATTTGCCATCGGGAGAGTAATGCAAACCCACGGCGGTAAAACTGCCCGGCGTGGCCAGAGGTTGCACGCGGCCCACGGCCGGTTCCCACAGCCGCATGCCCAGATCCACGGAGTCGAAGATCACATACCGACCGCTGGCGCTAAACGCCAACACCGCTTGCGACGTGGACCACTTGCCCGCTGGCCCGGCAACCGGGTCGAAGGGTCGCCGGCCAATCACCTGTTCTTGCTCGATATTGGCCACGGTAATGCCGGCGGGCTCCATCAGCGCCACCAGCGGGGCCTGTTTGGCCAGGAACATTCGTCCCGCGGTAATGTCGGGCGAATAACGCGGCGGTTGGAACTGCCGCACGATCGCCTTGGCCTTGAGATCCCACTCGCCCACGTGCACCGGACCGGCCACCATTACCGTATTGGGGCTGGTAAACGCCAGATCGACCACGGCCGTTCCCGGCGAGATGGAATCGACCACCTGCTGCGTCGCCAGATCCCAAACCGTGGCCTGCCGGCCGTTGGAAACCGCCAAATAACGCCCATCCTCGCGATAACTGGCCAGCGCCGGAGGCAACAACGAAGTCGCCGATTCCCGGTCTTGCGAATTGCCGCCGCTCGTGGCGGGCGATGCGATCGGCCTGGTATGGGCGGCGGGCGTTTCGGTGGGGGGCGTTTCCGGCGCCACGTCGTCCGCGTCTCCCAGCGGATCGGGTTCCAAATCGAATAAGGACTCGCCCGTCGCCGTATCGCGCACGTTGAGCTGCGAATTTTGCCAGAACACCACTTGCCGCCCATCGGGGCTGAGTGCCAAAACGCGGCCCGCGGCGTCGTTTGGCCGCTCGGTGGGCACAATCTCTTCCATCCGTGGCAATCGCCAACACCTGGCAGAGGTTCCGGTGCTGATCGCCAGCACGCCGCCATCCAGGGAGAGCGCGAGCGAAACATCTCGGCTCGGCACGTCGTCTGAAAACACCGTGAACGACTGCTTTTCGCGGCCACTGGCGATATCCCAAAACTTCAGTTCGCCATCGCTGCCCAGCGAAATAACCGTCCGCTCGTCGGGCGTCATGGCCAAGGCCAGCGCCGAACCCCAGTGCTGCCAGAGCGATTCGCCGATCGTGGCCCTGGCCACCGTTTCGTATTGCCAGGCGGCATCTTCCGCTGGCAACCGCTGAACGCCGTGATTTTGCGCGGGCACTCCGCGAGGGGCGCCGCTCCGGTGGGCGGCCGAACGGCTCTGATTCCATTCCACCAACAGGGCTGCCACGGCGATGGCCAACGCGAACAGGCCTCCGCCAATCGCCAGGCCCAACCAGGCCGGACCCCGCTCGGCCATTCGGCTTGGGTTCGCGGGAGGCGACGTCGCTGGCGACGCACCTTCAGCGGGCAACGACTGGCTCGTTGAAGCAGGCTTCGACGGCTGACGTGATACATCATTACCCGTGGGTCGCTGCTGCCCACTCATAAAACGCTCCGCGTAATAAACTACCGGTTCGGACAGATACGTCCATGTGTTCAACAAGGCGAGGGCTGGGTGGCGCAAATCAACAAACCTTCTCATTCCGTACCAGCATATACCGGTACATACCAGTAGACTCCATTCCTACAATCGAAACAATCCGTTTCAAAAGCCGTATAGTAAATCACCGCCGACTTGTGGCGCAACACAGGCAGGCTGGGGGGCTGGATGCCCGGTTTTTTGCGATTTAGCCCGGCAAACTATGTTTCCCTCGCCGATCCCGACTATGATGGAAAGTGGTAGCGGGCTCATTCGTCTTAACGTCAGGCCGCATATCCGCGGCGTTGGCACGGTCGGTTTCGTGACTCGCTTCAGCTCTACTTATCCGCTCCCAATTCCGGGTGAAAACCATGCTTCGTCGCTCCTCGTTGCTGGCATTGCTCCTACTTTGGGGATGGTCGGCCACCTCGGTGTATGGCCAATTCTACCGCTCCCCGCTTGTCTCTCAGGATGAAGCCCGGCGGCACGGATTGGTTCGAGCCTGGGCCACCCAGGTTCAAATGGACCGCACCCGCGACCGCATTCAGAACATCGTGCTCTATCAAAAGCATCTGCCCGTGGGTCCGGCCGCCCCCTCCACGGGCAAGCCGTTGCGAATTGGCGCGGACCCAGCCGCGGGCGGCAATGCCCCGGCCCAACAAGACCCGCCCGCGGCCGCAGATGAAAACAATCCCTTCGGCGACGGCGGCGCCAATCCTTTCGGCGCGGCCAACGATGGGAACGCCAATCCCTTTGGCAACAATGATCCCGCGGCGGGCAACAACCCCTTTGGCAACGCACCGCCGGCCGGAAACAATCCCTTTGGCAACGCCCCCGCTGATGGAAAGGAGCCCCCGCCGGCCGCTGGCCCCCAGCCAAATCAGCCCGCCAACGCGTCTGGGCAGGCCGGCGCGGGCTCGATCCCCCAACCTGGCACCATGATCGTGCAAACCGAACGAGGCCTGCTTCAGGCCCTCGACGCCGAAACCGGCCGCACGCTGTGGGTAGTGCAAGCGGGGCACCGCGAGCGTCCCACCGAATCGCCCGCCGTGAGCGCCAAGCACGTGGCCCTGATCAACGGCATGAGCCTGATTTTGCTCAACGCGGAAAACGGCCAGATCTTGTGGGAGCGCACGATGCCCACACCCTCGATCTGCGGCCCCACGCTCACCGATGAGTTCGCCTACACGCTTTCGGCCGATGGCAAGCTAACCGCTTACGATCTTAAGGACCCTTCCAAGAATTGGGCCTACACCTCGTTCGGCCGCGTCGATGCCCCCGTGACCCGTGGTCGCAAGTCGGTCGCATGGGCCACGAACAAGGGCTATGTCTACATCAGCCGCCTGAACCAACTGAACGTGATCGGCCGCTTCGAGACCGGCAAATCGATCACCGCCCCCATCACCTACTGGCCGCCGCTGTTCTACGTGGCGTCGCAAGACGGTTATGTTTACGCCTTGGACGAAGTGAAGGGCACGGCGATGTGGAAGTTCTCGCTGGGAGAAGTCATCCGCGAGCAGGCGATCGCGGCCGGCGATTCAGTTTACGCGATCCCCGAAACCGGAGGTTTGCTGGCTTTAACCGCCAACACCGGCTTGGAGAAATGGTTTGTGCCGCTGATCGAAAAGCTGCTCGCCGTCAGCCCTCGCCGGCTATACGCCGTGGACGCTCAGCAACGACTGGCCGTGCTGGATAAGGCCAGCGGAGCCCCGGTAACCACCATGCGGTTGGATGGGTTGAACTTTTTCTTCAGCAACCTGGAGAACGACCGTATTTACCTCGGCACCGACACCGGCCTGATCCAATGTTTGCACGAAATGGATCTCAAGCACCCGGCCGTGCATTCCTGGCCCATGGAAGCTACCCAGGCCACGCAAATTGGCGATGCCGCTCAACCCCAAGAGTAAGGGCGGCCTTCCGTGGGGGGGGGCACTTGCGCTACTGCTGCAAGTTGCCATACCGCAGAGAAGTTGATTCGCCGTACGACTGGCCCTGCGGCGCCTGCCGTGCCAGATGCGATCCAGCGGCCGAGGATGGCAACATGCCCAGCCATTGGGTGGCTTCGGCCATGCCCGGCTTGAGCTTCAGCGCTTGCTCGAAGTGGTGCCGGGCCGCTTCGTACTCATTACGTTGGGCTAGCAGGTAGCCCACGTTGTAGTAGGCCACCGCTGGCTCGTGAACGTCGGCCAGTTGCAGGTAAGCTTCCTCAAATTGCTTCGACTCCACCAGCACCGTCGCCAGGTTGTTGCGATAGCGAACGTCTTGGGGCTCAAGCTGGCAAGCGGTTTGAAGCATGCCGGCGGCCCGGCCCATCTCTCCCTGCCGCGCCAGGCACAGGCCGTAATCGTTGCGCACCGTGGCGCTTTGCGGATGCCGCTGCAAAGCCTGCTCGTAAAGCCTGTTGGCTTTGGGAAAGTCGCCTTCACGATCGACCATGCGGGCAAACCCCAAGGCCGCGTCTAGCGAGGTGGGATCTTTGGACAGTGCTCGTTCGTATTGATCGGCCGCCGCTTTGAAGTTGCCCGAGCGTTCGTGCGTTTGGGCCATCACCACATACAACGCCGCATCGGGCTCGGAACGGTTGGCCAACGACAGCGGGTCGTCTTTGGCAAGCTCCGCGGTGGGCTTCACCGCCGACTTGCGTGACGAAACCATTTTGCCGAAGCCGCTGGGCTTCGCGTCCTTCGCCGTGGGAGTCCCCATCGGCGAACCCAAAGATGGTCCCACAGGCTTGGCCGCGCTCTTACTGCCCGCGCACCCGGTAGCCGAGACCAGCAGTGCCAGCGTCGAAAGCATGGCGAACAAGCTTGCCTTTTCCACGGTATCGCTCCCTCGTTCCAAAAACTGGCGCCAGCAGGCGAATCATCCCGATTCGTGAAACCCCGACGGCCGCGAATGCCGCTTGTTCCTCAACATCGTCACCCTAGGCATATTCACTTAACCCAAGTTTTGGGCGTATCCACCGCTTGGGCCGAACCGGCCGTTCGCGTGAACGCGGGAGAACAGCCCTGGATGGAGGGTCGTGAATCTCCGTGCTCATCCTGAAAAGACGATAGGCGCGCGGGATGAGCTGCTGACGCGGCTGCGACCCCGGCCGGACCTCGCGGGTGTGAGCGTCTAATTTGTGTTTGGATTCCCGGCGGTGTCGCTACGCTTAACCGCCGGCCACGGGCTGTAAACCCCTGCGGGGTTAAATGGGGATGACAACCGTTATTCGCCAATAGAATTGTTTCTCCGCCGCGTCTGGATTCCCCCCGTGTTCACGAGGGCTTCTCCACCGATTCCAGCCCCGCGTTGGCGGGTCCATGCAATAAGCTGCCGTCGCCGGCGAACCGCGACCCATGACAGGGGCAATCCCAGGTATGCTCCTGACGATTCCAGTTCACCAGGCAGCCCAAGTGCGGGCAGACCGCCGAGCAGCGGTGCAAATCGCCGCTGTCGTCGCGGTAAACGGCCCACTTGGAAAGGCCATGCCGCACAATCGCGCCCTCGCCCGGCATGATATCTCCGGTGTCGCTCACGTCGCCGCCCGTCACCCACTGCCCATACTGGGCGGCCACGTTCAGTTGCTCCTTTGTGAACTTAAGCGCGGCTTTGAGTGTTTTCCTCGCCGGATCGTACAACTGCTCCCAGGGATTGTCGCGGCCGAGGATCAAATCGCGAATCAGCATGCCGGCAATCGTGCCATGGGTGAGCCCCATGCCCGAGTCGCCCGTGGCGATGAACACGTTTTTCTTGTCCATGGGATTGCGGCCAATGAAGCCCAGGCCGTCGATGGTTTCCATCACCTGGCCCGACCAGGTGTATTCGATGGGCCCCATCATCGGAAACAGCGGGCGGGCCCACTGCTCCAAGCGAAGGTGCCGCTCGGTGGTGTCGCTGGCCTGCCCGGTCTTGTGATCCTCGCCACCCACAATCAGCAGATCGTCGTCCGCGCGCGGGTCGCCAGAGGAATCATTCGTCATCTGTTGCGTTCGCACATAGTGGTAGGGATCTTCGGTATCCCAGTACAGCCCGCGGGGAACCGAACCCCGAGGAATTTTGGCCCCCAGGGCGTAGGTCATGTAGGGCGCCTGCTTGGTGTGAATCGCCACCAGATCGTTGATCGGCGTATTCGTGGCGACCAGCAGGTAGTCGGCGGTCACTGTATGCCCATTGGCTTCCAACTGGGCCTGCTTGCCGCTTTGGAATTTGCGGGCGTGGGTCTGGGTAAAGATTTTCCCGCCTCGGTCGGTGATGGCTTGGGCAACCGCCGCCAGATACTTGAGCGGATGGAATTGAGCCTGCCGTGGAAACCGCAAGCAGGGCCCGGTGCCGGTGGACAAAGGAGCCCGATCGAGCTGCCGCACATCGTGCAGGCCAGCCCGCTGGGCCGCCGCGCACTCGTGTTCCAATAGCTGCACTTTGTCGCTTGGCCCCAGCATTAAATAGCCATCCACGCGGTCAAAGTCGCAGTCAATTTGCTCGTTTGAAACGATCAGCTCAATTTGATCAATCGCCGCCGCATGACTTTCCGCCGCCAGTCGAGAACCTTCCTGGCCATGCAACCGCTCCATCTCGGTAAAGCGGTCGTCGATGGCGCTGGCCAAATGCGCGGTGGTCATGCTCGTGGTGCCGCCGGCAAGTTTCCCGCGGTCCAGCACCGCCACCGATTTACCCTCCCGCAGCAGCAAATAGGCCGTGGTGAGCCCGGCGATTCCCGCCCCAACGATGCACACGTCCACGTGCAAATCGTGATCGAGTTGGGGAAACTCGGGAGGTGTTACCGTGGCCGACCAGGCCGATTGATGCGAGGCCTTGAAAGTGTTTATTGAGGAAGACATGGGGAAACCTCCCTGGAAGCCAGAATCGAATGTCGCGGAAATGGTTAGGCTGAGGCCGAAAGACTCGGCGGGCTTGCTCCACCCACCGGTGGGAAGCACTCCGCCGAGCTTTTTTTCGAGTACGCCAGGTTGGCTTTCACCAAACTACGCCCGCACTGCAAGTCGGGGCGGCTCAAAACCGGCTTTACTCCACCGCCATGGCGGCTTCGTTTGCATGGCCATCGTGAGATCTCCTCGGGGAAGTGGGGGTAGTGGGTTACCGCACGTGGGTAACGAACCTGTTCGGTGCGACAGGTCCAAGAAGCAACCGCCGTGCCGTGGCGGCCAAGGCGCGGGAAGCAGCCGGCTTGATTTGGCGGAACGCCAGCGAATTTTCCGCCGAACTTGCCGGCGATTGCCCGCTTTCCCCCCGCAGCAAACAGCACCAGGTAACCCCGCGCACCAACATGGCCCCAGACAAATCCGCTAGCAAACGCGTGGCCGGCGCTCGATCGAAATGGTCGCCGTCATGCCAGCCTGGGGCCGAGCTGAAATGAGAATTCGCCTCACGACTTGCGGGGCGGTTCGGCTGGCTATTTGCCTTCCAAGTAGACCATCAGCAGGGCCAGGTCGGCCGGGGTAATCCCGCTGATCCGGCCGGCCTGAGCGAGGCTGCGGGGACGCACTTTCCCTAACTTTTCGCGGGCTTCGGTTCGCAAATGCCGCACGCGGGCGTAATCGAATGCCTCGGGAATCCGCTTTTCCGCCAGCCGTTTATGCCGGGCGATCTCCACCTCTTGCCGGGCGATGTAGCCTGCGTACTTGGTGTCGAACTCCACCTGCTCGGCCACTTCTCGCGGGGTCTCGGCCAACTCCGGCAATTTGTCCACCAGGTCGGCCCAAGTGGTCTCGGTGCGACGGAGCAACCTGGCGAGCGTGTGTTCTCCCTGCCGCGTGGCTTCCAGCAACGCCTCCACCCGGGAAACGGCGGCCAGCTTCTGCTGCAACTTTTCCCACCGCGCGGGCTCCACCATTCCCAGTTCGTGGGCCCGGGGCGTGAGGCGGCGGTCGGCGTTATCGTGCCGGAGCAGCAAGCGGTATTCGGCGCGAGAGGTGAACATGCGATAGGGTTCGTCTACCCCGCGCGTGACCAGGTCGTCGATCAGCACGCCGATGTAAGCCTGATCGCGGTCGAGCACGAGTTCCTGGCTGCGCTGCTTGAGCGCGGCGTTGGCGCCGGCCATCAGGCCCTGCGCCGCCGCCTCTTCGTAACCGGTGGTGCCATTGATCTGACCGGCCAGGTAAAGGCCTGCCACGCGCTTGGTTTCGAGCGTGGGCTGCAATTGCTCCGGCGGACAAAAGTCGTATTCCACCGCGTAGCCATACCGCATGATCTGGGCGTTTTCCAAACCGGGGATCAGCTTGAAGATCGCGTCTTGCACGTCGCGCGGCAGGCTGGTCGAAATGCCATTGACGTAATATTCTTGCGTGGCGCGGCCTTCGGGCTCCAGGAACAACTGGTGCTGATCCTTATCGGCAAACCGCACCACCTTGTCTTCGATGGAGGGGCAATACCGGGGGCCGCTGGTGCTGATCTGGCCTGAGTACATGGGGGCCCGGTGCAAGTTGGCCCGAATCAATTCGTGGACGGCGTCGTTGGTGTAGGTGATCCAGCAAGGGAGCTGCGGCTGCTCGATGTGGTTGGTGAGAAACGAAAACGGCCGGGGGTCGTCGTCGCCCGGCTGAAGCTCGGTTCGGGTGAAGTCGATGGTGCGGCCATTCAAACGTGGCGGCGTTCCTGTTTTGAATCGTTTGACTTCAAAGCCAAGGCGATTGAGGGCGCCGCTGATTCCGCCTGTGGTGCCTTCGCCAGCGCGGCCGCCGGCGGTTTTGGTTTCGCCGGTGTGCATTAAGGCCTGCAAGAAGGTGCCGGTGGTCAGGACCACCGCCGGAGCGTGATATTCCGCGCCCCCCCGCACCCGCAGCCCTCGCAACACGGTTCCGGCCGACGTATCTTCGGTGATGAGATCCTCCACCACCTCTTGCCGCAGCGCCAAGCCCGGTTGCTCTTCGACAAGCCGCTTGATTTCGTTCTGATAGGCTTTCTTATCCGCCTGGGCCCGAGGGCTGTGCATCGCCGGCCCTTTGCGGCGATTGAGCATGCGAAATTGAATGCCCGTGGCGTCGATAGCCACGCCCATGATGCCCCCCAGGGCATCCACCTCGCGGGCAATTTGCCCCTTGGCGACGCCGCCAATGGCCGGGTTGCAGCTCATTTGGCCGACGGTGTCGAGATTGGTGGTGAGCAGCGCGGTTTTGGCCCCCAACCGAGCGGCAGCCATGGCGGCCTCGGTGCCTGCGTGACCGGCGCCGACCACAATCACGTCGTATTGATAAGTACTGTGCATCGCTTCATCATATCGACCGCAGCCGCAGCCTGGGAAGCCGCCCCCGTATTCAGATATTCCACCCGCAACTCAGGTCAGTGTTCCATGCTTACCCCCACTGGCCTAAGCATGCCGCAACCGGTACCCGCCCCGCGCCTCCAACCCACCCCACGTCATCACCCCGAAAAAATTGCCCGCCAGCCAAAAAATACCTATCGGTTCTGCAGAGCATTTTTGGCAAACTGCGCTCTGACAGATAGCACCACATCACATCTCAGCAAACACATCTCCCCCAATCCTCAATTTGCATTTTGCAATTCTCAATTTGCAATCCAATCCGGCCAGCCCGCCAAACGACCGCCCAATCCGCCCTCTTCAACTCCGCACTCCGAATTCCGAACTCCGAACTCGAGAACCTCTCCATGCGCCTCCTCTCCACCATCACCTCCAAGCCTCTCCGCTGGCTCTGGCCCCACCGCATCGCCCTTGGCAAAGTCACGCTCCTCCTCGGTCCCACCGGCGTGGGCAAATCGCTCGTCACGCTCGACATGGCAGCCCGCGTCTCAGCGGGAAAACCATGGCCGAACACATCAGACGAACCAAACGAAGCCGGCAGCGTCCTGCTCCTCACCGGCCAAGAAGACCTCTCCGACACGGTCCGCCCCCGTCTCGAAGCAGCCGGCGCCGACCTCGACCGCATCGCGGTTCTGCCCACCGAAGAGAGCGAACCGCTCATACTCCCCGAAAACATCCAAGCGTTAGAAGACGCCATCCAAGATACGCCCGATTGCCGCCTGGTCATCATCGACCC
The DNA here is from genome assembly GCA_964445985.1 of uncultured Pirellulales bacterium. Lineage (GTDB taxonomy): Bacteria > Planctomycetota > Planctomycetia > Pirellulales > S012-138 > CAYUMU01. Next base: position 5,652 of record CAYUMU010000114.1, on the reverse strand, counting down.
GCTCTCGGCTTACCTTCCGCAAACCAGCCCGCGCAAGCAACCGCCCCTGCAAGCCATCCTCAAACCGCTCAACGACCTCGCCGCCCGCACCGGCGTGGCGATCGTCGCCGTGCTGGCCATTCCCAGATCCACAAGCAAAGCGACCACGCACAGAACGATCGCCAACCTCACCGCCCAAGCCGCCCCCTACAGCGTCTGGCAACTAATCGAAGAAGACAGCGACTCCGAGCAACCAACCCAGCATTGGCTCCTCCCCGTCCGCAACAACCATGCCCCGCCCAATACGGCGATATCGTTCCAACCCAAACCCGCCCCCAACCAAACCGCGGCCATCGCCGCCTGGCAACCCACCCCGGCGACACTCGCCCCCAACCACCCCAGCCGCAAACCCACCCGCCGCCAATCCAACAACCGCAAAGCGACGAATCCCCTCCTCAACTCCGCACTCCGAATTCCCCACTCCGAACTCTTCGCCGACGATCCCGACCCCTACGAAGGCATCCCCAGCCTCCACGACTACCTCGACGACGACGACAGCAACTACCCCCAGCCCATGAACCTCCACCCACCCCGTAACCGCTAACCCCCAACAGCCGCCTCCCCCAATTTTCAATTTGCATTTTGCAATTCTCAATTTGCAATCCAAAGCGGCTCAGCCCGCCAAACAATCACCCGATCCGCCCTTCAACTCCGCCCTCCCCAACGAAGGGTGCTTCGCCGCTCCGCGCTACACCCAAAATTGGCATGCCTTCCGAGCACACACCAAGTACTCTAAGAGCAAAACCTCAACCGCAGGCCTGCTCGAAGAGCCGCCGCTTCTTTCTTAGGATGCGAGTCATGCCACGATTTTGCCCTGGGCCTTCCCAGGTTTGGAACTCCATTCTGGCCGTGCTGATTCTGGCCAGCCTGGGTACGGTAACCGCGGCCGCCGAGCGACCCAACGTGCTGTTTATCGCCGTCGACGATCTCCGGCCGGAGCTCGCCTGCTACGGGGCATCGCACATTCACAGCCCCAATATCGATCGCCTCGCCGCCAGCGGCACCACCTTCCAGCGGGCCTACTGCATGCAGGCCGTTTGCAGCCCCAGCCGCACGTGCGTGATGACGGGCCTGCGCCCCGACTCCACCAAGGTCTACGATCTGAAAACCCACTTTCGCACGCACGTGCCCCAGGTGGTGACCGTAGCGCAGCACTTCAAGAACAACGGTTATCACACGGTGAGCATGGGCAAGATTTACCACGGCGGTTTCGACGACCCGCCCTCGTGGAGCGAACCGGCCCGCGTGGCCAAGGGTGGCGGTTGGTATGCTGCCCAGGAAAACCTCGACTTTGTTGCCAACCGCCAGGCTGAAGGCAGGAAACGCGGCCTTCAGGGAGTGGCCCTTAGCCGCTTCGCCCGGGCAGCCTCCATCGAATCGGCCGATGTGCCCGACAACCGCTACACCGATGGCGCCATCGCCGACCTGGCGCTATCCACCCTGCAGGAACTGCAGCAGAAACAAGAACCGTTCTTCCTGGCAGTCGGCTTCATCCGTCCCCACCTTCCCTTCACGTCGCCCAAAAAGTATTGGGACCTGTACGACCGCAGCCAAATCCAGCCGGCTGCCAATCTGTTCCCGCCTAAGAACGTGCCCTCTTACGCCCTGACCAGCTGGGGCGAAATGAGGGCCTACAGCGATATTCCCCCTCAGGGAGACCTCTCGCCCGAAAAAGCCCTGGAACTCCGGCACGGGTACTACGCCAGTGTGAGCTTCACCGACGCCAACGTCGGCAAGCTGCTCGACAAACTGCAGCAGCTCGGCCTGGCCGAGAACACCATTGTGGTGCTCTGGGGCGATCACGGCTGGAAGCTCGGCGAACATAACAGCTGGTGCAAGCACACCAATTTTGAAATCGACGCCAACAGCCCTCTCATCATCCGTGCCCCCGGACAGAAAGCCCCCGGCAGCAAAACGCCGGCCCTGGTGGAATTCGTCGACATCTACCCCACCCTCTGCGACCTGGCAGGGCTAACACTGCCTTCGCACCTGGAAGGCGTCAGCGCCGCCCCTCTGCTGAACGATCCGAAACTCCCCTGGAAATCCGCCGCCTTTAGCCAGTACCCCCGCGGCGCCGTGATGGGCTACTCCATGAAGACCGACCGCTACCGCTTCACAGCCTGGAAGAATCAAAAGTCGGGCCAGATTCTCGCCACCGAACTTTACGACCACCAACACGACCCGGCGGAAAACGAAAACGTGGCCGGCGACCCGGCCAACGCCAAGCTAGTGCAACAGCTAACCTCGCAGCTTCAGGCTGGCTGGCGTGCGGCTCGGCCGAAGTAGACCGGCGCCTAGGGGACTGGACTCCAGTAGCAAAAACACCCGACGTTGCGGCTCGAGTACATTGCCGGCATACCGCTATTTGCGCGAGTCGCCTTTGTGCCCGACACCTCCACCGGCATCGGGAACGGGGGAAACGGTGGAATCCATCAAGTCCGTAACTTCGTCGTCAGACAACAGCCTGAAATCGGTGAAGCCGCAAGCGCGTAGCTCAGTCGTGATCGTGGATACAATTGCAAACGGGAACTCGGGAGTAATGGCAATGTATGCGGTCGACGCTCCACCTTCGGTTGGGGAGGTGACAATAACTGTGAGGTAAGGCTGCCTATCCGCATCCTTCTCGATAGCCTTAGGAACTTGCGGCCACCGTCCTACTGTCGCGACATCAGTCGGAAATTTGCAGTTGTTTAGTCCACGAAGTACGGCGGCGACAACATCGACTCGGGTTCCTGAGGAAACGGTAACGGTAGAGCTTTCGGTCTTAAACGCCACCCGCACAAAGGAGATGTCGGGGTCCGCAATTGCGAAATCGCAGAATGCTGAATGAGTAAGAGCGACGACAGCTACCAGCGAAATTGCCCGCAACATTTTATGTCTCCTTACATGTGTTTTTTGGGGACTTCCGGAGCGAGTCAAATTCTACATCTCCGTGGGCATCGCTCCACATCGCTTCGATTTCACCAACGTCGATTTCACCCGTTGTGGAGTCGCAACCGCCTGCTTCCGTCGTTCCTGTTGTCGCGGGATTGATGGGAAGTGCGGACCTGAATAAGTCCTGGATCGATGTCTCCCCTGCGACAATATGCGTTACACCCCAAACTGCTGCAACACCAAACCGGCCACGTCGATATCGGCCAGGGCATTGCCCACCAGCACGCCTGGTTGTGAAGCCAGGATGACGCCGCGCTGGTCTTCGCGCAGGGCCGGCGCGCCGTGCGACCCTTTGACCAGCGTGGCGTCGAGCGGGATGCCGCGCGTGGCCGGGTCGAAGTGCATTTCGACCGGGTCGTAGCCCGGCTTGCGGTGAATATCGACCGTGCGGGCAAACGGGGGCGCCTGGGCGTCGTCCAGCCAATAGTAGTAAGCCTGCCAACTGTTGGGCGTGGAAACCAGCACCACCTCGCCGCCGCGGGGGTGGTTCAGGTCGTAGCGTTTGCGGGTGTCGCCGGCCAGGACTTCGGCAATGCCTTCTCGTTTTTCAAACAGTCGCGCCACCTGCTCCATCACCGTGGGATCGGCATCTTTGACAAAGACATGCGAATACTGATGATCCACCAAAGCCCAGGCGGCGCTCGTAGCGAAGTCGATCAGTTCACCGCCCCCCTCGGCCGGTTTGGTCGTTAGCAACCCCGCTTGTCGCAATACGCGATTGGGGTAAGTCACATGATCGACGGGGGTAATCACATACTCACTGGCCACCAGCCAGAGGGGTTCTTTTCCGAGCCCTGCCGTGATGCCGGCGAACAGCCGGCCCAGGGCGTCGTCCAAATCTTTCACCGCCTGTAGCGCCTCGGGGCTATCGGGGCCGAGCTTTTGGGCCGCATAATCGAGATGCGTGATATAGATGTAAAAGAAATTGGGTTTGAAGCGGCGGGCCGCCACAATCGCCGAATCGATGATCCAGGCCGACGACTTGATGTTGGCCATCGGCCCCCAGAAGTGCTGGAGCGGAAAATGCCCTAGCTCGTCGCGAAGTTCCCCGTAAAGTTCGGTGGGGATCGTGTAGCACCAGAGCGACTCGCTGCCGTCGGGATTATGGATGGGGGCCGGCGTGCATACATAGTCGGCGCCGCAGCCTTTGGTGTGCATGGGGAACCACACCGCCGAGGTCACACCGGGCCGCTCGGTATGCAGCGTATCCCAGATTTGCGGCGCCAGAATGCAATCGTTCCAGGCCGTCCACATTTCGACTTCTTGCTTGTCGCGGTAGTAGAATCCATTGGCAATCACGCCGTGCTCGCGAGGCAGCACGCCGGTGGTCATGTTGGCCTGCACGGGGCAGGTTACGCAGGGGAAGCTGGGGGCCAGCGAGGTGCGATCGGCTGTCAACCGGCTCAAATTGGGCATGTGGGCCAGGTCGCTCGATCGCAGGCCGGGTATGCTCAGCAGCACCACGTGGTCGTTCATTCCGCGTTTCTCTCGGTTCGTTTGGACAAAGGGGGAGGGCAAGCGAGGCGAAGTCTCGCTATTCTAACCAAAAATCCTTTGGTGTCGCACGATTCAGGAAGCAACCCATGGCAACGGTTTTGGTCACCGGCGCGACCGGATTCATCGGCCCTCATTTGGTAAGCGTGCTGCAACAGCAGGGAGACGACGTGGTTTGCCTGCGGCGACAGCGGTCCAACGTGGCCCGGCTCGAACCGCTGGGCGTGCGGTTCGCCCCGGGCGACGTGACCGATCGCGCCAGTTTGAACGCCGCCGTGGAGGGCGTGCAAACGGTTTATCACCTGGCGGGGCGGACCTCCGGCTTTGGCATCTCTCAGTATTTGGAAGTGAACGAGGCCGGCACGCGGAACCTGCTGGAAGCCTGCGCGGCTCTGCCCTCGCCGCCGGTCGTCGTGCATGTTTCGTCGCTGGCCGCCGGCGGAACCTGTTCCGCAAGCAGGCTCCGCGTGGAAAGCGATCCCTCGGCCACCGTTTCCAAATACGGCCGCAGCAAGTTGGCCTCGGAGGCGGCGGCGAGGTTGTTTACCGGCCGGGTGCCGATCACGATCGTGCGCCCTCCGATCGTGCTGGGAGAGGGCGACGTGGCCGGGTTGACGCTGTTTCGCAGCATCCAGCGAACGGGGGTGCATGCCGTGCCCGGCTTCCGCAACCCTCGTTACTCGATCATTCACGCGGCCGACCTGGCCACGGCCCTGACCGCGGCGGCCGAGCGTGGCAAGCGGTTGGCGGCGCAACCGAAGGACTTCAATTACTCCGAGGGCGTGTACTACGTGTGCGACGACCAGCACGTGACGTGGTCGGAGCTGGGCCGGATGATCGGCACGGCGGTGGACCGCAGGCCGCGGATCATTCGGGTGCCGCTGATGGTTGCCCGCACGGCGGCGCTGGGGGCCGAAGGCGTGGCCCGGCTGCGGCGAACGCCCATGGTGTTTTGCCTGGACAAGATTCGCGAAGCGGCGGCCGGCTCTTGGTGCTGCTCGCCGGAGAAAGCCCAGAAAGAATTAAGCTGGCAGCCGGCGGCAGATTTGCAAACGCGGCTGAACGAGACGGCCGGGTGGTATCGGCAGGAGAAGTGGCTGTGAGATGAGTGCGGCGCGGGTGGCACGCTGCGCCGTTAACCCTTTTTCTAACCGCAAATTACGCAATAGTTTACATCGGCCTGTA
>CAYUMU010000113.1:0-17915 GCA_964445985.1 uncultured Pirellulales bacterium | reverse complement strand
CTAAATTATTTCCAAAAATCGCCAATTTTCAGCCCTACTGGGGAACTTGGGCTAGGGTCGCGGCCGCGTCGTCGGCTGGTTCCGCCCGGCTATCATCCTTCCAGGATGAACACAGAGATTATGACCCGCTAACCAGGGTTGTCGCTTCGCTCAAACCCTGGCTACAAGCTACGATCCCTTGGTGTCAAAGCGTAGCCCGCTACGTTCCGCGATCAGGCTCTTCGTTAGGTTCATACGCTTTCCGCCTTGCATGCTTACGCCAGTGGGCGTAAGCATGATACCCTGCCCAAATAAATAGCCCGGCGAGAACGATCAGGTTCTCGCCGGGCTTTATCGATTTAACCTTGGCCGTTTGGCAGCCGCCTATTTCGCGGCAGTCGTGTCTTGTGGCTGCTCGGTTTTGGGCGGCTCGAACTTGCGGAGCTCTTTGCCGTCGGCGCCGTTCCACACGAACAGCACGCTGTCTTCGCCGCCGCCGATTACGATGTTGCCATCGGCGGAAACGGCCACCGCGTACATGTAGTCGGTGCCGCCGGGGTAGGAACGGACGTTGCCGCCGTTGTCGCTGCGTTTGCGATGCACCTGCTTATCGCCGGCGCTGGCCACGACCTCGACGGTATTCCCGACGAACTCGATCGCCGTGAGCTGCTTGTTGAAGCCCGAGATGGTGCGTTGCTGCTCGCCGGTATCGACATTCCACACCTTGATCACATTGTCGGCGCCGCAGGTGGCGAGGACGGTGCTGTCGAACTTCCAGGCCACGCCGAGCACGTGGTGGGTGTGCCCTTCGTAGGAACGGATCATGGTTCCCTTGGCGACATCCCAAACCTTGAGGAACTTGTCGGCGGCGCCGCTGGCCAGCATGTCTCCCTGGGGAGAGTACTTGATGCTGAACACCGTATCGCTATGGGCGTCTTCGATTTCGCGAATCAGCTTGCCGTCGGCCACGTTCCAAATTTTGAGCTCGCCGCTACGCGAGGGCTCGCCGCCACCGGTGGCCAAGTGCTGGCCGTCGGGGCTGAAGGCCAGGGCGATCACGCGATCGACGAGCGGGGTTTCGCCCGTGCCGATCGATCGCACCAGGGTCCACTGGGGGCTGGTTTCCCACACGACCACGGACTTGTCGGCCGAGCCCGAGACCAAGCCGGTGGCATCGACGTAGGCCACCGTGCCGATGGCACCCTTCTGGCCCACGTAAACGGCGAGGGCTTTACCGTCGGCCGCGCTGTAGGTGTGAACCAGGTTGTCGTCGCTGCCCGCGGCGAGCTCCAAACTGTCGGGCGAGAAGGCCAGCGATCGGAACGGCTTTTCGCTTTCGGTGGCCGATTTTTGGGCGGCGGCCAACTTGTCTTGCATTTCCTTCAGCTTGGCTTCGGCGGTGGCCTGTTCTTTTTCATTGGCCGGCACGAGAGCTTCCGCCTTTTTGACGTCGCTTTGAGCCAGTTCCAGGGCCTTCTGGGCCGAATCGAGCGTGCGCTTGGCTTCAGCATAGGCTTTGTCGGCGTCTTCCAGCGGCTTTTGGGTCGCCTTGAACTTGGTATCGGCGTCCTTCTGCTTGGTTTGGGCGTCGGCCAGGGCTTTGTCGGCATCGGCCTTGGCCTTCTTCAAGTTCTCGTCGTCGGCCTTTTTATCCAAGGCTTCTTTGGCTTTGGTGGCGGCCTCGGTGGCTTTCTTCACGGCCTCGTCGGCCGCGGCCAGAACTTTGGCAGCCGCTTCGTTGTCGGCCTTGGCCTTGTCGGCGGGGGCCTGTTTTTCCTTGGCGGCCTTGTTGGCGGTGGCCACGGCTTCTTGCGCCTTCTTGGCGGCTTCCACCTTGGTGGGGGCGTCCTTCTTGGCGGCCTCGGTGGCGGCCTTCTTGGCGGCAGCCACGGTTTGGGCCAACTGCACGTCGGAAGTGAGTTGGGCTAACACGGTTTGGGCGCGAACATCGCCCTTCATTTCGGCGAGCTGTTTGCCATCGGCCCCGTTGAACAGCCGAAGCGTGTTGTTGGAAGACGCCGAGGCCATGCGCTGCCCATCGGCGCTGGCGGCCACCGAGGTAATCGGGGCTCCGTGGGCCATGGTGCGCGTGTTGGCCGCCTTGGGGGTGTCCCACAACTTGGCGTTGCCATCTTCGCTGCCCGAGAGAATTTGGGTATTGGCATTGGGGAGCGTGACCAGCGAGGTAACCGGCTTGGCATGGCCCTTCAATTCGATGGGCTTGATCTCTTCGGCCGGCTTGCCCAGGTCTTCCAAATTCCACAGGCGAATGATTTCATCGCCGCCGCCGGTGGCGATCTGCTGGCCTTCGCCAACGACGGTCAGGGCGGCCACGGGTTGCGGGGTTTCGAGCTTGCCGGTTTCTTTGCCATCGGCAACGGTCCAGACGCGAATGGTCTTATCTTTCGACCCCGAATACAGCTTGGCGTTGTCGGGCGAGAACGCGATGGCAGCAACGTCTTCGGCATGGCCCACGAGCTTGGCGCCGGGCTTGCCGGCGGCCACATCGAACAGGGTCACCGTCTTGCCCGCGGCCACGGCGAGCCATTTGCCGTTGGGGCTCACGGCCGAGGCCGTGGCGGGTGCGGCGGCATCGAACCTGGTTCGCTGCACGTTCTCGGGTCGCTGCCAGAGCTTGGCTACCTGGTAGCCGCCCGAGGCCAGCAAAGTGCCTTCGGGGTTAAAGGCCAACGCCTGGACGATATCACGATGGGCCACGCCGGGCTGCTTGTACAGGCCCGACGAGATGAGTTCAGGGTCGGTCAGCCGGCAAACTTCGCGGCCGGTGGGCACGTGATAGATGAAAATCTGGTTAGCGCGGCCCGCGGCCACGTATTGACCATCGGCGGTGAGGGCCGTGGCGTAGATGGGGTTCACGCCTGGGGGGAGCGGGGTGAAAACCACCTTGCCGCCCGTCACGTTGCCCGAGGCTCCCTGGTCAATCCACAGCTTGATCAGGCCGAGTTCTTGCGGGGTGAGATTCTTGGCGTTCACCTTGTTGTCAGCCGGCGGCATGATGGGGTCTTCGGCGTGCGAAGCCACCAGGACCAGGTAGCTTTCGGCGCCCTTGCCAGCTTCGGCGGCGGGCCCGAGGGCTCCGCCCTTGAGAATGGACTGGGGCGTTTCGAGCACCAGATCGCTTTCTGCCTCGGTGGCGTTGTGACACGCCAGGCAGTTGCGCTTCAGGATAGGTAGAACTTCTTTCTCAAAGTCTACCGGTTCATTGCGCTTGATTTCGGCAATGGCGATGGGCTTATCCGCGCCAAGCGCCATGGAACCCGACACCAGAGGACTGATGCCGACCAACACAAACGTGGCGACGAGCACACCTGGGATACCGTAACGCATAATCAAGACCTATCCTGAAGGAACGTGCTTGCGGTTAAAGGGGGGCGATGCCGTGCGTGGCAAAGGGTGTTTTTGGCAAAGAGTTTGGGGGGGCGAATCGAATGGCCCGGGGCGAGGTTGCCCCGCTGACAATTGCGGACGCCGGTTTTACTTGGCGGCCTCGACGGCCTCCACCTTGAGGGGCACCGTGCCGGTGACATCGAGGTTTTGGTTGTTGAATTTGGCCGTGGCCTTGAGCGGGAGTTCGTGCGCGCCGGGCGTGGCGGTTTTATCGAGTTCCAGCGTTAGCTTGACTTCGCTCTTGCCTTTCTCGATGGTGGCCTTGGCGATCTTGACGCCTTTGACCGTGCCAGGAATGGTCACGTCGAGCGTCACGGCGTCTTCGTACTTGTAAAGGCGTTCGATCTTGATCGTAGCTTCGGCCTTGTCGCCTTGCTTGCCTAGGGCTGCCGAAATGCTTGCGATTTTGATTGGCGCCGGAGTGACATTGACCACCACCGCCGACGAAGGTTCGAATACGTTCGTCTTCTTCACGGCCGACTGGGTCTTGCGATCGGCGACGGCCTTGGCGGCTGCCGCTTTTTCGGTTTGCAGCAGCTTGAGTTTGGCGTCGGCCTCGGTCTTGGCGGCCTCGGCCGTTTTGGCGGCGGCGGCAGCGGCCTCGGCGGCAGCCTTGGCTGCTTCGGCTTTGTCGTTCGCCGCGCCTAGTTCTTGCGACGCTTGTTCGGCCGCCTGCTTGAGCTCGGGCTTGTCGGCCTCTTTGGCCGCCGCGGCGGTGGCGGCTTTGGCCTTGGCGTCTGCCGCCTTGACGGCATTCGCGGCGTCGGCCGCGGCTTTATCGGCGGCCGTTTTGGCGTCCGCGGCTTTCTTGGCTTCGGCCGCCGCGTCTTTGGTGGCCTTGTCGGCCTCGACGTTCAGAGCGTCGATCTTCTTCTGGTAGGCTTCCGCTTCCGCCACCAACTCCAGGTTGCGGGCATAATCCACCTGCGTGGTTGCCTGCAGGTAGAAGGTCAGGGCCTCGGGCGGAGCGTTGTTCTGAATCTCGATTTTGAGCTTGCCGTCTTTCTGATTGGCGTTGAGCGTGAGGGCGGCGACTTTCACGGTGGCGGGAAGGCCCGTGTTGGCGTTGGCGGCCAAGGCGACGTTGCCTTTGAAGTTCTCCCGACGGGTCACGGTGACGGGGACCTCAATCGTGCCGGCACGCGACATTTCCAGTGGCTTGCCATCGCCAATGGTCACGGTGAAGGGAGCGAGTTCCTTGTCGGAAACGGCGAGCGTGAACTGCTGGGTGAGCCGCGATTCGGCCGAAGCGTTTTGCGCTCCGGGCCGCACGACCGCGCCGCCGCGGGCCTGGCGAACCAGTTCCTTGTCGTCCACCTTGGACTTGCCGACGATTTGAACAGCGCCGGCCCAGGCCTTGGCGTCTTCAGCGGCCGTTAGTACGAGGGGGGCCGAGTTTTGCCCCGGCCCGATGGTCACGCTGGGGCAGGTCACGCCGGGCGGCAAGCCTTCCACACTGACCTCGATGGGGCCGGTGAAGCCTTCCCGCCTCAGCGCGAGCACATTTACCAGTTCATTGCCTCCCTTGCGAAGCAGCGAGGTCCACGCGTTGACGACGTTGTTTTGAGCGGCGGGAAGGGGCGAGTAAGCCACGAGGCGGAAGTCGGGCTGAGCCGGGCGGATCGCCACGCGGTACACGTAACGCGGATCGCCGTTGTAGTACAGATCGCGGATGAGCAACCGATAGATACCATCGGCCGGAGCTTTAAAGCTGTAGTTGGGATCGTCGGCCGAGGTGTTGAACGCCAAGCCGCCCACATTCACGGCGGAGTCGTCGATCTCGCGAATGTCGGAGATCGTCACCTCGCCCTTTTCATTCGTCACCACCCGTTGCAACAACAGGTAAGGGTCGGTGGGGTAGCCGTACCGCTGGGAAAAGACTTCGATCCAGTAGGTTTCGCCGGCCTTGGCATCGAAGGTCAGGTAATCGACGTCGCGAGGTTTCTGGAAGCGGCCCACAAACTCACAGGGGAGCGAAACGTGCTGGGCTTTGTCGGCGGGGTTGTTGGGTTCTTGCTCCAGCACCACGGGCGCCGATGAGAAGCCGATGAGCACCGGGTTGGAAACTCCGCTGGATCCCTTGAGCTGGTACTGGAAGCCATCGATCCACGAGCCCGACGAAGTGATATAGCCGCTCGAGTCGACCTGGCTGACGGCGTTGCCCGAGGGAACGTCGATGGTTACCGAGACGGTTTCCAGCGGGCTGCCGTTGATGCGTTCGTTGGTTGCTTTGCCACCGGGCAGATTGCGACCGTAGATTTCGAACTTGGTTTTGCTGCCCGGCGCGGCGGCGGTTGGCAGCACGAAATCGATATAGGGTTGCGTGGAAATCTGGAGGCGATACACATAGTCGGCTCCGCCGGCATAGACAAAGTCATAGAGCTTCACCAGGTAGTCACCGTCGGTAGGCACGGTGAAATCGATCAGCGGGTCGAGCCGGTTGGTGTCGCGATTCGATTCGACTTGATTTCCCTGGGCATCGTAGAGCACCAGGGTGGCGTCGATGGGGGAATCGATGCGTTGCCCTAGGCAATCGAGAATGATGCGTTGGCCGGCCTTGGCGGTGAACTTGTACCAGTCCACGTCGGCCGCTCCGCCGCATTTGGCGTTGACCACGCCCTGCGGAATTTGGGTGGCCGTTTCCGGTGTGTTGTTTGGTTCTTTTTCCTCGGATTCTTCGAGGTTGCTCACCACGAACGAACGCGGATTGGAGATGCCGAATTTACCGATGGCCCGCACGTCGTACACGCCGGTGGGCACTTCGCTGGAGACCGATACGGTGAACTTGTCGGCCACCGGTTGGGGACCTTCTTCAAATGCCTTGGGGTCGCGCGTGAGCTGCCTGGCCGTGATGCCTGGATGAGAGAAATGCAACCGATCGGCCATATCGAGGTCGGTGCCGGAGATCGTGACTTCTACCTGTTTGCCCTGTGTTCCACCTGGGGGAAACAGCGACGACAACCGCGCGGCGGGCAACTGCCCCCAGGCGGTGGCGCAGACCAAACAGCCCGTCAGGCCGGCAATCCTGGGCAACCAGCGGGTGAATGCCTGATGCAACATCGAAGGACTCCTTCGTATCGGTACCGGGTGGGCGGGGCGTGGGTGGCAAAGGCCTTGGGAACACGAGTCAGGCGGGCATCGAACTTGAGGCACTCGCCGAAGACGAATTATTCCGAAGGCTGGTGAGGACTGTGGGAAGCATCATTGGCGGCACGGGGCCGGCGGGGTTCGCCAGGCAGGCCCGGCTGCATGTTTAATATAATCGCTGCGAATCACGTAAACACTATTTCATGTCTCAAAATAGCAGGGATTCCTGGCGACTTTTTGGCAAGCTTGGGTGTTTATTGTGCGTGCGTGGCGGTGGTCAGCAGGGTGGTGGGTGGGGGCGGCAACCACGAATTCTGGTGGCGGTTGGCTCGTCATGCGAGCGGGGCGTACGGCTGGGCCAACCACTTCTCTAACTCAATTGATCAGAGTCCACGTTTTGTTGCGCGGGTGTATCGATGGGGTATATCAGGCGGGGAGGGCGGCGGTTGATGCGCACAGTAAAAAGATCATGTTGGTATTGACGACTTTGCCGCTGGCGTTACTGCGATTTGCCGCAGGTTTTCTGCCGGCCAGGCTTCGCTGCTAGTTTCTTGCTCGTTAACATCTCCGCAAGCCGCGGAGAACTTTAATGCCTCAGCGTCCGTTGGCGGTTTACCCGCGTTAAGATTGAGAATGAAACAACATCCCAAGCCGTACGACCGTCGTCCGCCAAAATTACTGTTTCTCCGCTGCGCCTGGATTCCCGCCCCCGTCTTCACGAGGGCAGGCTCTACGCGGGAATGACGAAGTCATAGGGAAGTTAATTAATCTTCGATCCTTGGTGCCGGTTCGACCGATCACGATGCCATTTCGACGACCTCCAACAAAAACGGGGGGCCAGAAAGACCCCCCGTGATTCGTGCGGTGATGAGCTTCACATCTGCGGGGTTCTTAGTGGTTGAACAAGAACTCCTTGGTGTTGATCAAGGCCCACAGAATGTCTTCGTAGGCCACTTGCTTTTGATCTTCGTGCTTGGCGATGTGCGCCACGGCAACTTGGATTTCGCTGGCCTGCGGCTCGCGGGCAAAGGCCCACAGGTAAATTTCGCGAACCTTGTCTTCGTCGCTGCGATCTTTCTCGGCCGAAAGCACCTTGGCCCGACCGCTGCCGGCAGCCAACTTGCCTTGCACCTCGTTGGAGTTGAGCAGGTGCAGGCTTTGCGCCAGGTTGGCTTCGGAGGAGCGTTCGCACTCGCAAGCGCTTTCTGCCTGCGGACGTCCGAATACCGTGAGGAAGTAGTTCATGCCGCCACTGTCGGGCAGTTGCACGGCCCGCATGTTGGAGGGCAAGCCGGTGAACGCGGTGTTGGTGCCGGTCACCTGATCAATGGCGTCGAGCAACACCTCGGCATTGAGGCGTTTGGGGTAGTATCGCGAGAAGTTTTGCTTGTCGCTGGCGTTGTACTCGTTGGGCATCGAGCTCAATTGATAGGTGTGGCTGCGGCAGATGGTCCGCACCAACTCCTTGAGATCGAAACCACTCTTCACGAAGCTATCGGCCAGACCGTTGAGCAATTCGGGATTCGAAGCCGGGTTGGTTACCCGCATGTCGTCTTCAGGATCGACAATGCCACGGCCGAAGAAGTGCTTCCAGTAGCGGTTGACCAGGGCTTTGGCGAAGAAGGGATTTTCGGGGTCGGACATCCAATCCACCAAGGCATGACGAGGATCGTCGTCGGCCGAAAGCTGCTCGGGCTCGGCGTCGAGGCCAGTGGGCGAAAGCCTCTCGTTGGTTTTGGGATTGGTGGCGGTGGCCAGGCCCCGCTTATGGTAAATGCGCTCTTCGTTGGGCTGGGCACTCGGCTTGCGACCGACTTGGGCAAAGTAAGCCTGGAATCCGTAGTAGTCGTCCTGGCTCCATTTTTCGAACGGATGGTGATGGCAACGGGCACATTGGATGCGCAGGCCGAGGAACAATTGGGCGGTGTCTTCCACCTGCTCGTTCGAAGTGCGGACCTGCTTGTACCAGGTAACCGCTGGCTGACCGCCGACATCACCCGACGCGGCCAAAATATCGCGGACGAACTCGTCGTAGGGGCGATTGGTGTGGAAGCTGTTGCGAATCCAGTCGTGGAACGCGTAGTTGCCACGAACCGAAGTGGTGTTGGCCCGCTTGATTCGGAGCACGGCCGCCCACTTGTTGGCAAAGTAGTCCGCGTAATCGCTGCTGGCCAGCAGGCGATCGATCAGCTTGTCTCGCTTTTGGGGATCGGTGTCGGCCAGGAATTCGCTGGTTTCTTCCAGCGAAGGCAGTCGGCCGGCCACATCGACACAAACGCGTCGCAGGAAAGTGGCGTCGTCGCAAACGGGCGACGGCGGAACTCCCAGAACCTCGAGCTTGCCAAACACGGCCTTGTCGATGAAGTTGACCTGCTGAGGCAGATTCTTCACCTCGACACCGAGCGGGATACTGGCGCGGAACACATCGACGTGACCTTGGTAGCGGGCCATGATGGCCACGTCGCCGGTCAGGTCGAGCGTTTTGACAACGCCGGTCGGCGTGCACTCGGCCATTTCCGGATCGTTGGGATCGAACTGGGCCATGCGGGTAACGTCTTGAGCCGAACCGTCGCTGTAGTGGGCCATGACCTTGATCTGCTGTTCGCCGCCCCGAATCATGGAGCGCCGTTGCGGCAGAACTTCAATGCTGGTCACCTTGGGATCTTCGTCGCTGCCATAGGGCATGCCTTGCAGAATCCAGCGGCGAATCAGGCGGTATTCGTGGCTGTCGAGGTCCAGACGTTGACCGCCGCCGTGGGGCAGTTTGTTAATAGCCTTGAGCAGCAGCAGGCTTTGATCGGGCGCGGCGGGGAAAATGCGGCGGCCGCGGCCTTCTTTCACCAGGTACTCGTAATCTTCGGGCGGCTCAAAGCCCAACAGGGCCAACTTGAAACCGTTTTGACCGCTGGCTTTGCCGTGGCAGCCGCCGCCGTTGCAACCGAGCTTGGTGAAGATCGGGACAACTTCGTTGGGGAAGTTGATCGGCAACTCGTTGCCCACGTGGCTGACTTCGATCGTGACCTGACCCGTGGCGCCTTCGGGGCTACGGGCGGTGATTACCGTGGTGCCGTTGGCCAGGGGCGTGACCATGCCGGTCTCATCAATTTGGGCAATGCCCGCTGGGGAAAGGTCGTACTGCGCGGCGCGGGTGAAGTCGCGGAACTGGCCCGTGCTGTAAACGCCCGAGACCACCAATTGCAACCGATCGTCCGCGCCGCGGAGGCGGCCAACATTTTCGGCGCCGGCGATGAGTTCGAGCTTTTCAAGCTTGCCGGGATCGCCCAGACCGGGCGCTTCCGCGCCAGGAGTTGACGCGGGAATGATCATCAAAAATGCAGCCGCGGCAACGAGCCAAGCGATTTGCCGGAGTACCATGGTTTCCCTCCAGGAAGGGTGTGCGCAGGCGATAACGTACGGGATGGAAGGTTGCTGCGGAACCTCGCAACCGGGGGCGGCTGCGAGCTTCCGTGTATTGCAGGAATATTTCCCGCGGAAGGCCGCCCCCAAAGAGGCGGATAACTTGCCGGTGGGTAGGATCAATCAACCGCCGATTATAACATCTTGCCAGCCTGCGAACGCAAGCGCGTTTCAGACATTTTAGGAAAATAATCGGAGAGTGTTGATCGGTACTTCCGAGAGCCTTTCGCGTTGCCTTTACATTGACGGCGCGCGGCCAAGCGTTATCAGGCAAGTTCTGAATTTGTTGGCGGCCGACCCCTCGTTCTCGTTGCGCAATTGGAGGCGCGCCAATTTGGTTCCACGACGTGGCTGCGCAAGTTGGGTGCAAGAGTTGGTGACGCTGGCCTCTCTTCTGTGAGGCGCCGCGCCGCAAGGTTAGCGCGTTCGCGCCAAGTTGTCGCCATGTTGAGAAGGTTTGAACGTGTCCCTCATTCAGGTTCCTTGTTTCCCACCGCCCCCGCGATAGAATGAAAACCGTGTGAAGAAGATTTCGCCTTCCAGGCGAAGCGGTTGCTGCCTACCCCCCTTAGCTCGTCCTTACGGTTGGTTTTGGAGCGCTTCCAGCGTTGATCGCGCGCCCCCCAGCCCACTCGCAATCAGCGGCGAACTTTCATGAGTGAAATGCACCACGAGTGCGGTGTGGCGGCCATTTATCACTTGCCCGGTGAGCGTAGTCGGTTGTGCCCTGACCAGGGGCCCGACGAGGCTTCGCGGCTCATGCCCCGCATGTTGCTCGATATTCAAAATCGAGGCCAGCTGTCGGCAGGGATTACCACGTTCAATCCCAATCGCAATCAGCTGATCGACACCCATAAAGACGTGGGCTCGGTATCCGAGGTCTTTCGCATGAGCCA
The DNA here is from genome assembly GCA_964445985.1 of uncultured Pirellulales bacterium. Classification (GTDB taxonomy): domain Bacteria; phylum Planctomycetota; class Planctomycetia; order Pirellulales; family S012-138; genus CAYUMU01. The sequence continues at coordinate 7,128 of CAYUMU010000113.1, read as the reverse complement.
TCGCGGCAAGTACGAAAGCCTGATGCGGCAGTACGCCGGCCGCGCCGCGATTGGCCACGTGCGCTACGCCACCTGTGGCGGCGACGACCGCAGCTACGCCCAGCCTTTTGAGCGGCACCATTTGCAGAAACACAAATGGTTCAGCTTTGCCTTCAATGGGCAATTGGCCAATTACGCCGCGCTGCGGCAAGAACTGCTGGAAGACAACGACAATTACCTGGCCCGCGAAACCGATACCGAGATCATCATGCACGGCATCAGCCGCGAGCTCTCGCGGCTGGATCACCCCGGCATTGTGGACGTGCTACGGCACATCACGCAACAATTCGACGGCGCGTATTCGCTGGTCTATCTGAACGCCGTGGGGGACATGCTGGTGGCCCGCGACCCGCTCGGCATCAAGCCGCTGTGTTACGCTCGCGAAGGCAACCTCTTCGCCGCGGCCAGCGAAAGCGTGGCCTTGCTCAACTTGGGCTTCGATTCCAGCAGCATTCGTTCGGTGCTGCCGGGCCAGGCCATCAGCATTATCGATGGCCAGATGCATATCGATAACTTCGCCGAGTCCCCTCGCCGAGCCCACTGCTTTTTCGAGTGGATCTACTTTGCCAACGTGGCCAGCACGCTCGACGGACGCAGCGTGTATCTCTCGCGAACCGTGCTCGGGGAAGAACTTGCCCGGCTGGAAACGGTGCCGATCGACGACGACACGATCGTGGTTCCGGTGCCCGACACCAGCAAAGCGGCGGCCGACGCCATGGCGTACCGGCTCAAGATTCCCTCGCGTGAAGGCCTGATTCGCAACCGTTACGCGGGCCGCACCTTCATTGAAGGGAGTGATCGCCGTCGCAAGGTCGAAACCAAATACACGCCGCTGGCCGAGGTGCTGCAAGGCAAGAAGGTCTTCCTGGTGGAAGACTCCATCGTGCGCTCCACCACCATGCAGGTGCTGGTGGAACGCATCCGCGAAATCGGCGGCGCCAAAGAAGTGCATATTCGCGTGGCCTCGCCGCCGATTATCGCCCCGTGCTTTTACGGCATCGATATGTCCACGGTCAGCGAGCTGTTCGCCCCCAAGTTTCTGGGCGGCGGACCCCTCACCGAGGAAATCCAGGCTGAAATGGCCGCGGTGCTCGGCGCCGATACGCTTCGCTACCTGCCGGTCGAAGCCATCGCCCGGGCGGTCAAGTTCGATAGCGACCAACTATGCCAGGCCTGCATCACCGGCGACTACCCCACCGCCCGCGGCCAAGAACTGTACCAAATCGCCCTCGATCGGGCGACCCAAGGGGAAGTTCCAGGCAAGAACGGCTCCCGCACCTATGAAGCCCAGAAGGTGATGAATTAGGGGCTGGGGAATGGGGGCTGGTGGGGGAGTTTGGTGCGGTTTGTGGTTTTGCCTTGGCTTTCTGTAAACCCCCGCGCCTTTTGCGGCGATTGAGGCGGGCTTACGCCACGGGCGCGAGCATGGCACCCTGGCGGCTCTCCCTTCTCTCATTCTCGGTAACAAAAACTCGGTAACAAAAAAACGCCAGCGATCCGGGTCCCAGCCAGATCGCTAGCGTTTGAGAGAAGCGCCGTGAAGCGCGCTTGCTTTTGGTTTGAAAGGGCGGGCTACTCGCCCTTTTGCATTTCTTCGAGCTGACGCTTGAATTCGTCCCGCTCGCGGCGGGTGGCTTCGAGATCGAACATCAGGTACTTGAGGTCCAACCGAAGCTGGCTCAGGGCGTCTTGGACCAATCCCAGGATGCGGCGGCGGCGTATGGTGCCTTCCATCACGCGATCAAACGTGGGATTCAGCCGTTCGCGAACTTCGGCAGGCAACTGACCCAGCAATGCCTGAAGTTCGGCGATGTCGTGGGGAAGCTCTTGTTCGGTGCGTGTTTCTTGGCTCATGGCGATGATTCCTCGCGACAGGTGACGGGTTGCACCAGCGACTAATGGCATTCTCCATTCCCACCTTCAGTCAAAACAAGCCGAATTTTTTAAGTTGTTTGCAGGCATACACTTAAAATTCTTGGTCATGCTGGCGACGGCTTGCCCCTTGTGGCGTTCTTGCCACACACTGCTCTGGCTGCGATGCACAAATCTTGCTACAAGCCGGCCTTGCGCTGAAGGTGTTGCTCGGGGGCCACGGCGTTGTGTTTTCGCCATGTGTTTCCCGTTTTCGTATCCGATAGGCAGGGCGCGCCTCCCGTGGGTCGATGGGTCAGGTTGAGTTTGCTGATCGTTACAGCCGCGACGCTGCCGTCGCCGGCTGCCGCTCAGGGTGTGTTCCGCGAGAACTTCGAGGGAGCCACTCCCAGCTTTGAGCCGCTGGCTGCCGACACCCAGTTTCAAACCCGTTGCCACGCTCGGGTGCAAACCGGCGCTCACTCCGGCCAAACCGCCGAGTTCATTGAGATTGCCGCCGGCGCCGGAACCTACGTGCATTACGCCATGCCGCTGGGGCCGGCGGCCATCATTCCCGACTTGCAGCCCTCGGTGTGGGTCAAATCGCCGCGAGGAGGAGTGCAACTGCTGGCGCACGTGGTGCTTCCCAGGGCACGGCATCCGCAAACGGGCGACCCCATCTCGCTGCTGGTTCGGGGCGATGTTTACCGTCAGGCCAACGGCTGGCAGCGACTCACCATCACCAATTTGCCGCAATTGGTGGAGCGTGAAGCCCGCCTGCTGCGTTTTGAACAGCAAGCCCACATCGATATTGGCGAAGCCTATCTCGACCAGGTGGTTGTCAACGTGCTAGCGGCGCCGGGCCTCAATCGGGTTTGGATCGATGATCTGGAAGTGCCTGGCCTGGTGGAGCCCGCTCGCTTCGGGGCGGTACAGCCGGCTCAATACAACGGCCCGCCCACGGTGGCGACCACGCCCGGCGTGCCCAACACGCGCACTTCGGCACATCGCCAGGTGAGCCGCGCCGGCATGCAGCTTACGGTGGATGGCAAACCATTTTTTGCCCGCGCGGTGGAATACCAGGGTGAACCGCTGGCCATGCTTCGGCGGCTGGGGTTCAACGCGGTGAAATTGCCGGCCACCCCCAACGCGCCACTGCTGGCCGAGGCCGTGGCCGCCGACATGTGGTTGATCTGCCCTCCGCCCACGCCGCAAAGCAATGGCCAATCGCTTTCCGTGCCCACGCTGGGTCCCGAGTTCGAGCCCGTGCTGGTTTGGGACTTGGGCGAAAACCTCACCGGCGGCGAATTCGACCGCCTGGCGCAATGGGCCGAAATGGTTCGCAAGGCCGACAAGCACTTGTCGCGGCCGCTGATGTGCGACGCCCTCACCGAGTTGCGCGTTTACAGCCGGCATGTCGATCTGCTCAGGCCCTACCGGCGCCCGCTTGGCAGCAGTTTGGAATTGGTGGATTACCTCACCTGGCTGCGCGAACGTCCGCGGTTGGCGCGGCCTGGCACGCCCTTTTGGACCACCATCCAAACCCACCCCGCCTGGTCCACCTCCGAACAGATTCGCCTGCTGGGGGGCGAAGCGGCGGTGCCGCGAACCGTGCCGGAGGAGCAGATTCGCTTGCTCACCTACACGGCCCTGGCCGCGGGCGGGCGAGGGTTGATCTTCGAATCGGCCGGGCCGCTCGACCGCGACGACCCCGCCACCAAGAGCCGCCGCGCGATTCTCGAACTACTCAACATTGAACTGGAATTGATCGAACCCTGGATCTCGTCGGGCACGCTGGTCACCACCTTGAGCAGCCCCGACGGCGAAATCCGCGCGACGCTGTTCCAGTTACAGCGTTCCCGCTTGCTGATTCCCATTTGGACGAAACGCGGCGCTCAGTATTCCACCGGCCAATCCGCGGCCAACTCGGTCAGCCTGGTCGTGCCGGGCATTCCCGACTCGAACCAGGTATTCGAACTGCTGCCCACCTCGCTGCGCCCGATCGATCACAAGCGGGTGGCGGGCGGCGTGCGGGTTACGTTGCCGGAGTTCAGCCTGACTTCGGCCGTTCTCTTGTCGCAAGATCCGCTGGTGGTAACGAGCGCGTCGAAAACCGTGGGCCGCGTGGCGGAAAGGTCCGCTCAACTTCAGTTGGAAGTCGCCATCGCCCGGGTCGAACAGTCGCAGCAGTTGGCCGCCGCGCTCACGGCGCTACGGCAAGACGTGCACAAAGCCTGGTTAACGGCCGCGGAAGGCAAGTTGCAATCGGCGAAAACCGCCCTGGCCGCGAAGCGCTGGGAAGAAGCCTATTTGGAGTCGGCGCGGTCGATGCGTCCGATTCGGGTGATGGAGCGGCACTACTGGGATGCCGCCTGGCAAAACGCCGGCTCGCCCACGGCTGACCCTTTATTGGTCACTCCGCACAGCTTTCCCAGCCACTGGAGCTTTGCCGCCCGGTTGGCAACCGCGCAGGCGGGCGCCAATCGCCTAGCGGGAGGAGACTGCGAGAACCGCGAGCGGATGGTTGCCAGCGGTTGGAAACACGTGCAGCACACGCAGGCCGGCCTGGAGTCTTCGGCCGAATTGGTGCCCGGCACGCCGCACGCGGGCCAATTCAGCTTGCGGATGCGGGTTTGGCCGACCGATGCCGAGAGTCCGCCGGAACTGGTCGAATCGCCGCCGATTTGGATCACGTCGGGTCCGGTGAATGTTCGCGCGGGCGAGTTGCTGCGGATCAGCGGTTTTGTGCGCGTGCCTGCCCCCGTGGTCGGCAATATCGATGGCCTGATGATCATCGACAGCCTGGGCGGCCCTGCCTTGGCCGAACGCGTGGCGGTTTCTGCCGAATGGCGGCCGTTCACGTTGTATCGGGTGGCTGCCCGCGACGATGCGGCCACGGTCACGTTCGCCCTGACGGGTATTGGCGAAGCGTGGATCGACGACGTAACGATTGAGCCGATGCAAAACGCCGCGCCGTTGGCGTTGCGACCTCGTCCCGATCCTCGCACCGCGATGCAGCCAGGCGTTATTCCGGCAGCGCCAGGCATGAACTACCCCGTCGCGAGTCAAGTGCCGCCCGGCTATGCCATGCCGCAATATCCGCCGCCCAATTATCCCGCGTATCCGACGCAAAATCCCACCCTTCCGGCACCGATGAGCCCCGCAGTGCCGGCCGATGCGGCGCGAACGGGTCGCGTGACGCCCTTTGTGCCGCGGCCCTATTTGCAGTAAGAGCCTATCCAATGACTCCCTCGCCCCTCGCGGGAGAGGGTTGGGGGGAGGGGGAAACAGGGTTCTCGGATAGGCTAAGTCGCTGAACTTTTGCCGTGGGATCTACGGTGCGGTTGCCCGATCTTGAGCGGATGCTCCCCCGGGCGGGGCCGGCTCAAATTGTTCTTGCAAGAAGCTCAGGAAGGGGGATTCGTTCCTGTCGTTGGGCTTCACGGCCAGCGTACGGTCGCTGCCAGCCGAACGAACCCAGTTGCCGTCACTGCTAAAGAACACGGTCGCCGAGGGCTCATCGTGCTCAATAAAGCGCAGGGCATAGCAAAAACGAAGCGGCTCGCCCGGCGGAGGGCTTTGATCCCAGAGATAGGCGCCGTCGTCCACCAGCGCGCGGCGAATGTGCAGCAGGCCGCGAGCATCGGCCCCCGGCTTGGTTTGCACTTCGCGATAGCGAACTTGATCGATTGTGACGAACTTGACGGGACCGGCGTTGCCGGGATTTACCGTGTTGGCATCGGCCGGCTCCAGCAGCGCCATTTCAACATTGTCGGCGGCCACGATTGGGCGATGTGCTTGCCCCCAGTAGATGAGCGTATTCACGGTGCGCTGCCGCTGATACAGCAGGTTGAACGTGGCCAGAATCGCGGCCAGGAGCAGCATTCCGAACACGGTTAAATAGCCGGCTTTGGGCATGACGGGCGAATGGCTGGGAGTTGAAGATGCCGGAAACGAAGATCGCCGGCAGTCGCGGCGGGCTGCAGGTCGCGGGGAGCCTTCCCTTCGACCGTGCTGGCATTATACTCATCTATTCGTTCCTGAGGGAGGCGGCAGCCGCGGCTGGTTGCCGGCCCGTCGTCCGCGCGGAGAGTGCAACGGCCGTTCCTTTCCCGCGCCCGCTGCAAGTTCTTGGTTCTCTCGAGAGAGATTGCGCTGCTGCCATGGCCAATGAGTTCGATGCTTACCGCGAGGCGTTGGTTGTCGAGACCAACACGATCTGGCCCCCTGAACTCGACGACTGGGACGAGGCTGACCGCGAACGAGTCGCCCTCAAACTGCACGCCCAGCCGCAAGCGGCCGAAGACCTGCAATACGATCGCATGCACACGGGCTTCTGCCGCGTCATTCGCGTGACGCCGGGCGACCTGCAACGATTGGGCGAAGGCTAATCGCCGGTGGCACGAGCGTCCCCGCCCGATCGTGGCACGGGCGTCCCCGCCCGTGAATCGGCGGCGCCTCATCAACAATTTCGGCGTTCACTCCCGCGCCGCGCTGATTCCCAGGAAGGCGAATGCCGAAACCACCAAGGTGTGTCGGATGGCCCCAGTTGCCAACAGTTTCGGCACCTCGGCCAGAGGGTAAAGCACCACTTCGATTTGCTCGAACGGATCGAGCGCCAGTTCGCCCACGAGTTGCACGTCGCGGGCAACATAGGTGTAAGTGCGATTGTTCATGATGGCCGGGTTGGAATACACGTAGCCGAGGTCTTCCGCGGCCTCGCCCGCAAATCCGGTTTCTTCACGAAGTTCTCGCAAGGCCGCGGCGGCCGGGTCTTCTCCGGCATCGACCATTCCGCCTGGCACTTCCAGGGTGACTTCCTTCACCCCATGCCGAAACTGCCGAATGAACACCACCTGGTCGTCGGGCGTGATGGGGATCACGTTCACCCAGTCGGGGCAATCCAGCACCACGAAATCGCGCGGTTCGCTCTCGCCCAACTGATAACGATGCTCATGCACCCCCAGGATGCGATGGTGCGAAACCATCCGGCTCTCCAACCAACGCCACAGACCATATTGCTCAGGCTGGGGGCGAGGCGTATCGGAAGGAGACATTGCAAGTGGCGCTAAAGGTTGTCAGTTATCAAATCCAAAGCTTCATTCACCACCGAGGGAATAACTTCCCCACTCCACGTCGACCGAGAATCCCGCATTGAAGGCACGAGACGGGGAGCGCATGCCTCATAACCCGACGCGTTACAACATTATGCAAGTGCTAGCTCCGGATGTTTAAGCA
>CAYUMU010000112.1:0-17942 GCA_964445985.1 uncultured Pirellulales bacterium | reverse complement strand
ATGTACGCATGAATAGGTAAAATTGTCATCGAATTTCGCCCCGCGGAAATCGGCGTTTATGCGTTGGAGATGCCTGGGCGATCCGGTAAACTTGCCGATGGAAGAGATGGTCGCAAGATCCATCACCCCGCCTGCGATTATTCCCGCGCTGCTGTCCTTTCCTCACCCCAGGCAGTAGCCGCGACCCTGCATCAAAAGCTTGCAGTGCCAGCTTGGCTTGATCCTACCTTGGAGTTGTGCCCGCCATGTTGAAGCTGTTCCCCACCTCGAACGCCGATTGCGAACGCCGCTCCCGCCGTCAATTCATGCTCGAGGTAGGCGCCGTAGCGCCCCTCGGATTAACGCTGGGGAGCTTTCTGGCTCAGCAAGCCCGGGCCGAGCGAGGTCCGGTTGCGGATCGCAACTGCATTTTGATTTGGACGCGGGGCGGCACCAGCCATCACGATACGCTCGACCCCAAGCCCGAGGCGGCGGCCGACGTGCGCGGCGAGTTTGGCGTGATCGACACGGCCGTGCCGGGCGTGCAGTTCACCGATCAAATGCCCACGTTCGCCAAGGAGTTGAACCGGTTCAGCGTGCTGCGGAGCCTCAACCCGCGCAATGGCAGCCACGGCACGGCCGACGCCATCATGATGTCGGGCCACAAATTCAATCCGGCCATCACCTACCCTTGCTTCGGGTCGGTGGTCGCCAAGGAGAAGGGCTACCGCAACTACCTGCCGCCGTTTGTGCAGGTGGGCACGCAGGTGGATCGGCGGTTTGGCGGCGGCGTGGCTGGTTACCTGGGCATTGCCAACAATCCGTTTGAACTGCCCGGCGACCCCAACGACGCGAACTTTACCGTCCGCGATGTCACCCCGCCCAAGGGCATTAGCTTGAGCCGGCTGGACCGTCGCCGCCAGGCCTTGTCGCAAATCGACAGCTTGCAGCGCGGCCTGGAACACAAGGCCGACGCCCTGCGCGCCATGGACGATTACTACGACAACGCCTTCAGCATGATCACCTCGCAGCGCACCCAAGAAGCGTTCGATCTTTCCAAGGAAAGCGACAACCTCCGCGACCATTACGGCCGCAACACCCTGGGCCAGGGTTGTTTGCTGGCGCGGCGGCTGGTCGAAGCGGGCGTGCGATTTGTGACGGTGACCAGCGGCGGTTGGGACACGCACCGCGACAACTTCAACGGCCTGAAGAAGCTGCTGCCCCCCCTCGATGCTTCGTTCCCAGCCTTGGTGCAAGACCTGGAAGAACGCGGCATGCTCGAAAACACGCTGGTGGTGTGGCTGACCGACTTCGGCCGCACGCCCATCATCAACTCGGCCGCCGGCCGCGACCACTGGTCGAGCGCGGGCGTGATGTGCATGGCCGGCGCCGGCACGCCAGGCGGACTGGTGCTAGGCCAGACCGACGACACGGGCGCCAAGCCCATCGAGGCCGAATACTTCCCCCAAGACGTGGCCGCCACCATCTACAGCAAGCTTGGCATCTCGCTCGATACCACCCACATCGCCCCCGACGGCCGCCCCATGCGGCTGTGCGAGGGACGTGTGATTAGCGAGTTTATGGGGTAAGGGGCGGCCGATCTATAACTTCCCGTTTTATTGAGCGCTGCGCTCCAAACGTCCTCCGCCGCGAGCCAATAGCCCACGAATCCAGGCTCCCGGTCGTCGCCTTCCGGTCATTGGCGGCGCAACCGTCAATAGATTGAGCAACACGAAGCTGTTATCGTAAGTCTTTGGCGGCTACTCCTGACAAATGATGAAGCGTCACTGGGGCCTGTGGGCTCCATGTGTTTATCCCGCAGGGATTGCAGCTCGTAGCCAGGGTTTGAGCGTCAGCGACAACCCTGGTTGGCGGGTGGTAAGTTTCTGTGTTCATCCTAGAAAAGGATGATAGCCGGGTGGAGCAAGCCGCCGACGCCGTTGCGACCCCTTTTCTAAACCGGGGTCGATGAGAATTTTGTGCTTGGACTCCCGGTGGTGTCGCTTGCGCTCAACCGCCGGCTACTGGCTGCAATCCCCTGCGGGGTTAAATGCGGATGAGTTCGTCTGCGGCGGCCCGTTTCTGAGTTTGCTCTTGCAACGCCTGCGAGGTGGGGGCGAAACTATGCCCATGGTCTTCCACCCTGGTTTGGGTGGGATCCTTTCTCGTTTCGTTGCGTTCATTTGGGCAGAATCATGTCGGACCTTGTTCCGCCGCGGGTTCGCAAACGCCGCTACACACCCTGGTGGATTTGGGGATTGCTCGCGGCCCTGTCGGTAGTTGCCATTGTTGCAGGCACTTATTGGTTTTATCGACAAAGCGCTCCAAGCACGACGGCCGAAGCGCCGCCGCCTCAACCAGGTTTCGTGACCGAGCCCCAGCGTTCCAGTGAGCCATCACAGCTTTTGCTGGATTACGAAGCCAGCAAAGTCGCTCCGCGATCGCTGAGCGGCGAACCGCCTGAACCCGATCGCGTCGGCGCTCGGTTGCAGCCCATCAAGCCCGATCCCGAGGAAATGGCAAACCGGCCATGGCGTTTGTTGTCGCGGTTTCAATTTGGCGATCCCCGCTGGCGTCATTGGGGCGCCGCGGGAAGCCTGGCCGTTTCGCTCGACGGCAAATATGCCGTCAGCGTGGGGCAGGATTGCCGGATCGTCGTTTGGGAACTGCACACGGGAAAGGAGGTTTGCTGCCTGATCGAAGGGAGGTCCAACACCTACGCCCTGTCTGGTCGAGTCGACGTGGAATTCTCGCAAGACGGGAGCAAGCTCTACGTGTTGGCTAAAGACACCGTGCGGCTTTATGCCTGGCCTTCGCTCCAGCAATTGGCGCGCTTGGACTCGAAGCTTTCGCCGCTTTACATCGACTGCAACTTCGACGGCTCGCTGGTGCTGATCGGCTTTTTTTATAGCTCGGAGCTGCGGGGCTACGAAGGTGGAGAACTTGTGAAAATTGCGGAGCTTGACGCAGAAGCAAGCCTCGATCCCACGGGAACCACCGTAGTGACCGATCCGTCCCGCAAGGTATCGGTCATTGATGTGAACAGCGGCAAGACGAGGTGGACGCGCGCGGAGGTGGGGCATCTGCTCCGGTTCTCGCTGGACGATCGCTTGGCGGTGGTCAATGGGGGCGACGTGGCGGTGTTGAACGCCGCGAATGGCGAGGTGGAGTCCTCGATCTCGGTTCACACCAAGCATGGACTTGCCGATACGTCGCTGGGTCCGTTCACTTCGGACCTTTGCATGCTGATGGCACGCGCGGAGAACGCTGTGATCGCTTGGGATTTTCAGCAAGACCGCAAGATTTTTGAACTTCCCGTGCGTCGGCCCAGCCGCGCCGTGATCAGCGCCGACGATCGTGTGTTGGTCGCGAGCACGACCCTGGGAGAGATTCGAGCTTGGGATCTGTCCACGCGGCAGCCGATTCCGCCAGCCGATCCGGAGCGTGATTTCTATATTCGCAGCGTGAGGTTCGCCGCCGATGGCCGCACGCTGCTGCTGCTCGGCAACAACGGCGAGGTGCGGCAAGTTGACGTTTCCACGGGAGCTGAGTTAAGTCGAGTTCAGTCTCAAGAGCCGGGTCGCCCCGTGCCAGATCGGAGCGGCACGCGATTCCTCGCGCCAAGCAACAAGGGTGTGGCCATTTACGATGTGGCCACTGGTCATATTCAACAAGACTACGAGCTGACAAAGCCCATTGATTCCTATCACTGGAATGTGGATGCGAGCCAGATTGCTTGTCATCACGATGGCCAGCTGACCGCCATCGACACCACCACCGGGAAGGTCCGCCGAATCGACCGGATTGAAACCTTGGGGTGGGGGGATTACGAGTTTGCGACCAAAGTTCACGGATTCACGGCGGATGGAAACAGCGTGCTCGTAGGCTGGTGGACCTTTGACCTCCAAGAAAAAACACGCGTGCCGCCAGACAAGTGGAGTGGGGCGTTTGCCTACCTATCTGGAGATGGCGAACAGGTCTATACGTGCAAGCCGAGCGAGGGGGCTGTCAATTCGTATATCGCCATTCGTGCGGCCAAAACCGGCGTGGAAATTGCATCGCGATTCACCGGAGTGGAGTGGAGCATACTGCAAGAACAAGATGAACTTATCTCGGTATATGCAACTCCAGACGATCGCTGGGTTGCCGCCGGAACCGATCTGGGTTGTGTTTATGTTTGGGATATGGCGAAAGGGACGACAGCATTCAAGACACCAACGGCCTACACGGTAGGCCCTTTGTACGGCCGAATACGTGACGTTGCCCTGTCGCCCGATGGTAAATTCCTGGCCACCGCCAACGGAAATGGCACGGCTCGGCTGTTCAAGTTGCCGCCTTAACACGCGGCCAGCTTACGATGAGCACTTAGACCGCGGGGCGATCCCGAGTGAACCTGGCGGTTTGCTTTGCTGCTTCGTCAAGCGATCGGCGGCGCGGGGGGTACGCACAGGGTGCGTAGTCCTACGGCTGGTGCTTCCGCACCACGTCCCAGTCCACCTCCACCCCCAGCCCTGGCAGGTCCGGGATGGTGATCGCAGGGCCGGCAATCGTCAGCGGCGTTTTGGCGATCGAGAACTCGTGGTAGTCCGGCCCGAGCACGTCGCCGGGGTATTTTTCGACCTGCATGTTGGGGCAGGCCAGCACCAGGTGGCCCATCGCGGCCGTGGCCACGTCCCACTCCAGGTTCGAGCCAATCGAACAGGCCACGCCGGCCGACGCCGCCAGGTCCACGATGGCCTTGCTCTTGCGGATGCCGCCATTTTTTCCGGGATACACGCTGATCACGTCGCAGCCTGCGTTGCGGATCAACTCTTGGGCGTGGATCAGGTTGAAGCACATATCGTCGGCCATCACCGGAGGCTTGGTCTCGCGCCGCACTCGGGCTATCGCGGCGTAATCGCCGTCGGGCGTAGGCTGCTCGTTGAGCGCCACGTTGTATTCGGCCATGGCGTTCACGGCCGCAATCGCCGTCTCGGCATCCCAGCCGCAATTGGCGTCGATCGTAAGGTGGCGGTCGGGACCAATCACTTCCCGCACCGTTCTTACTCGGGCAATGTCATCCGCCGGATTCCCGCCCACCTTCACCTTGATGGTATCGAAGCCGGCGGCCACGCGTTCGGTGGCGACCTGCCGTGCCCGATCAAGGTCGTACGCCCCCATGGAGAACCGGCAGCGGAACGTGCGATCGCGGCAGGCCCCGCCCAGCAGTTCGTAAACCGGCTTGCCGGCCGCCTTGCCTTGCAGATCCCAGCAGGCCATTTCGATGGCGCTTTTGGTGAACCAATTGTGGGCCGCGGCCTTGTCCATGGCGGCGTCGATCTCGGCCACGGCATGAGGATCGCGGCCGATCACGAGCGGGCCGAGCACGTGGTCCACCAGGGCCTTGGCCGACCAGACGGTTTCGCCGCTCCAGCGAACCATCACGGTCGCCTCGCCGGCGCCTTCCAAACCGGTGTCGGTGCCGAGTCGCACCAGCAGGTAGTCGGAAACCGTGTGCTGACCCAAGGCTGATTTCATGTGCCGGATGGGCTTGAGCGGAATCCGGACGGCGTACGTCTCCACATGCGTGATCTTCATGAGCAAAGCAACCTTGTACGGCAGGCAAGCCAACGGGCGGGGAGGGTGGGGAACCACGGCGGGATTCTTCGCGGGGCCGCAGTGGGGGCTCACCGCGGCAGCGTGTCTGCCCCCGAGTTTACCGAGCGACGGCCAGCCACACGAATACTTGCCGCGGAATCCCCCATTTTGCCGTGGCGGCGGGGGGCCAGGCGGTTCGACCGGCATCATCTGCACAATCGCTGTTTCCCCCTTGCCCTCGAATAACCTACGATAGGAAGAGCACCGACATTGGGGGGGCGCGCAAATCGCTTTGAGGGAGAGGAAGCAAACGATGGCTGGCAAGTGGATGATTGTTTGGGCGTGCGTGATGGGAGTGGCCGCGGTGGGTTGCAGCGATTCGCCCAGCCTGGTGAATAGTTCGACGCCCGAGCCGGCGCCCAAGACCACGGCCACTTCGGCCACGTCCGCCAATTCGACCACGCCGGCCACCGCTCCGGCCACAACGCCGAACGTGGAGCCCGAGCCCAGGCCGGCCGCGGTTGAGCCGGCGCTGCCCGAGCCGCAGCTGCCGGGTCCCGAATCGTTGCCGCCTCCGGCCGTAAAGACGGCGGCCGAGCAGAAGGCGGTGGCCGATCGGTTTGAAGTTCGCTTCGGCAGGGCCGGGGTAGGCACGCCGCTGCGGTTCAAGCAGCAAGATGGCAAGGTGACGGTGCTGAGCCTGACCGACACCATTTCCAACGACCACGACCTGGCCAGCCTGGAAGGCATGAACGACCTGGAAACCTTGCTCCTCAGCCGCACCAAAGTTACCAGCGACGGCCTCCAGCATTTGCGAGGGCTAACCAACCTGAAGAAGTTCGCGCTGGATGATACCACGGTTACCGATGACGGGCTGCGGTGGCTCACGGGTCTGCCAAACTTGCAGGAATTGAACCTCACGAATACCCACGTGAGCGGGGCTGGCATGGCGGCCCTGGCCAAGCTGCCCGCCCTCGAAAAGCTGCACTTGCAAAATACCGCGATCGACGACCTCGGCCTGGAAGCCCTGGCGGGCCACCCCCACCTCAAGGAACTCGATCTCGACGCCACCCTGATTACCGACAACGGGCTCGAAGTGCTAGCGACTTTACCCCAACTGCAATCGTTAAAGCTGCGGCGCACGGCCATTTCCGACGCCGGCCTGGCACACGTGCAGAAGATCCCCGCGCTCAAGCTCCTGTGGCTGCAGGGCAGCAAGGTTTCGCCAGCAGGCGTGGCGCGATTGAAGGAAAAACGCCCTGAGGTGCGCGTGCCCGATGGTACGGTTAGTAGTTTGAAGAAGGGGGGCTAGGGGGTGGGGACTGGGGGCTAGTGGTGGGCTGATAAAAACGGTTGCTGGCGTGCTCGGGTTCTGTTGCGCGGCTGGCCCCGGGTGTTGTGAATGCCTGATTCTTTGCAAACCGACGCGTTAGCGAGGGACGTTCTGGGGGCTCCCTCGCTAACGCGTCGGGTTATGAATCCGCGGCGAAGGCTCGTATTCCCCGCGAAAGGAACACACCTGGAATCCGTTTGAGTCAGGCATTTAATAGTTGGGCGTGGGTGGGCGGTAGTGCCGCATATCGACCGAGCGGAACCAGGCGATGGTCTTGGCCAGACCTTCGTGGAGCGGCACCTTGGGTTCCCACTGGAGATGCTTGCGCGCCAGGCTGATGTCGGGCTGCCGCCGCGTGGGGTCGTCTTGCGGCAGGTTCTGGAACTTGAGCTTGCCCTTGGCGCCGGTCAGCTCTAGCACGGTTTCGGCCAGCTCTTTGATGGTGAATTCGCCCGGGTTGCCCAGGTTGACCGGCCCGATGAAATCATCCGGCCCACCCATCATGGCCAGAAAACCGTCGATGAGATCGTCGCGATAGCAGAAGCTGCGGGTTTGGCTGCCATCGCCAAAGATGGTGATATCTTCGCCCTGCAGCGCCTGACGAATAAAGTTGGAGACCACGCGGCCATCGAAAGGGTGCATCCGCGGCCCATAAGTATTGAAGATGCGGACCACGCGAATATTGATGCGATTCATGCGGTGATAGTCGAAGAACAGCGTTTCGGCCGCCCGCTTGCCTTCGTCATAACAGGCCCTGGGCCCAATCGGGTTGACCGAGCCGCGATAGCTTTCGCGCTGCGGATGTTCCTCGGGGTCGCCATAAACTTCGCTGGTGGAAGCTTGCAAAATCTTGGCCCGGCAGCGGCGCGCCATGCCCAAGGCGTTGATCGCCCCCAGCACCGAGGTCTTCATGGTTTTGATGGGGTTGTACTGATAGTGGCCGGGGGCGGCGGGGCAGGCCAGATTGTAAATCTCGTCGACCTCCAGCCAGATGGGCTGGGTAATGTCGTGGCGAATCAGGTCGAAGTTGGGCTGCGACAGCAGGTGGGCCACATTCGCCTTCTGGCTGGTGAAAAAGTTATCCAGGCAGATCACGTCATGCCCTTGCTGCACCAGGCGTTCGCACAGGTGCGAGCCCAGGAACCCGGCCCCGCCGGTGACCAGAATGCGTTTGATTGTCGCCATCGCCGTCATACCGCTAAGAGGACTGAGGTTTACACGAGGAACCAAGTCGTCTTTCGCTCCGCGAAAGAATGTGCTTTCGCGGAGCGAAAGACGACTGTTGGCCGGCAGTTTGCTATCCCACCGTTCTACCTTGAGCGAGGGTCGGTTGACGAGTGGCCTTTCGGGCCAATCCGCTTAGGGCTGGAGCACGCGAATCTCATACAGCCGGGGCCAGAGCTTGCCGGTCACAAACAGCCGCTTGTTGGCGGCATCGTAGGCGATGCCGTTGAGCACGGCGTCTTCCTGGCCGCGGCGCGGCTCCAGGGCCGAGAGGTCGATCCAGCGTTTCACCTGCCCCGAGGCCGGATCGATGACCGCAATCTGGTTGGAATACCAGATGTTGGCGTACAGCTCGCCTTCGACCATTTCCAACTCGTTGATGTCTTCGACGCTGCTGCCGCCGCTCGTTACGTTGATGGTCCGCCGCGCCTGAAACGTGGCCGGGTCGAGGAACTGCAATTGCGAGGTGCCGTTGCTGAGGATGAGCTGTTTACCGTCGTAGGCCAGCCCCCAACCTTCGCCCGCGAAATTGTGCCGCCGCTTTTCTTGCAGCGTGTGTTTGTCGTACACAATCGCCTGGCCTTCGCGCCAGGTGAGTTGGAAGATTTCATCGCCCACCAGGGCAATGCCTTCGGCAAAAAAGTCAGAACCGAGCGGCGCCGACTGTTCCACGCCCCCCGAGGCGGGATCGACGCGGCGCAACTCGCTGCGGCCGTAATGCCCGGTGCTCTCGTAGAATTTGCCGTTTTCCCAAACCAGCCCTTGGGTGTAGGCCAGCGGGTCGTGCGGCATCGTGGCCACGATTTCGATGCCTACCTTGGGCGGCGGCGCGGTGCTGCGATTGAAATAGGCCACGCTTCCCAGCGCCCCCGCCACCGGCAGGGCCAACAGCAGCCACAACACGGTGCGATTGCCGCGTGCCTGCGATGCCTTGCCAACGGTATCGTGCTTCCTGCCTGAGTTCACCGTAATTCCTGCCGTAGTTCCTGGCTACAAAGTCCCCAGGGCCAGTAGCCCGCAAAAGCCCAACCAACCAACCAACCAACCAGCTACCAGCCCCTAGCCCCCATTCTCCAGCCCCCCGCTACCCGCCCCTACCGAATAATCGTCCGGTCCCCAGCTTCCACCTTCGGCGTTTGCCCGCCGCGGAGCACGCTGCTTCCTTCGTACAGCGTGCGCTGATCGATGGGCTGCGGCTCGAGCCAGTCGGATTCGTTCATTTGGCCGCTCTGCCCATACGCGGCCAGGGCGTTACGGTAGCAGACGGTATCGATATGTTCTGGCGGAATGCCGCGTTCGAGCATCAGTTGGGCCGTTTTGGGAACGGCCAGCGGATCGGACACGCCCCAGTCGGCCGCCGAATCGACAATGATACGCTCAGGGCCATACTTGCGGACGATCTCCACCATTCGCTCGTTACCCATCTTGGTGTTGGGATAGATGGTGAACGCCGCCCAAAAGCCGCGGTCGAGCACCTCCTGCACGGTTTCTTCGTTGTTGTGATCGACGACCACCTTCGATGGCAGCAGGCCGTGCTCCTGGCACACATCCATGCTGCGGCTGGTGCCTTGTTTTTTGTTGCGGTGCGGGGTGTGAATCATCACCGGCAAATCGACGCCCACGGCTAGTTCCAACTGAGCCCGAAAGTACTTGTCTTCGGCGTCGGTCTGGTCGTCGTAGCCAATCTCGCCCACGGCCACCACGCCTTCTTTGGCCAGGTACAGGGGCAGCAGTTCCATCACCTGCTCGGCCAGCGGCTCGTTGTTGGCCTCTTTGGAGTTGAGGCCAATCGCGCAGTAATGGCGAATGCCAAACTGGGCCGCGCGAAACCGCTCGAAGCCCACCAGCGTGGAAAAATAATCTTGAAAGCTGCCCACGGCCGTCCGCGGCTGCCCCAGCCAAAAGGCCGGCTCAATAATGGCAACCACGCCCGCGGCCCGCATGGCTTCGTAGTCATCGGTGGTGCGGGAAACGGCATGCACGTGAGGATCGATATAACTAGGCACGGACACTCCTTCTTATTCATCCGCCGACTGGTCTCGGAACAACTTCAACTTGCGGCGCTAGCCGTACGGTTGGCGTCAGAAAAACTAAACTTATGGATCGCCACCGACTGGAAGGGAACTTCGATGACCGTTCCATCGCTAAACAATACCCGATGAATGATCGGCCACTTGGCATCGGCCGAGAGATCCAGTTCATCGTACAGCCAATACACCGGGTACTGCGAGAACGGCCAATCCGGGGGCGGGGCATCCTGGCGAATTCGATCCCAAAGGTTGTAAATCAGCGTGATGAACTCCCCCCGATGCTTCACCGTCATCACCGCCATCGCGGACCACGCGGGAGTTTGCAATGGAGTGATCACTTCCGCGGCAGGCCCCAACCCGCCCGACGCGATCTCCTCAATCGGCGCCACGACTTCTGCATCGTGCAAGCGAAGATCGGCCAGGCTCCGCACAAGCGACGGCAACCGATCCTTGATGCTGGCTAAATGCTTCTCGTACTCAGCCAGCGCCGTTTCCCAAGCCGCATCCGCGCGATCGGCCACGTCATCGTCTGCCGAATTGAATTGCCGATAAAGCTCGGGCGTGAAATAACGCATCGTCTTATTGCACGGCCTTTCCACGAGCGGTTTCTTGTCCTTAACTTCTTAACTAACCCTGGCCTGCCTCAACAATTCCCTCCCACCTAATCTGCCCCGCTCGCACTTGCGCCGCCAACTCGGGCTGGCTTTCCAAGATAGCCGCCGCTCGCGGCACTGGACAGGTGGCGAGGGTGAGGGCCGCCGCCTGCTTTTCCACGGGGCTCCCTTCTTGCAGCACGTGTTCCAGGTCGGCCAAGGCCGTTTTGTCGGCATAAGGCCCCACGCAGCGCCACAGTTCGGGGGTGACCTTTCGGCCCGCGCTCCACCGTTCGTGGGCGTAATCCACCAGCATGTGCATCAGCCGGTCATTCGCGCGGCGATCGAGTCCCGCGATCGGGGCCAGCGGAGCGCCAATGAACAGGCACTTGAGCACCATCTGGTTCCAGGCCCCTTCATCCAACTGCTCGGCCGGGTAAGGGTTGCCATGAGCCACCGCGCAGAACACCGCTTTGATATTGGACCGGATGCCTTCGGCAGCCCTCAACCGATGCGACTGCGGATAGGGGAGCAACGGCAGGGCCTGATACAGGGCCACCAACTCGCCCACATCGCCGGCGTTGTAGAGCTTGTCGAGCGTTTCCAAGTAGCTGCTCACATTGCTCTCAGGCACCGCGAGCACCAGCCGCGTTCGCGCGGCCTGGTCCATGCTCCAACCCGCGGGGTTCCAGCCGGGCAGCAAATCGGCGGCCGCTTCCAACTCGGTGGGATCGAGGGCCAAGTCGGCCTTGCCGGTTTTGCGCGGCACCAGGCCAAACGCCAGGAAGAAGCCCTGTCTGCTTTTCGAGGCCGCGGCGGTAAAGCCTTGCTGCAACCAATCCAGCACGTCGGGTGACAGCCGCTTGCGAAGCCACGCATCGAGCAGTTGACGGGCATTTGCCGTGAGGTGTTCCGCCATGTCGTTCTCTGCTTACCGAGATATGCCACGCCCCCGGTTGCCATCACGGCTCCACTCCGCGGACAACCCAGCCAAGGCCACGTGCTTCCACCCCTGCTTTGTCTATCGTACTTCCGTGGCGCGCATGGTTGCAAGGCGACACCGCGCGTTGCCAGCCCGATTCGCGGAGGGATCTTGCACCACGGCCTGGTAGCCAGCAACCGTTGTCAAAAAGGCCAGAAGAAGGGGATCACGACCACCGCCACGATCCATAGCAACAAGTTGAGCGGCGCGCCCACGCGGAGAAAGTCGCTAAAACGATAACCGCCGGGGCCATACACCATCATGTTGGTTTGATAACCAATGGGGGTCATAAAACTGGCCGACGCCGCCAGCACCAGGGCCATTAAGAACGGGCGTTCGCTCACTTCAAAAAGTTTGGCCGTTTCAATGCAGAAGGGAAACAGCAGCACGGCCGCCGCGTTGTTGGTCACCATTTCCGTTATGATCGAAGCCACGAAATAAACGGCGGCCAGCGCCGCCAGAGGACCCAACGGCTCCACCACTTGAAACACCATCTCGGCAATCGCCCGCGCCGCGCCCGAGGTTTGCAAAGCCGCGCCCACGCCAAACGCGGCGGCAATCGTGACGAGCACCTGCCATTCCACGCTTTGCCGCGCTTCGCCTTGCGAAATGCAACCCAAAGCCACCATCGCCACCGCCACCAGCGTGGCGGCAATTTCGATCGGCACCAGGTTGGTGGTCATCAGGCCCACCAGCACCGCGAACAGCATGATCGCAATCCAGGCCCGATCGCGGCGCAGGGGACGATACTCCTGCACGTCGCTCACCAGGTAAAACGAAGGATCGTTGCGGTGAGCCCTTTGGAAGTGGGTTTTGGTTTGCAAGAGCAGGGTGTCGCCCGGCTTGAGCCGCACGTCGCCCACCTTGCTGGCCACGCGGCTGCCGCTGCGATGCACGGCCACCACCGCCACGCCGTAGGTGGCGCGGAAGTCGGCGTCGCGAATCGTCTTGCCGATCAGCGGCGAGCTTTCCGAAATCACCGCTTCGCATAGCCGCCGCCGCCGCTGCTGGCGGGGAGTCACTTCGTAAGCCGGATCGGCCGCCGGCACCAGGCCGGGGATGCGCTCCAGTTCCACAATGCTGCTCACCACGCCGGTGAACACCAGCCGATCGTTAGCCTGGATCACGTCTTCGGGGGCCACCGGCGCCAGATAGGCGCCGTCGCGATCGATCTCAATCAAGAACAGGCCCGGCAGATGCCGCAGTCCGGCGGCTGCCACCGTTTGGCCCACCAGCCGACATTCCGGCTGCACCAGCATTTCCAGCAGGTATTCCCGCCGCGATTCGCCCAACTGTTCCAGCAAATCTTTGCGGTCGGGCAACAACTTTCGGCCAACCGTGAGCAGATAGATCGTGCCCACGATCGCGTAGGGCACCCCCGCCATGCCAATCTCAAACATGCCCATGCCTGGGATGCCGTTTTCGATCATCAGGCCGTTCACCACCAGGTTGGTGGAGGTGCCAATCAACGTGCAGGTGCCCCCTAAAATGGCCAGGAAAGAGAGCGGGATCAGCAGCTTGGAAGGGCTAACCTCGTGGCGGCGACTCCACTCCAGCACCACGGGCACCAGCATCGCCACAATGGGCGTATTATTGAGAAACGCCGAAAGCGGCAGCACGAGAATGGCCAGGCGAACAAACGCCCCCACTTCATTCCGGGCGCGCCCCAGCACCACATGTCCCACCCAATCCAACACGCCCGTTTCGCGCAGCGCGGCGGCCACCACGAACATCACGGCCACGGTAATCACGCCCGGGTTGGCGAATCCCCGAAACGCCTGATCCGCGCTAATCACTTGGGTAACCGCCAGAAATGCGGCAGCGCCCAGAAACAACACGTCGGGCGGCGCCAGGTTCTTAACCAGCGCCACGAACAGAAACACCGTCGTGGCCAGCGTCAGCCAGGCTTCAAAACTCATGGTCTACTCTGGGAGAGGTTGGTCTTGCTCATCGCAACTTGGTCTGGCTTGGCAAAATGAACGGGGGGCGGCACGCGCTCAGTCCCTGCCCCCCCCGAGGGCTCGGCATCGCGGGTATCGTAACGACATCCGCCGTTCATGATCAATTCCAGCTGCCATTGGTCAAGCCGCCCACCGACGATTTCGGCGGAATAAGAAGGCAGCGGGGAGAGGGTGACCCGTTCAATCGAGCGTGGGCAGAATCAGATCCGCGTGCCAATAACGGCGCAGCTCGTTGACCACCGAGAGAAACTTTTTGAAATCCACCGGCTTGGTAATGAAGCTGTCGATGCCCAGCATTTCGCTGCGGCTTCGCAAATCCTCGTCTTCCGAGGCCGTGAGCACCACAACCGGAAGGCTGCTCAACTGGTCGTCGGCCCGAACTTCCGCCAGCACGTCCAAGCCATCTTTCTTGGGCAATAGCAGATCGAGCAGCACCAGGTCGGGGCGGGGAGCGCGGGCAAACTTGCCCTGCTGACGCAAAAACTCCATCGCCTCTTCGCCGTCGCGAATCAGCGTCAAACGATGTTGAAGTTGGCCATGCTGTAGTGCGGCAATGGTCAAGCGGGCATCGACCAGCCCGTCTTCAACCAGCAGGATTTCCATGGGTCGTCCGACCGCCTGCTTCATCATCGCGAATCTCGCTCCCACGGGGTCTCAAGAGGGTGGAACCACGCAACCGGGAAAATGGCCTCGCGGCTCACAAAACATAACGAACCCCCTACTTTTCAGTCTGGCGCTACTTTTCAGTCTGGCAAAGCCAAGGGGCCTTGTACAGCTTTTTCCCTCCCGAAGTGGCCGCGACTCCCATGCCTTTTTTCCAGCGGGTCGGCCAGTCTGTCGATTAGGATAGAAGGGTAGACCGTTCGCCGCAATCCGCTGGCCGTCTCTCAACCCACTGACCGGGGGGCAGCGGTTCACGCGCTCTCGGCGTGTAGCGAGCAACCGCGCGGGGGGGGGCCTATTTCCAACTCTCGCTCCCGCTTCTAAATTCCACGCACGTCGCGTTCATTTTTCTCCCTTCCTCACACCTCCACCATGCCTGTGCCGGCGCGACTTGTCGTATTATTGACGCTCTTTGCCGGAGCCGCGGCGTTGCTCCACGTTTCGGCGCCTGGCCCGGATTCGCGGCCGGGGCTCGCGGTTTCGGGCCGCTTGCCGGCCGATTTTGAAGCCCAGCATCTGGTGCTGCCCTGGCATGGACTGGAAACCATCGAGCCCGGCCTGGCGACCAAAATTGCCACCGCGGTCGATGGTCGCTTGCAAATCACGCTGCTGCATAACGAAGCGGTGGCCTCGCCGGCCGCGTCCCCCGCCGCCAACGGTGAAGAAGCCGAGCGGGCAACCGAGTTCCACCACTTGAGCATCGACCACGATACGGCCTGGATTCGCGACTATGGGCCGCTCCCCATTCTCAACCCTGGCGGTCAACTGAGCTTGCTCGATACCCACTATTACTTTGCCCATCGCCGGCTCGACGATCGGCTGCCCCGGCAACTGGCCCAGCAACTTTCGCTGCCGCTGACCTCGCTCCCCGTCACGCTGTGCGGCGGCAACCTGCTCAGCAACGGCCAAGGCCTGGTCCTCTCGACCCATGCCCTGGTGAGCGAGAACCTGGCGCACCACACCAGCGAAACGCAGCTCCGAGAAATCCTAGCCACCCAGTTGGGCGTGAAGCAACTGCTGCTGCTCGAACCGCTCAAAGGCGAAATCACCGGCCATGTCGATGTCTTCGCCACCTTCACCTCCGCCGATACCGTGGTGATCGGCCAGTACGACCCCCAGGTCGACGCCACCAACGCGGCCATTCTCGACCGCAACGCCGAGCGGCTCGCGCGGCTGCGTGTCGCTGGCCGGCCGCTGCGCGTCGAACGCATCGTCATGCCGCCCCACCTCCGCGACGTTTGGCCAACCTATACCAATGTGATCTTCGCCCAAGGCGTGCTCCTCATGCCGATCTATTCGCTGTTCGACATCGAAGGCCGCAAGTCCGCCAGGGCTACCTTTGCCCGCCTGTTGCCGGGCTGGAAGATTGTGGAGATCGAAGCCTCGCAACTGGTGCGATTCGAAGGCGCGTTGCGGTGCGTTTCACTGGCATTGCCTGGCAACCAGGCCGCGGCGGCGCCCTCCGAGCCCGTCGCGCGGCCATGAGCGGCAGTCCTCCCGCGGCCCCAGGCATTGAATCGGCGCGACCCGCCCGCCGCCTGATCTGGCCGCTCGGGCTGGCCGCCGTCACGCTGCTCGGCGCTGGCCTGCGGTTCTACGATTGCGGCCATCCGCTGTGGCTCGACGAACTTCACACCTCGTGGTGCGCCTCCGGCAGTTTCGCCGAAGTTCCCCACCGCGCCAGCCTGGGCAACCAGCCCTCGCTGTACCTCTGGCTGGCCTGGCTGGTCACGGCCGGAACCGGAGGGCACGAAGTCTGGTTGCGGCTCCCCTCGCTGCTGGCGGGAACCTTGCTGGCGCCAGCGGTGGGCTGGGTCGGTTACCGGCTGTCGGGAAAGCCACCAACCGGCCTGATCGCCGCGGCGCTGGTGGCCATTCATCCCTGGTTCATCGACTACGCGCAAGAAGCGCGCTGCTATGCCTTGGTGCAATTGGTTTCGCTGGGACACGTCTTGGCGGTTGTTGCGGCGACCGATCGAGCCACCATTCCCCGCCGCGCCGGCCTGGTGCTGCTCACGGCGGCACTCTTCCACCTGCATTACACGGCACTGCTGATCTTGGTGGGCGAACTCACGTGGTATGTGCTGGCCCGCCGCGGGCGATCGCGGCGCTATCCCGAGCAAAGCTACGCACCCCATCTCATCTCGATCGATCTCACGCTGGCCCTGCTGCTCACCATGCCAGGCTGGAGCGATCTCTACCACATCTTTACCCGCCGCCACGCGTGGAAAGCGTTTGTGCCTGCGGCCGACTTCGCTTCGTTCTTCCAAGTCTTTGGTTGGCTGAACCTGATTGGGCTGGCGCTCGTGGCGGCGGCCGCCTCGTATTGGTTGCCTGGCAGTTTTTCTAAGGCAAGTCGCGTCGATCCTGCCGCCACGACCGAACCCGCGGCATGGCGGCCTCCGCTGCTGGATAACGCCAGTTGCGGAACGTTGCTGGCCTGCTGGTTCCTGGCGCCCCTGGTTTTGGTTTGGATGTTGAGCTACTTCGACATTGCCCCGCTGTTTTACCGTCGCTACCTCGGCACGCTGGCCGTGGTTCCTCCCTTGGCGGCGGCCTGGCTGTGCAGCCTGCCCACCCGGGCCTGGCTCCGCTGGGCCGCCACCATCGCCACATTCGCGGTGGCGCTCTGGCAGTCCGATCCTTGGACCGTGTTCCAACATTACGGCCGCTTTGCCGCGCGCTCGGCGCCAGATTGGAAGGCGGCAATTGCCTGGGTGGAAACCGACGCCCACAAACGCCCCCCGCCGGAGCCCCGCAACCAGGTTTCGCCCCAGCCCGTCTTCTATTGGGCCGGCCTGATCGAAGGCGGCGATCACGCTCGGGCTGCCCAAGACGCGTCATTCCGCGAATACCTCACCTACCCGTTCCGCGGCTATTACCGTTTTCACACGGCACGCGCGGTGGAACCCATCCTCAGCGGCGCCGACCCCATGCGGCCTGGCCCTCTGTCGGCCGCGCAGCTGCAACAGTTGCGCAGCGCAGAGGGCGGCTGGCTAATCTACGCCGGCGACCCTCCCCTTTCACAAGGCCTGGCCAGCGAAGTCCAGCAACAACTCACGCCCACCACTTCCACCTCACCGCGATCCCAGGCGTTCAACGGGATCACAGTGTATCGGGTCGAGCAGCGATAAGGCGCCCCGTGGCACGGCTGTCTCGGCCGTGAATCTCCCAACATTTGCAGGCAAAGTGCGCCATGCTTACGCCCGTGGCGTAAACATGCCGAAAACGGCGCCTGCGTCGCGCCTACCCTCGCGCCATGTCATCGCAAAAAAAATGCCCACCCAGCCAAAAATACCTATTGGGTCGTGCCTAACATTTATGGCAAACTGCATTCTGAAAGATATCACCACTTCAAATCAAAAATCTCTGACTCTAACGGATTCTAGGTGCGTCCTTTTCGCGGGGAATGCGAGCCTTCGCCGCGGATTCATACCCCGACGCGTTAGCGAGGGAGTCCCCCCGAACGTGGCCTGATAAAAAACGGTTGCTGGCGTGCTCGGGTTCTGTTGCGCGGCGGCGGGTACTTGCGCCGCTCGGCATTGGGTCGGGTTCGAGCGGATCGATCCTGAATGGTCCGCGACCTCAACCGCATATTGA
>CAYUMU010000111.1:0-18465 GCA_964445985.1 uncultured Pirellulales bacterium | reverse complement strand
CGACCTGGAAGGGACTTGCACCCTTCTGATCAAACGCCGTCACAGGCGCACTGGCTTGGCCGCCCTCGGCCAAGAGTTCCTTCGCGCCGGAGCTACGCTCACCTCGGCAATCGTTCCCCAGCACAACCCCCAAAAATTCCCCGCCAAACACGCCCCCCCCGCCAGGTTATTTCTTCCCAGGCTTGCTGATCAACGTCTTCAACCGGCACTTGGGGTCCACCGGTTTGCCCGCCAGGATGTCGGCTTCGGTAAAGCGGGCCAGCAAAACTTCGCCATCGGTCTTGCGATTGCGGTCGTACGAAATGTAGATCGCGCCGTCGGGAGCTTGGAAGCCGTCGGGGTAGGAAACGCCCCGGCGCTCATCGAGCACCAGGCCGCCTTTCCAGGTGTGGCCTTCGTCGTCCGAGAGCCAGGCGCTAAGCTGGACGCGGCCTTCATGGGCGTCGATCTTATCGCCGTGCTTAACGAGCAGAATTCTGCCCGAGGCCAGCCGTCGCACGTGGAAGCGGGCCGAGGGGTGCTTCACGCCCTCGGGGAACGACGGCGTGGACCAGGTGCGGCCGCCGTCGGTCGAGGTGCTTTGCATGATGCCCTGCCTGGTCCGGGCCAGCATCCACAGCGAACCATCCTTGCGTTCGATGATCCGATGCTCAATCCAGTCGGGCTCGGGGAATTGCACCGCGCCGCGCCGCTCGAAGGTTTCGCCGTTATCGTTCGACACAAACACGTTGGCCCCGCGCAGCGGATCGAGCTCGGGGAAAATGCCGGCAAAAGGGCCGATGCCGTGGCTGTGCGTGAGCAATTGCACCGGCAACATCCATTCGCCCGAAGCCAGCACCGTGGGCTTGTTGAGCATCGAGCCATGCCAAATGCGGCGGGGGGCCGACCACTTCGGTTCGTCGTCGTCCGGGTTGTCGCAACGGGTGGCCCACAGGCCGCCGCGGCCATCGAAGTGGTTCATGGTTTGATCGAAGAAGAACCACAGCCGGCCCTGGGGATCGGTCCATAAATTGCCCACGATCACGCTGCGAGGAATGGGATAGTTCTTCGAGCGGCTGTCGATCACCAGCCGCGGCTTCGACCAGGTCTCGCCGTCGTCGTCGCTGCTGGCCGCCAGCATGAATGCCTTGGGGCCATCTTCGCCGGCCACCCAGGCAGCCCAAAGGCGTCCGCCGGGCGTCCGGTCAATGCCGATCGTCATGCCGTAATCGAGTTGGTCGTAGTCGTACTCGGGCAGCGGCGAAGTGTTGAGCTTGGGCGGAATGAGCGCCAGGTCGGCCACCTTCCGCATCACCTCGATCTCGTAAGCGCGCACTTCCTCGGGCGACATCGCGCCGAAGCGCGCGACCGGGTCCTCGGCCAAGGAAATCGCCGACAAAATCAATGGACAGATCAATGCGGAGCAGAAAGAGCGTTTCATGGGCGGCGACCTTATCGAATGAGAGATGATCGTGGCGACGCGGGCCGTGGCCCTACGAGAGTTTGTCGGCGATGGCCGTGCCAATGCCAGTGGAACCGTAGCCATTGCCGCAATAGAACAGCCGCAGGCGGCCGTTTTCTTCGATCACGTTGGGGTAGGTGGTCATGCGGCTTTCCCAGCCCTTGCCCCGCGGAGGAATGGCCAGGTTTTCGCCCGGCTGGCCGCGATGCCAAACCAGGCCGTCGGCGCTTTCGGCTTCGCAGATGCTATAGGCGCCAAACCGCGTGCCAATCCCACCGTAGATGGCCCTCCACGCGTCGCCCTCCTTCCACACATTCAGGGCGATGGCGGCGGCGTTTTCGTAGTTGGCTTCCAGCCGGGGACTGAGCAGGACGCGCTTGTCGAACCAGGTCAGGCCATCGCGGCTGTCGGCAATCACCGCGTGCTTGGCCTGATCCACGATCAGGTCTTTGCTGGGCGTGCCGGTGGGCAACGTGTAGTGCATGCGGTACAGCACGCCAGCGGCATTGGATTTAAGGGGATCGGGATCGGGCACTTCGATAATGCGGC
The DNA here is from genome assembly GCA_964445985.1 of uncultured Pirellulales bacterium. Taxonomy (GTDB): domain Bacteria; phylum Planctomycetota; class Planctomycetia; order Pirellulales; family S012-138; genus CAYUMU01. Next base: position 16,475 of record CAYUMU010000111.1, on the reverse strand, counting down.
CGCCGCCCGCAATGCCGCGATTGTGCGGCCAACGCTCGAAACCGTCCCCGCGCAAAATCGGCTCGACCGACGTTTTCTTCCAAGTGACCAGGTCGTCGCTGGTGGCCAGGCCCATCCCCCAAAAGCCTTGCAAGCCGGCCCCCCGCTGGGAACTGCGGCCGGTGTAATAAAGATGCCACTGGTTGCCAATGCGGTGCACGCAGGGGAGCACGCACCACGTTTCATCAAAGCTGTCTTTGCCGCCCAGATCGAACAGAGGGCCGCGGCGCTTCCACTGGGTGAGATCATCCACCGGCGTGGTGGCCAGGCAAATCCGGCGATGGCCGGCCTTGTCGCCGCCCGCGTAAAACAGCCAATACTCGTCGTCGCGGCGAAGCACGAAGGGGTTCATGCAGCACGTGGCATCGAACGTCGCCGCGCTGGGAGGCAGCACCGGGTTGCGCTCGTCACGCTGCCAGGCGTGCACGCGAAACGGCTTCGCCGGCGCGGCTTCGTCCGCTCGCGCTGGATTGCCAGACGAGGCGACCGCGCCGCTGAGCATCAAGCCGGCCGAGGCCGCCAGGGTTTGGCGCAGGGCCTCGCGGCGCGTGAGTGAGCCGTGCAACATGAAGGACGTTCCTGATCGCGGGGAATCGAATCGAAGAAGAATTTCGGCCGCTCAGTTCACCATCACCGTAACCGGTTCCACGCCATTCCATTCATAGCCACTGGGGTTCCAGCGGATGCTGCCTTCGGTAGGCTGGCTGCGGCCCAGGGCGTCGACCGCTCGGGCCAGGATCGTCTGCTTGCCGGCCGGCAATTCCACCTGCAGCGACCAGGGCCACCAGGCATGCGGCCCGAGTCGAGTAAGAATTGCCGTCGAGGATGGCGGATCATGAAGGGTTCTCCTGGCAAAGCAGCGGGGCGGCGAGCGAAAGCAGATTGCCGACAGTTTAATCCAAATTGCGCTCGGGGTAATCGATTGTCGGCATTTCGTCGGAAGTGGGCGGAGTTTCCGGTGGCAGTGGCGCCTCGGGCAGCGATGGGAGTTCTTCGCTTGCGGGGTGGGGAACAGAACTTGGCTCGGCAGGCCGCGTTGGGCAAGGCGGCGCCGGCATGCGATTGCCCATGCCCTGGGCCATCCAGTTCATCAGCAGCATGCCTGCGGGCAGAGCGATGATCCACCACCCAGGCTGTCCTTCAGGCATCAACTTCGCGGCCCAAAGCCATCGCCAACCGAGCAGCGTGATAAAAGCGCCAATGCCGAGCGCCGCCACCCACGGCATGCGGCCCAGCCGTGCCAAGCGAGCAGGGCGAACCGGAGGCGTTTCGCCGAGTGTCTCTCGATCGGCCTCTGGATTCACGTCTGGATGAACTTCCCGATATCGTTCTCGCGACAATTCTGGCGAGAGGCACAGAGCTTCTAACCGCGCGAGCAGTTGAATCAGGCTCGTGATAAGCCCTGCCCACAGTACGGCCTGCCATCCCAAAAAGGCGCCCACCATGGCCATGGCAAAGATCGAGTTGAGGGAACTGGGATAGATGGAGCGGGCTGATGAGGCTTCTCTCCAGCGGAGCGAGTCGGAGAGCGACCCCAACCAGCCCAAGAGCGCGCCCGCCACAATGCCTGCCGCCGAAGTAAGTTGCGGGCCGGCCGAAAGATGCACATTCAGCCATTGCAGAGCGTTTACATCGCAAGCCGGCAACGGATGCAGGTAGGGTTTCCACAGCGGCAAAAGCGCTCCGGCCGCGATGCTAAAGGCGGCGTAATACCACGGGGGCCGGCGACCGTCCCACGCCATCAGGGCCCAGCCTGAGAGCATAAACACCAGCAGCCCATGAAAACAAAAGATGGCGATCAGTTGCCAGTGGGGATCCCAGAGCACATACATGGCCCCGGCCAGCCGATGGATCTCCCGCACCGGCAAGTTGGCCCCGCCCGAGAGCAGTTCCCACTGCGCCAGGCCGAAAAACATCCAGCCCAGGGCCAGTTCCACCAGCGGATAACGCAGCGAGATCGGCAGCCAACAATCGCGGCAGTGACCTTTCAATCGCACCCACCCCCACATCGGCAAGTTGTCGGAAAGGCGAATCGGACTATGGCAGCGAGGGCAGTAAGACGGCCGCCAAATCACCGACTCCCGCCGCGGCATGCGGTACACCACCACATTCAAAAAACTGCCCAGCGCCGCTCCCACGGCCAAGAACCACAGCCCGGTGATCGACTCCAGGGCAATCGCCTGCACAACTTCCTTGGTGGAGCGGCTATCGATATCGCCCCGAAACCGGCTCACGGGCGTGGTCGACCGCAGGACCGGCAACAGCGCCGCCAGCAACACCGTGGCGACGGCCAGCATGGAAATGACGCGCACCCGCGGTGACGAGCTCGCTGCCGGGCGGATTTCTTCATCCTGCGGCGATTCAGAATCATTCACGGTCAATCGAACCGATTACGGGTCTTGTGGGCCGGATGCTCGGCGCATGCTGCTGCCGAATGGTCGTACTTACGTAGCATCGTTGCCAAAGGTTGCGAGAGGAAAACCGGCGGAACCGACAACCCAAAGCGGGATGCCGCACAGCGACCGGCGGGGCGACTCGCTTCAGTTTAGCCATATCGGCCGCGACTGGGGCGGGGTTCTCGGCGTTCCGTCCGCAAACGCCGCGAAATCGGGAATGGCCGTCAAAGTCGCCGGCAGCTTACCCCGTTTCCACCCCCGATCTTGGGCAAAACCATCAGCACGCCCATTTCCCCACGGAAATAGCGAGGGGATAATGGATGAGTAAGCCCGCTGGCGGCATTTCGTCATGTAAACCGGGCAGAAGTCGGCTTTCCTTCGGTTTCAAGTCGTGGACGCCGCGGTGGCGCTGATTTAGAATTGATGACTGTGCCTGCCCTAACTCATAGCGGCGCATCCCTCTTAGGAGGTGGTGCGCCGGCTCCCCTTGGCCCCTGCGTGGCCGCAAATGGAGCCCGGAGATGGGAGTGAGGCTAACCGCCGCCGGTGAGAAACTTTAGTCCGCTTCCCGCCAGTCAACGGCTCGCCCTGTAGGCACGCTCGCGAATCATGCCCCAAACTTCCGCTTCTTTCGATCTGCACCAGTACGCCGCGGCGGCGCGGCGCGATACCGATGCCGCCCTCGACCGGTACACCGCCTTTGAAAGCCAGCCCGACGCGCTCGGCCGCGTGTGCCCTGCCAATCTGCGGGCAGCCATGCGTTACAGCCTGTTGGCCCCCGGCAAGCGATTGCGGCCCATGTTGGTGCTGTTGGCGGCCGAAACCTGCCAGGCCGACAGAACCCTCGCCCTGCCGGCGGCCTGCGCGGTGGAAATGATCCACGCCTATTCGCTGATTCACGACGATCTGCCGGCGATGGACGACGACGACCTCCGTCGCGGCCGGCCCACCTGCCATAAGCAGTTCGATGAGGCCACGGCCATTCTCGCGGGCGATGCGTTGCAAACTCTTGCCTTTGAAGTGCTTGCGCAACATGTCCGCCCCCCCGCGGCCGCGGCGGCCGGCTGTGCGGCCCTGGCTCAGGCGGCGGGCGCGGCCGGTTTGGTGGGCGGTCAGGCCGACGACCTCGCGGCCGAACATCAGGCAGGGTCGGCCGATTGGCTGGCGGCCATTCACGCCCGTAAAACGGCGGCCATGTTCGCGGTGTCAGCCCGTTTGGGCGGAATTTGCGCGCAAGCCGAGCCAGACCGGTTGGATGCGCTGGAGAACTACGGTTATAACCTCGGGATGTCGTTTCAAGTGATGGACGATGTCCTCGACGTGCTCGGGAACGAAGACGCGATGGGAAAACGCGTTGGAAAGGATGCAGGCCGCGGGAAGCTTACCTACCCCGGCCTGTTGGGCGTGGAGCAAAGCCTGGCCAGAGCAAAGACCTACGCCGATCGGGCGCTGGCTGCCACGGCCGTGCTGGCTCCCCAAACGGATGGCTTGGAAGCGCTAGCCCAGTTTGTAATCCAAAGGGACCGCTGATGGACGATCTGCTCTCCAAAATTGAATCGCCCGCCGACCTGCGACGACTGTCGCTCGCTGAGTTGGAACAACTGGCGGTCGAAATGCGCGAGGTGCTCTGCAACCTGGTCAACGCCAAGAGTGCCCACTTCGCCTCCAACCTGGGCGTGGTCGAGCTCTGCCTGGCCCTGCATACCTCGTTCGACTTTCGCCGCGATCGCCTGATCTGGGATACCGGGCATCAGATCTATCCCCACAAACTGGTCACCGGCCGGTATCCGCGGTTTTCCAGCATCCGCTCCAAGGGCGGTCTGATGGGCTACCCCAATCCGGCCGAGAGCGAATACGACCTGTTCATGACCGGCCACGCCGGTTGCAGCGTTTCCAGCGTGATGGGCCTCAAGTCGGGCGACGACCTCGTGGGCGACAGCAAACGCCACGCGGTGGCCGTGATCGGCGACGGCGCCCTCCCCTCGGGCATTGTGTTCGAAGCCCTCAACAATGCCGGCGGCATGCGGCAGCAGGGCCTGATCGTGGTGCTCAACGACAATAAAATGTCGATCTGCCCTCGCGTGGGGGGGCTGGCCAACTACCTTGACCGCCTTCGCAACAACCCCGTTTACCGGGGCCTCAAGCACGAGGTTTCCCGCCTGCTCAAGGGCGTGCCCCTGGTGGGCGATTCGGCCGAAAAGCTGCTTTGGCAAATCAAAGAGGGCCTCAAAAGCGGCCTCCAAGGCGGCATTTTGTTCGAAGAGCTGGGCTTTCGCTACGTGGGTCCGGTGGACGGCCACAACCTGCCCGAGCTGCGGCGCTACCTCAAAATGGTGAAGAAGGCCGACCGCCCCGTGCTGCTGCACGTGATCACCAACAAGGGCCAAGGCTTCAAACCGGCCGAAGAAGACCCCGTGTTCTTCCACACGCCCGCCCCGTTCCAGCGTGAACGGGAATGCGTGATTTCCATTCAGAAAAGCTCGTCGCGAACCTATACCCATGCGGCCAGCGACGCCGTGTTCGACGCCATGAAACGCAACCCGCGCGTCACGGTGCTCACCGCCGCCATGTGCCAGGGCAACAAGCTCGAAACGGTTCGCGACCAGTTCCCCGAGCGGTTCTTCGACGTGGGCATTTGCGAATCGCACGCCGTGGCTTTTGCCGCCGGCCAGGCCAAAGCGGGCTTGCGGCCGATTGTCGATATCTACAGCACCTTTTTGCAACGCAGCTACGACCAGATCTTTCAGGAAGTGGCCCTGCAGAACCTGCCGGTTTCGTTCCTGCTCGACCGCGCCGGCCTGACCGGCCCCGACGGCCCCACGCATCACGGCGTGTTCGACCTGGCCTACATGCGGGTGTTCCCGAACATGGTGGTCACCGCGCCCGGCGACGAGCTCGACCTCAAGCTCATGCTCGACTTCTCGCTGGCCCACGACGGACCCGTTTCCATCCGCTACCCCAAAGACAAAGCGGTCAAGATCGACCGCCGCCCGGCCGCGGTCGAGTTGGGCCGCGCCGAAGTCATTCGCACCGGCCGCGAAGGCACCCTGATTGTGTGCGGCACCCTCCTGGCCGACGCCATGCAGGCCGTGGAAATTCTGGCCGAAGACGGCATTGATGTGGGCGTGGTCAACGCCCGGTTTATCAAACCGCTCGATACCGAAACCATTCTGGCCGCGATTGCCGACAGTCCCTTTGTGCTGACGGTGGAAGAAGGCTGCCTGCAAGGCGGCTTTGGCAGCGCCGTGATCGAAGCGGCCGTCGACGCCGGCGTGGATGTGAGCCACGTCCGCCGCCTCGGTATCCCCGATCGCTTTATCGAACACGGCGAACGGGCCGAACTCCTGGCCGACCTGGGCCTCGACGCCGCCGGCCTCGTCGCCGCCTGCCGCAAAGCAGCCATCCAAGACGCGGTGCCCCTCAGCGCGCCCAGGCGGGTCAGTTAAACTAAGGTAGATAAGGCAGCAAGGGTACGCACCCCGTGCGTACCTTCCGGGTGGAGGATCGCCAAACGGCCGCGGCTGCGCACTATCTGCAAATATCTGGCCAGCGTGCCGGCCCCTTGGAAACTCGGCCTGGCCCGGCCACAATGAAAACTGCCGTTCTCCATCGTGTCACGTTTTCCCCTCAGCGCTGCTCCGTGCAACATCTCTTGCAACTCGATTTCCCCGCCTGGCAAGCCTGGCTGGCCCAGCAGGGTCAGCCCAAATATCGGGCTGCCCAGCTTCGTCGCTGGGTGTTCGAACGCAGGGTCGGCAGCTTTGAAGAAATGAGCGATCTTCCCAAGGCCCTCCGCGAAGCGCTCGCCGCGGAATTCACCCTGTGGACGGCTCAAACCGCCGCCCATCTCACCTCGGAAGACGGCACCGAAAAGCTGCTGCTGCAATGGCCCGACGGCAACCAGATTGAATGCGTGCTGCTGCGGCAAGGCCCCCTGCGACGCACCATTTGCATCAGCACGCAGGTTGGCTGCGCGATGGGTTGCGTGTTTTGCGCCAGCGGGCTCGATGGCGTGGCCCGCAACCTGAGCCGCGGCGAAATCGTGGAGCAAGTATTGCAGCTCAACCGGTTGCTGCCGGCCGACGAACGCCTGAGCCACATTGTGGTGATGGGCATGGGCGAGCCGCTGGCCAACCTCGACAACCTGTTGCCGGCCTTGGGCGATGCCAGCGACGCCACCGGCCTGGGCATCAGTGCCCGACGGATTACGATTTCCACCGTGGGCCTGCCGCCGGCTATCCACCGTTTGGCCGAGCTGCAAATTCCCTATCATCTGGCCGTGTCGCTGCACGCCCCTAACGACGACCTCCGCGACCGGCTGGTGAAGGTAAACGCCAAGACGGGCCTAGCTCCCATTCTGGCCGCCGCCGAAGCTTTCTTTCAGCGAACGGGCCGCAGGCTCACGTTTGAATACGTGCTGCTGGCGGGCGAGAATGATAGCGTGGACCATGCCCTACAATTGGTGCAACTGCTGCGCGGGCGTGAAGCCCTGCTCAACGTGATTCCCTACAACCCGGTCGCCGGCTTGCCTTACCGCACGCCAGCCGACGACGACGTGGAACGGTTCATCGCCACGCTCGAACACGGCGGCATTCGCGTGCAGGTGCGGCGCCGCAAGGGCGATAAAATCAACGCCGCTTGTGGGCAACTCCGCCGCTCGCAGACTCTTTCTTCCTCCGCATCGACGGGGGAGGGCGGGGTGGGGGTGATGGGGCGGAGTTAAGTCGCGAACTCGAAAGGGTAGGCCGCGGTCCTGTTAGGTCTGACGCTGCTCAGGCGTATAACGTCGAAACAACCTGCATAATAGGAACGGACCCTCGTGACCGAATACCGCTGGAACAAGCACGAATTGGCCGCCGGCTACGACGCCTCGGCCGAGCACGTTCATCCTCACTATCTTGAATTGCAAGAATTCCTCGTTAGCAACCTACTCTCGGGCAAGCACGAAGCCTACGTGGTCGATTTGGGCGGCGGCACCGGTCGCCTGGCCGAGAAGATTCTTACGGCGTCACCCGCCGCGCGGGTGCTGGTGATCGATCAGGCCGAGCCGGCTTTGGAGATTGCCCAGCAGCGTTTGGTCCCCTTCGGCGAACGGGCGGCTACTGGCATATCGAAGCTGCAGGCCAACTGGGACAGCCTGCTGACAGGAGCGCCGTCGGCCATTGTGAGCATGTCGGCCATTCACCATTTGGATGCCGGCGAGAAATCGCAGCTTTACGCCCGCTGCCATGCGGCGTTGTCGCCCGGCGGACTGCTGGTCAACGGCGACGAAATTCGCGATGAAGACGACGGCGCCTACCTGGCCCAAATGCAAACCTGGGGTCGCCACATGGATCGCATGGTGGCCGCAGGCAAAATTGCCGAATCATTCCACGACGCGCTCCACCAGTGGAAAGCCCGCAACATCGACCGGTACGCCGAACCTCGCGCCAGCGGCGACGACTGTCACCAGACCATCGGCGAGCAGCTTGACTACTTTCGCGAAGCCGGCTTTGCCCAAGTGGATTGCGCTTGGCGCCAGGACATGTGGGCGGTGCTGCGGGGTATCAAAGGGTGACCGAACCCCGTGGCACGGGCGTCCCGCCCGTGATTGCGGGCGGAATGAATAGCCAACCGTCGCGATGGCACTCTTGGCAGCGCATGCCGTCTAAAGAGGTGGTGTCATTCCGTAAGGGAACGATCGTCTGAACCTATAGGGCGAACAATGGACGAGCACGATCAAGGACCGGAAGTGCCGGCTGAGTTCATCGAAAAGATCGAACAGTTCACCGAGGCCATGAGTTCCCAGGATGGAGCCGCCTTTCAGCGACTGACCGCGGAGATGCTCAAGCTGCTGTCGGAGATGGAGCCACCCGAGCCGACCGCCGCTGATAAAATCGTCGACGAGTTCGAAGCATTGAAGTGGCAAGGTGAATGGGACGCGGCCTTACACAAGATCTACGAATTGGAGCAACACTCAGATTTCGATGCAAGAGGCGTCTCCGCTTTGCATCTGCGCGCAGCCGGCATCCATGACTACTTGAATCAGCCGGATCGCGCGGTCGAACACGCTCGAATTGCCTCGACTGCAGAGCGGACCTGGCTGGGCGAAATGGACCTGGAGTTGGCATTCGGCGCTTGCACGCACTCGCTGGCCTGCTACTTGCTCGACACGCGACAAGCTGAAGAAGCCAAGCAAGTGCTGGAAGAATTGCGAGCCAGCGTCGCGGCCTCGGAAACGATGCGAGAACATCATCAATTCTATATTCGACTCGATACGGACCTCGCCCGCTGCGCCTTGGTGCGAGGCGACCTCGACGAGGCGCAGGAGATACTCAATCAGTCGCGTTGCATGCTGGATGACATGCTGAAGAACGGCTTCGGCTCGATCCTGAACTATGAGCAAAGCCGGTGGTGGAAAGTCCTCGCCCAGTTACGTGAACACCAGCACGACTACGCCCAGGCCACGAAAGCCTGGCGCAAAGCGGGCGAGTTCCTCCGCCCACTTACGGTCTCGGAGTGGAACCCCAGCGTTGGCTGGTGGGTAAGCCTGGCTCGCGTGCTGCGGCGCCAAGGAACCAATCTCGACCTGATCGGCCAAAGTGAATTCGCCGCCGCAGCCTGGGAAGAAGCGGAGTCTATCGAGCAGCGGTTCCATTTGCCGTGCGGCGATAGTTAGATGCGGCGGGCGATTTGTCGACCTGCTTATCAGGCCGTGGCTAGATCCTGCTGGTATCTGCGCCCAGAAAGCCCACGTGGATTCCGTGCAAATTCAAAATGCCGGTGGCGCGGCCGTTGATGACCAGCAGGAAAAACAACCCAAACCAGGGCACGAGCGTAAAGATTCCCAGCGCCACGCCACGCACCGGGCCATAGACCTTGATCGATAGCGAAATCGCCAGGAAGGCGACCGTGAGGCCGACGACGATGCCGATCAGGCCCGCCGCGAGGGGCAGTCTGGACGCCAGAGCAACCAGCGCAACGCTGCTCAAGAGCTGCGCCGCCAGGGCAAAGATTACCCGTTTCTGGCCTGCCGCCACGCTTCGCAGATAATCGCGCTGCGGCTCCACGTTGGCCAACGGCGCATGCGGGGCCGCGTAAGGATTGGTGGACGGGCTCTTCGCCGAGTAGGAACCAGAAGGATTAGCGCCTTGAGGATATCCGACCACGGGCGTTGGCGCCGGAGTCGCCAACCGCCCGGCCACAACGGGTGTCGCTTCTGCCGGACTGGGACTGCCCTCGATCGGATTGAACTCGCTGCCCATGATTAAACTCCTCTACTTAAGAGGTGAGATCCGGATCGGCGAATGGATGAACCGGCGGGCTGATTTTACGCGGTGCATGGCAGGCTCTGCAACGAACGCATGCAACCAAGTGCCGTCCCCCTTTGCGTTCTCCGCGACATCGTCGTACGATCACAACCTACAGGCAATTCGCAGCAACCGCCCACCGGGGCGAAGTTCCTCATACCAGGGAAAGTTTCTCATGCCCCAGCTCACCGTCGAAGGCATTGGCACGTTCGAAGTACCCCGCGAAAAACGGCTGGTGCTGGCTTTGCGAGACGAAGCGGGTCTCGATCAACTGCATGCCTGCGGAGGCAACGCTCGCTGCACCACCTGCCGGGTGGAATTTGTCGAGGGCGAGCCGGAAATGCAAACCGCGGCCGAACAGCAATTGCTGACCGCCCGGGGTTTGGTCGGCATCCGGCTGAGCTGCCAGATCGTTTGCGAAACCGACATGACGGTGCGCGCCATTAGCCGGTTGGCTGGCAGCGGCCGCGCCGACTGTGGCAATCGCCCTGCCGAAGAGATCCAGCCCCCGCCGGTGTGGGTCGAAAAGCAATAGTTGATCGCAGGCTCCAGCGTTTGCCCTTCGCCTCCCCTGTTTCCCTGCAAGGCATGCCCCCCGTGCGGATCGAATCCATCGACATCTACCATGTGGCGATGCCGCTGATCTACCCCTGGCGAACCGCCTATGGCGAAGACGCCGCGATTGAAAGCGTGCTGGTCGCGATGCACGGCGGAGGGCTCACCGGCTGGGGCGAAGCCGCGCCGTTTGCCGCCCCGTGCTACAGCCCCGAATGGGCCGCGGGCGTGTTTCATTGCGTGCAACAATGGCTGGCCCCGGCCTTGCTGGGCCAAGACATCGCTGCCGGCGAAGCCCTGCAAGCTCGCCTGGCTCACTTCAAAGGCAACCCCTTTGCCAAGGCGGCCCTCGATACGGCCTGGTGGGATCTCGAAGCGCGGCGGCGCGATTTGCCGCTGCATAAGTTGCTGGGGGCCACCCGCGATCGCATCCCGGTAGGCGCCGATTTTGGCGTGATGGATTCCATCGACGACCTGCTGGAAGGCATTGGCGGCGCGGTGGCGCAGCGGTTCCCTCGGGTGAAGCTCAAGTTCCGCCCTGGCTGGGATCGGCCGATGCTGGCGGCGGTGCGCAAGGCATTTCCCGAGCAAGTGTTTCACATCGATTGCAACAGCGGCTATCGGCTGAGCGATTTGGAACTGTTCCGCGCGGTGGACGAGTTTGGTTTGGCGATGATCGAGCAACCGTTGCAGCACGACGACGTGATCGATCACGCCCACCTACAAATGGCGATTCGCACGCCGGTGTGCTTGGACGAAACCATCACGTCGCTCGACCGCACGCGCCAAGCCATCGAGCTGGGGAGTTGCCGCTATGTGAACATCAAGCCAGGCCGCGTGGGCGGATTGACGCCGGCCGTGGCGATCCACAACTTGTGCCAAACGGCCGGCATTCCCTGCTGGGTGGGGGGCATGCTGGAGAGCGCCGTGGGGGCACGGATTTGCACGGCCCTGGCGACGCTCGACAACTTTACCTACCCGGCCGACATCTTTCCTTCCAGCCGGTTCTATCACGAAGACCTGGCCGACCCGCCGCTGGAGCTCACGCCCGACCCCTCAGGCATTCCCCATGTGCAGGCCGCCCCCACGCCCGGCATTGGCGCCCAGCCGGTTGCCGCCCGGCTGAAGCAGCTTACGCTAGCCACGGCGAGTTTGAAGGCTTAGTTGGTTGAATGTCTCCCACATTTCCGTCTTTCCCGCGAAGAGCCTGCCCTCGTGAAGACGGGGGCGGGAATCCAGTTGCAGCGGATTCAACTCTGCAAACACCATTTAGCCAGGAAGCGAACGGCATGACCGGAAGCTGTTCTTCGGCTCGCCCTTAGTCGTCGTAGTATTCCCACTTGCCATCGCTGGAAAACAGATGGGGAGCGCCACGGTTTCCTGACCAAAAGTAAATGTACCCACTCAAGTAACGAACATTCGCCCAAGCGATCGAGACATTCATTTCTTCCAGCGTCTCGGGCTGTTCGCCGCCATGGGCTGCTTCGTATTGCTGCAACCTCACCAACACATGTTCGGCCACCAACCTCGATCGGATCAGAACGCCGGTAGCCAGCAACTGCCACAACAGCAAGAGCCGTAAGCCGGCGAGGGCGAACGCTTCTGCACGACGCGAATCCTGTCCGAGATAGACCGCTATCAACATGAACAGGGCAAAATAGCAGGGCACAGCGAGCGCGATCCCCCCGCCATAGGTGAAGTAGGCCAACACCGAGACCAGCGCCAGCGTGAACAAGAACGCCAAACATTTCGCGGCGCAGAGCGCGGCAGCGGCGATTCCACTTTGATTCATCGTAGCGTCTCCGACGACAGTTCTGCCCGGTTCCATCCCGCCACGCGCCACGGCATCCTACTCCGGGTTCTCCGCCACGTTCAATAGCGCCGTGGCGCCCAGGCCGTAGAAGGTGTATTCCACGTCGGCCACTTCATCAAGCAGACCGGCCGTGAAGCCGCCAGCTTGGGCCGCGCAGGTCTCCACAAACTTTCGCGCGTCGGGCAGGTCGAGCTCCGTGGCTGCATCGAGGTCGGTTACCGTCAGCAGGCCGGTGAAGGTGCTGAGCACGTCGGCGAAGGGGATGCGCGTGTTGGCGGCCAGGCCCCCTTCGTCGTTCTGACGATTGCACACGTAATCGAGCACGCCTTCGCGGATCTCGTGGTCGATGCCGCCCAGGATTTTGAGCGTGCCCACCGCGGCGGCCGTGGGGTTGGTGCCGCTGCGTTTCATCGGTCCCATTTCCACAAAGCCGCCATCTTCGCGGCGACGCGAACGCACGAAGGCCACAATCCGCTGGGGCTCAGGCGGTTGGCAGCCAAGCAGTTGCAGGCTGAGCAACATCAGAAAGGTGTAATAGGTGCTGCTGGAATGGCCTTCGGCCGTCATGGCGTAGCCACCATCTTCGCGGCGGAAGCGTTCGAACTCCGCGGCGATTCGCTGCTGCCAGCCGGCGGGAATATCAGCCAACGGGGCGATGCCGGCCGAGGTTTCGAGGAGCATGGTGCTATACAGCAGCGAGAGCAGATCGATGATCGCCTCTTGTCCGCCCAGCCGGCTGCGCACGAAGCGGGCGGCTCTCTCGGCCACCTCGCCCTGCAATTCGCCCAAAATGGCCAGCCCTCGGAGGGCAAAGCCGGAGTAGTAGAGGTCGCTGCCACCTTCGCGGCCGGAGAAACCGCCGTCGGGGTTTTGACGGGCGATGAGAAATTGGGCATGCCGCTGCCGCTGCACCTCGGGCATGCGGTCCATGCCTTGCGCCAGGCGGAGCGTGAGCTCTTCGAGATACGTCATTCCCGTTGCGTTTCCGGCCATTTTGGTGGTGTGCCCGAATGATTCGCCCCGTTGGATACCCCGTTAACATCATGCGCGGCTTTGGCTGACAATAATACCAGGAGCAGGTGGAAAAATAGCCAGTTCGGCCATTTCATTTCCGGAATCGATCGCGTCTGACGTACTCCGAGAGCCCTGGCGACTTTGGCTTGCGAAAGGAACCCCGCCGGGAGGGCGATTCTTCGTCGAACGGTCGGAATCGTAAGCTAGGCTTAGGCTGGAGAACCACGCGCGCACAGTGCAGCCCCCTCCTGGGGAGTTCTGCTGGGGTTCACGCTGCGCGGCCATCTCGCTACCTCTCGCACAGAAAGCCGGCTATGCGTTTGATGATTGGGTTGGCAATCGCCTCCGCCGCCATGATGTTTCCGGGCTTGCTCGCGGCCGCCAACGCCAATCGCGGCGTGATTAAGGTGAAGCAGGGTGACCGGATGGCGGAGGGGACGCCGCTGGCGTGGTCCGATAGTTTCGCCGCGTTGCTCCGGCCCGACGGCAGCTTGCTAGACTTTGACCCGCGTGACGTGAAGGTGGAGAAGACCACGCGGCAATTCGAGCCCATCACCACGATGGCCATGCGTCATTCGCTGGAGCAAGAGTTCGGCTCGGCGTTTGAAGTTACCGCCGCCGGACCCTACCTGGTGGTGCATCCCCGCGGGCAGGGCAGAGCCTGGGCGAGTCGCTTCGACGAACTATACCGCGGCTTTCAAAGCTATTTTGCCGTGCGAGGTTTCTCGCTCAAGAAAGTTGAGTTTCCGCTGGTGGCGATCGTACTGAAAAATCGCGCGGAATATCTACGCTATCTACAGAAATATATGCCTGGCATGTCGACCAGTACGCTGGGTTTTTATTCGCCGACGACCAATCGCGTGGTCCTCTACGACGCCACCGACGGCCGCGACAACGAAGCCTGGTTTGCCAATGCCGAAACAATCATTCATGAAGCGACCCACCAAACGGCCTTCAACACCGGCATCCACACCCGCTTTGGCGCTACGCCGCGTTGGGTGGCCGAAGGACTAGGAATGCTATTTGAAGCCCGCGGCGTGTGGAACAGCCGAGCCGGCGCCTCGCGCACCCAACGGATCAATCGGCCTCAATTGGAATCGTTCCGCCGTATTTTGACGAGCCGCGGTTCCGACTCGCTGTCGGAATTGATTGCAGGCGACCAGAGCTTTCGCCGCAACGCCACCGCGGCCTACGCGGAAGCCTGGGCGTTCACATTCTTTCTGTCAGAAACCCGACCTCGCGAGTACGCGAAATATCTGACACTCATGGCCGAACGGCCCGACTTTCGTGAATATAATTCGCAGCAGCGGATCGCCGATTTCACCTCGATCTTTGGAACGAACTTGAGACACTTCGACGCTCAATTTCTCAAGTTCACGGCCGAGTTGAAGTAGGCGATGACAAGCCGCCCACGGGGTCGGCCTGCGGCGGCGCCAATTGATAGCGGTAAGCCCAGACCGTGGTGTCGTGCAACACCACCAGCACGTTGTACCGCTGATCGACAAACGCCAAACGCTTCTTACCCTCGGGCAGGGGATCGCCTTGGGGCGCAAGCAGCGTCCACTTCACTTGATCGGGATCGAAGGCCCAAATCCGATTAGTGGAGAACTCGACCAGCAATCCGTGGCCGCTCGCCGGATCATAATACATAGGAGAGCGGGCGTCATGACCGTAAGAAAAGTTTCCTGAGTCGGCATCACCTGTTATCAATGTGGCCCACTCGTTCTTGGCCGGGTCGTAACAAAAAGTGTCATGCCACCGTTGCACATAGATTCGCTTGCGCTTCGGATCATGGGTAAGTCCCCACCAGGAGTGGGCAATGATCGCTGGCCCGCCGCGCTTGGTTAAAAACACTCCGTCTTGAAAGACCACATCGCTATGATCTTTTCCCAGCCCCACATAATCGCGCGGATTATCGGGAGCATAGAGCAGAATCCAAGCCAGGGCCGGCAGGTCAAATTCCCAAACATCGTTCAAGCGGTGCGGCACGTTGTGGTTGGCGCCGCAGAATAGGGCACGATTCCGCTCAGCAGCCCAAACCATTTTGAAGGTAAAGTCGCGACCCCGCGGATCGGTGCGATCCAGGTGAAAGTCCTTGGCCACCTGATTGAATTCACCCAACACGCGTGCCTGACCCAACAGCACGCCCTGGTTGATTGGCAACTGGTCGAGCTTTCGCATGACTTCCAATTGGGCCGCCGGATCGTAGTCCGACGGGGCGCAGCCACGGCGGCGAACACCCAAAGGCAACACCAGGCGCAACCGACGGCAGCCAGCCCCCGCGGGCCGCATGAAGACGAAGCTCGAAGCATGACATCCTCGTGGAAAGATTCCCCATTGGACAAGACGACCGCCTTCGCCAGCAGGGCCAGCCTCTCCTCCCTGGAACAACCCAACGGCGACCGCTCCCCAGGATAGTGCCTTCGAACCCCACCCGCTACAATGAGTCAAGCTGGCGAGACCACCCAGCGGCGGAACTGATAAAAAGCCCCCCAAACCAACCCCTATCGACAACACGCCCCTGTAGCTCAGCTGGATAGAGCAACGGACTTCTAATCCGTAGGTCGGCTGTTCGAATCAGCCCAGGGGTACTTCCTAAGTCGATGTTAAGTAAGAACTTGCGATCATTCACTGAAAATCGCCGCTTGTCCGCTGTATCCACTTTTGTCATCCTGAAGGGAGCAAATTGGATACAACTCATTGGATACGGGCGAGGCGCACGTGGCACAATCCTGGACGGACTTGCAGCGGGCTAAGGGGGTCAAGCTAACCCTGACCTGGTTCGCAGCCCGTTCCTGCTGGAAGAAGTTCTACCGTGGCAAGGTTGGCTACTTCCATTTTGCCAACTCATCCACCGGCTATTCCAATGCGCTTATGGCCTGCGCTCAGTGGAAGCGAGAGGTTGGTGGGGACTTTCCAAACGTTGCCGACTTCCAGTACCACCTCGAACAGTTCTCCAAGGTCCACGACTGGTATTCACGCTTTGGCATCCCTGGTCGTTGAAAGAGATTGACCACAAGGTCAACTCCGCATGAAATACGACGGGGTAATTGGCGATCGGTTGCGAGACTTTCAAGATCGTTGTCAGTATGAATTGGAAGAACGGCTCCACAGTAGAGATCGAGCCGTTGACCGTGGGAATGCCGACTGCGCACCCCATCAGATGACAGGCACTCCGAGCGCAAGCGAGGAGTGCGATGGGAGTGGCTCTGTCAACGACCAAGCCTCCACTTCAATCGATAGCCAAAAAGAGCATCATCCGCACACTATGTAACTGATGAAAAACAACTTCGGCGTTTCAGCCGTGCTCGCATGGTAACTGCTCAATAACCCCTCTGCGGCTGTGCGCAGTGGTGGGTGTGGCGGTGG